>JAJPGT010000049.1 GCA_021325655.1 Pseudomonadota bacterium
CGCTCGGTCGGCTGCGGTTCCGCTATCGGGGCGCGCTGCTGTTCGGGATCGTCTCTACCCGCGCCTATCCCCCCATCGCCGTCCTCATCCCCTTCGCCTACCTGTTCCAGGTCGCCGGGATGCAAGGGACACTGCAGGGGCTGATCATCATCTACCTGACGATCACCATTCCCCTGATCGCCTGGATCATGAGCGGCTTTTTCGCCTCGCTGCCCCGCAACGTCGAGCGCGCCGCCCGCGTCGATGGCCTCACCCGCTGGCAGGCCTTCTGGCGCGTCATGGTCCCCATGGCGATGCCGGGTGTCGCCGCCTGCGCGGTGATCGCCTTTCTCACCTCCTGGAACGAGTTCACCTTTTCGCTCATCTTGAACGCCGGCTCGCCGGCTCAGACGTTCCCGCCCGCGTTGTCGGCGATGTTCTTCCAGATCTCGTACGCCAACGAGATGGCGGCGGCAGCGTTCCTCGGGATCATTCCCCCGGCGATCCTGGCACTGATCTTCCAGAGCCGGATCAAGCGGCTCAATATCGCGGACCCCTTGGGATAGAGGCTTAGGAGGGAGCACGAGCATGGCACACGGCGTCGTCGCAGATCGAGTCGCGGAACGACCACGGGGCCCGGGCGAGCCGGCGATCCGGCTGCGCCACATCAGCAAGCGCTTCGACAATCAGAGCAAGGAAGCGGCGCTGCGGGACATCACCCTGGACATCTACGACAAAGAGCTGCTCGTGCTGCTCGGCCCCTCCGGCTGTGGCAAGAGCACCACGCTGAACATCCTGGCCGGGCTCGAGGAGCCAACCAGCGGTGAGCTGTACTTCGGCGACCGGTTGATGAACCGAGTGCCGGCCGAGGAGCGGGACGTGTCGATGGTTTTCCAGTCCATCGCGTTGTACCCGCACATGAACGTGCTCGAGAACATCACCTTCGCCCTGAAGCTCCGCAAGGTGCCCAAGGAGGTGATCAACGAGCGCGTGGCGACGATCACCCGCATGCTCGGCATCGATGCCTACCTGCAGCGGCGACTGCACGAGCTGTCGGGCGGCGAGCGCCAGCGGGTGGCGATCGCCAAGGCGCTGGTGAAGCGTCCGCACCTGTTCCTGCTGGACGAGCCGTTCTCCAGCCTGGACGCGGACATGCGCCGGCAACTGCGCGCTGAGCTGGTGCGCATCCACCGCGAGCTGGAAACCACGATGCTGTTCGTGACACACGACCAGGAAGAGGCGATGAGCGTGGCGGACCGGATCGCGGTGATGCGCAAGGGCGAGCTGGTCCAGGTGGGCACGCCGCTGGAGATCTACAACGCGCCGGTCAATGTCTGGACCTCGCGGTTCGTGGGAACCCACCCGATCAATCTGTTCGAGGTGGAGCTGGACCCGAGCGAGCCACGGGCGCGGCTGGTCGGGCAGGGCGAGATCCGGCTGCCGATGGCGCCGGCACTGTACGCCCGGCTGCGGGGGCTGGCCCCGGCTGGCCGCCTGATCGTCGGCATCCGCCCGGAGTACGTGCAGCTCACCCCGGGGAGCGGTGGCGACGGTGCCTGGCGCGGTGAAGTGTTCACTCGCCAGGTGCTCGGAACCGCCATCCTGTACGACGTGCGGACGGCTGGAGATCACATCCGGTCGGTGACCAGCACCCAGGACCGACTCGATCTGGGCAGTCCGGTCACGATCGCGTTTCCGTGGGAGCGCGCGCTCTTCTTCGATCGGGAGACGGAGCAGCGCTTCGAGGTGTAAGGGTCGAGCCCGACGCGTGCCGGTTGGGGAGCGCGCGCCGTCAGTGGTTCAGTCCAGAGCGCCCAGATACTTCTTGTTCGGGAGGCAGCGCGTGAGCGACGAGAGCGTGGGCAAGTCTGGCGGCCGGATGGACCGCCGGGAGTTTCTCCGCCGGGCAGGGGCGATCGGCGGTGGACTGGCAGCGATGTCGGTCCTTGCGGCGTGCGGCGGCAGGGGAGCCCCGGCATCCACAGGCGGCGGGGCGGCGGCGACCCCGGGCAGCGGTGGCGGAGCGGCGGCCACGCCCAGCGGCGGGGGCGCTTCGGCCGGCGCGACCCCGGCGGCCGCGGGCGGCGCGGCCACGCCCAAGGTCCAGAAGCCGCCGCAGGGCACCGGGGGCGGCCAGCCACTCGTCTTCCGTGGCTGGAACTACCACCCGGAAGTCGTCGAGGACAACGTCAAGAAGTTCAACGCGATGTACGAGGAGAACGTTGACTACCAGACGGTGTCCGGCGACTACGGCTCCTTGATGGAGAAGATGCACCTCAACAAGGAGCCGCTCAACTTCGCCTACTCCAACCCGCAAACGGCGCATCGCTGGTATAAGGCCGGCTGGGTCTGGGACCTGGAGGGGTACTGGAACGTCGACCAGGTCAAGAAGGACCTGTACCCGGCCTGGAAGGATATCGTCTCGACCAAGGATGGCAAGCTGCTCGGCCTGCCGTACTTCCAGTCGGTCCGCGGGACGATCTGCACCAACGAGGAGCTGCTCCAGAAGGTTGGCATCACCCCCAAGCAGTATCCCAAGACCTGGGATGAGCTGTACGACCAGCTCTACCAGATCAAGAAGTCCGGGGCGACGGACGTTCCGTTCCTGCCCCATTGGTTCGCCACCGCCTGGTTCGGACTGGCCTGGGGCTTCCAGTTCGAATGTATGAACCGGGGCGCGGTGCTGTTCGACGACAACGGGCACCCGGTCTTCGACCAGAAGTGCTACGACATCCTCGACCAGTACAAGAAGCTGCTGGCAGACGGGATCGTCCCGAAAGAGGTCTTCACGATGCAGGAGACCGACTTTATCGACGGCTTCGCCAGCGGCCGCTACGCCTACAGCCCGCAGCAGATCTACGACAGCAAGGTCTTCAACGACCCTACCCGCTCCAAGCTGGCCAAGGGCGGCTCCAACCCGAACGCCAAGGGCTCCATGTACGTCCCGGTCGATAAGCAGCCCTGGGGGCTGATCGACACCGGCATCTACCTGTCGATCAAACGGCCCGGCGAGGACGAAAAGACGCTCGCCCGCTCGTACCGGCTGCAGGAGTTCTTCGGCTACAAGGACAAGGACGGCAACCTCTACGTCTCGAAGCGTTGGGCGATCGAGCAGGCGCTCAACTCCGGCTACCCGGCTACGCTAGAGGATCCGGACGTCAAGGCGGCGTACCAGAAGTGGATGCCGGACTACGACTTCATGTTCCCCACCATGCAGGGGCTGCTCGCCAACGCCAAGTCGCCGGCCGTCTGGCGCCGCTACTTCTACGAGGAATGGAACAGCAAGGCGCTCACTGAGCTATCTCAGGCGATCCTCGGCCAGAAAGGCACCAAGGAGGCGCTGGACGGGCTGAAGCAGCTCGCCACCCAGCTCCTGGACAAGTACCAGAAGGTCGACCCGGACTGAGCCGTCCTGGATGGCTGACAGCACAAGCGAGCCGGCCCTTCAGTCAATCACGGGCCGGCTCGCTTGTGCTCGCCCGGCCAGGCGTCGCCCTGCGTCCCTTAGTGCTGCTGGGGTGGCTGCAGCGACACCTTGACTGGCTGCCCGGTGCGAATCGACTCGTCGGCCGCCAGGATGATCTTCAGCGCGTTCAGGCCGTCCACGCCGGTCACCAGCGGCTGCCGGTCTTCGATGATGCAATCGGTGAAGTGCTCGTCTTCCTTGCGGAAGGCGCCCGCGTCCTCGGCGGTGAAGCCATAGCTCACGTCCGGGTGCTCGTAGCTGGTATCGCTGGCGTACCAGAGGTGCTGGCCCGCCAGGTGCAGGTGCACCGCGCCCCGGGTGCCCGTCATCAGCAGCTCCGACTCCGGATAGTTCGGGAAAGCCGCCGGCATCGCCCAGTGGCTGTGAGTGACCGCGGTCGCTCCATTGCGGAAGCGCAGCATCGTCCAGTAGTAGTCGGGGGTGTTGAGCCCCTGCTCCTTCAGCACGAACGATCCGTTCTGGGCGTAGACCGACTCGACGTCTGTACCCATGTTCCAGAGGATCGTGTCGGTATCGTGGATCGACAGGTAGTCGTTCACGGTGCAGCGCCCGGCCAGCCGGCGGGCCTCGCTCGCGTTGACCGTCCGCTTCCCGAACGCCATCGTCGGCGTCCCGATCTCGCCGCTGACGACCTTCTGGCGAAGCTGCTGGTAAGGCAGGGTGAAGCGGAGGATGAAGCCGATCATCAGCTTCACGTTGTTGCGCTGCGCCGCGGCGATGATCGCCTCCGCGTCTTCCACGGTGGTGGCGATCGGCTTTTCCAGCATGATATGGACGCCCGCCTGCGCCGCCAGCTCGGCTGGCTCGCGGTGAAGCTGATCCGGGGTGGCGATGATGACCCCATCCAGCCGCTCCTGCTCGAGCATCTGGCGCACGTCGGTGTAGGTGCGTGGGACGTGGAACCGCTCGGCCATCTCCCGCGCCCGGCGCTCGTTCACGTCGGCGATCGCGCGCACGTCGGCGCGTCGGTTGAACGCGAGCGCGCGCAGGTGCACCTCGCCGATGAATCCCGCGCCGATCAGCCCGATGCGTGCTGTGTCCACCGTAGACCGTCCCTTCCCTCGTGCAGATCATCCTGCTGCGCCGCGGATCGCGCCGCCCGCGCTGTCAGTGTGCCGCCGCCCCTCGCGGCTGTCAAGGCAGGTGGACGCGGCGGCGCTCTGGCCCACGCTTGCCAGCCGCGCGGCCGCTGGCCAACAATGGCCTGTCGATTTGGCGCGAAGCCTTCGGCGGGCAGCGCCAGTCGGGACACGCGGGGATGGAGCGATGCGCATCACCGGTCTCGAGGCGATCCAGTTGCGCCTTCCGATCCGGGGAAGGCGGCGGCTGGGGGTGGGGGATCTGCCCCATGTCGACAACGTGCTCATCCGCCTGTTCACCGACGAGGGCCTGGTGGGGCTGGGCGAGGCCTCGCCCTGGCCGGTGTTCGCCGAGAGCGCGGAGGCGACGCTGGCGGTGCTGCGAGCGCACCTGGGCCCGGCGCTGGTCGGGGAGGACCCGTTCCGGATCGAGGCGCTGATGGCCAAGCTGGATCGGGTGCTCGCCGGCCACCCCTTCGCCAAGGCCGCGATCGACATGGCGCTGCACGATCTCGTTGGCCGGGCGCTCGGCCAGCCGATCTCCACGCTGCTCGGGGGCCGCTGCCGCGACCGCGTCCCGCTCAGCTTCTCTGTCGCGCAGCAGGACACCGCGCGCGACCTGGACGAGATCGCGTCGCTGCGCGCGCAGGGTCTACGGATCTTCAAGGTCAAGACCGGGGTGCTGCCCGCCCGGGATGACCTGGAGCGCGTCCGGCGGATCGCCGAGGCGCTGGCGGACGGGGCAGAGCTGCGGCTGGACTACAACCAGGCGCTAACGGCAGAGGAGGCGCTGGTGCGGGTCCGGGCGATGGAGGCGTTCCACCCCACCTTCATCGAGCAGCCGCTGCCGAAGTGGGACCTGGAGGGCATGGCCCGAATCGCCCGGGCGATCGACACCCCGATCGTCGCCGACGAGAGCGTCTTTGGTCCCCACGACGCGCTGCGACTGGTGCGCCTGGAGGCGGCCGACATGGTGAGCATCAAGCTGATGAAGACCGGCGGGCTGCTGGGCGCCAAGCGGGTCGCGGCGATCGCCGAGGCGGCCGGCCTGCCCTGCTACGCCGGGGCGATGTGGGAGTCCGGGGTCGGCCTGGCGGCGCACCTGCACTTCGCCTGCTCCACCCCGATCGTCCACTACGGCAGCGACTACTACATCAGCAGCTTCCTGCTTCAGCAGGACATCATCAGCCCGCCGCTGCGCAGCGAGGACGGCTGGATCTACCCGCCTGATGGCCCCGGCCTGGGCGTCACCCTGGACGAGGACGCGGTGCGGGCGTTCCGCGTCGCTTGAGCGGCGCCAGCAGGAGGTACACGCCGGTGAGCCGATCACAGCCGCCCGGGACGGAGATCCTCTACCTTTCCCACGCCGACGTCGCCCGCGTCGGGATCTCGATGGCCGAGACGATCGACGCGGTGCAGGAGCTGCTGATGGCGCGCGGGCGCGGCGAGGTGCTGATGCCGCCCAAGGTGGGGCTCTATCCGAGTGACCGCACCTGGTACCACGCCCAGATGTCCTACGCGCCCTCGCTGCGCCACGCGGTCATCAAGTGGCAGAGCGGCTATTCCGACAACCCGCCCCGCGGCCTGCGCTACCTGATGGGGCTGCTGATCCTGAACGACGCGGAGACCGGCGCGCCGCTGGCGGTGCTGGAGAGCACCTGGCTCACGGCACAGCGCACCGGGGCGGTGAGCGCGATCTCCGCCCGGGCCCTGGCCCGGCCCGGGGCGAGCACGCTCGCCCTGCTTGGCTGCGGGGTCCAGGCCAGAACGCAGCTCGAAGGGCTGGCACTGGGGCTGCCCGCGCTCGACACCGTGCTGCTGTACGACCTGGTCCCCGAGCACGCCGTGCGCTTCGCTGCCTGGGCCACGGAGCGCTTCCCCCGGCTGCGCTTCCAGACCGTCGCCTCAGCCCGCGAGGCGGTCGCCGGGGCGGACGTGGTCGTCACCGCCGGGCCGATCGAGCGCCAGGCGCCCCGGCCGATTCAGCCCGACTGGCTGCGCCCAGGCGTGCTCGGGCTGCCGCTCGACTACGACTGCTACTGGAGCGGCGCGGCGCTGAGCGCCACGGACAAGTACTACGTGGACGACCTGGAGCAGTATCGCGGCTACCAGGCGCAAGGGGACTTCTTTCAGGACGGGCCGCCCGTCGCGGGCGACCTGCCCCGCCTGCTCATCGGCCAGGTGGCGGGCCGCGAGCGGGACGACGAGCGCATCGTGGCGATGAACCTGGGAATCTCCGCCGAGGACATCGCCATCGCCGCGCGCATCTACCAGCGCGCTCGCGCCGTCGGCAGCGGCCGCTGGCTGCCGCTCTACAACGAGCCCGCCTCAGGCTGATGCCCCCGTGGCGCTCAGAGCGCCAGCGCCGCCTGGAAGCCGTCACGGTACGCGTCTTCGAGCTCGCGGGGCGCCAGACAGTCGCCGATTCGACGCACCTCTCCCTCGAACCCGGCGAGCTCCGCGTACAGCGCATCGCGGGGGCGGCCGCCCAGGTCGTGGACCAGGGTGTCCACGCCGTCCAGGCTCCAGACTCGCCCGGTGAAGCAGTCACGGAGCTGGACGGAACTGCCGTCGAAGCCGATCACCTCGGTACCGGCGATCTGGCGGACGCCGGCGGCCCGCAGGCGATACTCCACGATCGGGCGCGTCGTCTGGTCGATGTGGGCACCGACCGCGTAATCGCGCGTGACGATGGCAACATCATGGCCCCGAGCCGCGAGGTAGTCGGCCGTGCTCGCCGCTGCCAGCCGCCCCAGGCCATCCACAACGACCACTCGCTGCCCGACGCGCGCGACGCCATCCAGAACCTCGCGCACCGAGCAGACTCGGCCGGGATCGGGCACAGCGGGCTCGAACGGCGCGGCATCGGACCCAGTGGCGACGAGCACCGCGTCTGGCCGCTCGTCGAGCACCCATTGCCGGGTGGCATCCACTCCCAGGCGGACGTCCACCCCGCGCCGCTCCAGCTCTCGCTCCAGGAAGCGCACCCCAGCGAGCAGATCAGCCCGACCCGGCGCCTGCGCCGCGGTCCACATCTGGCCCCCGAGATGTGGGGCGCGCTCGAACAGCACCACGTGGTGTCCCCGCTGCCGGGCGACGACGGCCGCCTGCATCCCGGCCGGCCCGCCGCCGACCACGACCACGCGCCGAGCGCGGGCGGCCGGGGGGATCTCGTCAAGCTCGCGCTCCTGCCCGACGGTTGGGTTCTGGACGCAGCCGATCGGCTGGCCGCGGTACAGGCGGCCGAGGCAGCCGGAGGAGATGTACAGGCAGGGGCGGATCTCATCCCAGCGGCCCTCACGTGCCTTGTTGGGCAGATCCGGGTCGGCGATCAACGCTCGCGCCATCTGGACCAGGTCGAGTGTGCCCTCAGCCAGGAGCCGCTCCGCTCGCTGGGGATCGCCGATCCGGCCCGCGCAGGCGACGGGCACGCTGGCCACGCGCTTTACCGCGGCGGCGAGGTCCACCCAGGTCTCCTCCGGAAGCTGCATGCCGGGATAGTGCCGGCCGTGCGACAGGAGGTCGGTGTCGATGCCGCAGGAGACGTCCAGGTAATCCACCAGTCCGCCGCGATCGAGCCGGCGGATGATCTCGAGCGACTCGTCGAGGGTGAGCCCGCCAGGCACCAGCTCGTCCACGCTGAGCCGCACCCCCACCGGATACGCCGGGCCGGTGGCGGCGCGGACGGCAGTGAGCACCTCCCAGAGCAGGCGCAGCCGATTGGCCAGGCTTCCGCCGTACTGGTCGGTGCGCCGGTTGGTCAGCGGCGACAGGAACTGGTTGAGTAGGTACCCGTGCGCGGCGTGGATCAAGACGCCATCCACCCCAGCCCGCTGGCAGCGCGCGGCCGCGGCCGCGAAGGCGCGCACGATCTCCTGGATCTCCTCCACCTCCAGCGCGCGCGGCACCTCACCGTGGACGAACGATGGAACCGGCGAGGGCGCCACGAGCGGCCGGCCGGTTCCCCGCCCGTGCGCCGCGGCGCCCTGGTGATTGAGCTGCGCAAACAGCGCCGCCCCATGCTGGTGGACCGCCTCGGCCACCAGCCGATAGCCCGGGATGTAGCTGTCGTCCAGGTTCGCCAGCACCCCGTAGTCCAGCGGCGACGAGGGATGGACTATGCTGGTCCCCAGCACGATCAGCCCCGCTCCACCCCGCGCGCGCGCCGCGCGGTAGGCCGCCTCGCGTGGCCCCGGGTAGCCGCCGGGCTCGGCAAACACCGTGGTATGGGGAGCCGAGACGAGCCGGTTGCGCAGGGTGAGCCCGGTCCCGATCCGCAGCGGGGAGAACAGGTGGGGCAGGAGCAGGTCGGGCACCAGAACCTCCAATCGGCCGGAGCGAACGCCGACCAGCACGTGGGAGCTGGGCCCATGATAGCGCCACGCCCCGGCCCGTGCTCCACAGTTGCCCACCGGGTGGGCTGGCGTCGACAATAGCGTCGCCCGCAGGCCACAGCGGGAGCCCGACGCCGGGGTCGAGCCGAACGATACGGCCGGATGTCGCCGCCCCTGGCGGCACTCCTTCCCCGAGGCTGGGGATTGGCGCGAGGACTGGATGAAGATCACCCGTATCGACGTGTTCGGGTTTCGCTACACCGTCGCCGGCGGGGCGTTCGCCCTGTCGGGCGGCCGGGTCATGCGATCGCTGGACAGCACGCTGGTGAAGGTCTCGACCGAGGCCGGGCTGGCTGGGTGGGGGGAGCACGCCCCGATCCCGGGCTATATGGTTGCCCACGCCGAAGGGGCGCGTGCCGCGATCCGTGAGCTGGCACCCGCGCTGCTCGGCCTGGATCCCCGCCAGGTCGAGGTGGTCTACGCCCGCATGGACCAGGTGCTCCAGGGGCACGCCTACGCCAAGTCCGCGCTGGATATCGCCTGCTGGGACATCCTCGGCCAGGCGGCCGGGCTGCCGCTCAGCGACCTGCTGGGCGGCACCTTCCAGCCCGAGTTCCCGCTGCTGGGCGCGGTCGGGCTCGGCAGCCCGGAGGAGATGGCAGAGCGCGCCCAGGCGGTGCGCGAGGCCGGCTATCGCCGGGTGCAGCTCAAGGTGGGCTCCGACTGGCGCGAGGATGTGCGCCGCGTCCACGCCTGCCTTTCGGTGCTGGTCGACCTCGACCTGGTCATCGCCGACGCCAACGGCTACTGGCGGGTGCATGAGGCAGCGAACGTCGTGGCAGCGCTGGAGCAGCAGCCATTGTATCTGGAGCAGCCCTGCCGAACGCTCGCCGAGTGTCTGGCTATCCGCCGCCGCACCGCCCGGCCGATGATCCTGGACGAGAGTCTGACCGATCTGGACGCCGTGCTGGAGGCGCAGGCCCGCGACGCGCTGGACGCAGCGATGCTGAAGCTCTCGCGCTTCGGCGGAATCAGCCGCTTGCGCCAGGCGCGGGACCTCTGCCAGCGCTGGGGGCTGGCGGTGACCATCGAGGATGGCGGTGGCGGGGATGTGGTCGCGACCGCCTCCGCCCACCTGGCCGCCAGCACCCGCCCGGGCCTGCTGCTGAACGGCTCGCTGATCAACGGGCTGGTGAACGAGCGCCTCGCCGAGGGCGCGCCGGTGGCCCGCGCCGGCCGGGGCCGCGTCCCGACCGGCCCCGGCCTGGGGATCAGGGTAGACGAGCGGGCGCTGGGCACGCCGCTGTTCAGCGTCACGGCGTAGCGAGCGTCGCCAGCGCCTCCCACGTCGCGCTATCCTGGGTACCGATAGTATTGATAGAAACGACGAGGAGCAAGAGCACATGATCGAGCCGCGCGGCTCCTGGGTTGCCATCCCCACCCCGTTTCATCCTGACGAGTCGATCAACTGGGCGATGTTCGAGCGGCTGATCGCCTTCCACGCGGACAACGGCTCCTGCGCGCTGCTGGTAATGGGCTCCTGTGGCGAGGCGACGCTGCTGTCTCTGGAGGAGCGGCGGGAGATCATCGACCGCGTCGCCGCGTTCGCCCGTGGGAAGATCCGCGTCTTCTTCGGCACCACCCTGCCCAGCACGCGCGACACCATCGCCCTCACCCGCTACGCCGAGGACGCCGGCGCTGATGGAGTCGTGCTGGTCGTCCCGCCCTACGTCACCCCACCCCAGGAAGCGGTGTTCGAGCACTTCGCCGCGGTCGCCACCGCGGTCCGCTGCCCGGTGGCGCTCTACAACAACCCGACCCGCGTCCACGTGAACATCGAGCCGGCGACGATCGCCCGGCTGCAGCGCGAGGCGCCGAACCTGTTCATCGACAAAGAGGCGATGGCCGACGCCAGCCAGATCGCCGAGGTGATCGCTCTCAGCAACGGCGCGGTCAAGGTGCTCTGCTGCGACTATCCGAAGTACGGCCTGATCGCCCCGACGCTGGCGTTGGGCGGCTCGGGCACCGCCAATGTCACCGGCAACGTCGCCCCGGCCGAGATGGCCGCGCTCTCCCAGCCCTGGACGAACGGCGTGGACCTGGCCTCCTGGCGGCGCGACTACTTCCGGCTGCTACCGCTGATGAAGGCGATGTACTGGTTCACCAACCCGATCGTGATCAAGGCCGGGCTGAACCTGCTCGGCTTCGAGGTCGGCTCCGTGCGGCGGCCGCTGGCCGACCTGCGGGGTCCGAAGGTGCAGGAGCTGGACGCGCTGCTGACCGAGCTGGGGCTGAAGGAGCGCTACGCCCGCTGGGCGCGCCCAGCGCCGGCAGTCTCCTTCGCCCGGTAGCGCGCCGGCGGTCTCGAATACGGGTTCGCCCGGGCCAGGCTCCGTCGGCTTACGGGGTCAGGAGCTCGCTACCCCGCTCACCTCGCAGTCTCTGTCCCGAACGACTACCCACACGACCCACCATGGCTCCCGCTATTGAGACATTCCAGTATTGACAATGCTGTTGTGTCTCAGTATGATCGAAGGCATGGTGAGACGGGAGCAGCGAGAGCACATCCTCGACGCTGCCCGACGGCTGCTCGCTACGGCGCCTAACGAGCGTGACGTATCGATGGAGCGTGTCGCCGACGCGGCGCGGCTGAGCCGGGCCACGGTCTATCGCTACTTCCCCAGCAAGGCGGCGCTGGTCGCTGCCGCAGCGGCTAATGGGGCGCCGCGGGTAGCGGACTCGCGGACGAAGATCCTCGAAGCTGCGCTCGCGGTGTTTGGCGAGCGCGGCATCCATGCCGCCACCCTCCAGGAGATCGCCGCCCGGGCCGGGCTCAGCCTCTCCGGGCTGCACTGGCACTTCAAGAACAAGGACGAGTTGGTCACCGCGCTGGCCGACCGGAGTGTCTTGCTCCCGACGGTGGCCCGGGAAGTCGCGGCGGCCCCGGACGCCGATTTGGAGACCCAGTTGACCCACGTCGCCGCTGCGGCATTGCAGGGGCTGGGGCGCTACCGTGGCCTGCTGCGAGCGTTGCTCTGCGAGGCTGATGTCTATCCGGACGTCGCCCGGCTGGTCGCCACCAAGACCGCCGGGCGCGGGTTGCCGCTGCTAGCGGAGCTGTTCGAGCAACACGCACGCCGCGGCACGCTGCGGCCCGGCCCGGCCCGGGTGCGAGCTCAGGCGTTCATCAGTATGCTCGCGGTGCTGGTTCTGATTCGGCCAGCTTTGGGCGAGCTGATCCCAGAGGACGACCAGGCGTGCACCCGTGAGTACGTGCAGATCATGCTCCGCGGGGTGCTGGCGGAGCCCGGAGGCCAGGCGAATGAACGCCGAGACGCCAACTCTGCCTGATGCTGCGCCGGCCGGGGCTCGGCCAGCTCCACCCGGGCCCGAGGGTGCCGCCCCACCCCGCACACACCGTCGGCCACCGCGGTTGGTGCTGCTCCTCGGGGCACTGCTGTTGCTCGCCGTCGCCATAATTGGTTCTCTAGTCTGGGAGCGTGCTCAACCGCCCGGGCTGCTGGTGGCGTCGGGCACGCTCGAGCTGGACGAGGTGCTGGTTGGGCCGGAGGTTTCCGGCCGTCTGGTAGCGCTGCGGGTGGACGAGGGGCAAACCGTCCGGGCGGGTGACGAGCTGGCCCGGCTGGACGATTCGCTGATCCAACTGCAGATCAGCCAGGCGGACCCGGCCAGCCGTCGGCAACTGGAGATCCAGGCGACACACTACGTGCTCACCGCGCCCAGCGCCGGGATCGTCACCCGCGTTCCGGTTCGGGTGGGCGAGTTGATCTCGCCAGGCCAGGTCGTGGCGGCGGTGGCCGACCCGCGGTGGCTCAAGCTCACCCTCTACGTGCCAGAGTCCGACCTGGGAAGGGTACGGGTTGGCCAGACGGTCGAGATCCAGGCCGATCCCTTCCCCGGCCGCGTCTTCAATGGCAAGGTCACATCGATCAATACGAGCGCCGAGTTCACCCCCCGCAACGTGCAGACCCAGAAGGATCGGCTGAATCTCGTGTTCGGGGTGAAGGTGTCGGTGGACAACCGTGATGGCGCACTCAAGGCCGGCCTGCCGGTGGACGCTACTTTCCTCGAGGGGAGCTGAACGATGCCCCCCTCGCTCGGTAGGGTCGCCTCGATCATTCGCAAAGAGTTCATCCAGATCCGCCGCGACCGGCGCACCCTCGCAATCATCCTGGTCATGCCGGCGATCCAGCTCCTGCTCTTTGGCTACGGGGTCAACACGATCGTTGACCACATCCCGACGGTAGTAGTAGACCAGTCCGGCGATATCCGAAGCCGCGAACTGATCGCTGCGCTCCAGAACAGCACCTATTTCGACGTTCAGGGGCACGTAGCCTCCAGCGCCGAAGCGGCGGCGGCGATCGACGCCGGCTGGGCCAAGGTCGCGCTGATCCTGCCACCCGACTTCGGCACCCGGGCGCTGCGCGGGGAGACGGCGCTGGCGCAGTTGCTGGTGGACGGCTCGGACCCCAATGTGGCCCAGACCGCCGTGTTCGCCGCCGGGGTGGTGGCCCAGGTCCGCTCCGGCGACGTTGTCGCCGATACGCTCGCGCGATTGGGTCGCGGCCAGGTCCCCGGCGGGATTGAGCTGCGGCCGGCGGTGCTCTACAACCCCGGAATGCAAAGCGTGCAGTTCATGGTCCCCGGGCTCATCGGGCTCATCCTGCAGGTCCAGGCGATCTTGCTCACCGCGCTGGCTGTGGTGCGCGAACGGGAGCGCGGGACGCTGGAGCAGCTCGTGGTCACCCCGATTCGCTCCTGGGAGCTGATGGTCGGGAAGGTTATCCCGTACACTGCCACCTCGTTCATCGCGGTGAGTCTGGCACTGCTCATCGGGCGCTACTGGTTCGAGGTGGAGATCCGCGGCAACCTCATCCTGCTCGCACTGTTCTCGCTGGTGTTCCTGCTTGGCTCGCTCGGGATTGGACTACTCATCTCGACGATCTCGCAGACCCAGACACAGGCGCTGCAGCTCGGGCAGTTCGTGCTGCTGCCATCGCTGTTGCTGTCCGGATTCATGTTCCCCCGCGAGGGGATGCCGCTGCCGCTCCAACTGGTCGGCCTGTTCATCCCGCTGACCTACTTCCTACAGATCCTGCGGGGAATCATTCTTAAAGGTGTCGGAATCGACGTGCTCTGGCCCCAGGCGCTGGCGCTGACACTCTTCGGGCTGCTGGTGTTCTCGGTGAGCGCCAACCGCTTCGTCAAGCGGCTCGGCTGATGTCCCCCGATACAGTCATCGAGATCCATAGACTTACCAAGCGCTTCGGCGACCGGGTCGCGGTGAACGACCTCAGCTTCTCGATCCACCGCGGCGAAGTCTTCGCTTTCCTCGGCCCCAACGGCTCCGGGAAGAGCACGACCATCCGCATGCTCTGCGGGATCCTGACCCCGACGAGTGGAGAGGGGCGGGTACTCGGGTTCGACATCGCCCGCGAGGGCGAGCGCATCAAGGAGCACATCGGCTATATGAGCCAGCGCTTCGCGCTCTACGAGGATCTCACCGTGCGTGAGAACCTCGAGTTCTACGCTGGGGTCTACCAGGTGCCGCGCGCCGAGCGCCGAGCCCGGCTCGACGAGCTGATCGCGATGGCGGGTCTGGTGAGCCGGGAGCGGCAGCTCGCCGGACAGCTCTCGGGCGGCTGGAAGCAGCGCTTAGCGCTGGGCTGCGCGATCGTGCACCGGCCGCAGCTCCTGTTTCTGGATGAGCCAACCGCTGGGGTCGATCCAGTGTCGCGGCGGAGCTTCTGGACGATGATCTATGGACTGGCTCGCGGCGGGGTGACGATCTTTGTGACCACCCACTATCTGGACGAGGCGGAGTACGCCGATCGGGTGGCGATGATCCACGGCGGAGTGCTGCGCGTCCTCGCCACCCCGGCGGAGTTGAAGCGCACCGCGCTGCGCGGTCGGCTGCTGAACCTGACCTGCGACGAGCCGCGGCGCGCACTCCCGCTGTTGGAGTGCGCGCCCGGGGTCCGCGAGGTCGCGCTCTACGGGACGGCACTCCATGTCCTCATCGACTCCGAGCGGCAATCGCCCGAAGGGCTCCGCCGCTTCCTCAGTGCTGCCGGGGTCACCGTGCGCGACGTCACCGACATCGAGCCGACGCTGGAGGACGTTTTCATCAGCCTGATCGGCGCCCCGGCGGGCGAACAGGCAGTGTGATGGGCTGGTTCAGCGCTCCGCGCCGCTGCTTCGGCGACTCCCCCCGCCGGGTGACGAGGCTGGCCCAACCTGCCACACTGTACTGCACACCATGGCGATAAGGGATGAGGCGAGCGAGATGCGGACACGGGCGGCGGTGCTGTACGAGCCGAAGCAGGCGCTGGCAATCGAAGAGCTGGAGGTGCTGCCGCCCCGGGCGGGCGAGGTACTGGTGCGCTACGTCGCCAGTGGCGTCTGCCACAGCGACCTGCATGTGATACAAGGGCTGATGGAGTGGCGCACCCCAGTGGTCCTCGGCCACGAGGGCGGCGGGGTGGTGGAGGCGGTCGGGCCGGGCGTCAGCACGGTGCAGGTCGGCGACCACGTGCTCACCTCCTACCAGCCCTCCTGCGGCCGCTGTCCCTACTGCACCATCGGCCGGCCAAACCTGTGCGACCTGCGCGACGCGCCACGCTTCACCATGCCAGATGGGACGACCCGCTTTCGGAAGGGCGACCGGGAGATCTTCCACTTCTTCCAGGTATCGTCGTACGCCGAACGGGCGGTACTGCCCGAGCACAGCGTGATCCCGATCCGCAAGGATGCCCCGCTGGACGTGGTCTGCCTGGTGAGCTGCGGGGTGATGGCGGGCGCCGGGGCGGTGATCAACCGGGCCCACGTCCAGCCGGGGTCCAGCGTGGCGGTGTTCGGCTGCGGCGGCGTCGGGCTCAACGCTATCCAGGCGGCGGCACTGGTCGGCGCCGGCAAAATCATCGCCGTCGACGTGTTCGACCAGAAGCTGGAGTGGTCACGGGAGTTCGGCGCGACCCACCTGGTCAATGCGCGGCGCGAGGACCCAGTGGCGCGCATCCAGCAGATCTGCGGCCGCGGTGGGGCCGACTACGCGATCGAGGCGATCGGGAGACCGGAGACCATCGACCAGGCCTTCCGCTCGGTGCACCGGGGTGGAACCGTAGTGGTCGTCGGAGTGGCGCCGGCCGGAACGAAGCTCTCCCTCGACCCGCTCCTGCTCCTGCAGGATCGCGCGCTGCTGGGAACCTCCTTCGGCAGCGCCCGGCAGCGAGTGGACCTGCCGCTGTTCGTCGACCTGTTCATGCAGGGCAAGTACAAGCTGCGTGAGCTGATCAGCCGGCAGATCGGGCTGGACGAGCTCAACCACGCCTACGAGCTGCTGGAGCGCGGGGAAGTGCGCCGCAGCGTGGTGCGCTACCCCTCCTGAGCGCCCGCCCGATGGCCTCGGCACGGGCCATGCGGGGAGTCCTTCGGGTTTTGGGGAGGGTTCAGGGATGATAGCTGGACCGCGGAAACAGGTCGAACGACCTGCGGCCGGACACGAGCTGGCAGGAGCAGGAGGCCTCCTGCCGCGCGTTCGCGGAGAGCTTCGGGTATCAGGTGGCCTGGGTGGGGCACGCGGCGCTCGGAGCACCGGACATGGACGCGGCGTTCGACGAGCTGCAGCACCGGCTCGATCCGCCCGGCTTGGACGCGCTGGTGCTATGCGGGCCGCACGCTGGGGACGGGACGACCGCGCGCCTGGACGCGCTGCTGGAGCGCGCCAAGGGCAAGGGGATGGACCTGGTGTTCCCGACACCGACAGCCCAGATGACGGCGCCCGGCGGCGGGAACCCCTCGTCGGACCGGCCCAACGAGGGCGGCTAGGAAGGGAAGCCCAGCGCCAGGCGCTGTTCAGATCGCGTCTTCGTCCCTCCGGCGGACCGCGATACACCTTCAACGGCGAGATCACTGCCTGCCTGGTCGGGTTTGACACCGCCAGGCGCCTGGGGGCGGCTGAACTGGCCGGTGCTGTGGGACGAATTCCCGCCCGCTGAGAAGATGGCGCGGACGGACGGCACGGTGGGCTGGAGCTGAGCGCGCAGGAGAGGCGGGTCCGAGCCGGGCCTCTCCTGCGCTCGGACGCTACAGCTCCGTGGTCGGGGCAATGGCCCGCGCCCGCGGGTCCGCTTCCTCGCCGACGAGCTCGACCCGCTCCATCTCGGTCGCCAGCGCCCGCAACGCCTGTGGCCGCTTCGCCCGCAGCCACAGGTAGTACCCAACCCCGATCACCGCCCAGATCACCGTGATCGGCAGGCCGAGGCTCACCGGGTACTGGTTGTCAAAGCCCATCCCGATCACGTCCAGCACCCGCGGGAACAGCGAAGCCACCAGTGGCGGGAGCATGAACAGCACCGCCAGGATCGGGATGATCAGGTGATTGAGCACATTGAACTCGTCGCGGTACAGGCGGCCGTAGATCGAGATCACGCTGAGATTGGCCATGATGTAGATCACGATCGCCCCGACTGTCAGCAGCAGCCCCAGCAGCCCGAACGCGGTCAGCGGGTCTACCCCCAGCCCGTAGCCGAACACCAGCGCCGCGATCACGCTGATCGCACCCATGAGGAAGATGGCGCGGTCCGGCGTTCGTGTCCGCTCGTTGACGTGTCCTAGCCCGCGCGGGAAGGCCCCGGCCCGCCCCAATGCGTAGAAGATGCGGGTGCAGGAGTTGGAACAAGAGATGGCGACCGCGAACAGGCTATTGCTGACCAGCAGCAGCACGATCAGCGGCCCGATCGCCCCGAACGCCCGCGCACCCAGGGTATAGAAGGGGGTGTCGGCGCCGGAGAAGTCGTCGGCGAACTTCTTGGCGTCGGTCGCCTGGTCCCAGTGCGAGAAGTCGATGTAGCTGTTCGGAAAATTCGGGTCGTGGATCCCGGCCCAGCCGGCCACGGTGAAGTAGCCGCCGAAGCAGTAGTACAGCCCGATCGCGATGGTCGAGACCAGGATCGCGATGGTGAGCGTCCGCCGCGGATTGTGGCTCTCCTCCGCCAGTGGGACGACGGATTCGAAGCCGAGGAAGGCCAGGATCCCGAAGACCATCGCGAAGCTCACCCCGCCCCAACTGGTCGGCGAGGCGGTCGGCAGCAGTGACACCAGCGGCTGATTCGGGCCGGCCTTGGCGATCAGGACGACGCCCAGGATAACCATGAGCCCGAGCTCGATCACCCCGAGCGCGATCGTCGCCTCGATTGAGGGGCGGACGCCGAGGTAGATCAGGTAGGTCACCACCACTGCCATCAGGATGGTGAAGATGGGCCAGGGGACGTTGATGCCCACGTACTTGGCCAGGAAGCTGGAGACGTAGGCACCCCAGAGCAGCTCCGCCCCGGCCGGGTTGATCGGGTCGTACAGCATGTACAGCCAGCTCGTCAGGAAGCCGGCGGTGCTCCCGAGTCCGACCATGTTGACGACGAACCAGCCACCGGCGCTGCGGACTTTTTGGACGACCTCCTTCAGACACAGCGCGGTGAGGGTGCAGGCGATGGTAGCGAGGATGAACCCCAGCCCCAGCGAAGCGCCGCCCTGCGAGGCCATGTACTGGACGCTGAAGATGATCCCAGCGGCGGGCGCCATGTGGGTAATGGACTGGAACAGCAGGCCAGCCAGCCCAACCGCTCCCCCTATGAGCTTGGGCTGTTCGGCTGTTCCAGCGGCGGCGTGTGCGTCGGCCATCTCCTTCCTCCTGGTCGTCCCTCACAACAGGGACGCCCCCTCGAACTCGACCGAATCCGCGGTCACCACGCCCCCTCCGCTGCTCGCCCGGACGGACATCAATGGAGGAACTCTCCGTTAGACACCTCCCGCTGCCGCGGTGCCACCGCTCCCTGCGGCCACTATCGCACACGAGGCAGCCGCGGGTTGTCAATATCCCGCATCCTGCAAACGTGTGGCTTCGACCTGGAACAGCTCGCGATCCACTCCGCCATACCCCGCCGCAGCTTCGCCCCGACCTGCGCCAGCACTGTGGGGATCCTGAACATGCGCGGTTCGAGCTGGGCTCGGAGCAAGAGAGGCGAAACGTGCCGGTTGTCCCGGCTCCGCTGCCCTGGCGCGGCCGGTCAGGGATTCGGCGCTGGCAGCGCCGCGTCCAGGCCCAGCAGGCGAGCGCTCTCTTCCAGGAGCAGCGCGGCCCCCGCTTGCTCAGGCACGATGGCCCCGGTCGCCCCGAGGCGCTTGAGCGGCTCCTTGTCCTCCTCCCGCGCGGCCCAGGCAAGGATGGGAACCTCCGGGTTGCGGCGCCGAACGTCCTGCACCACCGCCCGCGTCGCGCCCACGTCCGGAAGCGCGACCACCACCAGGCGTGCCTGCTCAGGATGCGCTGCCCCCAGGACACCGGGGTACGAGGCATCGCCGCTGACGACCTGCACGCCGGCGGCCGCCAGGCCCTGGGCCGCGTGCAGGTTCTCCTCGACGACCACCACCGGCAGCCCCGCCCGGCGGAGACCGGCGGCTACGCGGCTGCCCACTCGTCCGTACCCGACAACGATCCCGTGGCCGCCGAGCGCGCGCTGCTCGCCCACAACAGTCGCCGGGGCGGCGAGCAGCCCTCGCACCCATGGCAGGCGCTCGAGCCGTCGGGCCAGGCCCGGCGCGACGTGGAAGGCGCCGGGAGTCAGGAGGATGGTCAGGACGGAGGAGCTCAGGATCAGGCTGTTGAGGCTCTCGGGGATCGCCTCGGCTTCGCGCCCGGCCCGGGCCAGCACATAGCTGAACTCGCCGATCTGGATCATGCCCAGGCTAACGAACGCGGTCGTCTTGCCACCGAGGCGGAAGGGGAGGATCGCCGCCGCGGTGGCCAGCGCCTTGACCAGCATGATGAAGGCCGCGATGCCGATGACCAGGGGGAGGTTCGCCACAACAGAGGCGGGGTCGATCAGCATCCCGACCGAGACGAAGAACAGCGTCGCGAAGAGGTTGCGCATCGGGACCACCTCAGCCACTACCCGATGGTCGAACTCCGTCTCGCTCAGGAGCAGCCCCGCCAGGAAGGCGCCTAGCGCGGTCGACAACCCCAGGAGGGCACTGGCGGTGGCGGTGCCCAGCGCCAGTGCTACTGCGGTCAGCAGGAACAGCTCTGGGGAGCGCAAGCGCTCGACCCGGGCCATGAGCCGCGGCACCACCCGCGCCCCGAGGAACAGTGTCGCCCCCACGAATCCCGCCGCGGTCACGAGGGTCCACGCCAGGTCGGCGAGCACCGCCTCGCCTCCCAGGGCGAGCCTGGGGAGCAGGACGACGAGGAGAACGGCCACCAGGTCCTGCACCACCAGCATTCCCAGCAGCACCCGCCCGTGTCTGGTGGTGCCCTCGCCGCGGTCCAGCAGCGTCTTGAGGATAACCATCGTGCTGCTGATGGCGACGATCCCCCCGAAGAAGAGCCCCTGCGCCAGCGGCCAGCCCAGCAGCGCTCCCATGGCGACGCCCGCGACGATGGTGAGCAGCACCTGGATCCCAGTCCCGACCAGCGCCACGGCCCGCACCTGGGCCAGCTCCTTGAGCGAGAACTCGATCCCAAGCGCGAACATGAGGAAGATCACGCCGACCTCGGCGAGCGCGGCGATCTGTTCGCGATCCCCGACGAAGCCCGGCGTGAAGGGGCCGATGATCACGCCGGCGAGCAGGTAGCCGACAATCACCGACTGGCGCAGGGCATGCGCAATCAGCCCGCCGATGAGGGCGATCGCGACGGCGACGGCGACGTTGAGGATCAAGTGCAGCTCCTGGCTCATCCCCCCCCCAATCTGCCAAGGCACTCGGCTCTCGTCGCGACCCCAGACGATGGTAGCGCCGCCGTCACCACCCGGGGTAGGCGGGTTGACCAGGGAGGGAGATCGGCGCCACCTCGCCGTGTCCTTCCGGGGCGGCCAAGCGCTTGTCAGCCGGGATGGCGGCCGGCTGGAGCGGGCCGTTATGCTGTCTGCCAAGGCACACTACACTGAGGTGGGGATGAACAAGCGGAAGAAGGTTGCCCTCCGCAAGCACCGCGTCAGGCGGAAGAAGCTGGAGGAGAAGCGCAAGCTGGGCCAGCTTGCGCGTGGCGGCGCGCGGCGCTAGCGATGGCGGAACAGGCGCCCATCGTTGCGCTGGTCGACGACCTGCTGCTGGCCTCCCGCGTGGAGGCCAACTGCCGGGCGCTCGGCTGGCCCGTGGTCTTCCCCCGGGGCACGGAGACGTTCTGGACGCTGCTGCGGGAGCGCCGGCCTGCCCTGGTGCTGGTGGGGATGTCGGCCACCCGGCTGCCATGGGAGACGCTGGTCAGCGAGATGAAACGGGATCCGACGCTACGCGACGTCCCGGTGGTTGCGTTCGGCTCGCACATGGACTTGGCGCTGCGGCAGCGCGCCCGGGAGGCCGGCTGCGACCGGGTTGTGGCCAACTCCCAGATCGCCACCGAGTTCGCCAGCCTGCTGGCCCAGGTGGGGCTTGGCGCCGCGGCGGGCGGTCAGCCGAAGTAGCGGAACCCGGCGTCCCGCATCGTCAGCGGCTGCCCCTCACGCAGTACCACCGCCTCCACCACCTCCGCCAGCACCAGCACGTGGTCGCCGCTTGGCAGCTCGGCGGCCACCCGGCACTCCAGATAGCCGAGTCCATCAGCCAGAGCCACCGAGCCGGCGGGGGTGGCGATGAACCGGATGCCCTGGAGCTTGTCGGGCGCCCTGGCCGAACGGCGGCCAAGCTGCCCCGCCAGCTCCCGCTGCTCCTCGCCAAAGACGCTCACCGTGAACAGGCCGCGCTCCCGGGTCACCCGCAGCGTGCGCGAGTCCACCTCCATCGCCACCGCCACCATGGGCGGTTCGAAGGAGGCTTGCGTGATCCAGTTGACCGTCATCGCGCTCGGCTGATCCGGCGTGCCGGCGGCGAGGGCGAACAGGCCGTAGGTGAACTGGCGGAGGAGGATACGCTTGGCCTGCTCGTCCATGGCTTAGATCGGCAGGGAGTAGCCGCCGTCGACGACGATTACCTGGCCGCGGATCATCTCCGCGCCCGGGCTGCACAGGAACGCGATGACCCGGGCGAGGTCTTCCGGAACGAGCATCCGCCCGGCCGGGGTCTTCGCCCGGGCGTCCGCCAGCATCGCCTCGCGGTGCTCGAAGTAGCGCAGGGCGTCCGTCTCCACCAGCCCGCCCGACACCGCGTTCACCGCGATCCCGCTCGGAGCCAGCTCCACCGCCAGGTAGCGGGTGACGGATTCGAGTGCCGCCTTGGAGACGCCGACCAGGAAGTAGTCGCGGAACACCCGCTGGGAGCCCAGGCTGGAGACGTTGACGATGCGGCCGCCTCTGCCGCGCATCAGCGGCTCGGCACGCCGGGCTGCAAGCCAGGCGGCGCGGGCGTTGATGCTCATCGTCCAGTCCCAGTGGCGCACCTCGAGGTCCAGCGCGGGCCGGATTACCCCGGAGGCCGCGTTGTTGACCAGGATGTCCAGCCGGCCATGCCGTTGCTCGATCTGCTGGAACAGCCGCTCGACCTTCTCGGGATCTCCTACGTGAGCGCGCACGGTTTCCGCCCGCGCCCCCAGCGCGCGCGCCGCTTCCGCCGTCTCCTCGGCCGCCTCCTGGTTGCGGAGATAATTGACGATCACGTCGGCGCCGCGACGGGCGAGCTCGAGCACGGTCGCCCGGCCAATGCCCCGGCCTCCACCCGTCACCAGCGCCAGCCGCCCTTCCAGCTCCTTCACGACGTCCTCTTCGCCCCGCCCCGCTTGACCAGCCACCGCCTGGCCACTCGGCCGACGCCCCCAATGCGCGGGTGAGTGCCCTCCTTCCGCGCGGGCATTGTACCAGCCGCATCCCGAACCAGCCGCCCGGCGGCGGGCTAGCCGAGTGGATCGGGCCGCGGCTCGCCCACCGACACGTACTCCAGCTCCGCATCGAGCGCGCTCTCCAGGTCGGTAAGGATGTGCTCCAGCTCGCTCACGACTGCGGCCAGATCGACCCGCGGCTCCAGCGGCCCGGCCTGCTGCAACCCCTGCTCGGCGGCGCGCAAGAACACCTGGCGGGCGGCGTGGGCAGCGGTGAGCGCCTGGCGCGCTTGCACGAAGTCATCCACGTCGCCCGACGCCACATAGGCGGCATACTGCTCGATCGCCCGACACACCGCCCCTTCCAGGGCTGCCAGCGCGTCTGGCGCACCCGGCCCGCGTAGCGGCCGCGGCGTCGCCTCGCGTCGGGCGTGCTGCAAGGCGATGCGAAGGATGCCTCGGGCATGGCCCAGCAGGTTCTGCAGCGTTTCCACCGCGCGGCTATACCGCTCCACGGTGGCGCGATTGCGCCGGCGGAGGGGACTGTAGCGGACCGCGTCGCGCGCCCGGTCCAGCGTCGATCGCTCCTCAGCCAGGCGCCTCGCCTCTGCCTCCAGGCGCTCGTACTGGACCCCGACGACCGCGGCCACCGCGCCATCGAGCAGGTCGGCCACCCCTTGCCGCACGCTAGCCAGAACCGCGGCGGTGAGCTGCGCGTGCAACTGGTCGATCTCGCCCAGGTACTCTGGCGGCAGGACGAGCGCGTTGACACCCACCGCCACCAGGCCGCCCAGCACCCCTTCCCAGATGCGGTTCAGCCCGTAGTAGGGATTCGTCGGGTCGGTGTAGACGACGACCAGCAGGGCAGTGATCGAGAATTCGACGATGACCGACTGGCGCAGTCGCAGCCGCGAGCCGATCCAGGTCGCCAGCAGAATCAGCAGCGAGATCGTCAGCGGCGCCGAACCGGACAGGTGCAGCATGACCGACGCCAGCGCCAGGCCGGCCACCATCCCGGCGAGCTGCTCGCCGGCCCGAGTGAGGGAGTTGGCGACCGTGGGCTGGAGTCCAACGATCGCGGCGATGCAGGCGAACACCGGGAGCGGCTGGCCAAGCAGCGTCCCGAGCCACCAGGCCAGGCCAGCCGCGATGGAGGTCTTGAGCACCCGTGGTCCAAACCCGAGCGCCGCCAGGCGGCCCGCCAGGCTCACGGCGCCTCCCCGGCAGAGCGCGAGTGGGCCAAAGCCAGCGGCCACGCCGTCAGTCCCGCCCCGGCCTCTCTCGCTCCGCGCTGTCGCATCGCTGCCCCGGCCGCTGTCACTTGCAGCTAGCTTCGGCTTAGCGCAACAGTGTACTCCTCTGTCCCAGCGGTTCGGGCCACAGGTGGAACTGGCAGCAGCGGGAGCGTGGATGCAGATCGGGTTTATTGGTGTCGGGCGGATCGCCAGCGCGCTGGTCGAGGGTCTGGCCACGACACAGCCAGCGGATGAGCAGGTGCTGCTCTCTCCCCGTGGCCGGGAGCAGGCGGCCCGCCTGGCACAGCGGTACACGCACGTCCAGATCGCCCCGAGCAATCAGGCGGTGGTGGACGCCGCGGATCCGGTCTTCCTCTGCGTCGGGCCGGCGGTCGCGGTAGATGTGCTGCGGCCGCTCCGCTGGCGGCCGGGGCAATTGCTCATCTCGCTGGTGGCGCTCACCCCGCTGGCAGCAGTGCAGCGGCTGGCGCCCGAGGCGACGGTGGTGCGGGCGGTGCCGCTCCCGACCGCGAGCCGACGCCAGAGCCCGACAGCGCTGTTTCCGCCCGAACCGCGGGCCGAGGCCCTGTTCGATCGCCTGGGCGCCGCGCTCCCCGTCGACGACGAGCGGGCGCTGCACGTGGTCTGGGCCACGACCGGGTTGATTGCCCCGACCTTCATGCTGCTGGACGAGGTGAGGCGCTGGTTGGAGCGCGAGGGCGTGGCTGCCGAGACGGCGCAACGCTTCACGCTGCTGCAGTTTCACAGCCTGCTGGAGTGGGCGCTCGCCTCGCCCACACTGGATCTGGAGGCGCTGGCCCGCGAGGCAGCGACGCCCGGCGGGCTGAACGAGCAGGCGCTGCGACTGCTGCGCCAGGCTGGTGTCTCCGAAGCGCTGCGGCAGACGCTGGACGCGCTGCTTGCCCGCCTGGAGGTGGCGGGGCCCACGGAACGGCCAGGCTGGGAGGACCAACCACCTGCCGGCCCCCTCCTGACCTGAACCGTGCTGCCGCCAGCACTCCTGGCAGGCAGCAGGCAATCCGGCGGCCAAGCTTGCGCCAACCACGGGCCCTGCATCCCGCCCCCTCAGGCCAGACGCAGACGCTCCTCCGCCGGCTCGCACTCGCCCAGGCGACCGGTCGCGACCAGCCAGCGGGCAAACTCCAGTCGGGCCAGCTCAGCCGCGGTGAACAGGCCGGCGAACCGCTGCTCCCACTCCGCCAGGGCGCACGCCTGGCAGTCGACCGGGTCGCCGACCCGCTCCAGCGTCGAGACCTGCCGCTGGTGGCCGCAAGCGAGCCGCGCGACGACGTAGCCGCTACAGCTTTCGACGATCCCACGAATGGATTGGGTACGCATGGATGCCTCCAGATGGCCGGCGCCGGACGCCGGGTCGTGCCCCTCAGCGGCTGCCGGTCACGATGACCTTGCCCTTCATGTTCTGGGGATGATAGGTGCAGAGGTACGAGTACTGGCCCGGCCGGTCGAAGCGGATTGCCACGCGCTCACCGGGCTTGAGCGAATAGACCTCAGTCTGGCCTTCCACCTGGATCGAGTGGGTGAAGTTGTCGTCGTTCGTCCAGGTTACCGTCGTACCGGCCGGAACCTCGATGACGGCCGGCTCGAAGCGATAGCTCTTCGGCAGGTCCACGTGGTCGGTGCTGACGGGGGCCGCGCTCGCCGCGCGACCCCCGCCGCAACCGGATAGCAGCGCCAGCGCGCCGACGATGGCCAGGGCACCGACGAGGCGGAGCGGGCTCATGGTCGAGCCGCTCACGAGGTGGCCGGCCGCGCCCTGAACGCGCGCACCTGCTGCGTAGCGCCGACGAAGATCAGGATGAACGCCACCAGATCCAGCACCTCCGAGATGGTGTGGGCGAACAGGAAGACGGTCCAGTCCAGGTGGTAGGTCATGTAGCTGATCTCGGCCAACGCGAACAGGGTAAAGCCCCAACCGAACAGGCGCGCCTCGCCGCCGAAGGCGCGGGAGGCGAAGTAGGCCCCGATCAGGAACGCGACCAGGTGGACCAGCAGGAAGAACGCCGGCGGAAGCTGGGCGATGAAGTTTCCGAATGGCATGGCAATCTCTCCTATGTGAGCGAGATAGTGGACACCGAGATAGCGCAAACCCGAGTGAGAGCCGTGGCCGCCCCGCGGGTGGAGCGCGTGGCCAGCTAGCGCGCATGGCCCAGGCCTCGCTGGAGCAGCGCGCCCCCGACCAGCAGCATCCCGATCAGGGTGAGCAGATGGGCGCGCCATGCCCCCGGACCAAGCAGCGGTTCGAGCGCCGCGGCGGCCGGCCCGGGCAGGAGGTGGTAGGCGAGGTCACCGGCACCGCCAAGGGCGACGGCCAGGAGCCCGGCGACACAGAGCCGCGGCAGCAGAGTCACCACCAGCAGTACGCGTCCTGGACCAGCCATAGCCAGGCGAGACCTCACCCCTTCGCGCTCGGCACGGCCTTGGCGCCGCGCTCACCCCGACAATAGCCCAGTTTTTCCTATTTGTCAATGATTTTATTTACTTTATATGTAAAGTGGAGAGGGCGTGCTATCATGGGTGAGACCGGGAGGTGCCGATGGCGATGACCCGCTGGGATCAACGCTTCTTCTCCACCACGCGTGGGCGGATCGTCGCGCTGCTCCGCCGCGCCACCCGGACGGTAGACGAGCTGGCCGACGTGCTCGGCCTGACTGACAACGCGGTCCGCGCTCACCTCGCCACGCTAGAGCGGGATGGTCTCGTGCAGCAGTCCGGGCTCCGACGCGGCAGTGGCAAGCCGGCCTATGCCTACGATCTCACCCCGGAGGCCGAGCGCCTCTTCCCCAAAGCCTACGGCCCGATACTGGGCGAGCTGCTCGACGTTCTGGCCGAGCGGCTGCCCCCGGCCGAGCTGGAGGAGCTGCTCCGAGCGGTGGGCCGCCGGCTGGCGGCCCGGCGGGCCGGGCCGCCAGCCGGCGGCCCACGCGCCCGACTGGAGGCCGCGGTGCAGGTGCTCGGTGAGCTGGGCGGGCTCGCCGAGCTGGAGGAGCGCGACAACCTGTACCTCGTTGCCGGCTATAGCTGCCCGCTGGGGGTAGTGGTCCCTGACCATCCGGAGGCCTGCCGCCTGGCCGAGGCACTTCTGAGCGAACTCGTCGGCCAACCGGTCACGGAGCGCTGCGAGCGCGGCGAGCAGCCGCGCTGCCGCTTCGAGGTGCCGCGGGGGACCAATGCGATCTCTGCACGTGCCAGCTCAACCACTCAGCCGCGCCTGGTCGAGCCCGGGCGGTAGTCACCCGAGAACGGGGGCGGACCGATAGGCACCGCGGGTCCGCGTCTCGGCGGAAGCGCCCTCACGGTCCCTGTCCAGCCCAGGGGTCGGCGGATGGTCATGGCAGCTTCGCCGAGCGCCAGGCGCTCCCAGACTCGATCCGCGGTTAACCGGGAAGACCGAGCCGCGCCGCCAACGTCAGGAAGCGCCGCGGCAGATCCTGGACGCGCGGCTCGCCAGTCCGGAGGCGGGGCCCGCGGAACGGCCGAGCCGGGAGGAGGAGCCCCCTCCTTACCTGAACCGCGCTCCTGCCCACTCCTGGCCGGCGGCGACGGTGCAGATGAGGCTCATGGTATCGTCGTGAGGCGCGGAGCTGAGCGCTGGCGGCCACTCGGCCCAGCCGAGCCGGAGGCGCCTGGGCCCGAGCCGCGACGCGGTGTTACAGTGCAGCGGGCCGCGTCGGTCGTGGGAGCGGGCCGCTCAGACAGCACTGCTGTCGTCGACGCGCGGCCCGCACCCCTGGCAGTCGGAGGTGCCATGGCCACTATCCTCCTGGTCGAGGACGAGCCAACGCTCCTTGCCACGATTGCCTACAATCTGCGCCGCGAAGGCCACCGCGTCCTGACCGCCAGTGACGGCCTGGCGGCGCTGGCCATGGCCGGCGAGGGGCCGGACATTGTGGTGCTCGACGTCATGCTCCCGAAGCTGGATGGCTTCGAGGTCTGCCGCCAGCTCCGCCGCACCAGCGCCGTCCCCATCCTGATGCTCACCGCCAAGGCGGACGAGGTGGATCGGGTGGTGGGACTTGAGCTTGGCGCAGACGACTACGTGACGAAGCCGTTCAGCATGCGGGAGCTGCTGGCGCGGGTCAAGGCGCTCCTGCGTCGGCGGGACCTGCTGCTGTCCGAGCTCAGCGAACGAACCACGGAGGCGCCCACGCCGCACCTTGTGGCTGGCGATCTGGAGATCGACTTGTCCGGCCATCGCGTCCTGCGCGGAGGCATGGAGATCGCGCTCACCCCGAAAGAGTTCGACCTGCTGGCGTTCCTGGTCCGCCATCGCGGACAGGTCTTCTCCGCCGAGCGGCTGCTGGAGCGCGTCTGGGGCTACGCGAACCCCGTTGACGCTCGGACCGTGCCGGTGCACATCCGCAGCCTGCGCGAGAAGCTGGAGGAGCAGCCCTCGCAGCCACGTCGGATCGAGACCGTGCGGGGCGTGGGCTACCGATTCGTCGGCTGAGGGAGCGTGTTCACCCGCATCCGGTGGCGCATCGCCGCCAGCTACGTTGCCCTGGTCGCCCTGGTCTTGCTTGGCCTGGGCATCTACCTGGTGAGCTTCCTTCGCGCGCAGCAGCTCAGCGCTCTCGAGGACCAGCTCCAGCGCCAGGCGCGCCTCGTCGCGCAAGCTGTAGGTCCGCGGCTCGCGACCGAGGACCGATCCAGCCTCGACCCGGTTGCCAAAGAGCTTGGCCGCGAGCTTGGGGTGCGGGTGACGTTCATCGCCCCCGATGGCACCGTGCTGGGCGACTCCGACCACGACCCTGCGACTATGGAGAACCACGCGACCCGGCCGGAGGTCGCGCAGGCGCTGCGGACCGGCAGTGGCCAGAGCCAGCGCCACAGCGCGACGCTGGACCGCGATCTCCTGTATGTGGCGGTGCCGATCGACCGCGAGGGAACCCCCCTTGGCGTGGCCCGGGTAGCGGTGCCCGTGAGCGACGTACAGGCCGCTCTGGATCGGGTGACGGTGGCAGTGGCGACCGCGTTCATAATCGCGGCGCTGCTGGCGATCGCGCTGGCGACGGCCGTCGCCCGGGTCACCACTGACCCGATTCAGGCAGTCACCCTCGCGGCGCGGCGGCTGGCGAGCGGGGAGCTGGACCAGGTGATCTCGGTGGCTGGGCGAGATGAGGTAAGTCTGCTCGCCAGCGTCTTCAACGAGATGGCCGCGACGCTGCGGAGCCAGATCGCTGCGATGAACGATCAGCGCGAGCGCCTGGCCGCTGTCCTGGGCCACATGGCAGATGGCCTGGTGATCGTGGGCGGGGATGGCACGGTTCGTCTCATCAATCCCGCCGCGGCCACACTGCTCCAGGTCGCGCCCGAACAGGCGGTGGGACGGGCCATAACGAGTGTCACGCGGCACCCCGAGCTCACCGCGCTGGTCAGCGCCGCGCTCGCGGGCGACGGAGCAGCCGCTGAGGCGCGCCTGGTCGAGCTCGGGCAGCAGCGCGCAGTCCAGGCAGTCGCCTCCCGCATTCCCGGTGGGGATGAGGCAGACCCACAGGTACTGCTGGTCCTGCACGACGTGACCGAGCTCCGCCGGACCGAGACGGTTCGGCGCGAGTTTGTGGCGAATGTCTCGCACGAGCTCCGCACCCCGGTCGCCTCCCTCAAGGCCCTGGTCGAAACCCTGGAAGACGGCGCGCTGGCAGATCCCGAGGCGGCACGGGAGTTCATCGGCCGGATGCACGTCGAGGTGGACGGGCTGGCTCAGCTCGTGGAGGAGCTCCTGGAGCTGTCGCGCATCGAGTCCGGCCGCGTAGCGCTGCGGCTGCGCCCAGCGGATCTCGCCAGCGTTGTCCAGACGGCGACGGAGCGGCTGCGGCCGCTGGCCGAACGGCAAGGGGTGAAGCTCGTCCTCCAGCCGCCGGATACCCTGCCGCCGGTCTCCGTCGATCCCGAGCGGATCCAGCAGGTAGTAGCCAACCTGGTACACAACGCGGTGAAGTTCACCCCACCAGGCGGGACGATCAGCGTCGGAGTCCAGCAGCGCGGCCGGGATGCCGCGGTCGTGGTGGCAGACTCCGGGATCGGCATCCCACCGGAGCTACTCGACCGGCTCTTCGAGCGCTTCTACAAGGCGGACAAGGCCCGGGCCAGCGGCGGCACTGGACTCGGGCTGGCCATCGCCAAGCATCTTGTCCAGGCCCATGGCGGTCGCATCTGGGCGGAGTCAGCCGGGGAAGGGCGCGGGGCGACGTTCATCTTCACACTGCCCCCGCTGCCCACCACTGCCAACGCTTAGCGAACGTTTAAGCGCCCCTTAACTCCAGGTCGCTCGGCGCTTAAGTTCCCCATCTATCCTGCCCGGCGAAGGTGCAGAACGAAGATCAGCAGGGGAGCACTCCGATGCGAGCACGAGCAGGCCGGGCAGTACCAGCCGCCAGTCTGCTGCTGAGCCTGGCGACCTTCTTGTCTGCCTGCGGCGGAGCCCAGCCCGCCCAGGCGCCACAGTCTCCTACGCGGAGCGCAGCGGTGACCCTCACCGGCGCTGGGGCAACGTTCCCCTATCCGCTGTATTCGAAGTGGTTCGATGTCTACGAAAAGCAGACCGGGGTGCGGATCAATTACCAGTCTATCGGTTCGGGCGGGGGGATCCAGCAGATCACCCAGCGGACCGTTGACTTCGGCGCCTCGGACGCCCCGATGAGCGACGAGCAGCTCGCCGCCGCGCCGGGGAAGCTGCTCCACATTCCCACCGTCATTGGCGCGGTGGTGATCACCTACAACCTCCCGGGCATTGACAAGGGGCTGCGGCTCACCCCGGCGACTCTGGCCGGCATCTACCTGGGCGACATCACCCGCTGGAACGACCCGGCCATCGCCCGGGACAACCCCGGGCTGAAGCTCCCTGACACCGCGATCGCCGTTGTGCACCGCTCGGACGGCTCGGGCACAACCAACATTTTCACCGACTACCTGTCCACGGTGAGCCCCGCCTGGAAGCAGCGGGTGGGCAAGGGCACCAGCGTGAACTGGCCGGTTGGACTCGGCGGCAAGGGGAGCGAGGGGGTGACTGGCCAGGTGAAACAGACCCCGGGCGCCATCGGCTACGTGGAGCTGGCATACGCCGCCCAGAACCAGCTCCCCTATGCCTCAGTGCAGAATCAGGCGGGCCGCTTCATCGAGCCGACGCTGGAGAGCACTACCGCGGCCGCGGCCGGCGCGGCGCAGGCGATGCCGGCGGATCTGCGTGTATCCATCGTGAATGCACCGGGGGAGCAGAGCTATCCGATCGCCGGCTTCACCTATCTGCTGGTCTACCAGGAGCAGAGCGACCAGGCCAAGGGAGCGGCGCTGGTGGACTTCCTCTGGTGGGCGCTCCACGACGGACAACAGTATGCCAAGGACCTCTTCTACGCGCCGTTGCCGGCCGAGGTGGTCCAGAAGGCAGCGGCCCAGGTGAGCAGCATCACCTACCAGGGCAAGCCACTGCGGGCTGCGTAAATGGCTGACACGTTCGCCCACAGCATCCGGGCTCGTGCCCAGCAGCGGGCGCGGGGCACGGGCCGGGTCGCCGATCCGGCCTTCGCCTGGCTGGTCCGGCTGCTGGCGCTGGGCGTCCTGGCGCTGGTCGCCGCCACGGCCGCCAGCATGCTCCATGGCGCGCAGCCAGCGCTGGCGCGTTTCGGCCTCGGCTTTCTGTTTCGCACGACCTGGGATCCGGTGCGGCTGGAGTTCGGCGCGCTGCCATTCCTCTACGGGACGCTGGCCACCGCAACGCTGGCGCTGCTGCTGGGCGGCCCGGTCGCGCTGGGCACCGCGATCTTCCTGGCAGAGCTCGCTCCGCCCTGGCTGCGCGAGCCGGCCAGCACGCTGGTCGAGCTGCTGGCGGCGGTCCCGAGCGTGGTGTACGGCCTGTGGGGCATCTTCGTGCTGGCGCCGCTGCTGCGGTCCACAGTGGAGCCAGCACTCAGCGCATCACTGGGGTTCCTGCCGTTGTTCCAGGGCCCGGCCTACGGAATCGGGCTCCTGGCTGGCGGGGCCATTCTGGCGATTATGGTTATCCCCACGATCGCCGCGGTCTCGCGCGACGCCATGCTGGCCGTCCCCAACGACCAGCGCGAGGCGCTGCTGGCCCTCGGCGCCACCCGCTGGGAGACGATCTGGACTGCCGTGCTGCCGATCGCCCGGCCGGGGATCACCGGCGCGGCGATCCTGGGCCTCGGCCGGGCCCTGGGCGAGACGATGGCGGTGACGATGGTCATCGGAAACCGCCCGGAGATCAGCATCTCGCTGTTCGCTCCGGCATACACCATGGCCGCGGTGATCGCGAACGAGTTCACCGAGGCAACCCATCCGCTGTATCTCTCAGCCCTGATGGAGATCGGCCTGGTGCTGTTCCTGGCCACGCTGCTGGTCAATGCGCTGGCGCGGCTGCTCGTGCGGCACCTCACGGTTTCCCTGCCGTCCGAAGGGGAGTGACGTGAATCGAGGCGCTGGGTACCGCCGCCGCGCCGTGACCAGCCGCGTGATGCTCTTGCTGACGTGCGCTAGCGCCCTGCTCGTGATTGGCTGTCTGCTGGTGGTGCTTGGCTACGTGCTCGCCCAGGGTAGCTCGGCTCTTAGCATCGCCTTCTTTACGGAGACGCCCAGGCCTGTCGGCGAGCCAGGTGGCGGGATGGCCAATGCGCTCGCGGGAACCCTGATCCTGATCACGCTGGCCTGTCTGGTGGGGCTCCCGCTGGGAATCGGGGCTGGGGTGTACCTGGCAGAGTACGGGAGAGAGACGCGGCTGGCAGCGCTGGTCCGCTTCACCGCGGACGTGCTGACGGGTATTCCATCCATCACGCTCGGCCTCTTCGTCTACGCCCTGCTCGTCCTGCCCATGCGGAGCTTCTCCGCCCTGGCCGGAGGGGCAGCCCTGGCGCTGGTGATGCTGCCCACTGTCACCCGGTCAACCGAGGAGATGCTGCGGCTGGTGCCGGACGATCTGCGGCAGGCCGGCCTGGCGCTCGGGATTCCGCGTTACAAGATCGTGCTGTGGATCCTGCTTCCCAGCGCCCTCGGTGGGGTTGTGACCGGGGTAATGCTTGCGATTGCCCGCGCTGCCGGCGAAACCGCGCCGCTCCTGTTCACCGCCTTCGGCAATCGCTTCTGGAGCTGGGATATGGCGAAACCGATCGCCGCTCTGCCGTTGCAGATCTTCGCCTACGCCATCTCGCCGTATGAGGACTGGCACCGCCAGGCATGGGCTGGCGCTCTGGCGCTGGTGGGATCGGTCCTGGTGCTCTCCGTCGCGGCGCGCCTGCTGGGCGCACGTTCGCGCCTGATCCGCTAACAGACGAGGAAGGGGATGATCCAGGCACTTGACCACAGGGCGGCACGCCATTCGATCACGACGGCTGACGCGCGGGGCTGGATGCGCCTCGAGCGGCTCTCCGCCTGGTACGGGCGGCACCAGGCCCTCCGGGAGATCACCCTGGAGCTTGCGCCACGGCAGATCACCGCGATCATCGGCCCGTCCGGCTGCGGGAAGTCTACCCTGATCCGCTGTCTGAACCGGCTGCATGAGCTGGCGCCAGGCGCCCGCGTCACGGGCAGTGTGCTGCTGGGCGGCGAGGATATCTATGGTCCGGCGGTCGACCCCGTGCTCGTCCGCCGGCGGGTGGGGATGGTGTTCCAGCGCCCGAATCCCTTTCCTACCCTGTCCATCTTCGACAACGTCGCCGCCGGCCTGCGCCTGAACGGCCTAGCGCGAGGGAGCGAGCTGGAGCAGATCGTGCGGCACAGCTTGCAGCAGGCCGCCCTCTGGGACGAGGTGAAGGATCGGCTCCGCCAGCGAGCCACAGCGCTGTCGGGTGGGCAGCAGCAGCGGCTGTGCATCGCCCGGGCGCTGGCGCTCCAGCCCGAGGTGCTCTTGCTGGACGAGCCCACCGGCGCGCTTGACCCCGGCGCCACCCTGAAGATCGAAACGCTGCTCCAGGAGCTCAAGGCACACACCACCATTGTCCTGGTCACCCACAACCTCCAGCAGGCAGCGCGCGTGGCCGACACGACCGCCTTCCTGCTCGCCGACGACCAGCGGGTGGGAATGCTGATCGAGCATGGCCCGACCCGAGAGCTGTTCACCGCGCCGCGTGATCCGCGCACCCGAGCGTACGTGAGCGGCCGATTCGGCTGACGACCATCCGGGCGACGGCCCCTCTCGCTCCGCCTACGCAGAGCGCCAGGCCACTTCCCCCAAGCAGACCAGGGCTGAGCCCGAGCGCCGCACGGAGTGGCGCGGGGATCACCAGCTTGCCGCGTCCGAAATCTTTCAGCCCGCTCAGCGCGTGGCGAGCCCAATTGGTAGCGAGCAGATGCCTGCTCGGCTTCAGCAATTTATCTGCGCGAACTTACGGAAATTCTCTCCACGACGCCTCCCGGATCCTTGTGTCCCTCGCAACCTCTGCAAGCAAGTCCTTTGGCTGGTCAAAGGCATGTTGTATCCACCGTTGGACCAGCTCAGGAGAGCCAAATTCTAGCAAGTTCCTCTCTCTTTCTATAATCATCTTATAATACTCAATATTCATCTGATGACGTAACTGATCTCTTATGGTGTTTTCACGCCGCCAAGCAATGATAATATCTGCAATAACTTTTAGTGGATTTAGAGCGCCTAAGAATTCCAAAAGTCCAGGAGACTCTAGTCGTATCCTCAGTATTCTGAGATTCAAAGAAAGCCTGAGGGAGGATTCGACTATTGCTTCGAAAAAGGATTCGATTTCTTGATCAGGCACGTGATGGCTGTGGTCTCTGAGAAAGGGTTGCAGGCTATCAGGAGGAGATGCGAAGGCATTCAGGCGATTGTAAGATACTTGAATTCTATTCGCGAGCAGTATAAAGTCCGAAACGGACCAGCTTCCATCAACATCTAAGCGAAGAATGCCAACTGAATCTCGCTGACGTGCCATGTCCTCAAACATGGTACCTGCCTCCTTTGCGGGCAAATGCTACCCACTACTGGGAAGGTGGAGAGGCCGGGGTGCAATCTTCTGCCGCACTGCCTCGGGATCACGGGCCACGATCAGCAGGTCGGTGTCACTGTCCCCCCGCGCCCGACCGCGCGCGACCGAGCCATACAGCACGATCGCC
>JAJPGT010000027.1 GCA_021325655.1 Pseudomonadota bacterium
ATGAAGGAGTGGACGCACGATCAGCAGATCGTGCTGGAGGCCAACCCGAACTACTGGGGCCCCAAACCCCAGATCCAGCGGGCGATCTTCAAGATCTTCCCCGATGGTGCCGAGGACCAGGCGCTGGCCGCCTACGAGGCCGGCGAGCTGGACACCTTCGGCACCATTCTGAACATCCCGCCGCAGCAGGTTGATCGTGTCAAGGCAGACCCCTCGCTCGGCTACATGACCTACGACGAGTCGGGCACCTACTTCGTCACCGTCAACAACCGCAAGGACTACCTGCACGATCCGCGCGTCCGCAAGGCGCTGGGGATGTCGGTGGAGCGCCAGACGATCATCAGCGATGTGCTGCGAAACACCTGGCTCCCCGCCTACACCCTCCAGGCTCCGGGCATCAAGGGCCGCAACCCCGACCTGTGGCCCAAGGAGGATCTGCAGGCGGCTCGGCAGCTGCTCGCCGACGCCGGCTTCCCCGATGGCAAGGGCATGCCCGCCCTGAGCTACGCCTACAACACCAACGTCGTCCACAAGCTGGTTGCCGAGTACCTGCAGCAGCGCTGGCAAAGCGCGCTCGGGCTCACCATCAACCTGAACAACATGGACTGGAAGGTGTTCCTGGCCTATCGCCACACGGACGACTGGGCCAAGGGCGGCGACCTGTTCCGGGGCGGCTGGTTCTCGGACTACGAGGATCCCAACAACTGGTACAACCTGCTCTGGGACAGCAACTCCGACCCCGGCCAGTTCAACTCCGGCTGGCAGAACGCGCAGTACGACCAGATAGTCCGCGACGCCGCGGGCGACCGCGATCCGGCCAGCCGCGTCGCCAAGTACGCCCAGGCAGAGCAGATCCTGGCCAACGAGTACCCGAACATCCCTCTGTTCCACTACGCCGGCGCCACCCTGGTCCGTCCCTACGTGCACGGGATGAACCCGTCGCGGGTGCTGGCCGTCGTCCCGCTGGAGACGATGACCGTCGATCCGCACTAAGCGCCGCCGGGAAGATCGCGTGTGGCGCCGGAGGCGGTCCGCCTCCGGCGCCACAGTTGTTCTCGGGAGACGGCGTTCCCGGTGGCGAGGCATCGCTTCGTCGGCCAGGGCCCGATCTCATGACAGAAAGTGGCACGCCCCGCCGGCGTTGTGGCACGCTGGCCGCACAGGTGGGGAGAGACGGAGCCGATCCCACCGTTTTATTGAGGTAGTGCTCGTGCGTCGCCGACAACTGCTTTCGCTCCTTGGCGCCCTCTCGCTCGGGGCACTCCTGCTTGCACCGGCCGCGGCGTTCGCGGACCAGCAGGACGTGTCTGTGCTGCGGAGCCGGAACTGGGCCGGGTACATCGCCACCCACGCCTACTACACCGGCGTGTCCGCGCTGATCCAGGTCCCCACCGCCGACTCGGCCCAGCAGGTGGGCGTGACCTCCTCCTGGATCGGGGTGGGCGGGGCTGAATCGGCCGACCTGATCCAGGCCGGCGTCGACGTGATCAACCGGGGCAATGGGCCGCGCTACCATGCCTGGGTGGAGGCGCTGCCCCAGGCGTCGCACCAATTGGGGCTCGACGTCAACCCTGGTGACCTGGTGCTGGTCGACATCCATGAGATCCGTCCCAATCTCTGGCAAGGGACTATCGTGGATGGCCAGCAGGTCTACCAGCGGCAGGTGTGGTACGTATCCTCACACTCGTCGGTCGAATGGATCGTCGAGGCCCCCTCGCTGGCCAACGGGCTTCTCCTGCCGCTGGCCGACGTTAGCGGGGCCAGCTTCAGCAAGATGAGCGCGATCGCCAACGGGATCGAGTCAACTCCACAGCAGCTCTCGGCACAGCCAGTGGTGCTGGTCGGCCCCAACGGCGGCATTCGGGCCAGGCCCTCCGCGCTCGGCCCCGACGGAGCGAGCTTCAGCGTCACGATCGCGGGCCGCTAGCGGCAATTGCCTCGGCGGTGCTGCCTACGCGGGTGCTTCGCTGGGAAGGCGGCGCGCCGCCGCACAGGCAGCCAGCGCGCTCCTCGGTAGGCAGGGCCGTGCCGCTGAGCAGCCCGGTAGTGAAAGGCGGGCTGCGTGGTCAGGGCGGGCCGGTATCATGAGGCCGTGGCCCGCGCCTGCCGAATGATCCGATCTCCCGAAACGCCCGCCACGGTGCATGCTCCAACGCGATGCGTCTGCTGACCTCCGCCCGACCGGAGCGCTCCCTGGCGGCCCTCGCGCGCAGCAGCCAATCCGACCCCGCCCGGATGGTGGCGTTCCTGGCCGTCGGGGCCGGCAGCTTGCTGCTGGACCTGCTGTTCGTCGCCTGGGTGCCGCTGCTGCCCACCAACGTGTATCGGCCGCTGCTCGACCTGGGCAAGATCACCGGCGGCGGCTGGCCAGCGGTGGATCGCTACGTCTTCCTGGTTGGCGGCCTATTCCTGCTGTACGGGCTGGGCTATCGGCTGCTGGCCCGCGGCGCGGCCGGGCCGCGGGCGGTGTTCGGGTTCGCCGTGGCCTTCTGCCTGGCGCTGCTGCTAGCCTATCCGGCCACCGCTGCGGACGTGTTCGGCTACGTGGCGCAGGGACGGCTGCTCGCCCTGCGCCACGTCAACCCCTTCACCGTGGCGCCCAGCGCGTATCCGCTGGACTCGATTATCCCGTACCTCGCCTTCCCCACTGAGCCCTCGCAGTACGGTCCACTCTGGGCGCTGCTCGGGGCGGGTATCACCTGGGTCGCCGGGGCCAGTCTGCTGGGCGAGATGCTGCTGTACAAGCTCGTCGCGAGCGCAGCGCACCTCGCTTCCGCCGCGCTCGTGCTCGCCATCGGCCGGCGGCTAACGGATCAGCCGCGGCGGGCGCTGCTCGGGGCCTACCTGTTCGCCTGGAACCCGCTGCTGCTCTGGGAGATGGCCGGCAACGCCCACAACGACGGCGTGATGGCGCTGTGGATGCTGGCCGGCCTCTGGCTGCTTGTGCAGGGCCGCGCCACGCTGGCCCTGCCGGCCGTCATGCTCGGCGCCCTCGTCAAGCTGCCAGCGGTGGTGCTCCTGCCACTGCTGGCGCTCCTGCTGTGGCGTCGCCAGCGTGGCGCGGCCCTGCTCGGCGGCCTCCTGGCGGCTGGACTCGCCGTGGCGCTGTACGCGCCGTTCTGGGCGGGGCCCCGCACTGTGACCGCGCTCAGCCGGACCAGCCTCTTTAGCTCGTCGCTCGCCAGCTCGCTGATGCACCTGCTGTTGCCCAGCTATGGAGAGCTATGGGCGATGCGGCTGGCCCACGCCATCACCCTGGCGCTCTTGGTTGCGGTGCTGGTCCCCATCTGCTGGCGGGCGTGGCGCGGAGCGCCGCCGCTCGGCCAGCTCAGCCTCTGCTACGCGGCGATGCTCGCCTTCCTGCTGCTGGGCGTCTCCTGGTTCCAGGCGTGGTATGTTGTCTGGCCGTTCGCGCTCGGTGCGGCGCTGCCCGTCGCGGCCCGCCACCGCGAGGTGGCCCTGTTCAGCCTGGGCGCGATGGCGTCCTACGTCATCTGGTCATTCCTGTGGGGGATCAACGGCGTCCCGGGCGGGCCGGACGTCGCCCGCCACGTCGCCTACGCGCTGATCGTCGGGCCGCTCCTGCTCGGCTGGGCGGCGAGCGCGCTTGGCCGCTGGCTGTCCACGAATCTCCGGCCCGCCCTGGCGCGCCGGGCCGCTGAGTCAGAGCGACTGCCCGGGACGCTGCGCCTCGGAGTTGCTCGCGGCCGGTCCACCTCCACCGGGCTGTGGCCCGCGGACGCTAGAGCAGCGAGCGGACGAGGCCGCCATCGACGGGGATCAGCGCCCCGGTGACGTAGCTGGCGCGCCCGGAGAGCAAGAACGCGACGACGTCCGCCACCTCCTCGGGACGCGCGGGGCGGTCGAGCGGGACCGCGGCATAGCTGCGAGCGAGATACTCTTCCAGCGCCAGTCCGGCCTGCTCCGCCAGCCGCGCCTGGTACTCCGCCAGCGCCGGGGTCAGGACGTAGCCGGGGGTGATGCTGTTCACCCAGATCCGGCGCGGGGCCAGCTCCTCAGCCAGCGTCTTCGTCAGGCCGACCAGGCCGGGCCGGGTGCTGCTGGAGAGCGTGTAGCCAACCTGCGGCTGGCGCACCAGGAACGAGGTGTTGTTGACGATCGCCCCGCCCCCGGAGGCCTCCGGGCGCGGCACCGCCGCCATGACGCCTACCTCGAAGGCGTGCTACCACTGGGCAACCGCCGCCACCTTCCCCCGCAGCCCCAGCTCCATCGCTCGCCTGCTCCTGTTATCTCGCCCTCGTGCCGTCAGGCCGAGCAGCCGAGGCGCGCCAGCACTTGGCGCGCCTCGGCCACCACGTCACGGACGATCTCGCCCGCGCCCTTCACCTCACGGATCAGGCCGGATGACTGCCCGGCCGGAGCGCTTCCGTGATCCACGTCCCCTTCCAGCCGAGCCCGCACCGACGCCGCCCGCCCCACCTCCAGGAACTGGACTGGGAAGGGGCGAATCTCCGCCTCATGCTCCTGCCAGTAGGCGGTGAAGGCGTTACGGAGCAGTCGGCACGGCTTGCCGCTGTGGGCTCGGCTGACCACGGTGCTGTCCTCGTCGACCTCGGTGATGCGGCGCTTGTAGGCCTCGTGCGCGGTCGCCTCGCGGGAGGCGACGAAGCGCGTCCCCATCCAGACGCCACCCGCGCCAAGCGCCAGCGCCGCCACCAGCCCCCGGCCATCGGCGAAGCCGCCGGCGGCCACAACCGGCACCTCCACCGCGTCCACCACGGCAGGAAGCAGGACCATACTCCCGATCCGCCCGGTATGTCCGCCGGCCTCGTGCCCCTGGGCGATGACCGCGTCCACTCCTGCCGCGACAACCCGCCGGGCCTGCCGCGCCGTGCCTACCATCGCCAGCACCTTCATCCCCCGGGTGTGCGCCTCGCGGACGACGCCGGCCGGGCTGCCCAGGCCGGCGACCAGCACCGGTACCTGCTCCTCCAGCACGACCTCCAGTTGCGCCCGGACCTCATCCGCGTAGCGCAGGCTGGTTGGATCGTCGCTCGGCTCGGCCTGGGCAAACAGGACGTCCACTCCGAACGGCCGAGCGGTGCGGGCCTTCACCGCGCGGATCTCGTCGCGCAACTCGGCGGCGCTGAGGTGGGCCGCGCCGATCATCCCGAGCCCGCCGGCTTCGCAGACGGCAGCGGCGAGTGGGGCGCGTGCGATCATCCCCATCCCTGCCTGCAGGATCGGGACGTCGATCCCGAGCAGCGCACACAGCGGGGTGTACAGCACGTCGGTCGCGCGCCTCATGGTCCTCCTCTCGCAATGGCCACCGGCCCGCCCTGGCTGGCCGCCCGGCGCTCAGCACCGAGGGATACCGGCGTAGCAGCGGGCTGCGCCTGCTCCCCGAGCCGCTCGCCGCGTGACAGCAGCGCCTGTCCGGCTCGGGTCAGATGGTACTCCAGGCCGCACGCCGGGTCGGGCGGCGCGCAATGAGCCCATGCCGCTCCAAGACAGACAGCCGCCGGGCCAGCGGCGAGCAGGAAAAGCGCTGGCGCCGGCCTCCGCCATGCGTGCATCCCCTGCTTCCACCAGTCGCCGCGGACTACTATGGGAGTGCGGCCGGGCCAGGCTGGGCGGCGGACGCGCTGGAGTAAGCGAGAGGCACGGTGCTGCGCTGTGATGTCCCGCGCTGTGGCCGCGCGGCGGGCTATCGCTTCGCGGCCAATCCCGAGGAGACGGCGCTGCGCTGCCTGCGCCACGCCGTATTCTACCGGCCGGTGCGGCGGCGGGCGCTGCGGGTCGCGGCGCTGGTCGGCTCGGTGCTGTTCCTTATCAATCAAGCCGACGTGGTGCTGAGCGGGGCGGTGACGCCCGCGGTGCTGGCCAAGATCGGGCTGACATATCTGGTTCCGTTCTCGGTCTCCACCTACTCGGCGCTCGGCGTGAGCCGGCTGCGCCGGGCCGGCGAGTCGTCGGTGCCGGCGCTCCTGCCTGACGCTGCCGAGTCGGACCGCGAGCGCGGCTGATTTTCACCCGCCTCTGATCGGTACGTGCCGCGCTCGGGGTGCTGAGGCATCGCACCCGCGCCGCCGTGCTGTGGTAGCGCCGCGGCCTGCCCTCTGCTAACGTTCTCCAGCGCCGCTCCAAGCTTCGCGCCGCGGTCCCGCGCCCGTCGAGGGCGGCTCGAGAGGCGGGAAGCTGGAACCCGAGACTCGGCACACGTCGGAGGAAGCGCGTGGGCATCGACAAGAACACGTTCCGGGCCGTGATGGGCTCGTTCGCTGCCGGCGTAACCGTAGTGACGGTGCGCGACGCGCACGGCCACCCGAAGGGGTTTACTGCCACCGCGGTCTGCTCGCTCTCGCTCGAGCCGCCGCTGCTGCTGGTTTGTGTGGACCATCGCTCGGACAGCCTGCCGGCAATGCAGGAGGCAACCGCGTTCGCGGTGAACATGCTCAAGCACGGGCAGGAGGAGCTGGCGGCGCGCTTCGCGAGCAAGGGGATCGACAAGTTCGCGGTGGTGGACTACTCCCCGGGGCAACTCGGGGCACCGATCCTCGCCGATGTAATCGCCTATGCCGAGTGTAGCGTGAAGGCGAAGTTCCCCGGCGGGGATCACACCATCTTCGTGGGCGAGATCGAGCACGCCGCGGCCTTCGAGGGGCAGCCACTGCTCTACTTCCGCGGCCAGTACGGCACCGTGCTGCCCAATCCGAAGGTTGACTGAATCCGCGGAGGCGACCGGGTACCAGACGCGGGCATGTCCGGGGACGCGAGTGTAGCGCAGTAGCACGTCGTAGCGTTGACAGGGCGAGGAGCGATGCGTATCCTGCCCCCAATGAACTCATCCCGGCTCCTCGCGCTGGTGCTCGCCAGCCTCCTCCTCGGCGGGTGCCAGGCCGCCCCGCTGGCCCCCCGCGACACGGAGAGCAGCCCGCAACGGGCGACGATCAAGCTCGGGCGCGTGACCCGCGGCGATATCACCGGCCTGCTGTCGTTCAGCGGCGAGCTGCGCAGCGAGAGCCGGGTCGTTGTCGCGCCGCGGGTGGCTGGGACACTGGCCAGGATCATTCCCGACGTCGGAGCCAGGGTGAACGAGGGCGATCCGGTCGCCGAGCTGGACAAGGGACTGCTTGAGGCGGAGGTCCAGCGTGCCCAGGCGGCGCTCAGCGCGGCGGAGGCGCGCAAGGCCAAACTGCAGAGCGCGGCCCGCCCCGAAGAAGTGGCCATGGCCCAGGCGTTGGCCAACGCCGCTCAGGCGCGGCTCAACGACCTTCAGGCCGGGGGGACAGTGACGCCAACCCAGGCCCTGGCGGCGCTGGCCGCTGCCCGCCAGCACCTGGCCGAGCTGGAGGGGGCGAATCTGGACGCGCTGGCCAAGGCCCAGCAGGCGCTGGACAGCGCGCAGAGCCAGTTGGACAGTGCGCTGAAGGATCAGAGCAGCCTGACCCGGGATCGGGTCGACCAGGCGCGCGCCGCGGTGGCAGCGGCCCGCCAGCAGCTTCAGGCCGCGCGCCAGCCGGCGAACCCGGACGAGCTCGCCAAGGCGCGCGACGCGGTGGCGCAGGCCGAGCACCAGGTGCTGCTCTCAGCCCAGGCCGGCTCGCCCAACGCGCTGACGGAGGCGCAAGCCTACAACGAGGCGGCGCAGCAGCGGCTGCGGCTGGTCTCCTCCCCGGCCAGCGACGCGGAGATCGCCGCGGCGCAGGCGGAGATCGACCAAGCCGGGGCGGCGCTCGAGCTGGCGCGCCAGGGGCTGCGCAACGCTACGCTCACCGCGCCGATCAGCGGCGTCGTCACCGCGCGCTTTGTCCCCGAAGGCTCGCTGGTTGGCCCGGGCGTAGCCGTGCTGGAGATCGCGCCTCCTGAGCTGAACGTCGAGTTCCACGTTCCGGAAGCGCAGGTGGCGAACGTGGCGGACAAGCAAGAGGTGACCCTGTCCGTCGCCGCCTATCCGCAGGAGACCTTCAGCGGGGTGGTGAGCGGCATCGCCCCGGCGGTCGACCCACGCGACCACACGCTGCTGGTGCGCGCCACGATCACCGATCCACAGAACAAGCTCAAGGCCGGCATGTTCGCGCACATCGGCCTGTCCACCGGCACCCACGAGGGCGCGCTGCTCGTCCCGCTCGAGGCGCTGGTGAGCCAGGGCGACACGCAGTTCGTCTGGCAGATCGTGGACGGCCGCGCCAAGCGCCAGGTCGTGAAGGTGGGGCTCCAAGACGCGCAGCGCGCCGAGGTGCTGGACGGGCTGGACGAAGGGGCGGAGGTCATTCTTAGCCCCGGCGCGGAGATCACCGAAGGCCTGCGCGTCATCGCCCAGTAGCCCACCCGGCGCCGCCCCGGCTTAGTTCAGGTGGTGCTTCACCGCGAACAGCGCCGCCTGGGTGCGATCCTGGACCCCGAGCTTGTTCAGGATGTTCGAGACGTGCCCCTTTACTGTGCGCTCGCTCACCACCAGCTCCCGGGCGATCTCCTTGTTCGAGTAGCCGCTCGCGATCAGCTTCAGCACCTCCCGCTCGCGGTCGGTCAGCAGGTCCGCCAGCGCCGCCTCCGGGTCCCGGGGCGGGGCCGTGACCCGCTCCATCAGCTTGCGGGCGACCAGGGGATCGAGCTGCGCCTGGCCACCGACGGCGGCCTGGATCGCCCGCACCAGCTCCGGGGCGCTGACGTTCTTCAGCAGGTAGCCGGCGGCGCCGGCCTGGATCGCCGGGATCACCTTCTCCTCTTCGACGAAGCTGGTGAGCACGATCACCTTGGTGTTCGGATGCTGCTCCCGGATCGCCTTCGTCGCCGCGATGCCGTCCATCTCCGGCATCACCAGATCCATAAGGATGACGTCCGGCCGCAGCTCGTGCGCTCGGCGCACCGCCTCTCGGCCATTGGAGGCCTCGCCGACGATGTCTAGCGACTCCTCCAGCTCCAGGTAGCTGCGCAGCCCCTCGCGGACGACTGCATGGTCGTCGACGAGCATCACCCGGATCGGCCTACCCTCCTCTGCCATAGCTCCCCCTTGGCACGCAACGCCTGCGCGCGCTCCGCTGCTCCGGGCCAGCAGTCCCCAGCGTCCGTGCCGGGGGCACTGCTGGCCCACACCGCGCCGATCAGCTCTTCGGCACCGGCAACTCGGCGCGGATCGCGGTGCCGCGCCCCGGCCCGGATTCGATGGTCAGGCTTCCGCCAAGCTGCTCGGCGCGCTCCCGCATGCTGGTCAGCCCCATGCCCCGGCCAGCCACGGCAGCCACGTCGAAGCCCTGGCCATTGTCCCGCACCTCGAGGCACAGGCGGTCGGGCTGGAAATCGAGGCGGACTCGGACCGCGCTGGCGCGCGCGTGCTTGACAATGTTGTGGAGTGCTTCGCGCACGATCCGATAGGCAGCCTCCTCGCAGTCGGGCGGCAGGCGGCGCTCGTGCTCCACTGCGAACTCGACCGCGATGCCGTCACGCGCCTCCCGCGCCGCGGCGTGCTTGCGGAGCGCGGAGACGAGCCCTTCCTCCTGGAGCGCCGCCGGGCGCAGCTCGAAGATCAGCGCCCGCATCTCCGCCAGCGCCCCGCCGCACAGCTCCGCGGCCCGGTCGAGTCGCTCCTTGGCGCGCTCGGGGTCGCGCTTCCAGAGCGACTGTGCCGCCTGGGCGAGCATCGAGGCGGAGAACAGCGATTGCGTGACCGAGTCGTGCAGCTCGCGCGCCAGCCGGGTCCGCTCCTCTACCACCGCCAGTCGCTGCGCCTCCGCGTGCAAGCGGGCGTTCTCGACCGCGGTGGCGACCGGGCCGGCCAGCGCCTCGAACAGCCGCCGGTCGTCGTCGGACCAGTGGCGGAGCTGGCTGCCCTGGTCGACGAACAGGAAGCCCAGGTAGTGCCCCTTCACCCGCAGCGGCGTCGCCATGAAGGAGCGGAACCCGAACATCTGCCGGCTCACCGGGTTGATCTCCGGGTCCGCCTCCGCATCCTCGACGACGATCGTCAGCCCCGACCAGGTATCGCGAAACGCCTTGGCGGTGTCGCGGCTGAAGCGGAGCGGCTTGAGCCTGTCGCACAGCTCCTGCGACACCCCGGCGGTGGACCCGACGTACACGGTGTCGCTCGCCGGATCGTGCAAGAAGATAGCTACGCGCTCCGCGTCGAGCGTTTCGCACACCTGGCGGGTGATCACGTCGAGCGTGCGGGTGAGATCGAGGCTGGAGTTGATGGTGATCGAGGCGCGGGCCAGCGCTTCGGCCTGGCGGGCGCGGCGGCGCTCGGCGTCCAGCAGGCGGGCATTCTCGATGGCGACCGCGGCCTGGCCGCCGAACAGCGCCATCAGCTCGGCGTCGCGCTCGGTGAACTGCCCGAAGTGCTTGTTATAGGCGGAGATCGTCCCCATCCGGCGACCGCGCAGCCCCATTGGGGCGACCAGCAGGCTGCGCGCGTTCGTCCGGCGGATGGTCTCTTTGTGGGTTCGTGGGTCGGTAGCGGCCTCGTGGGAGATCAGCACCCGGCCGGTGCGGAGCACGTGGCCGCTGAGCGAGGCGTCCAGCGGCACCCGGGTACCGAGGAGCTGCTCGCTGGCGACGCCGCTCGCTACCTCGACCTCCAGCCAGGGGCGCCCCACCGCGAGCAGCTCGAGCGAGACGGTCTCGCAGCCGAGCAGGCTGCGCGCCTGCTTGGCCACCGTCTCCATCACCCGCCGAGCGTCGCGCTCGCCCATGATCGCGGTGCCCACCTCCTGGAGGGCCAGGACCTCGGCCAGGTGCTGGTCCATCGCACGATAGATCCGGGCGTTTTCGAGCGCCACCGCGATCTGATCGGCCAGGATCTCCAGGGTGAAGACGTCGTCCTGAGTGAACGCGTTCCGCTCACTCGCCTGCACGTCCAGCACGCCCAGCACACGCTCGCCCAGTCGGATCGGCACCGCGAGCTCGGCCCAGCTCTCCTCCGGGTCCGACTCGCGCACGTGGCGCGGGTCGAGCGAGACGTCGTTGACCAGCAAGGGCTCGGCGTGGGCGGCGACCCAGCCAACGATCCCGGTCCCAATCGGGAGCCGTAGCCCGAGGATCGCCGCCAGGTCGCTCCAGCCGGCCGCGGCACGGAGGACGACCTCCGTGCCGTGCACCAGCAGCACATTGACCCGGTGATACCCGAGGCGCTGCCGGATCAGCGCCACCACCTGCTGGAGCAGGTCCTCCTGGTTGAGGATCGCGCCGATCCGCCGGCCCACCTCATTGATGAGCAGCAGGTGCTCGGCCCGGGAGCGCTCCCGGGCGAGGAGCGCCTCCAGCTCGGCCACCCGGGCGCGCAGCGCCGCCGCGTCGGCAAGGGATGAGATCGAATCTGAGAGATGCACGCTGTTCATAAACGTTTGATGGTAGGCATCCTTTTCAAGCGGGGCAAGCAAGGCCCACGCCGCGGGCAGGAGCCAGAAGCGAGGCCCGTACCTGAGTACGGGGTTGGACGCGCCGACAGACCGTTTCCCGCTCCTGATGTCCTGGGCCATACTCCCGGCAGTACCGTGGAGTCTGGAGTGTCGGTTGGCGAACCAGGGCAAGACCCGAGTCCTCATCGTCGATGGCTTACGGGCGGTTCGCGAAGGTCTGGCTGCGCTCCTGACATCTGAAGGCGATTTCGAGGTCGTCGGTGAGGCGGATACCGAAGCCGACGCGCTGGAGCGAGCCGTGACGTTGCACCCGGACCTGGTGCTGCTGGATCTGGAGCTGCCGACCATGGACGGAGAGGCGGCGCTGCGGCGCCTGCGCGAGGCCGGGGTCACCGCCGTCGTGGTGGCACTCGGGCTCAGCGGCGACACCGCCCGCCAGCAGCGCTTGATCAACGGCTGCTGCCGTGGCTACATCCAGAAAGGGATCCACCCGCAGGACGTGCTCCGCACCGTGCGGACCGCCCTCGGCCAAGCCAACGCTTGACGCCCCTCGGCCCGCCGCGTATACTCCGCGTATTCGTTAACAAAAACGAAGGCTCATTTTCTTTGATTGGGGACGGATGCCGAAGGTTTCGCTTGAGCACGAGCAGATGCGGCGCCAGCAGATCCTTGACGCGGCGCTCGCCTGTTTCAGCCGCCGTGGCTATCACTCGACCAGCATGGAGGATATTGCCCGCGAGGCCGGCCTCTCGATCGGGGCGCTGTACACCTACTTCTCCTCCAAGGAGGATCTCTTCTTCGCCCTGGCCGATGCGCGCTTCCAGGACAACATGGCTCGCCTGCGGGAGCTGTTCGGCGGTGCGGGAAGCAGCGTGTCCGAGCGTCTCGAGCGGGGACTGAACTACTTTTTCGCCGCGCTCGATGAGGAGATCGGCCCCTGGAGCCACCTGATGCTGGAGTGGCTCTCCCAGAGCCACACGATGCAGCAGGCAGCGGCGCGCGAGCGGCAGCATTGCGCGGAGCTCCACGCCATGTTCCAGGCGCTGCTGGAGGAAGGGATCGCGCGCGGCGAGTGCCGGGCGGACCTGGATGCCGAGGCGAGCGCGGACCTGCTGCTTGCGCTAGGAGATGGGGTAGTGATGCACTGGATTCACGGCGGGCTGAGCAGCGATCGCGAACGACTGAAAAAAGCGTTCAAGCAGCTAGTTGGCAGAGGTATCCTCGGAATCTCGCCTGCTCTGGGTGTGGCGGAGCCGGCCGCGGACGTTCGGGCGGCCGAACCGGCTCTGGCCGCGTCCACAAAGGAGACGCCATGACCCACCGCACACGTTCGTCGCTGGTCCTCTCGGCAGCGCTCCTGGCAGCGCTGAGCGCTGGCGCCTGCGGGCGCGCGGCAGGTCCGACCGAGGGGCAAGCCACGCCCGTAGCCACTCCGCCGCCGGTAGCGGTCAAGACGGCCCCGGCGACGCGCGGCAACATCCAGCAGGTGCTGAGCTACACCGGTGACGTCAAGTCCAGCGCCTCGTTCCAGATCATGCCGAAGATCAGCGGGCGGATTGAGAAGCTAACCGTCGACGTTGGCTCGCGGGTCAACGCCGGCGACGTGATCGCCGAGCTGGATAAGGCGAGCCTGCAAGCCGCGGTCGACCAGAACCAGGCGGCGCTGGCGGCGGCGGAGGCCAAGCTGGCGTCGATGAAGGCCGGCCCCAGGCCGGAGGATGTCGCAACCGCGCAGCGCGCAGTCGAGGTGGCCCAGGCCGGGGTGAAGGTGGCCCAGGCGAAGCTGGACCAGGCGGCCAGCCCGGCCCGGAGCGAGGCGATCGCCGCGGCCCAAGCGGCGCTGGATCAGCTCAAGACCAAGCTCGAGGAGACCGCGGCCGGGGCGAAGCCCGAGGACATCGCCGCGCTCCAAGCAGGGGTGGACCAGGCAGCGGCCCAGGTGGACGCGGCCCAGAAGGCCGTGGACAATGCCACTGCCACCATCGCCTCCGCCCAGGCCCAGGTGGATAGCGCCCTGGCGGGGGTCACCAAGGCCCAGGCGGCGCTGGATGACGCCAAGCTCCGCCAGCAGCAGGCGGCCAACGGCCAGGGCGGCCCGGGCATCCGCCAGGAGGACATCGACAACGCCCAGCGCAACGTCGACGCGGCCTGGGCTGCCTGGCAGAACCTGCTTCACAGCCCTACCCCGGAGCAGATCGCGGTCGCCAAGGCCGCTGTCGCAACGGCCGAAGACCAGGTGACCGTGGCGGAGAAGAACGTCAGCGCGATCAAGAAGGGCAAGATTCCGGGCGATTCCAAGGTGGCCAAGGCGCAGGTGGACGTCGCCAAGGACCAGTTGGCGCAGGCGCAGGCGAACCTCGCCGAGGTGCTGGCTGGCCCGACGCAGGACCAGAAGAACCAGGCTGAGGCAGCCTTCCACGCCGCCGAGGCGCTCCGCGACAAGCTGAAGACCGGTGGCACCAGCGACGCCTCGGCGCTGCAGCTTGCCACCACGACGGCCGACCAGGCGCTCCAGCAGGCCAAGGCCACCTACAACCAGATGCTGGCGGTGCTGCAGCAGTCGCAGATCGCCAAGCAGACCGCGGAGGCGAATCTGGCCGCGGCGCAGGCGGCCCAGGCGGCCGCGCAGGCCCGGCTCGACAGCGCCCGCAACCCGAATCCGTACGACGTCCAGGCGGCGCAGCAGCAGGTGGCGCAGGCGCAGGCGCAGCTCGACCAGCTCCGGAACCCCGACCCGTTTGCGAAGGAGCAGGCGCAGGCGGCGCTGGAGCAGGCGCAGCAGCAGGTGGCGCAGGCGCAGGCGCAGCTCGACTCCGTGATGCACCCCTTCCGCGATGAGGACATCCAGGCCCAGCAGGCGCAGGTCGAGCAGGCGCGCGCGGCCCTCGAGGCGGCCCAGGTGACTCTGGACGAGGCCGAGGTGCGCGCGCCCGTGGGCGGGGTGGTGAGCGAGAAGAACGCGTCCGAGGGCGCGCTGGTCGGCCCCAGCACCCCGATTGTGACGCTGGTCCCGCCCGGCCTGGAGCTGGACGTGCCTGTGGAGGAGTCCAACCTGGCGCAAGTCCAGCCGAACCAGCCGGTGAACGTGACTGTGGCGGCCTACCCGGGCCAGACGTTCAGCGGGACGGTGGAGACCGTGTCGCCGACGGTGGACCCGAAGAGCCGCACGGTACAGGTGAAGGTCGCGCTGAACGATCCGCAGAACCTGCTCCGGCCGGGGATGTTCGCCCAGCTCGGGATCATTACCCAGACCAAGCAGGACGCGGTGCTGGTGCCCCGCTCGGCCGTCGTCGGCCGTGGCACCGAGCCGGCCGTATTCGTCGTCAAAGACGGCAAGGCGATCCGGACCCCGGTCAAGCTCGGGATCTCCAACGCCGATTCATACGAGGTGGTCGAAGGCGTGCAGCCCGGCGATCAGATCGTGGTGACGGGGCAGAGCGAGCTGACCAACGGTGATACTGTCGTCGCCACCGCGGCGACGTCCTAACCCGGCGCTCACAGTGCGCGGTGCGCCACTCGCCAAGCGGAGAGACTCCCCTGGCGAGTGGCGGACGCGTGAGCGTGAACGCCATCGGAGAATGTGATGGGTCTAACAAGCCTGGCTATCCGCCGGCCGCTGTTCATGCTGATGGTCATCTCGGCCATCGTCGTGTTCGGCCTCGTGTCCTACAGCCGGCTGGGTGTGGACCTCAACCCCAACGTCAACTTCCCGGTCGTCTCGATCGTGACCTCGTACCCGGGCGCCGGCTCCGAATCGGTGGACCGGCTGGTGACCCGCAAGATCGAGGACGCGGTCGCCGGCATCAACGGTATTGACTACATTCGCTCCTCCTCCACTCGGGGCGTCAGCCAGGTGGTGGTCGTCTTCAAGGACGGCGTCAACGCCGACACCGCCTCGATTGAGGTCGAGCGCAAGGTCAATGCCGCGCGCGCCAACCTTCCGACTGAGGCGGAGGCCCCGACCATCGTCAAGGCGGACCTCCAGGCGCAGCCGGTGATCGACCTGGCGCTCTCTGGCGATCGGCCGCTGGAAGAGCTACAGCAGATCGCCGATGACCAGATCAAGGATCAGCTCGCCGCGATCAGCGGCGTCGCTCGGGTCGACGTGTTCGGCGGCCACGAGCGTGAGGTCCACGTGCAGATCGACGACGCCCAGCTCAAGGCGCGCGGGCTGTCGGTGCAGCAGGTCATCTCCGCGCTCGGGGCGGACAACATGGATGCCCCGAGCGGCAAGATCACCGAGGGCCAGAAGGACTTCAACATCCGCGTGGACACCCGCTACGCCAAGCCGGACGATCTGGCCAATCTGATCGTCACCCAGACGAGCACTGGCCCGATCTACCTGCGCGACGTGGCGACGATCGAGGACTCCTTCAAGGATCCGGCGATCATTCAGCGCGTCAACGGCAAGGAGAGCGTCGGGATCATCGTCGTCAAGTCGGCCGACGCCAACACCATCGCCGTGACGGACGGGGTGAAGAAGGCGGTCGCGCAGATCCAGGCCGGGCTTCCCAAGGGAACCACCCTGGACGTCGTGCTGGATACCTCGGTGTTCATCCGCGACTCGATGAACTCGCTCCAGCGCAACCTGGTGGAGGCGGTGCTGCTGACGGGCCTGGTGATGCTGATCTTCCTGCACACCTGGCGCAGCACACTCATCGTGCTGCTGGCGATCCCCACCTCGATGATCGCCACCTTCATGGTGATGTACATCCTGGGCTTCACCCTGAACCAGATGTCCATGCTCGCGCTCGCGCTCAGCGTTGGCATCCTGGTGGATGACAGCATCGTGGTGCTGGAGAACATCTTCCGCCACCTGCAGCTCGGCGAGACGCCCTGGACAGCGGCGCTGAAGGGGCGCAGCGAGATCGGGCTCGCCGCCATCGCCATCACCCTGGTGGACGTGGTGGTGTTTGTCCCAGTCGCGTTCATGAGCGGCATCGTTGGCCAGTTCTTCCGCCAGTTCGGGCTCTCGGTCGCGGCGGCGACGCTGTTCAGCCTTGGCGTCTCGTTCACCCTGACCCCACTGCTGGCGTCGCGCTGGCTGAAGGCGCCCAAGCCACACCACGAGAAGAACGTGTTCGACAAAGCCGGTGACCTGTTCGACGCCGGCTTCGGGAAGGTGGCGCGCGGCTACGGCTGGCTGCTGCGGCACGCCATCGGCCGCAAGGCGCGCTGGCTGGTGGTGCTCATCGGCATCCTGAGCTTCGTGACCGGCATCGGCCTGCTCGCCAGTGGCCAGGTGGGCAGCGAGTTCTTCCCGCAGAGCGACCAGTCCGAGTTCACCCTGGCGGTCGAGATGCCCGCCGGGACGTCGCTGGAGGCGACTAGCGCTGCGGTCAAGCAGGTTGAGGATCAGCTCCTGACCTGGCCCGAGGTGACCAAGATCTTCACGACTATCGGGCGCGCCGGCGGCGATTCGCCTAATGAGCCTCGCTTCGCGACGCTCGACGTGAAGATGGTGCCCAAGACCGAGCGCAGCCGCAGCGCTGATGCAGTGGCCAACGCCGCTCGGCAGCTCAGCGCGCTCGCCCCCGGGATGAAGATCCGGGCGCAGATGCCCGGCGGCGCCGGCCCGGGCGGCCAGTCGATCCAGGTGTTCGTCAAGGGGGCCGATCAGGATGAGCTGGCCCGCATCGCCGCCCAGGTCGAGCAGATCGTCCGCTCCACCCCGGGCACGACCGACGTCACCAACAGCGGCACGGCCGGCCAGCCCGAGGTAGTAGTCACCATCGACCGCGCCCGCGCCGCCGACCTTGGCCTCACCCCCGGCCAGGTCGCTTCGGTGCTGCGCACCCACGTGGATGGCACTGTCGCCACCAAGTATCGCCCGGCCAGCGGCGACGACGTGGACGTGCGGGTGCTGGCAGACAAGAGCACCTTCCAGACGGTGGACCAGATTCGGGCCATCGAGCTGATCGGGTCTGGTGGGCAGCTCGTTCGCCTCGGCCAGATCGCGGACATCCACGAGGCGGCCGCGCCGCCGCAGTTGAACCGGCGCGACCGCCAGCCGCTGATCACCATTGGCGCCGAGCCGCATGGCCGTCCGCTGGGCGACGTCTCGGCCGACATTCAGCAGAAGCTCAAGGGGATCCCGCTCCCACCCGGCTACTCGCTGCAGATGGGCGGGCAGACGCAGACCCAGAACGAATCGTTCGCGCAGATCTTCCAGGCGCTCGGGCTGTCCGTCCTGCTGATGTACATGCTGCAGGTCGCCCTGTTCGAGTCGCTGCTGTACCCGTTCATCATCCTGCTGTCGCTCCCGTTGTCGATCGTCGGAGCGATTGGCGGGCTCTGGATCACCCACAACACGATGAACATCGTCAGTATGATCGGGGTCATCATGCTAATGGGGCTGGTAGGCAAGAACGCGATCCTGCTGGTGGACTACACCAACACGCTGCGCGCTCGCGGCTTGCCGCGCAACGAGGCGCTGCTGGAAGCTGGCCCCACCCGGCTCCGGCCGATCGCGATGACAACCACCGCGATGATCCTGGCGATGTTCCCACTCGCCGCCGGGTTGGCGGAAGGCGCGGAGTGGCGCGCGCCGATGGCGGTGGTCATCATGGGCGGCCTGATCACCAGCTCGCTGCTCACGCTGGTGTTCATCCCGGCGGTCTACACGCTGTTCGACGACCTGCCGGGCGGCGTCCGCAAGCTGGTCCGGCTGCTGCTCTGGCCGATCCGCCGGCTTCGGCGGCGCCCACCCAGCGACCTCACCCCGCCCAGCGCAGGCGGGCGCCCCGAGGCGGTCGATGGAGCGGTGCAGCCGCGCGCGCCGGGGCCGCGGGTGCCCGTCGGGGCTGGGTACAGTGGGCCGACGCTGCCCACTACGCTTGCCAGCCGAGCCGTCTTCTGGACCCGTTTCGGAACGTGCCGCTAGCAGCGCATTCGCCCCTGCTGGCCCCCGATGGAGGTGCATGAGCCCTCCGTCGGGGGCTCGTGGCTCGCGCCATGGGCGGCCGCGACGTAAAGCGGGCCTCAGCAAACCTTCAGCTCGCTTTCAGATCGCTTGCCCGCGGGGCTCAGTACACTGACCCGCGCCATCGTTGCGCGTGCCAGCACGTGGGAGGGTGCCGCGTTTGACGGACCACCTCTGCGCCACGGGCGACTGCCACGGCGCTGCTGCCGGCCTGTGTGCCCTCTGCCATCAGCCGGTCTGCCGGATCCACGCCGTAGTGCGCGGCCACCCGGATTGGGACGATGCGCCGAGGCTCGAATGCGTTGGCTGCGGCGTCGTTCAGGCCCACCAGGAGCGTATCTCTGGGCTTATCCTGGCCGCGCTCCTGCTCGTGTTCGGGATGCTCGTGTTCTCGTTCGTCCCGGCCACCGTCCCTGCCTGCGGGCAGCCGCCCAGTGAGCTGCAAGCGCCACGGATCCAACGCTGGCAGCGGCCTCCCGCGTGTGTCGCCCAGCACCGGCTGGCCCGGAGCCACGCGCCTGCCCTGGCCCCGCCGGCGCAGGCCCTGGTAGCGCCCGGGGTGAAGCAGCCAGAGACGCTGCGCTGAGCCACCCCAATCCCCTCGTCGGTACCTCTAGACAGCGTTCTTGCTCCCGTATCACACCCGATACACGGCCCGCCGGTACCTTGACCGCTGTGCTCGGGCACGGCGTCGAGTGGCGCCACCCGAGAGGAGATCGAGAGGAAGCGATGGCCGCTCGAACAAGAGTACTCTCCCTTGCCCTCCTCGCCGGGGTGCTGCTTTCCTCTCCCTCTGGGGCCGGCGCCGCTGGCCCTCAGCCGCCGCGCACCGCCACCGGGCAGCCCGTAATGAACGCGGCCCAGCTCGCCCAGGCACTCCATTCGCGGTCGTCGCGTGCCTTCGCCTCGGCTGTGCCGGTGCTGGCCCAGAACTTTGCCAACGCCACCGGGGTGGTGCCGAGCTTCAACTCCGGCACCTCGCCGATCATTGGCACGGTTCCCGTCACCGGCACGCTGTTCAACACCACGACGGGCGTGGTCAGCTCGTATACCTGGGACTTCGGCGATGGCACCAGCGTGACCGTGCCCGACCGCCGCTCCGTCACCCACACCTGGACCGTCCCCAATATCTACAACGTCACGCTCACCGCCACCGACAGCACTGGCAAGACCTATGTCGCCAGCCAGGTGAACAACGTGTACGCCCGGCCTCCCAGCGGCACCTATTTCCAGGACGTCACCGCGAGCAGTGGCACCGCCGTGACGGACACGATCAACGTCCAGAACCAGATGGGGGCGCTCGGAGCCGGAATCGCCTGGTGCGACGTCAACAACGACGGCTACCAGGACCTGTTCGTCAGTGTCAACGGCGGCCCGAACAAGCTGTTCATGAACAGCGGCCCGCCGAGCTACACCTTCCACGACGAGGCGGCCGCCCGCGGCGTGGACGATCCGCTGGGTATGCACTCCGGCGTGGTCTGCGTGGACTACGACAACGATGGATACAAGGACCTGTACGTCCTGAACTTCTCGCCGAGCTGGGCACCGACCCTGCCGAAATCCCGGCTGTTCCACAACGACGGTAGTGGGCACTTCACCGATGTGGCGCACCAGGCGGGGCTGGACGTCGGCCAGAACGGCCAGGCCTCCGCCTGGGGGGACTATGACGGCGATGGTCTGCTGGACGTCTACATCGTCAACCACTCCGATCAGGCGTGCCCAATCTGCCCGCCCACGCCCGGTGGGTCGGAGGACCACCTCTTCCATCAGAACCCGGACCACACCTTCACCGACGTCACCCAGTATCTGCAGCCGAATCTGTCGGCGCAGGGTACCGGCTTCCAGGCGACCTGGACCGACTTCGACGGCGACGGGCGGCTGGACCTCTACGTCGCCAACGACCGCTTCGTGAAGAATAACCCGATGAACCGTAACGTCATGTGGCACAACGGCGGCCCGGGCTGCGGCGGCTGGTGCTTCACCGACATCGCCACGACCAACGGCACCGGCATCTCCGTGGCCGATATGGGGATGCTGGTGGCCGACGTAAACAACGACGGCCTGTGGGACATGTACGCCTCGAACTTCGGCGGCAACGTTCTGCTTGGCGGCCTGCCCGGCGCCCGATGGGGCAACGTCACCAAGCGGGCTCAGGTCGGCCACCCGATGCTCGGCGCCCGCCAGAGCGACACCTGGGGTATGGCGGCCATCGATTACGACAACGACAAGTACCTGGACATCTATCTCGTGTCCGGGTACCTTGGGCCGCTGAGCACCCACTATGAGACTCTGCAAGCCTACCTCCAGCCCAACGTGCTGTTCCACAACCGGGGCGGCGCGCAGGCCGGCGTGTTCGATGACGTGTCCGTCTTCTCCGGGGTGGACAATGAGCTGAAGGGGCGCAGCGCCGCCTATGCCGACTACAACCAGGATGGCGCGGTGGACCTGTACCTGGAGAACTTCGGCGAGGCCTGCTTCCTGTACCAGAACACGCTGCACGGCAACAATTGGGTGCAGCTCGAGCTCCAGGGCAACGGCACCACCTCCCCACGCGACCCGGCCGGGGCGATCGTCAAGGTGACGACCAGCGATGGCGTCACCCAGATGCGCAACGTTCAGGTCGGGACCGGGCTGGGCAACGGGCACGACCTGGCGCTGTACTTCGGGCTGGGCAAGAGCACCAGCATCAGCACGCTGACGATCATCTGGCCCGACCACCAGGTGAACACCTACAGCAACGTGACGACCATCAATGGCCGCTGGAAGATCATCCAGTCGGCCACTCCTGGCGCCGCGCCCCAGTGGGTGCAGGAGTTCCGCCGCTAGCGACGCCAGATTCCCGCTCAACCAGCCGGCGAGCCCTGGTCGCTCCGTGTTCCCTCCGCCGCCACCCGTCCGTTCGCGCGGCGGCCGCGCGGCTCGGCAGTCCGGCCCTTCGTTCGGCCGCTGCTCGCCGGCGCCAGCGCCAGCTCCAGCACCTCGTCCGCGGTGTCCACGAAGTGGAACGTCATCTCCCTGCGCAGCTCCGGCGGAATGTCCTCCAGGTCGCGCTCGTTGTGGCGCGGCAGGATGACCTGGCGGATGCCGGCCCGGTGCGCCGCGAGCACCTTCTCCTTGATGCCCCCCACCGGGAGCACCTTGCCGCGCAGGGTGATCTCCCCGGTCATCGCCACGTCATTGCGCACCGGGCGATCCGCGGCGAGCGAGGCGACCGCGGTCATCATCGTGACCCCGGCCGAGGGGCCGTCTTTGGGGATAGCGCCCGCGGGGACGTGCAGATGGATCGTCTTGCCTTCGAACTGCTCCGGGGGGATGCCCAGGCGCGCCGCGTTCGAGCGGACGAAGGAGACAGCGGCCTGGGCGCTTTCGCGCATCACGTCGCCCAGCATCCCGGTCAGGATCAGCCGCTCGTCGCGCCCTGGCATCATCGTTGCCTCGACGAACAGCACGTCGCCCCCGGTGGGCGTCCAGGCCAGCCCGGTCGCCACGCCCGGGCGATCGATGCGCTCGGCCACCTCGTCGAAGAAGCGCGGCCGGCCCAGATACTCGGCCACATTCTCCGCGGTCACGTGGACCGGCCCGGGCTGCCCTTCCGCGATGGCGCGCGCCACCTTGCGGGCGATGGTGGCGATCTCGCGGTCCAGGTTGCGCACCCCGGCTTCGCGCGTGTAGCCGCGGATAATCCGGCGGAGCGCGTCCTCGCTGATCGTCAGCTCCTCTCTGGCCAGCGCGTGCGCGGCGAGCTGCTTGGGGATGAGGTAGTCCTGGGCGATGTGGACCTTCTCGTCGTCGGTGTAGCCCGAGAGCTGGAGCACCTCCATCCGGTCGAGCAAGGGCCCGGGGATGGTATCCAGCGTGTTCGCGGTGGCGATGAACAGCACCTGGGATAGATCGAACGGCACGCCCAGGTACGTATCCACAAAGGCGTGGTTCTGCGCCGGGTCCAGCACCTCCAGCAGCGCCGCGGAGGGATCGCCTCGCCAGTCCGCCCCGACCTTGTCGATCTCGTCCAGCATGAAGACCGGGTCGCGGGTCTCGGCGCGGCGGATGGCCTGGATGATGCGGCCGGGCAGCGCCCCGATGTAGGTGCGGCGATGGCCGCGGATCTCGGCCTCGTCGCGGACCCCGCCCAGCGACATCCGGACGAA
>JAJPGT010000015.1 GCA_021325655.1 Pseudomonadota bacterium
ATGAAGGAGTGGACGCACGATCAGCAGATCGTGCTGGAGGCCAACCCGAACTACTGGGGCCCCAAACCCCAGATCCAGCGGGCGATCTTCAAGATCTTCCCCGATGGCGCCGAGGACCAGGCGCTGGCCGCCTACGAGGCCGGCGAGCTGGACACGATGGGCACGACCATCAACATTCCGGCGCAGCAGGTGGACCGGGTGAAGAGCGATCCCTCGCTCGGGTACATGACCTACGACGAGTCCGCGACCTACTTCGTCGTGGTGAACAACCGCAAGGAGTACCTGCACGATCCGCGCGTCCGCAAGGCGCTGGGGATGGCCATCGAGCGAGAGAAGGTCATCAAGGACATCATCAAGACGCCGGCAACCCCCGCTTACACGCTGCAGCCGCCCGGCATCATGGGACGCAACCCTGACCTCTGGCCGAAGGAGGACGTGAACGGGGCGAAGAAGCTGCTCGCCGACGCCGGCTTCCCCGATGGCAAGGGCATGCCCGAGCTGAACTACGCCTACAACACCAATGAGGCGCACAAGGCGATCGCCGAGTACCTGCAGCAGCGCTGGAAGGACACCCTCGGGATCAACGTGAAGCTCAGCAACATGGACTGGAAGGTTTTCCTCCAGTACCGCCATACGGACGACTGGGCCAAAGACGGCGACCTGTTCCGGGGCGGCTGGTTCTCGGACTACGAGGACCCCAACAACTGGTACAACCTGCTCTGGTACAGCAAGTCCGACCCGGACCAGTACAACAGCGGCTGGCAGAACGATCAGTACGATCAGATCGTTTCGCAGGCGGCTGGCGAGCAGGACCGCGGCAAGCGCGAGCAGCTCTACGGCCAAGCCGAGAAGATCCTGGCCGACGAGTATCCGCAGATCCCCATCTACCATTACGGGGGGCAGACGCTCGTCCGGCCGTACGTGCACGGGATGAAGCCATCCCGGGTGCTCGCCATCGTCCCACTAGAGACGATGACCGTCGACGCGCACTAGGCGCGATGGATCCGCGGGGCCGCCCTGTTCCCAGGGCGGCCCCGCGGCGAAACGCCGATCATGCCTCCGTTTACTGTCAAGGAGTACAATCGCTCCGTTCGGGCAAGTGTGTCCGGACGAAGCCATGCCTGAATGCTTCCGGGTGGTGGCCTGACGCTGTCAGGCCGGAATCCGCGGGAAAGGAGCACGCGTGGGTCAGTACGTCGTCCGCCGGGTACTGCTGCTGATCCCCGTCCTACTGGCGGTGTATACGCTGACATTCATCCTGTTCCAGTTGACCCCGGGCGGCCCCTGGGACAAGGAGAAGCCGCTGACGAAACAGGCAATACAGTATCTCAATGCCAAGTATGGACTAGACCGTCCTGTATATGTCCAGTATTTTAGTTACCTAGAGAACGTAGTCACGAAGTTCGATCTTGGCCCATCCTACAAGCAGACGTCGCGCACTGTAACGGAGATCATCGGGCAATATTTCCCCTTCTCGATTGTGCTCGGCTTTACCGCCATGGGCTTTGCGATCCTGATTGGCGTCCCGCTGGGTATCATTTCGGCGCTTCGGCACAACACGCTGGTCGACCAGATCGCGATGTTTCTGGCAGTCATCGGGGTTTCAGTTCCCACCTTCGTCATCGGGCCGATCCTGATCTTCCTCATCTCGCTCGAGCTCGGGCTGCTGCCGACCGGCGGGGCGCCGACCGGGAGCGCGCTGCAATTGCTCGAGCCGCGCAACTGGCAATACCTGGTGATGCCGGCGTTCACGCTGTCGCTGCTGCCGCTGGCCTGGCTCGCCCGCTACACCCGCGCGGCGATGCTGGAAGTGATTCGCATGGACTACATCCGCACTGCCCGGGCCAAGGGCTTGATGGAACAGGTCGTCATCGCCCGCCACGCGCTCAAGAACGCGCTCATCCCGGTGGTCACCGTGGCCGGGGTACTGCTGGCGGAGATCCTGGTTGGCTCGTTCTACGTGGAGTTCGTATTCAACTGGCCGGGCATTGGTCGCTACTTCGTGACCAGCGTGAGCAATCGCGACTATCCTGTGCTCATGGGGACCACGCTGCTGTTTGCCGGCCTGGTCGCGGTGATGAACCTGATCGTGGACCTGGTCTACGCGTATCTGGACCCGCGCATCCGCTATAGCTAGCCTGCTCGCTCGGAGGGATGGTCGTGGCACAGACAACAACCACTACCGGTGCCGTTGCTCGGCCTGCTCCAGCCGCCGTAGTCGAGCGGCCGTCCGCGAGTCTCTGGCGCGATGCCTGGCGCCGGCTACGCCGCAATCGCGGCGCGCTGGCCGGGCTCGGGTTCGTTCTCTTCCTGATCTTCGTCGCGATCTTCGCCGACGTCCTGGCCCCCTACAGCTACACCGCGCAGAACGTCACCATCGCCAACCAGGGTCCCAGCACGGCGCATTGGATGGGCACCGACCAGCTTGGCCGGGACCAGCTCACCCGCCTGATGCGCGGGGCGCGCATCTCGCTGTCGGTCGCGGTGACCGCGCAGCTCCTCATCATCTTGATCGGGGTGCCCGTCGGTGCGATCGCCGGCTATTTCGGGGGACGGGTCGACACTCTGCTGATGCGGTTCGTGGACGTGATGTACAGCTTCCCGGACCTGCTGCTGATTATCATCGTCATGACCGCGCTGCGTGCCGCCACCGCCCAGAAGGACGCCGGCCCGATCATCAGCCTGCTAGCGCAGGCCGACTCGCTGTTCGCGGGCCTACTCGGGGTGTTCATCTCGCTCGCCCTGATCTCCTGGCTCACCGTCGCCCGCCTGGTGCGGGGCCAGATCCTCTCCCTGAAGAACAAGGAGTTCGTCGAGGCGGCGCGGGCGCTCGGTGCCTCGCACGTCCGTATCATTCGCCAGCATCTGATCCCCAACGTGCTGGCGGTGATCATCGTCGCCGCGACGTTCAGCATCCCCCGGGCGATCATTGTCGAGGCAGCGCTATCGTTCATCGGCCTGGGCGCGCAGCCGCCTGAGGCGAGCTGGGGGGTGATGATCTTGGCCGGGTACAATGCGCTGCGGTCGTACCCCCACGAGCTGATCTTCCCGGCGCTGGCGGTGTCGCTGACCGTGCTCGCGTTCAACTTCTTCGGCGACGGCCTGCGCGACGCGTTCGATCCCTGGATGAAGAAGTAGCGCCGCCGGCCGGGTCCGGCGAGCGGCGAATTCACCGGTTCGCCGCCGGGCATCTGGTATAGTCGCCTCGATATGAGCCGCTCCAATATCCTCGCACTGCTCGGTATCCTGCTGCTGGCAGCCCTCGCCCTCGTCGTCGATTGGCCCACCCAGCCGGTCCCACTCGGATCCACCGGCCTGTATCTCCCGGCCGGGCCGGGGGTACGCATCCACACGCTCGGGATCGATTTCGAGCGGCTGGGCCCGCGTCTCGGCCTTGACCTCCAGGGTGGGACGCACCTGGTGCTCCAGGCGGACATGAGCAAGGTCACCGGCGACCAGAGTGCGGCGATTCGGGGCGTGGCGGAGGTGATCAATCGCCGCGTCAACGGACTCGGCGTCTCCGAGCCGATCATCCAGGTGCGCGGCACTGATCGGGTGATCGTTGAGCTCCCCGGGGTGAAGGACATCGAGGAGGCGAAGCGGCTGATCGGCAAGACCGCCCAGCTCGACTTCCGCGAGCTCGGCCCGGACGGGCAGTGGAAGGTCGCGACCGCCAAGGGCGACGACGGCCAGGAGAAGCCACTCACCGGCGCCTACTTCAGTAAGGCCGAAGTTGGCTTCGAGCCGAACACCCAGGTGCCGATCATCCTGTTCGAGTTCAACGCCGAAGGCGCCAAGATGTTCGGCGAGATCTCAACCCGCCTGGTGGGCAAGCAGCTCGGGATCTTCCTCGACAACCAGGAGCTCACCGCGCCGGTGGTCCGCGAGCCGATCACCGGTGGCCGGGGCCAGATCACCGGCAACTTTACTCTGGACGAGGCCCGCACGCTGGTCATTCAGCTCAACGCGGGCGCGCTGCCCGTGCCGGTCTCCTTCGAGGAGGAGCGGACTGTCGACGCGACGCTGGGCGCAGACTCGATCCACAAGAGCATCACCGCTGGCGCGATCGCGCTGGCCGTGGTGGCGCTGTTCATGATCCTGTACTACCGGCTGCCGGGAGTGCTGGCGACGCTGGCGCTGGTCATCTACACGCTGGTCACGTTGGCGCTGTTCATCCTGATCCCCGTGACGCTCACGCTCTCCGGGATCTTCGGCCTGATCCTGTCCATCGGCATGGCGGTAGACGCGAACATCCTGATCTTCGAGCGGACGCGCGAGGAGCTGCGGGCCGGCAAGACGGTGCGCGCCGCGGTCGATGCCGGCTTCACGCGCGCCTGGACGTCGATCCGCGATTCAAACGTCTCAACCCTGATTACCTGCGGCATCCTCTACTGGTTCGGGTCTAGCTTCGGTGCGAGCATCATCATGGGCTTCGCTCTGACGCTGGCGATCGGTGTGGCGGTGAGCATGTTCAGCGCAATCACCGTTACCCGCACCTTCCTGCACCTGGTGCAGGCGTTCGGCTTCGCCCAGAAGCCTAGCTTCTACGGCATGCACGAGGGGCTGGCGCCGGCGACAGGCGCCACGGGGCCGCTGGTGGTGGGCAGCTTCGGCGGCGGCTCGACGCGAGGAGCGCGACGCTGATGGATATCGTCCGCTGGAAGCACGTCTACTTCCTGATCTCCGCGATCCTGATCATCCCCGGCGTCATCTCGCTGCTCCTGCCTGGTGGCCTGAAGCCGGGGATTGACTTCACCAGCGGGACGATCATGACGATCCGCTTCGACAAGCCGATCAACGAGGGCGACCTGCGGGCGGTGTTCACGGACATGGGCCACCCGGAGGCGGTGATCCAGGGCGCGGGCGAGAACACGTACATCGTCCGCACCGCTCCTTTCGAGCAGACGCAGGCGAATCAGCCGGAGGACCAGAAGACGGCGCGGCAGCGCCTGGAGGACGCGCTGAAAGCCCGCTTCGGCTCAGAGGAGATCCAGTCCTTCGACCACGTGTCGCCGCTGATCGCCAGTGAGATCGTCTGGAAGTCGGTGCTGGCGGTGGGGGCCGCCTGCGTCGCGATTCTGCTGTACCTGTGGTGGGCGTTCCGTAAGGTTCCGCAGCCGTGGCGGTACGGGAGCGCCGCGGTGCTAGCGCTGATCCACGACGCACTGTTCGTGCTCGGAGCCTTCTCGATCCTGGGCCGGCTGTTCGGGATCGAGCTTGATTCGATCTTCATCGTCGCGGTGCTCACCGTCATCGGCTTCTCGGTCCACGACACCATCGTGGTGTTCGACCGCATCCGCGAGAACTTCGTCCGCCACCCGGGCGAATCGTTCGAAGACGTGGTGAACCACAGCCTGACGCAGACGCTGGCGCGCTCGCTGAACACCTCACTGACGGTGCTGCTCACCCTGGTGACGCTGCTGCTGTTCGGTGGAGTGACCATCCGCAACTTCGTGCTGGCGCTGCTGATCGGCATCACCGCCGGGACGTACTCGTCGATCTTCTTCGCCAGCATGCTGCTAGTGGTGTGGGAGCGCGGGGAGCTGCGCGGCTGGTGGGCGCGGCTGCGCGGTCGGCCAGCGGTGCAGCGCGCGGGCGTCTAGCTCACCACCCGCGCGCTGGGAGGCAGGTTCTCCCGTCCGCGGCCGTTCCCGATCTCGAGCGTGCGCGCCAGCCGGGCACGCAGACACTTGCGCGCCCGGTGCAGCCGCCAGCGAACCAGCGCCTCGGACATCCCCAGCACCTTGGCCGTCCGCGCCGTCGAGGCATCCTCCAGGGCACGCAGCACCAGCACGCTCCGCTCTGGCTCGGCCAGAGCGGCGATCGAATCCATCACCACCCGCCGCAGGTGCTCCTGCTGCCAGCACTGCTCGGGGCCCGGGTCTAGCGCCAGCGCGCCATACAGCGGCTCCAGCTCCCGCTCGGCCGCCCGATCGATGGACTCGTACCTGGCGCGCAGGCGGCGGCGACGAAAGTCCAGGGCGGTATTGACGGCGATTCGGTGCAGCCAGGTGGGAAAAGCCGACTCTCCACGAAAGCGAGGCATCGCCCGCCAGGCGCGGATCAGCGCATCCTGGATGACATCTTCCGCATCCTGTGGATGCTCTACCAGTCCGTGGATCACCGCCGCGAGATGCTGGTCGTGGCGTGACACCAGCACATCGAAGGCATCGCGGCTCCCGGCGCACGCCTGCTCAACGAGCTCACCGTCCGAGAACTCCAGCAGCGAGCCAGACGGGACGACCCTTACCATAACTCGCACCCCTGCGCGTCGCCAGCCCGGGCCCCGGGCCGGCGGAGTGGAAACGCCTACTCACCCACGGCGTGAACGCGCTCGAAACCGGGCAAGAACTGCCGCAGGCGATCGCGGTTCACCCGATAGATGACGCTCTGCCGCTCACGGATCGACTCGACGAGCCCGACGCCCTCGAGCACCTTCGCGTGATGCGACAGTGTGGGAGCGCTCAATCGGAACACCTCCTGGAAACGGCCGCTACTCACAGTCCCCTCCCGCAGGAGCATGCAGAGCATCTCATAGCGGGTCGGGTCGCCGAGAGCCTTGAAGACTCGGACCGAATCACGGGCGAAGGAGTCCAGCGCCACCTCACGAGCAAGGCATTCGAAGGATTTGAAAGCGTCTAACACAGTACACTCCTCGGGCGCGCCTGTCAACAACCCGCAGCTCCGCAAACGGAGGGTTCCCCGAGGAATGGACGCCACGACCAGCCGGTGCTGGGGCGCAGGGTGGCATAGGGCCACCCCGTGCCGCTGCGCTACTCCTGCGGGCGTCCGCCCGCGGCACGGCCGCAGAAGGCGGCGAAGGGGCCCCGCCCGGGTGGCGCCGGGTCAGTACATGAGCTGGCCGCCGGTCAGATTGAGGGTCGCGCCGGTGATGTAGCGGGCATGGTCCGAGGCGAGGAAGACGACCGCGCCGGCGATCTCCTCCGGGCTGGCCGGGCGGCCCAGCGGAATCTGCTGGATGAACGCGGCCAGCGATTCCGGGGGCATGCCGTACAGCATCGGGGTGTCGGCTGCCCCAGGAGCGACGGTGTTGACAGTGATGCCGTCCGGGGCCAGGGTGCGCGCCAGGCCGCGGCTGAGGGAGACGACACCGCCTTTGCTCGCGGCATAGACGATCGAGCCGCCGAAGCCGCCGGTCTGCCACGCCTGCGAGGTGAAGTTGATGATCCGGCCGCCGCGGCCCTGCGCCCGGAACAGCCGCGCCGCGGCGCGGTTGAGAAAGAAGGTCACCTTGAGATTGACGTCGAGCTGGCAGTCCCAGTCCTCCTCGGTGATGGCGTCGAGGTCCGGGCGCCGGAGCAGGATGGCGGCGAGGTGGGCAAGCACATCGAAGCGTCCGAACGTCTCGCGCACCCGCTGCAGCAGTCGCTCGTGCTCGTCCAGCCGCAGCAGGTCCATGCCGACCGCCAGGTGCCGGGCCGGATCCGGGAGCGCGGCGACGACCGCGTCCACCTGGCTCGGGTCGAGGTCCACCGCGCAGACCCGCGCCCCGGCGCTGGCGAAGGCCTGAGTGACAGCGCGGCCGATGCCGCCCGCTGCCCCGGTGACCACCACCCCGCGGTCCTCGAGACCGGCCCCAATACTCCACGCCATGGCGCTCGCCTCCATTGACGCTACTGGCAGCATAGTGGCGCGCGGGGGCTCGCGGCCGCCAGTGGCACGCGGCGTCGCGCGAGTGGAATCCTGGTACAACCATACCCGCGCCCGGCAGACGAGGGCGCCCGGGAAGAAGACGATGGCAGACACGAACCAGAAAACAGGCGAGGAGCGGCTTAGCCCGACGCCGCCGCCGCTCCTGGGGTTTGGCTCCCGCGCGCTCGTGGTGGAGCGGGTGGAGACGATCACGCTGCGGGCGCCGCTGAAGCGCCGCTACGCCGGCAGCGCCTACGCGATGGTCAACCGCTGCACTATTGTCACCCGGCTGTTCACCCGCGATGGGCTGGCCAGCGAGGTGTACACCGGCGACACGGATGCCGAGCAGGAGCGGATCGTGGGCATCATCCACCAGGAGCTCGCGCCGGCGTTGCTGGGGCGGAGTGCGACTGATCCCGAGGGCTGCTGGCTGGCGATGCAGCCGGCGACGTACGACATCCTACGCGATCGCGGCCTGGCGCTCCAGGCGATCGCCTGCCTGGACGCCGCTATCTGGGACCTGTTCGGCAAGGCGATCGGGCTGCCGCTGTTCCGCCTCTGGGGCGCGTGCCGCGAAGCGCTGCCGATCATCGTCATCGGCGGCTACTATGGCAGCGACGACGCGGCGCTGGCAGCCGAGCTTCGTGGCTACGCCGAGGCCGGCTTCGCCGGCTGCAAGTTCAAGGTAGGCGGGCTCTCCCCGGAGGAGGACGCCCAGCGGGTGCGGCTGGCGCGCGAGGCGGCGGGCCCGGACTTCGTGCTGATGGTCGACGCAAATCAGGGCTACACCCGCGAGCAGGCGGTGCGGTTCGCCCGGCTGGTGGAAGAGCAGAACATTCGCTGGTTCGAAGAGCCCTGCCGCTGGTACAACGACCGCCGCTGGATGCGCGACGTGCGGCTGGCGACGGGGCTCAACGTCTGCGCCGGCCAGAGTGAGACAACGCTGGCGGGACTGCGCGACCTGGTGGTGGACGGGGCGATCGACGTCTGTAACTTCGACGCCTCCTGGTGCGGCGGCCCGACGGTCTGGCGCAAGGCGGCCGGGCTGTGCGCCGCCTTCGGGGTGGAGATGGGCCACCACGAGGAGCCCCAGCTCGCGGCGCACCTGCTGGCGAGCGTCCCGCACGGCACGTTCGTCGAGTGCTTCCACCCGGATCGCGACCCGGTGTTCTGGAACCTGTTCGCTAACCGTCCGGAGATCAAGGAGGGGCTGTACCGGGTGCCGGATCGGCCTGGCTTCGGGCTGGAGCTGGACCCCGCCTTCATTCGCCGCTACACCGTCTCGGAGCAAACGACGCGATGAGCGAACCGCGGCCGGCGCCGCTGGCCGGCGTCCGCATCCTGGCGGTGGAGCAGTTCGGCGCCGGCCCCTTCGGCACCCTGTACCTGGCCGACATGGGGGCGGAGGTCATCAAGATCGAAGACCCCGCCGCTGGAGGCGACGTCGCCCGCTACGTCCCACCCGGGCAGCGTGGCGCAGACAGCCTGTTCTTCGAGACGTTCAACCGCGGCAAGCGTAGCCTGGCGCTGGACCTGAAGCGCCCGGCCGGGCGGGCGGTGTTCGAGCGGCTGGTGCGGACCGCCGACGCCGTGTTCAGCAACCTGCGCGGCGACCTGCCGGCCAGGCTGGGCCTGACTTACGAGCAGCTCGCGCCGCTCAATCCGGCCATCGTCTGTGTCTCCCTGTCCGCCTACGGCCGCGCGGGCGAGCGCGCCACCTACCCCGGCTATGACGCACTCGTCCAGGCGGAAGCCGGCTGGGCCGCGCTGACCGGCGACCCGGCCGGGCCACCGGCGAAGAGCGGCCTCTCGCTGGCCGACTACGCCGCCGGGCTCGTCGCCGCGCTCGGACTGATGATTGCGCTGTTCGACGCCCGCCGCACCGGCCGCGGCCGCGACGTCGGCACTAGTCTCTACGACGTCGCCCTGGCGATGCTCACCTATCCCGCCACCTGGTATCTCAGCCGCGGGATCGTCTCCGAGCGCACCCCGATGTCTGCCCACCCGAGCCTGGTGCCATTCCAGCTCTTCGAGACTGCCGATGGCTACGTCGCCGTCGCCTGCGCCAAGGAGAAGTTCTTCGCCGACCTGGCGCTGGCGATGGGGCTGGCGGAGCTGCTGGACGATCCCCGCTTCACCTCCTTCGAGGCGCGGTGGCTGCACCGCGCCTCGCTGCTCGGTATCCTGAGCGGCCGCTTCCGGCAGCAGCCGACCGCCGTCTGGCTGGAGCGTCTGCAAGGGCGGGTGCCGATCGCCCCGGTGCGCTCACTGCCGGAGGCGCTGGCGCTGGAGGAGCTGGCCGCGCGGGAGCTGCTGGTCGAGTACGAGCACCCCACACTGGGGCTCGTGCGCCAGGTGGGCACCCCCTTCATACTCAGCGGTTTCCAGCCCGACCACGCGCCCGGCCCGCGCCTGGGCGCCGACCGCGACGCGATCCTGGCCGAACTGGGCTACAGCGCGGCAGAGATCCAGGCGCTGGTGGAGGCCGGGGCGTTCGGGCAGCAGGCGGCCCCTTCAGCCTGATCTGTTGCCACACAGGATCGGCCCGGGCGGTGCAGGCGGCGCCCCTACACCGCCGATATGACGGGCTGGTACTCCCGTCCGGCCAGCACCGCCCGGGCGAAGTCGCGGAACTGGATCGTCTCGCTGACGTTCTCCGCTCGGTTGCAGCCCTGCCAGTTGATGTAGACGTACTCGATCCCGAAATAGCCCTGGTAGCCCAGCTCCAGCAGCCGCCGGATCACCCGACCGTAGTCGATGGTGTTCTCACTGAACGGCGCCTGGAGCTGCCCCGGGGCGGCGCCGCGGCACTGGATGTGGCGCGCGTGGGGCAGCAGCGGCTCGATCTCCTCGTCCGGGATGCCGGCGTAGGTGAAGTGACAGTAGTCCATGGTGATCGTGAGCCCCGGCGTCAGCTCCAGCAGTCGAGCCAGCTTCTCCGGCCGGTCCACGTTCGAGCCGATGTGGCCCTCGACGGAGAGCGCAATCCCCCGCTGCGCTGCCGCGTCCACCCGCCGCTTGAGTGTCTCGGCCGAGCGACGGATCGACGCCTCCCACGGCTCATCGCCGAAGCGCGTCCCCGGCAGCACCGTCATCCCTGGCGCCTCCAGCCGGGCGGCGAACTCTAGCATGTCGCGGAACAGCGCCTCTCCCTCCTCCCGCTGCTTCGGGTCCGGGTTGTTCGGGGCCATCGTCTGGAAGTCGCTCCAGGGCTGAACGAACACGTCGGCCAGCTCCAGCCCGCTGCGCGCCAGGCGCTCCTTGACGATCCCGCTCCACATCGGGACGTCCTGGCGGATCATCTCCGGCCGGATGTGGGAGCGGTTCCCGAAGATGCCCAGGTCCACTCCCTCGATATCGAGCAGACGGATGAGCTGCAGTACCCGCTCATGCGCCAGTAGCGGCCAGGTGAAATCGGCGCAGGAGAGCTTCACGACGTCCTCCCATCAGGCGACTAGGTTGCTCTCGCCTGACGGTACTCTGGGTGCCTGGCACGTAGCAAGAAGCAGGCGTCCATCAGCCCCGGCCGGCTGGGCCAGCGTGTCGAGCGCGCCGGTTCTGGGCCGCGACCGCGTCCGGGTCACGGTCGGTGCTGTCCAGCCCGGGGTGAACCCGGGGCCCTCGCCCGGACGTCGGGAGTGCTGTACGGATCGGGCAGATCAGCGAGAACGGCCCGCCCGGGGACCGGAGGGGGTATAGCTCCAACCTCCCCGGCAGGCCGTTCGTTCCTCAGGCGCCGCGTCCTCGCGACATCTCGCGCTTAGGAGCGGCCGGGCTGCTCCCCCGGGCGAGCGCCCGCGGCCTGCGGCGGGTGGGTTTCCCAGACCTGGGTGATGTGCTGCGCGGTCGCGTTCAGGTGCACCTTGTCGTCGACGTGGCTGATCCACGTCTCCGGAATCCAGTGGTGCTGGCCCTGCGCGTCCTTGGTCAGCTTGATCGCGTTCCCCTCCACGCGGTCAACAGTGCCCACCTGCTGGCCGTCCGAGCCTACCACTGGCATGTGCTCTTTGATTCCGGAAAGGTTCATCATGCTGCATCCCTCCTGGCAGACGCTTGCTCAGTCTGCCAGGAGGCGGCGATGCACAGGCCATGCCACCGCGCTGGTCACGCGCCCAGGGCGGCCTGCAGCGCCATCGCCTGCCGTAGCTCCTGGTCCAGCGTCGGCGCGATCGTCTTGGCGAACGTCTCCCAGCCGCCCCTCCAGGCCGGGTTGGCGCGATCGGCGAGGTGGATGTCCGTGCTGAGCCGATCGACCATCAGCTCCAGATAGGCGCGGTCGAACGCCGTGCCGGACAGCGCCTCCAGGCTGCTGAGCGCCGCCTGATCCTCGTCGAGCAGCGCCTGTGGCGCCTCAAGATTGCTGGAGGCGGCCTTGTCGTACAGCCGCAGCGTAAGCGGAATCCGGTCGTTGACCACCTGCTGCGCGAACTGCCGCACGGCATCGCTGCTCGCCCGCTCAGCGGCGAGCTGCCCGGCGACGACGGCCAGGTGCCCATGGGCCGCCTCGTAGGTCACGAAGCTCCGCACGTCCTGCTCCGCCAGCCGCTTGTCACGCGGTGACACCTCGTCGTCGGCAAAGACCACCCCAACCGCAACACAGGCGAGCAGCCCGGCACACGCCAGGCTGGACAGCGTGCGAGCACATTCAGTGAGCGTCATGGCTGGCTCCTCCTGAGCGATTGCGACGCGGCTCGGAGCCTGAGCGGCATCCTGGTACGAGCAGCGACACTACCGATGGGCCGCTGCCCACGCTCCCGCGTCGCTCTGGCATGGTAGCGGTCCCAGCCGGCGAGCCGGGGAAATTCGGGCGACGAGAGTAGGACGCGATCCACGGGCAGGGTCATCGCGCCGCGTTCAGGGCGTGTCCGGCGCATCACGCCGGCTCAGGGAGAACGGCGAGAACAGGCTGGTTCTCATCCGTGCACGCGGGTGAGGCGTGCGAGCGGTCCCAGCGTTCTCGGCGAATTCTTACCGAGGGCTCACCGCCGCCTTAACTGCGGGCGGCAGACTCGTACGCAGCGGCCGGCCACACCGCGACGAACGCACCGGAACGCTAGCGCCCCAAGGCATACGGCGTGTAGGTGACCAGGCACGGTTTCAGCTCAGCACATCACCGGAGGTGCTCCTTGCCCTCGTCTCGACCACTCGCGCGCACCATCAGCCGGCGCCACTTCCTTGGTGGAGGCGCGGCCGGCCTGGCCGCGCTCGGCCTCGGCAGGGCCGGCCTCTCCGGGCCGGCCCCACGGACAGCGTTGACCCAGACCAGCGGGCCGTGGGCCGGCGGCGACGTTCCTCCGGCCTCGCGCAGCAGCCGCCAGATGGCGGTGGCCGCGCGGGCTTTCCTCAATGCTTTGGGTTCGGATCAGCTCGGCAGCCTCTGGTACCAGGACCTGAACGCCACAGCCCGCACTGGGTGGACCAACTTCCCCGCCGGCGCCGCGCCCCGGCCAGGGGTCTCGCTCGGCGACCTGAGCGAAGCCCAGCGTGTGCTGCTGCATGACCTGCTGCGCGCCTCGACCAGCAGCCAGGGCTACCACAAGATGGCCGGTGCTATCCGGGCCGACCAGGTCCTGCACGACCTGCAGGGCGGGGACCCGTTGTTCGGATCCGCCAACTACTACACCGCCGTGTTCGGCTCGCCGGAGGATCCCGACTGGGGGTGGATGCTGACCGGCCATCACATGAGCGCCATCTTCACCGTCGCGGGTGACCGCACCGCCTTTACCCCGATGTTCACCGGGGCGCAGCCGCTCCAGATTCCCACCGGGCTGGATGCCGGCTGGCAGGTCCTGCCCCAGGATGCCGGGCGTGCGAGCGAGCTACTCGCATCGCTCTCCGCCGACCAGCAAAAGGTGGCCATCATCAGCACCAGCGCCCCGGGCGACGTCCTCGCCGGGCCGGGCCGCCGGGAGAGCCTCACCAGCTTCCAGGGCATCTCCGCCAGCCAGCTCGACGACGCGCAGCAGCGCCTGCTGTGGCTGCTGGTGCAGGAGTTTGTGCGCAACGCGGACTTCGATGCCGCTGAGGCTCAGCTCGCCCTCATCCAGCAGACCTGGGCCGACACGCACTTCGCCTGGATGGGCCCGCCGCCAGACCCGACAGCGCGCTACTACTTCCGGGTGCATGGCCCGCGCATCCTGATCGAGTACGACGTGCAGGAGCCGCTGACAAGCAACGGTGGGCACATTCATGCGCTTACCCGCGATCCGGTCAACGACTACGGTATGGACTGGCTGGGACAGCACTACCAGGAGCAGCCCCCGGGGCCGACGGGCGGCCCGGGTGGCCCCGGGGGTCCGGGTGGTGGCCCTGGTGGTCCCGGCGGTGTGCGGCCTGGCGGGGTCGCGCAGATCCCGTAACACCGGCCTAGCCGCTCACGTGGGGTTCGGAGAATTCGGGGCTCCGAATGCCGAATCCCGCGTTACTCGAGGACGGCGACGGCGTCGATCTCGACCAGCAGCCCCGGCTTGACCAGCTTGCTCACCTCCACCAGCGTGCTGGCCGGGCGGGCGGCGCCGAAGTACCGCTGCCGGATCGGGTTGATCCGGGGCCGGTCGTCCATGTTCGTCAGGTAGACGGTAACCTTCACCACGTCCTCGAACGTCGCCCGGTTCATTCGCAGCAGAGACTGCATGTACTCCAGAATGACCCGGGTCTGCTCGGCGGCGTCGCCCTCACCCAGCACGTTGCCGTCCTTGTCGAGGCTGACGATGCCGCTGATGAACAGCAGGTTGCCGGCGCGCACCGCGTCGGCGAAGTGGCTGATCGGCTCGGGCATGTCCGGCCCGAAGAAGCGTTCCTTGGGCACTCGTTATCTCCTAGCAGGGCAGAATGGACGCGCTAGTGTAGCCGGCCGCGAGGGGAACAAGTCACAGCGGACTCGTGCGGTTGGTACCATGCTGCGCCGTGCTATCGTGATGCGGGCAGCCAACCCCGGAACCACACCAGAGACAAGGAGGAGCGAGCGTGCGCGCCGGAACCGCACCCGTGAACTGGGGCGACGACCCGATGTACACCTGGGTGACGCTACCGCCGTACCAGGTGATGCTGGACCAGATGGTGGAGGCGGGCTACGAGGGAACGGAGTACACCCCGACACTTCCCAGTGACCCGGAGGTGCTGCGCCGCGAGCTGGAGCAGCGGGGGCTGGAGCTGATCTCGAACTTCGCCGAGGTCAACCTGCGCGACCGCTCCACCCACGCCGAGGAGATCGCCCGCCTGCGCGAGCGGGCGCGGCTGCTGCACGCGGCCGGCGCGGGGATTCTGGTGGTGGCCGACGCCTCCACTCCGCACCGTCTGGGCGTGGCCGGGCGGGTGAAGCCGGAGGACATGCTCTCCGAGGCGCAGTGGAAGGCGCTGGGAGAGGGGCTGAACCGCCTGGGCGAGACGACGTTGCAGGAGGGCGTGCGGCTGGCGCTCCATCCCCACGCCGGCACCTACGTGGAGACGCGCCTCGAGGTGGACCGCGTGATGGCGGAGACGGACCCGGCGCTGGTGGGCCTCTGCCCGGACACCGGCCACCTGGCTTATGGCGGAGCGGACCCGGTGCGGGTGTTCGACGACTATGCGGACCGCGTCTGGCACGTCCACCTGAAGGATGTGGATCGCGAGCTGATGCAGCAGCTCCTGAGCGGGACACAGGACTTCGTGGAGGCGGTGCGGCTGGGCATCTTCCCGGAGCTGGGTAAGGGGATGGTGGACCTGCGCGGCTGTCTGGCGGCGCTGCGGCGGGTGGGCTACGACGGCTGGGTGGTGGTGGAGCAGGACGCACCCCCGAACCCGCTGGAGAGCGCGAAGAACAATCGCCGCTTCCTGCGCGAGGTCGGCGGGTTCTAACCCCCGCCCGGTCGCGCGTTCCGAAGGAGATCGCTCCGTGAACAGCTCGCCCCGGCGCTACGACGTGATCGTCATCGGGGTCGGCGGGATGGGCAGCGCCGCGGTGTACCACCTGGCCCGGCGAGGGCGGCGGGTGCTTGGGCTGGAGCGCTACGACATCCCGCACGACCTCGGCTCCTCTCACGGCCTCACCCGCATCATCCGCCTCGCCTATTACGAGCACCCCTCGTATGTCCCGCTGCTGCGCCGCGCCTATGAGCTCTGGCACGAGCTGGAGCAGCGGGCTGGCGAGCAGCTCCTGTACGTCACCGGCTCTATCGATGCCGGGCCGCCAGAGAGCCAGGTGTTCCAGGGCTCGCGGCTCTCCTGCGAACTACACCACCTGCCGCACGAGATCCTCACGGGCGCGGAGCTGCGGCGCCGCTTCCCGGGCTACCAGCTCCCAGCAGATTTCCTGGCAGTGCTCCAACCGGACGGCGGCTTCCTGCTGCCCGAGCGCTGCATCGTCGCCCACGTGGTGGCGGCGCAGGCGCTCGGGGCCGAGGTACACACCCGCGAGCAGGTGCTGGAGTGGGAGCCGCGCGGCGACGAGGTGCGGGTGGTGACGGACCGGGGCCTCTACGCAGCCGACCGCCTGGTGATCACTGCCGGCCCGTGGGCGGCCAAGCTCGTTCCAGACCTGGCGGCGCTGGCGGTGCCGGAGCGGCAGGTGGTCGGCTGGTTCCAGCCAATGCAGCCGGAGCTGTTCCTGCCCGAGCGCTTCCCAGTGTTCAACCTGCTGGTGGAGGAGGGTCGCTACTACGGCTTCCCGATCCACGGCATCCCTGGCTTCAAGATCGGGCTGTACCACCACCTGCTGGAGCAGGTCGACCCAGACACCATCGACCGCGAGATCCATCCACGGGACGAGCAGGTACTGCGGCGCGCGGTGGAGCGCTACTTCCCAGCCGCCGCCGGGCCGACCATGGCGCTGAAGACGTGCATGTTTACCAACAGCCCCGACGAGCACTTCATCCTGGACCTGCACCCGAGCGAGCCGCGGGTCTCCCTGGCCGCCGGCTTCTCCGGGCACGGCTTCAAGTTCTGCAGCGTGGTGGGGGAGATCATGGCGGATCTGGCCGAGCGGGGTGAAACGGGCCACGACGTTCGTCTGTTCCGCCTGGGGCGGTTCGGCACCACGGCAGCCGCGTCCTCGGGGTGACGGACCGCGCTCAGGTGGGCCTCAGGCCCACCTCGCGGTGGCCAACGTTTGCACAGAGCAGAGGGGTGGTGCTAGCCTACCGGCCATCCTGGGTCAGCAGGGATGAGGTGCCGGCGGGGAGGACGGAGCGCGCCCCGCCGCGGCCCGCATCGGCTGCTCTGTGCGCGAAGGGAGAGCGTGGACGTTCGCTACGACGGTGTGAGCAAGCTGTTCGGCTCGGTGGCGGCGCTGCGGGAGCTGTCGCTGCACGTGCCAGATGGCGCGTTCCTGGCGCTGCTGGGGCCTTCTGGCTGTGGGAAGACCACCGCGCTGCGCATCCTGGCCGGGCTGGAGCGGCCCAGCGCCGGGCAGGTGTACATCGGCTCCCGAGCGGTGACCTGGCTGGAGCCGCGCGATCGCGACGTGGCGATGGTGTTCCAGAGCTACGCGCTGTACCCGCACATGACCGTTGCACAGAACATCGGCTACCCGCTGCGCATCCGCGGCGTGGGCAGCGCCGAGATCGCCCGCCAGGTGGGCGAGGTGGCGCGGCTGCTCCGGATCGAAGGGCTGCTGGACCGCAAGCCGCGGCAGCTCTCTGGCGGGCAGCGGCAGCGGGTGGCGCTGGCCCGGGCCATTATCCGGCGCCCGAGCGCGTTCCTGATGGACGAGCCGTTGTCCAACCTGGATGCCCAGCTCCGGCTGCATATGCGCGGCGAGCTGAAGCACCTGCAGCGCTCGCTCGGGACGACGACCATCTACGTCACCCACGATCAGGCCGAGGCCCTGACGATGGCGGACTGGATCGCGGTGATGGACCAGGGGGTGCTGCAGCAGCTCGGCACCCCGCGCGAGGTCTACGACGCACCGGCCAACCGCTTCGTCGCTACCTTCGTCGGCAGCCCGGCGATGAACCTGCTCCCCGGGCGGGTGGACGGCCCCGGCGCCGCCTTTCAGGGCGAGCGCTTCCGGCTGCCGTTGGCGGAGGCGGTGGCGCGGGAGCTGGCCGACAGCGCCGGCGACCGCGCGGTGGAGCTGGGAGTCCGTCCCGAGGACGTGCAGCTCCACCCGGGCGAGACGCCCGGCGCAGCGCCGGCGGAGGTGTACGCGGTGGAGCCGATGGGCAACGAGACACTGGTGGAGCTGCGGCTCGACGGCGTGCCGGTGATGGCACGCGCGGACGCCGACTTCACCGCGGCGATCGGCGAGGTGCGCTGGCTGTCGGTGAATCCCCGCCGGCTGCACCTGTTCGACGCCGCCTCGGGCATCCGCCTCGACAGTCGGTCCCCTCGGCAGCCACCGGCGCCCGGCTGACCTCAGCTCAGCACAAGGAGGTGCTCGCCACATCCCATCCCCTGGCTCGACTCGGCCCTCAGCCAGTGTCGCATCCCACCAGACATGAAATGCAGAGGTGACGCTATGGCTCTCGCACCCCGGTTCGACGCAGAGCGCCGCGGCCTGACGCGGCGACAGTTCCTCGGCGCGCTCGTGGTCGGCGGCGCGGCCTCGCTGCTTGCCGCCAGCACATCGGCGCTCGCGAGCTCGGCGCCCAGCGCTCCGGCGCGCACCGCCGCGCCCCTGACTTCCGCCCTGAGCGGGAAGATCGTCCTGGGCGCCTTCGACGACCCAGCCCTGGAGCCGATGAAGCCGTTCGTCGACGAGTGGTCGAAGAAGACCGGCGTCCAGTGGGACTGGGAGAGCATGCCCTATTCGACCTGGTATGAGAAGGCGCTCAACGACGGCCAGAGCAAGACCGGGGCATATGACATCTACATCCTGGACGATCCATGGGTGCCTATCTTCGCCGCCGGCGGCTACCTGGCGAACCTGACGAAGATGGGCTTCACCCCCGACGCCGACTTCCAGCAGCAATCGATGGACCTCGGCTACTGGCCGCCACGGCAGGGGCCGCGGGCGCCCGGCGCAACCGGCGATCCGCAGGTATTCGCCATCCCGACTATTGGCGACGTGATGGTGCTCGCCTGGCGCAAGGACATCTTCCCCTCCGAGCCGCAGACCTGGGACGATATCGTCGCGACCGCCCAGGCGAAGGCCGACCCGGCCCACGAGCAGTATGGCTGGGTGACGCGCGGAGTGAAGGGCAATCCGATCACCGTCTCCTGGCTGCCGTTCCTGAACTCCTTCGGCGGCGAGGTGTTCGACGACAAGTGGAACCTGACGGTGAACTCCGACGCCGGCATCGGGGCGCTGGAGCTGTACATCAGTCTGCGCCAGTGGGAGCCCGACGGCGTGGCCGAGTTCGACTACGACCAGGAAGGCGCCACATTCCTGGCCGGCAAGGCGTTCGCGGCCAACCTCTGGACCGGTATCACCCGCCAGGTGGATCTGCCGGACAAGTCGTCCGTCGTCGGTAAGGTGGAGTTCGGCATCCCGCCGGCCAAGGTACGCCATGCCGCCCACATCGGCCTGTTCATCTCCGGCGTCTCCGCCTACTCCAAGAATCCCGATGCGGCACTGGACTTCCTATCCTGGTTCGCCCAGACGGACGTACAGACCCGCTTCGCGGAGGCCGGCGGCACCCCGGTCAAGCGCCCCTCCTTCGAGGATCCGACGGCCGTCTCCAAGGCGCGCTGGCTCCCAGCGCTGCTGAAGGCGCTGGACAACTCGTTCCCGCGCCCGCGCACACCCGAATGGTCGAAGTGCGAAGACATCCTGGGGACGCACCTGAACGAGGCGTTCGTGGCCCGGGGCGGCGCCAAAGAGGCGCTCGACGCCGCGGCGCAGGAGATCCACGACTACCTGGCCAGCGTCGGCTACTACAGCTAGGCGACTGCATCCCGAGTCCCGCTCCTCACCCAAGGGGCACGGAGCGGGACTCGGGTTTGCCGCGCTGGACCTGGCGCCCGCGCTCCCATAGCGGGGGGCTCGCGGTGGAGCAACGGTGATCAGCCAACCGCGCCCAAGGGCGCATAATGACTATGGGGATCTGGTTCCCCCTTTGGAGCGGGAGTCTCCATGAATCTGGCGACCTCGACCGCGGCCTCGGCCCGGCTGCCGGCGCAGCAGGCACCCCGCCGGCTGCTGGCCGACCTGCTGCCGTACCTGCTGCTCGCGCCCAGTGTGCTGATGCTGCTGGCGGTCACCGTCTACCCGCTGCTGTACTCCGCCCGGATCAGCCTGTATAGCTTCCGCCTCGGCAAGGAGCAGGACTTCATCCTGCTCGGCAATTACGCCGCGCTGCTGCGCGACGCGCGGTTCTGGGACTCCCTGGGCGTCACCGTAACCTTTACCTTCTTTGCTGTCTCGGTGGAGTTCCTGCTCGGCCTCGGGCTGGCCCTGCTGCTGGCCGGCGAGCTCCGCTTCCGCGGCTTCTTCCGCACCGCGCTCATCATTCCGATGATCGTGATGCCCGTGGTGGTCGGCATCACCTGGCGGCTGATCTACGCCTCGGACGTCGGGGTGGTGACCTTCGTCGCCCGCACCCTGTTCGGCAAGAGCCTCAACATTCTCGGCGAGCCGTCGCTGGCGCTGCCGGCGGTGATCGTGGTGGACATCTGGGAGTGGACCCCCTTCATGTTCCTGGTGCTGCTGGCCGGGCTGCAGTCGCTGCCGCTGGAGCCGTTCGAGGCGGCGCGGGTGGATGGCGCCCGCCCCTGGCAGATTCTGCGCGACCTGACGCTACCGATGCTGAAACCCGTCATCATGGTCGCGCTGCTGATCCGCACCATGGACGCCTTTACGGTGTTCGACCAGATCTTCGTGATGACCAACGGCGGTCCGGGCAGCTCGACGGAGGTGGTGAGCCTGTTCATCTACCGCACCGCGTTCAAGTATTCGCTGTTCGGCCCGGCCGCGGCGATGGTGTTCGTGGTGCTGCTGATCCTGATCGCCATCTCGCAGGTGTACATCCGGCTGCTGCGCGACCGCGCGGTCGCAGCGCGCTAGAGAGGGGCAGGCGATGGAGCAGGCCCGAGCGACGAGCGTTCCACTGCCCCAGGTGCGCGAGCAGGCGGCGCCGCTGCGGCTGGGCACGGTGCTGAAGTATGCAGTGCTGCTGCTGGCGCTGTTCCTGGTGCTGTTCCCGATGTACTGGCTGCTGAACACCTCGTTCAAGCATCGGCCAGAGATCTTCCTGTCCACCCCGACGTTCTTCCCCGCCCAGTTCACGCTGGAGAACTACCGCAACCTGTTCGCCACGCGGAACGTCGGCCAGTTCATGCTCAACAGCGCCATCGTGGTCTCGCTCGCGGTGGCGCTCTCCATGGCCGTCGGCTCGCTCGCGGCGTACAGCCTGGCCCGCTTCCGGCTGCCATTCGGGGCAGAGAAGCACCTCGGCTTCTGGATCCTGACGACGCGAATGATCCCGGCGATCGTGATCGTCGTCCCGATCTACCTGATGGTCCGTGACGCCGGGCTGCTCAACACTCACCTGGGGCTGGCCCTGGTCTACGCCGCGTTCAACCTGCCGTTCGTGATCTGGATGATGCAGAGCTTCTTCGCCGAGATCCCGCTGGACCTGGAGGAGGCGGCGATGGTAGATGGAGATACCCGCCTGACCGCCTTCTGGCGGGTCGTGCTCCCGCTGGCGGCGCCCGGCCTGGCCGCGACAGCGATCTTCTCCGTGATCACCACCTACAACGAGTTCCTGTTCGCGCTGATCCTGACCTCCACCGCCGACGCGATGACGCTGCCAGTCGGAACTTCCACACTGGCTGGGCGGATTCAAGCCTCGTGGGGGGAGATGACGGCGATCGCGGCGCTGGCGGTGCTCCCGATTGTGATCTTCGCCCTGGCAGTGCAGCGGCACCTGGTGCGCGGGCTGACGATGGGCGCGGTGAAGTAGCAAGAGGATAGGCTGGCACGGGAATCACTGGCGCAGCAGTAGCCGGAGCTGGTCGGGATCGGCGATCTCGATCCGCCCCGCGGCACAGCGAATCGCCCCTAGGCGGCGCATCCCTTCCAGCACTGCCTGCACCGCGTCTGGTTCCGAGCCGACCTGACGGGCGAGATCCGCAGCGGTGATTCGCTGGAGCGCGTCTGGCTCGTCCTTGAGCTCCAGGAGCCGCTTCGCGAGTCGAACGTAGAGAGTCGCCGAGGCAAGGTCCACGAGCTGGCGGTCGGCGGCTCGAATGCGGGCGGCGAGGATGCGCATCAGCCGAATCGCCTGGTCGGGGTGTGCGCACAGGAACTGCAGGAACGCCTCGCGGCGCAGGAAGAGGGCTCGCAGGTCGGTCTCCGCGACCCCGGTGGCGGAGCGCGGGCCGCCGTCGAGCGCGCCCAGCTCGCCGATGGTATCGCCCGGGCCCGCCGCCCCCAGGTAGATCTCCTGCCCGTCGCGGCTGCCTACCAGGATGCGGACCGTGCCGTCCAGGATGACGTAGGTGCCATCGGAGGGATCGCCCTCACGGAACAGCACCTCTCCGGGGAGGAAGGTCTCCACGGTGGCGCCCGCCTGAAGCGCGCCCTGCTCGTCCAGAACACCGGAGAAGACGTCGGCCTTGAGCTCCCGGCGCGCGGCGCGGCGGTCGGGGCCGAGCCGGTACGGCACCGGCTCCTGCCGCTTGCGCTGGTCGACGTAGCGGGCGAGCCAAGCGCGCACGCGGGCGCGGAGCATCGGCGCGCCGTAGGGACGGAACAGCATGTCTGTGCCCAGGGCGAGCAGCCGGTTGGTGGCCGCCCGCGGAAGGCCGTTGGTGATGAGAATGATCGGCAGGTCGGCCATCCCCGGCACCCGCCGCACCGCTTCCACCAGGGCGTCTGGGGGCTGGTCGGTGGGCTGGACCGCGAGCAGCAGCAGCTCGGGCCCCTCGCCCCGAATGATCGACAGCAGCGTCTTGGGATCGCTGACCGGGCGCACCGCATGGCCGTCGGGGCTGAGCGCCTCGCTGAGCGCGAGCAGCTCGTTCGGATCCGTCGCCGCGACCACCACCCGTCGCCCTGGAGCTGGGCGACGGATCCACTCGTCGGACTCGGCCGTGCCGACCCCCTCCAGCCGCTCCAGCAGGGTCAGGCTCAGTCCTTCAGCCGCGGCGAGTACCTCGAGCCGGCCGTCCGACTTGCGCCGCGCCTGCTCCCGGGCACGGGCCAGAAGATGGTTGATCGCGGCGTCGGAACGATCCGGGTCATGGTGAAACAGGACGAGCTGCTTCACCCCGGCCAGGCAGGCGATATCCACCACGTACTCGACGGTGGCGTGGCCCCAGCCGCGCCGCCCCGGGTATTCGAGATCCCGATACTGAGCATCGTGGATCACCAGGTCCGCCCCTTCGAGGAACGCCAGGTGTCGCCGGTCGCCCGGATGCGCCATCTCGGGGAGCTTGTCACGCGGCGAGCGGGCCCACCAGAACGGCTCATGGTCTGTGGCGTAGACCACCGAGACGCCGCCAAACTCCACTCGGTACCCGAGCGTAGGGGCAGTATGGTTCAAGTACTGCGCCCGGACCCGGACTGCGCCGATGGAGAAGACCCCCTCGCCCAGCTCCCGCGCTCGGAGCCGCGAGCCGAGCGCGTGCAGGTGCACCGGGAAATACGTGTGCTGCATCTGGCCGGCCAGGGCGGACTCCAGGCCGAAGTCGAGCCCGGCCGGGCCATACACCGAGACCTCCGCGCCAGGAACATAGATCGGGGCAAAGAAGGGAAAGCCCTGGATGTGATCCCAATGGGTGTGGGTGATCAGGATGTGGACACCGGGCGCCTGCTCTCCCGCCTCGGCGACGAGGTGGCGGCCCAGTGCACGGGCCCCGGTGCCGCAGTCGAACACGATGTCCGTGCCGTCCGATGGCCGAACGTGGACGCACGCGGTGTTGCCGCCGAACCGAACCATGCCGCGGCCGGCCGACGCGACAGAACCGCGCGTACCCCAGAAACGGACGAGCAGTGAACCTCTCCCAGTGCTTTGGCGTTCGTCTCGCCGGCGATTCTACCGTGCCTGAGTGAAGGACCGTGCAGACCGCTAGCGCGTTCGGGTTATGCCTCGGACGGGGGCAGGTCTGAGGTGTCGAGCTCGCCACGGGACAGCAGCGCCTGAAACAGGCGCACCGTCTCGGCGATGCCGGTTGCCAGGTCCGTGCGTGGCAGCTCGCCCAGCAGCGCGCGCAGGCCTGAATCGTCCATGTACGGGGCGATCGGGACGACCGACGTGCCGGGCTGGATCAGCCCGCGTGCCTCCGGCAACTGCCGCTCGATCTCCGCGACCACCTCGTCCATCCCGACCGCGACGCCCCGCAGGTTGAACACCGGCGCCCCATCGGCGGTCGCCTCGGCGCTGGCGATGAACGCCCGGGCGACGTCGTCGGCGTACTGCATGTCCATCACCCCGCCGAGCGTCATCCGGTAGGGGCGCCCGAGCACCGCCGCCTTGATCGCCCTGGTGGGGTCCGAGGTCATACCCTGGTCGCGGCCGACGCCGTACACCGTCCACGGCCGCAACCCTACGCTGCGCACCCCGTTCTCCAGCCAGTAGACCTGCGCGGTACCCTCGTTCGCCTGCTTGTACACCCCGTAGAGCGTGCGGGGCATGAGTGGGGCGTTGTCGGGAATGGGACGGCCCAGCTCGTACGCCTCTTCGGGGCCAATGACGGCGGCGGAGCTGGCGTAGCTGAGACCCTGCACCTGGCCAGCACAGCGGCGCGCCGCCTCGAAGATATTGACCGTGCCGACCACGTTGACCTGAGCGCCCAGCACCGGGTCGGCGCGACAGAAGGGCACCTGCAGCGCACCGAGGTGGATGATGTGCGTGATCCGGTGGTCGGCGACGACACGCAGCACCTGCTCGGTGTCGCGCAGGTCGCCCTGGACGAACACGACCTGCGCCAGTTCATCGGCAGTGAGGAGCTGGCGTGGCCGCCGATGCCGGGTATCCATATCGAAGCCGACCACCGGCTTGCCGGCCTGGACCAGGTTCTTCAGCGTCCAGGAGCCGATACACCCTTCGGCCCCGGTCACCAGGTAGCGAGACTCCACCGTACTGACTCTCCAGCCTCTGTCGAGATGGCCTGCCTGGCGGGGCGCAGCCGCGGAGCGCCGGCGCTGGCCGCTCAGAGCGCCCGGCCGGGAGCAAGGCCGCCGTTGGCGTCCACCCCGAAGCGAGCCGAGGCGAAGCCTCCCCCACGATAGCCAAGCGCGCGAGAAAGCTGCAGCGCGCTCTCACGTACCAGCATCACCATTTGCGCCAGCTTGGCCTCGTCCAGTTGCGAGGTCAAGGTGGAGACGCTCATCGCCGCCAGTGCCTCGCCGCGCGGCCCGAAGATGGGCGCCGCGACACACTGCACCCCAGGGAACGTCTCCTCGCGATCGCGCGCATAGCCCATTAGGCGAACACGCTGAATCTCGTCACGGAGCTCGGCGAACGTCCGCACGCTGGCCTCGGTCATCCGGGGCAACGGCCCGGTTCCGAAGCGCGCCTCCAGCTCGGCGTCGTCGAGCGCCGCCAGCAGCACCTTGCCCAGCGCAGTGCAGGTGGCCGGCAGGCGCTTGCCGGTGTACGAGGTGAACCGGACCGGCTTATTGCTCTCGACCTCGGAGATGTGCAGGACATCGCGGCCGTCGAGCACAGCCAGGTGCACACTTTCGTTCAGCGCCGCCGCCACATCGCGGGCAACGGCCAGGAACTCCTGCACCAGGTCCAGGCTCTGAGCATAGGCGCCACCGATCTCCAGCATCTTGTAGCTGAGACGATAGCGCTCGCTGACCGGATCGCGGCGGATGAATTCGCCGGCTTGGAGGGTGGACAGGATGCCGAAAGCGGTGCTCTTGGGCATGCCGAGCAGCCGGCACAGCTCGCCGAGCGTCCGCCCCTCGCGATGGCCAGCGAGCTGCTGCAGGATCAGCATCGCGCGCTGGACGGAGGGCACCTGGTAGGAGCGCCGGCTGGCCGGCTTCGCTGCCGACCTCTGGCGATCCCGGTCCGAATCAACGCGCTCCGAGGCTGCCGTAGCGTCCACGTTGCTCCGTCCTCGCTCAGGCGACGACGTCGAAACCTTCCCACTCGATCGAGTCGCACAGCGCCTCCATCTTGGGCCAGCAGTCCTGATGCTCCGGGCCAGTCGCCCAGGCCATGCGCTGCTCTTCCGTGTCAAAGGCGATGTTGATCTCGTAGTCGCACTGCGCCGCGCGCCCGCCGATCCGCTGGTTCACCTCGCTGGGGTAGGGGCGCAGCAGCCTGGTGCTCCGAAAGCCCTTCTGAATCGAGATCGCCGGGACGTACGCTTCGCGGTAGGTCCGCTCAATCGCCGCATGCTGCCCTGGCTTGGCCTTCAGATAGATGTGCAGCTCGATCATCTTGATCTCCGGGTGTCGTCAGAGTGGAAGCTTGAAGACCTGGGCCGCCGTCCCGCCCAGCACCTGGGCTCGCTTCTCGTCGTCGAGGTCCAGCGAGCGGTATTTGGCGAGCTCCACCGCCACGTTATCCGTGGTGTCGCTGCCGAACATGACGTGGTCCGCGCCCACCGTGGCGATCGCCCAGGCGATGTCGCCGACCATGCTCCAGGAGGTTTCCAGGTAGAGGTTCGGATAGCGCTTGGCGGTGAGCACCGCTTCGCCCGCGGTGATGACGAAGCCCATGTGCGCCAGGACGATCGGCACATCGGGATACTGCTCGGCGCGGGGTCCGACGAGCGACGGGGCGGCGAGCGGAATGCCCATCCCGGTGTGCACCATCACCGGAATCTTGTGCCGACGCGCCGCCTCGAAGATCATCCCCCCGTCCTCGCTGAGCGGATTGCAGGCGTGGCCAATGGTGTGGAGCTTGATCCCGACGAAGCCCAGATCCTGAACGCAGCGGTCCACCTCGCGATTCCAGGCCTCGCGGCCCGTGTGCGGATTCAGACTGATAATGCCGAAGATGCGCCCCGGGTGCTTCTGCCCGAGCGCGGCGATCCGGTCATGCACCGCCCGGGGGTCGCTGGCGCCTGGAAACGGCTGCACTAGCGCCGCCTGAACACCGTTACGGTCCATCGTGGCGACGATCTCGTCCTCAGTCGCGTTCAGGCTGAACACCCGGCAGTCGCCCAGGTGGTAGTGCGCGTCGACGATCTTCATGCTGCCTCGCAGTTAGAGGTGGCTGACGACGATGAAGAACACAAACCCGATGAGCAGGACGGGGAAGCCGAGCGTGTAGAGCGCGAGCGCGAGCGGCTGGACGAGCAGCAGAATGCCCAGCATCATGATGGCCAACCCCAGCGTCTCCAGCCGGTCCTTGTAGGCGCGAATGGCAGCCACTGGCTCCTCCCCGCCGCCTAGAGAATGGCCCGTTCCGTTTGCATGTCGAACAGGTGGAGCTTGTCCGGGTCCAGCTTCATCCAGACGCTGTCCCCGATCCGCAAGCGGAAGTTGGGAAGCGTCTTCGCCTTGATGATGTGCTCGCCCACCTTCAGATCGAACAGGTTCACGTCGCCGAGTGGCTCCATGACGTAGACCTCGCTCGGGATACGATCCGGCCCGGGCTCGGTGTAGAGCGCGATGTCCTCGGAACGGATGCCGAAGGTGAAGGTGTTGCCTGTCGCCTTCTGCCGAATCGCCTGCGCCCACTCTGGCCGAACGTCCAGGCTGAAGGCGCCGCCGCCCACGTGCAGCGTCGGGTTGGCTCCATCGACGTACTCCGCCGGCAGGAAGTTCATCGCCGGGCTGCCGACGAAGCCAGCGACGAACAGCGTGGAGGGGTGGTTGTACACCTCGTCCGGCGTCCCCACCTGCTCGATCTGCCCCAGCTTCATCACCGCGATCCGGTCGCCCATCGACATCGCCTCCACCTGGTCGTGGGTGACGTAGATGGTGGTCGCGTTCAGGTCCTTCTGGAGCCGCTTCAGCTCGGCACGCATCTCGGCGCGCAGCTTCGCATCCAGGTTCGTCAGCGGCTCGTCCATCAGGAACACCTGGGGCCGGCGCACCATCGCCCGCCCCAGGGCGACGCGCTGCTGCTCGCCACCGGAGAGCTGCCGCGGCCGGCGCTCAAGCAGATGCTCGATGTGGAGCACCCTCGCAACCTCTATCACCCGGCGCCGGATCTCGTCCTTCGGAACGTTGCGCGCCTGGAGCGGGAAGGCGATATTCTCGAACGCCGTCTTGTGGGGATACAGCGCGTAGAACTGGAAGACCATCGCGATGTCCCGCACCGCGGGGCTCAGGTTGTTGACCACCCGATCGCCAATCCTGATCGTCCCGGCTTCGGGCTTCTCCAGCCCAGCGATGGAGCGCAGGGTGGTCGTCTTCCCACACCCGGAGGGCCCCAGGAAGACCATGAACTCGCGGTCCTCCACGTGCAGGTCCAGATCACGAACGGCGACGACGTCGCCGAACCGCTTGGTCATCTTCTCGACAGTGACAGTCGCCATGCAGCAAGCCTCCAGGGTCAGCGGCGGACAGCACCGAACGTCACGCCGCGCAGCAGATGGTTGCGGACCAGGAACGTGAAGATGAACACCGGCAGGACGAAGAGCGTGGCCATGGCGGCAATCGGGCCCCAGTTGATCCCCGCCGTCCCCTGGAAATTCGCCGCGATGAAGGTCGGCACGGTAGACACCGCCGCCTTGCTGTTGAGGATAAAGGCGAACACGTATTCATTCCAGGCGACGATCACACAAAACACCGCGGTCGCCGCGATCCCGGGCCAGGCGTTGGGCAAGGTGACCTTGAAGAAGGCCTGCACACGCGGGTAGCCATCCAGCATCGCCGCGTCTTCATACTCGTGGGGGATCTCATCGAAAAATCCCTTCATCATCCAAACGACGAAGGGGATGTTGATCACTGTATACATGATAGTCAATCCGACATAGGATTGGGCCAGGCCAAGCGCGGTGAACATGATGAAGATCGGGATGATAATCACGACCGGAGGGAGCATACGACTCGACAGAATGTAGAAAAGAATGTCCGACTTACCAGGGATACGAAACCGGGCCATGGCATAGGCAGTGAGTGTCCCGAATAGCACGGAGAGGAAGGTGCTCGCTCCAGCAATAATTATGCTGTTCACGAGCCTTCCCATAAAGTCGCCGGGGCTACCAGCGGCCATTGGCCCCTGTTTCTTGAGCCCGAGCACCACGGCGTAGTTGTCCAGGTTCGGCGTGAACTGGAACAGGTGGAGCGGCGTTGGTGAGCTCACCTCCAGCTTGGTCTTGAACGAGGCGAGCACGATCCAATAGATGGGGAACAGGAAGAAGATCAGGGCCGCGGCGATGCCGATGCCGATGAGAACGCCGCGAACAACGCGGGTTGTGGTACTGTCGTACATTCGTCTGCTCCTACCTGACCGTGGCGCGGGTGAGATAGCGGATATATAGGTTCGTCATTGCGATGATCATCACCAGAACGATGTAGGCGAACGCGGTGGAGAGCCCAGTATCCCACGAGCGGAACGCGATGCGGTACAGCAGCGTCGCGATCGTCTGCGTCGCTTGCTGATCCGCGATCATGATGTAGGGGTATTCGAAGACACGGATCGCGTCCATCGTGCGGAAGATGAGCGCGATGAGCAGCAGCGGCCAGACCATTGGCAGGGTAACGTGGCGGAACTTGAACCAGGCCGATGCCTGGTCCACCTCGGCCGCCTCGTACAGGTAGCGCGGCACAGCAGACAGCCCGGCCAGCGAGATGAGCAGCATGAACGGAGTCCACTGCCAGATGTCGACCAGCGCGAGCGCGTAGATGGTGATGTGCTGGTTGGCCAGCCAGTCAATCGGAGCGAAGCCGAGCTTCTTGATGTAGAAGTTGGAGACGCCCCACTGAGGCTCGTAGATCAGCTTCCAGAACGACGCCGCCAGCGCGGGCGACAGCATCATTGGCAGCAGCATGAGCGTGGTGATGAGGCCCCGCCCGGGGAAGGCGCGATTGAGCAGCAGGGCGATCCCGAACCCGAGCAGGAATTCCACTCCAACCGCGATGACGACGTACTTGGCGGTGAAGACGAATACCGACCAGATGCTGGGATCGGTCATCACCTTGGCGTAGTTGGTCGCCCCAACCCATTCGGGCGCGATGTTTGGCTTGGCAGCAGAGAAGCGAGTGAAGCTGAGATAGAGCGACCAGATCAAGGGGAAGACGCCGACGAAGATCAGCAGCAGCATGGTGGGCAGGGTGAACAGGAACGCCAGCCAGCCATCGCTGGGGTTCCAGCTCCTCACCGCAATGGGCGGAAGCTCGGTGATCGCCTCGCGCCGGAGCGTTTGGGTTGGGGCAGTGTCCGCCACGGGAGTCTCCTTGCAGGGTGCCAGACGGATGCCGCGGGTGGCGGGAGCTAACGCGCCACGCCACCCGCGGCTCAGTGCGTGCAGGATGGCCTAGGAGGGATACGCCGCCATCAGGATATCCTGCTGGCCCTGAGCAATCTTGTCGAGCGCCTCTTTGGTGTCGGTGTCGTTCACCACCGCGGAGTTCAGCGTCTGCTCTTGCAGCTCCAGCATCTTCGCGTACTCCGGCACGTGCCAGAAGTCACGCAGCAGCGGCAGGGTCTGCTTGAACACGTTATTCCAGGGGAAATAGGTGTCGAACTCGGGGCTGTTGAGCACCTTGAGGTGCGCGGTCAGGCCACCACCCTTCGCCCACTTCGTCTGCGTCTCCTCGGTCCAGAACCACTTCACGAAGTCCAGGACTGCATCCTTGTTCTTCGAGTAGTTGGACACCTGCAGCCCTTGCCCGCCCAGACAGACAAAGTGCGCCTTGGACGTACCCGGCGCAACGGCGAAGCCGATCTTGTCCCCCACCTTCGAGGAGTTCGGATCGACCAGGCCCGGGTGGAAGGCGATCCAGTTGATGCTTTGCGCCACCTGGCCCTGGGCCATCGCCTCGTTGACCTCGTTGAACCACCAGTTGCCAGAGCCGGGCGGGGAGATCTTGTACAGCTTCTTCAGGTAGTCCAGCGCGGCGACTCCAGCGTCGCTGTTGAGGTAGCCAACCACCTTGTTGTGGCCATCCCAGAGCTCGCCACCGTTCGACCAGAAGATCTGGTTGAAGTTGCAGGTGATGGCGTCATACGCCGCGGCGAAGTGCATCGCGGAACCATAGAGGCCCTGGTCCGGCCGATGGAAGAACTCGGCGATGTCGTAATACTCGTCCCAGGTCGTGGCCGGGGCCAGGTCGCGGCCATACTTGGCCTTGAAGTTCGCCTGCTCGTTCGGGTCGCTGAACAGGTCCTTGCGGTAGACGTAGGTCAGGCAGTCCCCTTCACAGGGCAGGCCCCACAGCCGGCCGGAGCCATCCGGGAACTCCCCGTAGGACTTCAAACTGGCCGGGTTGATGTCGTTGAGGTTGAGGTTCTTGGCAGCCCAGTCGGTGAGCTCCATGATGTGGCCGCCAACCGACTCCTCGCCGATCCACTGGCTGTCGCCGATGGGGATATCCGCGCCCGTCTGCGCCGCGAACTCGGTAAAGATCTTGTCATGCCACTGGGTCGCGCCGACGTAGTCGCCCACGACCTTCCAGCCGCTGACCTTCTCGTACTCCGAGCCGAGCGATTCCAGGAGTCGCGACGGCACCCAGTCGATCCAGACAAAGGTCAGCGTCCCGCCCGCCTTCAGTGGGGCGAACCGGGGCGCCTCCGCTCCCACGCGCGCCGGGGCAGCGGCGGCGGTGGTGAGGCCGAGCAGCGACGTCACCCCAGCCGCGGCCCCAGCAGCGGCAGCCAGCTTCAGGAACGAGCGCCGCGACACTGGCCGGGCGAGGGCATCGCCGACCGAACCGGAACCGCGCGACTCATGGCCCAGGTCAGTCATCTCCTTACTCCTCTCGCAGCGTGATTGTGCCGCCAAACGACTTCCGCCAGCCGCGCAAGCGGCACGGGTAAGACAGAACCGACGGCAGCCGGGCCCGCCGTCGCAAGCTTCTCCACAGCCACGTGGGCCCGGATCGAGCGCTGGCCTGTGGACAGGACCGCGCACGGGCCGGGCCAACCAGGATGAGACTGAAGCTGCCGTCGATCCTCACCTCCACATCCACGAAGATTGCGCCTCGGGAGCGCTGTCGCTCCCCATTGCTCTCCTCACGTCTCGCGCTAGCGCCTCAGGCGCTTCGCAACCGCTGCGCGCAGCCGTGCTGTCCCCACCCGCCGAGTACGCCAGCGCTCGACGACCTCTGAACGGATCCGTTCGCTTTTGCGAATACCGTTCACAACGGGCCGCAGCATAACCGCACCCGGGGAGCTTGTCAATAGGGTTTGGCGCAGCTCGTAGCACGCGAACCGCGCCAGCGGCGCGGCCGCGGCGGGTTGGCACAGCCGCACCGCGAATAATCAGTCTGCTGGAGCGAGCGCCGGCTCGCCGGTCAGGTCGCGGAGCTGGGGCATGACCTTGGTGGCGAGCAGCTCCATCGAGCGCCGCCAGCGGGGGCCATTCTCGCCCTCCCAGTCGTAGTGCAGCATCAGCACTCCGCCGAAGCCACCCACCGCCTCGTACAGCTCCCGGAGCTGCTGCGCGACGCTGTCCGGGCTGCCGACAATCCAGCGCGTCTTGCGCAGCAGCTCTAGCGTCACCTCGTCGTCTCGCATGTCCGGGCTGTCTTTCCAGAGGCCGGCCTGGCCGAAGGACTTCACCAGCGGGAAGAAGTAGTGTTCGTAGGCGTAGGCCATGGAGCTTTCCATCGCCTCGCGCTCTGCCTGCTCATCCGTATCCGCGACGTAAATGTCCCGGGCAATCCGCCACTCCGAGCGCCTCGGCGTGTGCCCGTGCCCTCGCGCCCCCTCCTCATAGGCGGCCCAGTGGCCGACCAAATCTTGAGCCGAGATGATGTGAATGCTCATCGGGATCCAGCCGTGCTCCCCGGCCCAGCGCAGCGTGGTGCTCGACCGCGAGAGCCCGGCCACCGCGATCGGTGGATGCGGCCGCTGGTAGGGCTTCATGTGCA
>JAJPGT010000090.1 GCA_021325655.1 Pseudomonadota bacterium
GCCCCCCGACCCGCTCGCACCCGCCAGCCCTCTCGCCCCGCCCACGCGCCACGCCCCGCTCGCCTCGCCCGCTCCGCCTCCGGCCGCGCCCCCGCCCGCGCCCGCAACTAGGACATTCCACCGCAAACCGATGAGCCCCGAGTGGGGCCCAAAGATTGCGGACAGTTACTTTCCCAATCCGGGGGGGTAACTGTCCGCAATAAATCCGGAACCCTTTGCTCCGTGGCCGAACGCCGACGCCGACGCGGCATGGAACGCGTCGGCGTCCAGCTGACCCGCCCCCTCCGGCATGCTGCCGGTGAGCACGTCGGCCAGATCGATCAGGTTGGAGCGTTCGGCGAGTCCGGGCGAGGCAGGCCAGCTGCCGATGACCACCCCGGCGCACGCGATGCCGCGCGCGGCCAGCGCCTCGAGCGTCAGCGCCGTGTGGTTGAGCGTGCCGAGCCCAGCCGCGGTGACGACCAGCACCGGAGCGCCGAGCTTGACCGCGAGGTCGGCGATCGTGGCCCCCGCCGCGTCGTACCTGACCAGCAGCCCGCCGGCACCCTCGACGATGACCTGATCCCGCTCGTCGGCCAGCGCCGCGATGTACGTCGCGGCATAGCCCATATCCAGCGGCGCCCGCCCGGCCGCTCGCGCAGCCGCTTCGGGCGACAGCGGATCGGGAAAGCGCGCCAGCTCGTGCACATCGGTCACACCCGCCAGCCGTCGCACCACGTCGAGGTCGGGCTCCTCGCCGTCGGCGACGCCCGTCTGCACGGGCTTGACCACCGCGACCCGCTCACCACGCCCGGCCGCCAGCGAGGCCAGCGCCGCGGTCACGATCGTCTTCCCGACGCCAGTGCCGGTCCCGCTGACGATCACTGTGTTTCTTTGTTCGCTCGCGGGCGGGGCGCTTTGAGGCAGCGCCTTCCCTCGTCGCTCACGACTTCGTCGCTCGATCCTCAGTCCAGGCACTGCCGCGCCCTGGCTTCGCGAAGTTTTTCTTGTTCGCTCGCGGGCGGGGCGCTGGTCTTGTCACGTTCGCTCGCGGGCGGGGCGCTTTGAGGTGATGCCTTCCCTCCTCGCTCGTCGCTGCGCTTCTCGCTCGTCAGTCCAGGCATCACCGCGGCCCTGGCTTCGCGAACGGACTCACGAGCGCCGGAGCTTGGTGACGAACTTGTAGCGGTCGCCGCGGTACCAGGACTGGGCGTACTCGACTGGTTCTCCGTGCACGTCGAACGCGTGCCGGGACAGCAGGAGCAGGGGGAGGCCGGGGTCGACGCCGAGCAGGCGCGCGTCGTGGGGGTCGGCGAGCACGGTCTCGATGGTCTCCTCGGCCTCGGCGAGCTGGATGCCGTAGGCGGTACGCAGCGTCTCGTACAGCGACCGGTGCCGCTCCAGCTCCCTGCGCAGGCCGGGGAAGCGCCGGGCCGGCAGGTGGGAGGTGTCGATGGACATCGGCTCGCCGTCGGCCAGACGCAGCCGGTGGATGCGCAGCGCCCGGCCGCCGGGCCGGATGCCCAGCAGCACGGCCATCGCGTCGTCCGCGGTGACGTAGCCGATGTCGAGGATCTTCGTCTGCGGATGCAGGCCGTGTGCGCGCATGCCCTCGGTGTAGCTGGCCAGCTCCAGCGACTGAGCGACCTTGGGTTTGGCCACGAACGTGCCCTTGCCCTGCATGCGCAGCAGCCGTCCCTCGACCACAAGCTCGGCGAGCGCCTGCCTGACCGTTGTCCGTGACGTGCCGTAATGCCGGGCCAGCTCGCGCTCGGGCGGCACGGGGCTGCCCGCCTCCATCGCGGCGGTGAGTTCGAGCAGCTGCCGCTTTACCTGGTAGTACTTCGGCAGCCGAAGGGCCACGACCTCAGGCGTGACGGCCGTGGAGCTGTCACCGGGGTCTTCGTCGGAGGCCAGCTGAGAAACGGTCATCGCGCATCATTGCCTGAATAGAAGGTGAACGTCAACTCCAATGGTCGCTTACCATGGCCAGTGCCCGCGCCGCGATCGCGAAATCATCATCGGTCAGCGTCGCCCTGGCGGTCAGCCGCAGGCACGCCTGGCCGGCCGGCACCGAAGGCGGGCGGAAGCAGCCCGCCCGCACCCCCGCGGCGGCGCAGATCTCCCGCGCCGCCACCGCGCTCCCCGGCGAACCGAGCACGACCGCGAGCACCGCGGCCGTCGGCGGCACGACCGGCAGCCCGAACTCCGCGGCGATCTTGGCCAGCCGTTCCGCGGCCGCCAGCGCGAGCGGCCCGAGCGCGGGCGAGGCTCGCACCACCTCCAGCGCGGCCAGCGCCGCGCCCGCAGACGGCGGAGCGAGCCCGGTGTCGAAGATGAACCCGCGGCCGGTGTCGACTACGGTGCCGATGACCTCCGCGGCGCCGAGCACCGCGCCGCCCTGGCTGGCCAGCGACTTGGACAGGGTCACGGTACGCACCACATCAGACTCAGAACCGACACCAGCATCAGCAGCCACGCCCCGCCCGCCGGGCCCGAACACCCCGAACGCGTGTGCCTCGTCCAGCACCAGCAAGGCGCCAAACTCCCGGCAGGCAGCGTGCAGCGCGGCGACCGGCGCCACCGCCCCGTCCACCGAGAACACCGAGTCGCTCACCACCAGAGCGGAATCCTCGGCACGCGACGCCAGCAGCGCCCGGACCGCCCCGACGTCCCGGTACGGCGACACCACGAGCCGGACCCCCGGACAACGGGCCAGCCGGCACGCGTCGATCAGCGAGGCATGGTTCCGCGAATCGGAAACGATCAGCACCCCAGACCCCGCCCGGGCCAGCGCAAGAGCCAGCGACGAGACTACAGCGAGGTTCGCCAGGTACCCGGACGAGCACACCAGCGCCGCGGAAGCCCCCGCAAACGAAGCCAGCGCCGCTTCCAGCCGCGCGTGCAGCCGAGTCGTCCCGGTCACCAGCCGGGACCCGGTGGCGCCGGCGCCCCATTCCCGTGCCGCGGCGACCGCCCCGGCGACCACCCGCGGGTCGCCATGCAGGCCGAGGTAGTCGTTGGAGGCCAGATCCAGCATCCCGTCGAAGTCCGCGGAACGCGGCATCAGGGAACGCCGCAGCCCGGCCGCCTCCCGCGTCCGAGCGGCCTCCCGTAGTCGTTCCAGCGCAGATCCCACCGCACCATCCTCCCAGCCCTGCTAGCTCCGGGGGGACGACCCCCCGCGCCCCCCGGAACCGCGTCAAGAGATGGGACAATAACGAGATGCCCACGCTGAACGACCTGGCCAGGAGCCACACGAAGCTGGTAGAGGCCGATCTGGAGTGGCTGCACTCGCTGGTCTCCGACTGGCAGCTGCTGGCCGACCTGTCGTTCGCCGACCTGATCTTGTGGGCGCCCACCAAAGACAGCCGGTGGATCGCGATCGCCCAGCTGCGGCCCACCACCGGGCCTACCTCGTTCCAGGACGACATGGTCGGCACGTTCGCGGGCGCGGAGGACCAGCGGCTGCTCGACGTTACCCGCCAGGAGAGAAGGATCTGGCGGGAGAGCGACCCGGACTGGACCAGCGGCGTCCCGGTCCGCACCGAAGCCATTCCGGTCACCCGCGAGGACACCGTGATCGCCGTGATCGAGCGATGCACCAACCTCAACTCGGCCAGGACCCCGAGCCGCCTCGAGCTCACCTACCTACAGGGCGCCGACGACCTGGCCCGCATGGTCGCCGAAGGCACCTTTCCCTTCACCGGCGCGGAAGCCATGCTCGTCCGCTCGCCGCGAGTCGGCGACGGCCTGCTCCGCCTCGGCAAGTCCGGCAAGGTCACCTACGCCAGCCCCAACGCGCTGTCCGCCTACCGCCGCCTTGGCCTGGCCGCCGACCTGATCGGGGCCGAGCTCGGTGCGGTGACGGCGGGCCTGGTCGCGATCGACGAACCGCTGGACGAGTCGCTGATGGTGGTCGCCACCGGCCGCTCCCCACGCGAGGCGGAGGTGGAGGGCAACGGCTCCGTGGTCCAGCTCCGCGCCATCCCGCTGATCGTGGGCGGGCAGCGGACCGGGGCATTGCTGCTGATCAGGGACGTGACCGAGCTGCGGCACCGGGAACGCGAGCTGCTCACCAAGGACGCCACGATCAGGGAGATTCACCACCGGGTGAAGAACAACCTCCAGACCGTGGCGGCGCTGCTGCGGCTCCAGGCGCGCAGGCTGCACCAGCCAGAGGCACGGGACGCGCTGGAAGAGGCGGTGCGCCGGGTCGGCTCGATCGCGGTGGTGCACGAGACGCTGTCGCACGCCCCTGAGGAGGTGGTGGACTTCGACGACGTCGCCGACCGCGTCGCGATGATGGCGACCGAGGTCTCGGCCGCCGAGGTCAAGGTGGTGCCCAGGATCAGCGGGAAGTTCGGCATGCTGCCCTCGTCGGTGGCCACGCCGCTGGCCATGGTGCTCACCGAACTGCTCCAGAATGCCCTGCAGCACGGGCTGGGGCAGGGGAGCAGTGCGGGTCCTGCGCTCCTGGAGGTAACGGCAACCCGTGATACCGAACGACTTTCAGTGACAGTCGCCGACAACGGAGCAGGCCTGCCGCGGGGCTTCGACCCGGATGCGACCACGAGCCTTGGCCTGCAGATCGTACGCACGCTGGTAGTCGGCGAGCTCGGCGGCCGCCTGAAGATCATGCCAAGGCCAGGCGGCGGCACCGAAGCGGCGGTAGATCTCCCCGTACCGGCTGGCGACGAGCGCTAGCGGCTGTGTTCAGACGTGGGCGCGGGCGCGCAGCCGGACGGTGCGGCGCTTGTAGGCGCGGCGCTCGTCTTCGCTCATGCCGCCCCAGACGCCGGCGTCCTGGCCAGAGTCGATGGCCCAGCGCAGGCAGTCCTCCATGACGGAGCACCGACGGCACACCTGTTTGGCGTCTTCGATCTGGAGCAGGGCCGGCCCGCTGTTCCCGATGGGGAAGAACAGTTCCGGGTCCACCTCACGGCAGGCGGCTTCGTGACGCCAGTCCATGATGTCAACTCC
>JAJPGT010000017.1 GCA_021325655.1 Pseudomonadota bacterium
CTGCCACGCGATTCGCTACGGGGATAGCCCGGTGGGCGGCAGCAGCGGCCCAGACCTGACGCACGTGGGCAGCCGGCAGACGCTGGCGGCCGGGCTGCTGCCGAACAGCTACGGCAACATGGCGGGCTGGATCGGCAATCCGCAGGCGCTCAAGCCCGGCAACGACATGCCAGTGCTGAACCTCGACCCGGACAGCCTGCGCGCCGTGGCAGCCTACCTGGAGAGCCTGAAGTAGCCGAGGAACGGATGATGGGAGGCGTGGGAGCGGGGAGCGGCCGGGCCTGGCCGCGGGAGGCGCGCTGGAGCCTGGCGCTCGTCGCCGTGGCGCTGGGGGCGCTCGCCGCCGCCTGCGGCCAGACGTACCTGGTCCAGCCTGCGGTGCAATCGCCGAGTGGCGTGGCGCGGCAGGTGCCGGGCGGGGACGCGGCACGGGGCAAGGAGGCGATTGTCCGCTATGGCTGCGGCGCCTGCCACACGATCCCGGGCGTCAGCGGGGCGACCGCGCTGGTGGCGCCATCCCTGGCGGACTTCGGCGAGCGTGCCTACATCGCCGGCTGGGTTCCGAACACACCAGACAACCTGGTGCGCTGGGTGCAGGACCCGCCGGCAATGAAGCCCGGCACGCCCATGCCGAACCTGGGCGTCACCCCTGCCGACGCGCGCGACATCGCGGCATACCTGTACACCCTCCGGTAGAGCCCGGGCCCGCCCCATGCCTTGCCGTGGCTCACGGACCCGGCGGGGAAGGCGTGTCAGCTCGGAAGGAACAGCAGCGCGTAGGCGCCGACGGCCAGCAGCGCCAGGAACGAGGCGGTCAGGAAGCCGAGCCAGGTGTACAGCCGCGGGGGCGTCGCCTGCTGGAGCACCACGAACGAGCCGAGCGTGAATAGGGCGAGGCTGAGCGCCCCCAGGGGCAGGACGATCTCCACCAGCGTGGTCATGCCGCCCCCTGCGCGGCGCGGATGAAGCGGACGAGCGTCCAGATGTCGCTGTCGCTGAGCAGGTCGCGGAACGGCGGCATGTTGCCGAGCCCGTTCTGCACGATCCAGAAGAGCTGCCCGTCGCTCCGGGCGCGGACGCGCAGGCTGGCAAAGTCCACCGGGGCGACCGGCGCTGCCTGGGAGAAATAGCCGCTCAGCGGCCCCTTGCCGTGTCCGTCCGCGCCGTGGCACATTGCGCAGTTCTCCACGTAGAGCTGCTGCGCCCGCTGGCGGGTCGCCTGGTCATCTGGAACGGGGTTCTGGAGCGCGGCGGCCTGGTCGAACGGGACCCAGGTCCGGCCGCCGGTGACCGGGACGGCGTCGGCGGGCGGGGCGAGGCGCCGCGGCTCCAGCCGCCGCTGCGACGGCTCGTAGTGCATCTCCATGAAGATGTCCAGCGGGTAGGCGCCAGGATTGCAGCCGCTGAGCAGCAGCGCCAGCAGGACGAGCAGCGCGATCCGCCGCCAGCGCCCCGGGCCTACGCGGACAAGCCGCTCAACGGCGCGCATCAGGTGCTCCCACCGCCCGCCGGGGGCGCCTCAGGAACAGGGCCATCGGGCTGCTCCGGGGCAGGGGCGGTGCGCCCGGGGACGAGGTCCAGCGCGCCCGCGTCGCGCAGCGCCTGCTCCGCCGCGCCGAGCTGGCGGCCGGCGTGGAGGACGAGCACGCCCAGGTAGCCCTCGCTGATGCGCGGGTCGTAGGGCGCATCGCTCAAGTCTGGCAGGCGTGATTCGAACAGGACTCCGAGCACGGTAGCGATGATCGCCCCGAGCATGGTTCCCTCGTACATCACATTGATCATCGGCGGGATGGACAGGATCGGCTTGCCGCCGGTGTCCAGCGGGTAGGCGAGCTGCGTCCCGATGGTGAGCAGCAGCCCGATGGCGAAGCCGCAGGCGGCGCCGACGAAGGGGAAGACGTACAGGTGGTGCTGCTCCGGCGCCTCGCCGAACGCGCCCTCCGGGTACGGCGAGGCGCTGAGCACCTTCAGATCCCGCCCGGGGAAGCCAGCGCCGCGCAGCCGGTCCAGCGCCTCGGCCACCTGGTCCGGCTCGCAGAACAGCCCGAGCACTGTGTCCGGATCCCCAGCCATCTCTCGCCCCTTCTCAGTCACGGATCACCCCCGGCACCGTCACTCGGCCAATCCGCACCCGCTGGAGCAGCACCTGGCCCTCCTTGACATCCCAGAGCGGGATGATCGGAAGTAGCTTGGCGAAGGTCAGGATACCGAACGACGCGAACGCCAGCCCCCCAATAGTGATGATGTACTCGACCGGCTGCGGGACGTACACTGGCACCCACATGAACGTGAACGGCTGTTTGAGCGAGACCGGGTTGGTCACCAGCAGGTAGCGCTCCAGCCACATCCCAATGTTCACCGAGATCGAGGTCCAGAACATCGCGCTGACGCTGCGCCGGAAGCGGCGGAAGAACCAGATCGGCAGCGGGATGAGAACGGCGGTGATCACCTGAAGGAAGAACAGCAGATTGATCGGCGGGGTGGTGAGCCGCAGCTCCCAGATCGCCACCTCCACCGGCTCGCGGGCGAACAGGCCGAAGTAGAAGTCCATCAGGAAGAAGAAGATGTAGCCGAAGGCGACGACGATCTGGAGCCGGCCGATGGTGTCGAAGTGTTCCGGGGTGATGTAGTCGTAGGCGCGCAGCGCCTTGCGGATGGCAACCATCGTCGTCACCACCCCGGCCACGCCGGAGTGGACCGCGCCGATGACGAAGTAGGGCGCCAGGATGGTGGAGTGCCAGCCCGGCAGGATCGCCATCGACAGGTCCCAGGCGACGATGGAGTGGACCGAGACGAACACCGGCAGGATCAGCGCCGACAGCAGCATCCCCGCCGCGGTCTGGATCCGCCACTGGCGGGAGGTCCCTTTGAAGCCCATCGCCAGCACGCTGAACAGCGCGTGCCGCCAGCCGTGCGAGCGGTCGCGCGCCACCGCCAGGTCCGGGATCAGGTCGACGTAGACGAACAGGATCGTGCCGGTGAGGTACGTCACGATCGCGCTCGGATCCCAGATCAGCGCGGAGCGGACGCTGGGCCAGATGCCGCGGGTGAAATCGTAGGGCAGGAACCAGTAGATCGTGCGCCAGACGCGGCCGGTGTGGATGAGCGGGAACAGCCCGGCGGTCATCAGGGAGAAGATCGCCAGCACCTCGGCGCAGCGGGTGATCGGCCGGCGCCACTCCGCGTGAGTGAGCCGCAGGATCGCGGAGACCATGACCCCGGCGTGGCTGATCCCGACCCAGAAGATGAAGTTGGTGATGAACACCGCCCAGAGCTGCACGTTACTGAGCCCGAGGAGCTGCAGCCCGATGACGATGATGAGCCCCTCGCTCACCCCCGCCGCGCCGAGGAGCAGTAGCAGCCCGGCGGCGATGATCCAGTACCAGCGGGGCGTGTGCAGGACGAAGTCCAGCAGATCGGTGTTGATCTTCGGCATCGGCAGCGCACGGCGTTCCTGCATCGGCTCCTCGTTAACTCGGCTTGGCGATCACCGGCACCCGGGTCTTCAGATACGGCCGCTCGACCTCGAGCAGCGCCCCGGCGCGGTACTCCCAGAGAGAGACGGCGGGCAGCAGCCGCAGCGCCAGCAGGTACAGCAGCAGCGCCGCGGCTGGCATTCCGAGCAGCACCAGAACCTCGGGCAGCCCGGGCCATTGCGCCGCTGGGACCTGGTCCAGCTCCGGCCGCGGCGGGCCAGCCACTGACCAGGCGGCGACATAGATGCGGACCCGGTCCACGTAGTTGCCCAGCAGCACCAGCGCGGCGGCCAGGGTGGGGCCGGCGACCGTGAGGCGGACGCGGTTCCAGAGCAACACGAGGAACGGCAAGACGAAGTTGAGCAGCGCCGCAGCGGCGAACAGGCCCAGGTACGGCCCGAACATCAGCAGGTCCAGCAGGTGCAGCTCCGCCGGGGTGCGGCCGTACCAGTAGGTGAGCAGCTCCGCCCAGGTGAAGTAGAACCAGAGCAGCGAGAGCGAGAGCAGCAGCTTGCCGGCGGCGTGGAAGGCGTCGCGGCGGATGTAGCGCTCCAGCCCGCCGAAGTAGCGCAGCGCTGCCAGGGTGAGCAGCGTGGTGGCGATGCCGGCCTGGAGCGCGGTGACGGCGTGGTAGGGCGGCATGTTCGGGCTGGACCAGCCCGGCACCAGGCTCAGCGCCAGGTCGCTGACCACCAGCAGGTGGACGAAGACGAGCACCAGCAGATAGAGCCCCCCGAGGGCCTTCATCCCCAGGGTGAGGACGCTCCAGGCGCGAACCGTCCCCCGCCAGGCGGAGGCGGAGCCGCCGCGCAGCGCCCGGGCGGCGGCGCGATCGGGCCGCGCCCCGGCCCACAGCAGCGCCAGGCCAGCCAGCAACAGGACCGTGATCCCGACAGCGTCCCATACTCCTGGCGCGCCGGGCCAGTTGAGCCAGATGCTCGGCCGGTTGTGCCAATCGGGCAGCCGGGTGAGCAGGACGATCAGCAGCGGGGTGGTGACGAGCCCGGCCACGACCCACAGGTCGGCCGCGCGACGCAGCGAGATGCCCCAGAAGCCACGGGCGAGGCGGGAGGCGAACGCCAGTGGTGGCGCCGCCTGGGCGGTGGAGAGCAGGAAGGCGAGCGCGGCGGCGACGTAGCCCCAGGAGGCGGGAGAGCGCGCCCCGCCCAGGAGCAGCTCGACCAGCGCGACGACGCCGGCCGCCGCCAGGGTCGCGAGCGCGAGCACCGCGGCCCAGTACCTCCCGCCGCCCGGCCGGGCCCGAACAAGCAGGTCCGGGCCAACCGCTGGCGGGGCTGGCTGGCCGGGGACGACGTCGTCCCGCACCAGCGGAGAAGGAGCTGCCAGCGTGCCTCTAGCCGTTGGACTCCTCCCGGGCGTTGGGGTCGACTTTCTTCAGGTAGATCACCACCGGCTCGGTCCCCAGATGCTCCAGCAGCCGGTAGCTGCGCGCGTCCTGGGCGAGCTGGTTGACGCGGCTATTCGGGTCGTTCCAGTCGCCGAACACGAGCGCGTCGGTGGGACAGGCCTGGGCACAGGCCGGCTGCAGCTCGCCGTCGCGCACCGGGCGACCCTGCCGCGCCGCCTCGCGGCTGACCCGGCGGATGCGCTGGATGCAGAAGGTGCACTTCTCCATCACCCCCTTGCTGCGGACGGTGACGTCCGGGTTGAGCTGCGAGGTGAGCGGCTCCGGCCAGGCCGGATCCCACCAGTTGAAGAAGCGCACGTTGTAGGGGCAGTTGTTGCCGCAGTAGCGGGTGCCGATACAGCGGTTGTACACCTGCAGGTTGAGCCCATCCTCGCTGTGAACACTGGCGTACACAGGGCAGACGGGCTCGCAGGGCGCGTTCGAGCACTGCTGGCAGAGCACCGGCAGAAAGCGCGCCTTCACATCCGGGAACTCGCCCTCCCAGTAGCGCTCGATCCGGATCCACTCCTTGGCCCGGTGCTCCAGGAAGCGCTGCTCCTCGTTGATCGGGACGTTGTTTTCCGCCTGGCAGGCGATGACGCACGCCTGGCAGCCAGAGCAGCGATCCAGGTCGATCGCCATGCCCCACTTGTGCGCGCTCGGCTGGTCCTGGGCCTCGGGCTGCGTGCTGCTGCTCATCTCATCCCTCATCCTCGCGTCACCTCAACCAGCGGCTCGCCCGGGAGCTGGCGGGCAACCACGCCGCCCTCGAACTTGGGCAGCGCGACCGAGCGGCCGGTAGCGACGAGTCGGACGCGGGTGGCGGCGTAGGCGAGCGCCCCGGTTGCCGCGTCCTCCAGCGGCGCCAGCAGCACCATCGGGTTGGCACCCCGCCCGGCTGCCCAGCGGCCGAAGTTCGCGTGCCCCTGGCCGAGTGGGACGCTCAGCACCATCGGCGGCGCGGCCGGGTTGACGTAGACGGGAACTTCCATGCGCCCATGCGGGGACTCCAGCGCCACCACGTCGCCCTCGCGGAGTCCAAGCTGGGCGGCCAGCTTCGGATTCAGCTCTACCCACGTCTGCCAAACGACGGTGCTGACCGGGTCCGGCGCCGCCTGGAGCCAGGGCAGATGCGCGGTCTCCCCGGCCCCAAGGGTGTTGTGCTCGAACAGGAGCAACGCGTAGGGATACTGCTGCTCGTCGCCGGCGAGCTGGGGCGCGGGCGCCTGGGCGAGGGCGCCGGGCTGGCCGGTGGACATCGGCGGCGTGGGCGGCTGCTCGTCCCACCAGCCGCCCCGCTGCAAGAGCGTCGTCCAGAATCGCTCGAAGTCCGCTTCCTGCACGTTGCCGCGCCGAAGCTGCTGCAACTGGCGAGCGCCATCCCGGAGCACCTCCTTGAAGGTTGGCCAGGGCAGCGCCGCGCTCACCGCCCCGCCCAGTTCCTCGCCCAGGGTGAGCAGCACGTCGGCAAAGCCGCGGGTGTCGTAGAACGGGCGCAGCACCGGCTGCTGGAGCGTCAGCACCTGGGCGCCGGGGCTCGGCTCGGGCACATCGTCGCCCCAGTCCTCCAACGGCAGGCTGGAGGGCAGGATCAGGTCCGCCTGGGCGGTGGTGTCATCCAGGAAGCTGGAGAAGCTGACGATGAAGGGCGCGTGCCCCAGCGCCTCGCCGAAGCCGAGCGCGCCGGGCAGCGTGTGGACCGGGTTGGCCTGGTGGACGAGCAGGAGCTGGACCTGCCCGCCGCGCAGCCGGTCGGCCAGCCGCTGCCAGTCGGAGAGCCGGCTGGTCGGGGGCGAGGTTGGAAGGTCGGGGATCGGCGGCGGCGGGGCGAAGCGGACCCCGCCGCTCTGGCCGACGTTGCCGACGAGCAGGTTGAGCGCCAGAATAGCGCTGAGCGTCTCTGTCCCGGTCGTCTGCGCCCCGGCCAGCCCCCCGCCGAGCGCCAGGCTGGGGCGCTGGCTGGCGAAGGCGCGGGCGAGGCCGCGGATGCGCTCGGCCGCGACGCCGGTCTGGTCGGCGACGCGCTCCGGCTGGAACGGGTCCAGCGCCCCCGGACCGCCGAAGGCGCGAGCGCCGTTCGGATCGGCCAGCCCCTCGGCCAGCAGCACCTGGGCCAGGCTCAGCGCCAGCAACCGCTCGGTGCCAGGGCGGACCGGTACCCACTCGTCGGCGTTGGCGGCGGTGGCGGAGAAGCGCGGCTCGACTTGGACCAGGTAGCCGCGGGGACGGTCCCGCCGCGGGCGGAAATCCCCAGCGCGGTAGCTGCCTTGGCGGAAGAGGCCATACTGCACCCCGTAATAGACCGGCGACAGCCAGGTCTCGAGGAAATTCGCCCCGAAGGAGAGCACGTACCGGGCGTTCTGAAGGTCGAAGACCGGCAGGCGGTCGGCGCCAAAGACGCGCCGCGCCGCCTCCCGCAGCGGTGCCTCGGAGACCGGGTCGAGCGTGAGCCAGTCGGCTCCGTAGGCCCGGCGGAAGCGGTCGACGACGAGGGCAAGGTGGGCGCGTAGCGGGCGGGTGAGCAGGACCACCTGGCTCGTTTGCCCCTGCTGCTGGAGCGCCCGCAGCCGGCCGACCAGCTCGTCCAGCGCCTGGTCCCAGGAGATCGGCACCAGCGGCCCGCCGGCCCGGTCGCCAGAGCGACGTAGCGGCCCCTGGACGCGGTCGGGATGGTACTGCTCCTGGACCCCGGCCTGGCCCCGGGCGCAGAGCTTGCCCCGGTTGAGCGGGTGGTCGGGATTGCCCTCCAGCTTCTTCGCCCGCCCCTCGATCACCCGGGCGATCAGCCCGCAGCCGGCGTCGCACTGGCGGCAGGCAGTGGCATACCAGTTCTCGAACGCGCTCAGCGTGTCCTCGGCCAGCAGCACCCGGCTCTCCGCCTCCAGCTCGTGCGAGGCCGGGGCGCAGCCGGTGAAGACGACCGCCGCGGCGGCGGAGGCGGCCAGGCCCTGCAGGAAAGCGCGGCGGGTGAGGCCACCGCTCGGAGCACCGGCGAGCCCTGGCGTGCCGCCGCGCGAGCCGTCTAGTAGTGGCATGTCCCACACCCCGTGGGCGCGCTCATCTGCTGGTGGCAAGCGACGCAGTCGTTCATCTTCAACGAGCGAACCTGCACGTCCTGAGTCATCTGGGCGACGTCGCCGTGGCAGGTGGAGCAGGGGATGCCGGCCTGAACGTGCGCGTTGTGGACGAAGCGGACGTGGTCGGGCATACGGTGGATGCGCACCCAGTCGACCGGAGTCTGCTGCTGCCAGGCCTGGCGCACCTTCTCGATCTCCGGCTGCCCCTGGCCAACTACATCGTGGCAGAACATGCACTGCTGCAGGTCGGGGTAGCCGGCCGAGACGCCGTCCGCCGCGGTGCGGTGGCAGAAGGCGCATTGCAGCCCGGCCACCTGAACGTGCACCTGGTGGCTGAAGCTGATCGGCTGCGCCGGCGTCTGCTTAAGCTGCCCTTTCAGGAAGTAGGGCGCCAGCACGGTAACGAAGAAGACGATGCCCACCAATCCGAGCGCCGGGAAGCCGAGGAGCAGGTAGCGCTGCATCTCAGACCAGCAAGCGGGGGAAGAACTGCTGCAGGAAGCCAGCCAGGTTCAGCAGCGCTCGGGCAAGCGCGTAGAGCATGGCGGCACAGGAGAGCGCGGCGATCGGGTACAGCGCCCAGCGGAAGCCGCGCGCACGCGGCGGCGCGTCGGCGCTCGCAATGAGCGAGGGAATGATGGCGCGTCCAAGCAGCAAGGCCGAAGCCGCGTTGAGCGCCAGGCCGGCGAACACCAGGAGGTCCAGCAGCGCGCGGTTGACGAGGCCCCACTGCTCGGCGCTGATCGCGCGTGGGTCCATGCTGCGCTGGGCGGCTGCACGATTCATGCCATCTGGCGAGCCAGCGCGGCTGGGCGCTACGGTGGCGGGTTGTAGGGCAGGCTGGAGAGGAAGGCGGCCACGTCCTGGGCCTCCTGCTGGGAGAGGCCCAGGCTGGGCATGGCGGTGCCGGGTTTCAGCGACGGCGGATCCATGATCCAGCGCGCCAGGTTCTCCGGGGTGTTCGGGATCGTGTTCCCGGCGATGGTCGGCCGCAGGGTGACGTTGGTCAGGTTCGGCCCGGCCACGCCCGTCGCCCCCTCCACCCCGTACAGGGTGTGACAGCCGCCACAGCCGCGGGCAAGAAACAGCTCCCGGCCGTGGTTCGGATCGCCGGGCACGTTCGGCGCCGGGGTGAGCGCCAGGCGTGGCGCGGCGCTCGGCGGACGTGGCGTCGGCACCGGCGTCGCCTGCACCTGGGCAAGCACGGAGCAGCCGGCGAGCATGCTCGCCGCCAGCAGCGCCGCCAGCGTGGCCAGGCAATCTTTGCTGTGGGGAGGGGCGGGACGGGCACGCTCCCCGGGGGCGGCGCGCCCCCGGGTCACTCTCGGCGGCAGAGGGGATTGGGGCGCGGCGTTCAGCGTGCTCTCCCGGGCGCCGTGCTCAGCAGCGCCGACGCTTCGACTGCAATCCGTAGACCAGCCCTGGGGGCGTCTGGCAGCGGTACGGCTCTTGCGCGCCGCCCGATCCAGATGCCCGAGCGAGGAGCAGCCATGGCTGAGCACAAGACCAGGCCCCAGGATCACCGCGCGGACAGCGCCAGCGGCCAGGAGGGGCGGGGCCGGCAGCACCCGACCGGCACCGGTCCGGCCTACAAGAAACCGTCCAAGCGCGGCACCGTCCACGGCACCGAGGAGGGCAAGGGTGGCCGCCAGCGCGGCCCTGCCGAGGAAGCACAGTAGCGCTGCGATTCGTCCTTCCATCCGTGGCGGAAGGACAGGCCCGCTGGGAGCCATCTTGCTCCCTACCGCTCTCCCGGGCCAGGCGGCGGCGTGGGAGCGGGCACGGGGCCTGCCGAGCCAGGGCTTTGCACCCGTGCTCCGTGCAGGCGTGCGCTGGCTACAGCTCGCGGGCGCGCTCCAGCGCCCCGGTGCGCCTGGCCCGCGCGATACCCATCTCGATCAGCCCGATCGCGATGATCCCGAATACGGCATGGATCAGGATCACCACGAAGCCGGCTCGGCCGATCAGCCGGGTGGCGAGGCCAGAGTACCACAGCAGGCCGAGGACGAGCGGGATGAGGGGAAACCAGGCGCCCAGCCCGGCGGCGAAGCTGCGCCGGAGCTGAGGGCCGAGCACCACCAGCGCGAGCACTACGGTGATCACGGCGAACACCAGGTGAAGCGTGGTGAATGGCGGCCCGGCAACAATGCCCGACACCAGGCCCAGCCCCAGCGCGAACGTGACCAGCGCCGACAGCCGCAGCGCGTACGGCACAGCTCTCTTCTCCATCGAGCGGCTTGGCGGCAGTATACCGGCGCCGACCACACTATAGGGGGAGGTGGTGGGATGCGGATCGAGCTGATCGCCCTGCTGGTGGACCAGGTGGCGGCCTGTCGGGACTTCTACCGCGACGTGCTGGGTTTCCCGGTGCGGAGCGAGCAGGGCTCCTACGTCGAGTTCGCCACCGAGGGGGTGCGCCTGGCACTGTACAGCCGCGCCGAGATGGCCGCGCTCACCGGCCGCCCGGCCGACGCCGCGCCGCGCGGCGGGCTGGCGGTGGACCTGGCGCTTCCCGTTCCCACCTTTGCCGAGGTGGACGCGGCCTACCAGCAGGCCACCAGCCGGGGCGCCCGCGCGGTCCGCCCCCCGGGCCTCATGCCCTGGGGGCAGCGTATCGCCCTGATCGCCGATCCCGACGGCAACCTGGTCGAGTTCTTCTCCGACACCCCGTGACCAAGCCGGGGCCACCCCAGGGCCGCGCCGGGGCTCAAGCGCCGCGAGCCCAGCGTGGGAGCCTCTTGCCGACTAGACTGTGGCCAGCGCCTCGGCCTCCGCCTGGTAGCGCTGGTCCGGGCGGAGCAGCAGGAACGCCAGGCAGGAGAGGCAGCCGAGCGCGAGGGCGAACACCCAGAGCCAGAGGTGCGGCAGCGCGTCGAGCATCGCTCCGCCCAGCACGGGCGACACCCCCATCGCGCTGGTCCAGCTCAGCCCGAGCAGCCCCATGTAGCGGCCGCGCATCTCCGGCGGAGCGATGGCGGCCAGGTAGGCGCTCGCCACCGGCACCGTCAGCAGCTCGCCGAGGGTGAACACCGCGACGAGCGCCGCGAGGGCCGGAATGCCCTGCGCCGGGGCGAAGCCACCGAAGCCGAGCGCGTACAGGAGCGCGCCCGCGGCCATGACCCGCCGCGGCTCGTGTCGTTTGGCCCAGTTGGCGATGGGAAGCTGCAGGGTGACGACCATCATCCCGTTCAGCGCCGCCAGCAGCCCAAAGGTGCCGGTAGAGATGCCGCGGTCCTGGCTGAGGAACACCGGCAGGGTGCTGAAGAACTGGGTCGCCAGCAGCGTCACCGCCAGATAGGCAGCCAGGAACGCCAGCAGCGGCCCGTCGCGCAGCACATCCAGGTAGCTGCCCCGTGGCTTCGCCGCGGCGGCCCCGGGCTGGCCAATCGGGCGCGATTCGCGCAGCCAGACGAGCAGCGCGAGCCCGACGCCGAAAGTGACCGCGGCATCCACCGTGAACAGCGTCTGATACGACAGCACCGCCAGGAGCCCGCCCAGGCTGGGGCCGACGACGATCCCCACGTTCTGGGCTACCCGTAGCAGCCCATAGGCCTCGTTGCGGCGCTCCGGCGGCGCGAGATCGGCGACGGCGGCCGACTCGGCCGGGTCGAGCATCATCCCGAACAAGCCGATGGCAAACGACAGCAGCGCCAGCCACCACAGGCGGTCGGCGCTGCCAAGCAGGTACACCAGGACCGCGTTGGCGCAGAGCGACCAGATGATGACCGGCTTGCGCCCGAGCCGGTCGGCCAGGCTGCCGCCGCCCATCTGCCCGAAGATGCTGGCGAAGGAGAAGGCGCTGAAGAGCAGCCCGACGGTGAGCATCGGGATGCCCCGCTGCTGGTGCAGATACAGGGTGAGAAACGGGAACCACATCGACGACGACACCGCCCCCACCAGCCGGCCCCAGAACAGGAGCCAGAACTGGCCGGGCAGCGTCGGGACGCGCGAGCGCACCAGGGCGCGCAGTACCACGAGGTCTTCCCCCTCCAGGTGTATGGGGATTCTACGCGCCCGGTTCGGCCAGCCGACCGTCCCGAGGGCGGGGCGTGAGCCTGGACGTTCGTCCTGGCTTCAGCCGCGCGGCGAGCGAGGAAGCCGAGGAGGCGCCTTCGAGCCGCGGACCACTGCTGGCGGGCAGGGCGTCAGCCGTCGCCGCAGGTGTCGATCTGGCCGTAGGTGAGGGCCGTGTCTGTACACGGCGGCTGGTACTGGAGGCTGTTGTCCACCTGGCCGTCAGCCCGGTACAGCAGCGCATGCAGCACCTCGCGCTGAAACCCCGCGCTGAGCACCCGGCGGGAGTCGGTCTGGGCCGTTTCGGCCAGCCGGGCGCGGAAGAGCTGCCGCGGCGAAGGGTGCGGTGCCACAGTCCGGGAGGCGGCGACGAGCAGCAGGGCGTCGACCACCGCGAGCAGCGCAATGAGACGCCAGCAGCGCTGTCGCGCCGACAGCCGCGCGGGGTGGGCACGCCGCGCTGGAGCTGCCTGAGAGTGAAGCGAGAGCTGTGCGATCGACATGCAACGATTCCGTCGCCGAGCGCGGCGCCCCAGAGGCAGCACCACGGCCGCGACGACATTCCCACGCGGAGTGTAGCACTGACGAACTGACGGACGTCCCCAGGCCTACAGGCGCGGCCTCGCCTGGCGCCCAGGCGGCGCGCTTCAGCTCGTAGACAGCTCCAACCGGACCGTCTGCCCGGCGGGCACGGCGAAGGAGGCGAAGAGGCGGCCGTCGCTCTGCTCCAGCGGCGTGAGGGCGCCGTCTACCCGCGCTGCCCGGGCTGGCAGGTCGACGAGCCGGGCGCGCAGGCGGAGCGGCTCGTCGAGCGGATTGGCGATCGCCAGCGCCAGGCCGGCGAGGGTTTGGCGCGGGCTGGCAAGGTGGCCAGGGGCGAGCAGCGTCGCGCGCCCCGTTGTGCCGTCGAGCACCAGGTCGCCGAAGCGGCGGACCGCCCACCAGCCGTGCAGCACCATGCCCAGGCACCAGACGTGGGACAGTGGCAGCATCTGCCCTTTGGGAGCCATCCAGTCCGTCTGATACCACTGCTCGGTCATCATCCCCTGGCCGGCGCCGAAGTCGCCGTCGAAGCGGGCGAGCGTCTGCCAGAAGCAGAGCAGCAGGTCGCGGCCGCGCTCCAGGTAGTAGGCGTCGCGGCTGGCCTCCCACAGCTCCAGCAGCTCCGTCAGGCAGATCAGCCCGTAGGGATGCAGGTGGCAGTTGCGGGGGGAGGCGAGGTCGGCGCCACGAGTGGCGAAGCCGAGCGCGCCGAGCGGGGTGGCGGGGTCGAACGAGACGTTGTAGGCGAAGCGGAAGGTCATGGTCCAGTCCACGGCGCGGCGCGCCAGGCGCAGCCAGCGCGCCCGGTTCGCCGGATCGGCGTGGGCGAGTGCGGCATACGCCAGCAGCGCGTTGTAGCCGTCCTCGCTGGTGGGGGTGAGATCCGCGTCTTCGGCCGCGCCGTACAGCGTTCCGCGCTCCACCTGGTCAGCGTAGTAGGCGCCGCCGCGCTGGGCGGATTCCAGGAAGCGCCGGTCGCCGTGCTGCTGCCAGGCCTCGGCCAGCGCCGCGACCCAGAGTAGCCCGGCGGCGCCGGACCAATCCGCGACGCTGGCGTCGCCGGCGCGGTAGTAGGCGCCGAAGCTGCCGTCGGCGCGCTGGACACCGACGGCGAACGCCAGGCTCCCGGCCGCGGCCGCCTCCCAGGTGGGCCGTGGCCGGCCCAGCGCCGCCTCTTCCGCCGCGGCGCGGAGCAGGAACAGCGTCGCTTCGGCTACCGTCCGCGCCTGGATCCAGTCGGGCCGCGGGCTCCAGCCAGCGCCCCAGCCGCGGCCGTCCACCCAGTCGGCCCAGAGCAGCCCAGCCGCGCCAGGCGCCTCGCGTGCGATGCGGTCGATAACGTCCAGCCCGATCTGCTCCAAGCGGGCGTCGCCGCTGGCCCGGCCGTAGCGCGCCAGGGCGAGCGCAGTGGGCACGCCGCTGACCCAGCCGACGTGCTGCTGCGCTCGATCCACACGCGGCTGCCCGGGCCGCTCGGTGAACCAGGCGGTTTCGTACAGCAGCCGCGCGCTCGGGTTAGCGTGCCAGCGCACGATGCCGCCAGCCGCCAGCGCCGCAGCGGTGTCCCGATCGAACCAGGGGTGCAGCGGCGATCCGGGCGCCAGGCGTGCGTACAGCCAGCGCAGCAGCGGATCGTAGGCGTGCGGCTCCGGCGCGGCCAGGTACAGCCAGCAGGTCAGCCCCAGCCGCTCGCCGGGCTGGACCACCCGCGTCTGGGCGACCGGCGGCCCCCAACCGTCCGGGGTGAAGGCGTAGCGCCGCGGCGCCTCCTTCCAGGGGAGATTCAGCCCCAGCCAGGCGCGCTGTCTATCGGCGCCGAACTCCAGCCCAATCAGGTCCGCACCGAACTGCGGCTCTGTCGCCAGTCCCACGCACGCCCGCGGGGTCCAGGCGAGCACGGTGGGATGCGACGCGCGGTCGCCGCGGAACGCCCAGGTGTTGGAGACGAGCTGGTCCGGATCGCCGCCATCCGGGTCGAAGCGGGGATACGGGTGGCCGCGATAGCCGGGCGCCGGACCAGCACCGTAGAAGGCGCCGGGAACCATCCAGCTCGGGATGCCGCCCTCGACCAGCTCCGCGCTGATCCGCAGCGCGATGTCGGCCGGGTTGGCGCCCTGGTGGTCCAGCCAGAGGTCCAGCCGGAACAGCCCGGCCAGCCCCGGCTCGGCGGCGAGCTGCGCTGCCAGCGCCCACGCTTCGTCGCCGCCGCGCAGGCTCAGCGCCGCGCCCTCCAGCGCGGCACCCGCTGGCCAGAGCGGGCGCTCCCCAGCCGGCTGAACGACCGTTGCCAGCGGCCCAAGGCGGACGAGCGTCGCCTCGCCCCGGCCCGCTTCGAGCCCGAGCCCGCCGCTGGCAGCGACCACCCGCGCCCAGCACGCACCCGACTGGAGCGCGGGCAGCGGCTGCGCTCGCGCGCCCCGCCCCGGCCGGCGCAGCGCCAGGGCGAGCGCGACCGCCGAGGCGCGCAGCCCCAGCGCCAGGAACGCCCGACGGCCGCATCGCGGCGCAGGCGGACACGGTGGGGCGGGGGGCCAGGGTAGGCGGAATGGCAGCCGCAGCAGGAGCCTCCGGGGGCAGCGGGTGGCGTGGAAGTTGGGTATACTGCGCCGTTCCATCGCTGTGCCAGGAGGGCGCGTGGCCCGGCTGTCTCGTCACGCACCATGGGCGGTCGTGCTCGTCCTGCTGGCGCTGCTGTGGCGCCCGCTGCTGGCGCTGGGGCAGCAGCCCGATCCCTGCCCCGGGCTGCCCGACCCCACCGTGCCCTCCTGGAACCTGGACCAGCACCCCGAGCTGGCGGCGATGGCGCCAACTATCCAGTCGATCCTGGAGCAGGCCCGGGTGCGCTACCAGAGCCCGCGCGGCGTGGTGGATGGCTACACCGCCGGTATCACCTACCGCTATCCGGGCGGCGCGGTGCCGTTCTATATCTTCGCCCGCGACACCGCGACGATTCTCCCCATGGCCCGCTACTTCGCCGGCGACAGCGTGCTGCGCTCCGCCGTCGAGGAGTTCGCGCGGCTGCAATACACCCGCTCCACGGTGAGCGTCGATGGCGACCTCGGGCTCCTCGTCGGCCCGGGCGCGCTCAGCGGGACGATCTCGCCCGACTTCCAGGTCGACAAGGCGACGGAGACATCGGATGAGGAGGCGAGCATCATCCTCGCCGCCGTCCTCGCCTATCGCCTCCACGCCGACGCAGCCTGGCTTGCAACCCCCATCGCCGGGCAGCCGCTCCTCGACCGCCTGAACCTGGCGATGGACTGGCTGCTAACGCACCGGCTCGACCCGGATGCTGGATTGATCAAGCGTGGGCACACCACCGACTGGGGCGACGTCAAGATGGAGCCAGCGCCCCAGCCCACGGACATCGGCCCGGACCACGTCTGGACCTACAGCATCTATGACCAGGCGATCGTCTTCGCCGCGCTCCGGGGGCTCGCTGAGCTGAACGTGGCGGCCGGGCGCCTCGACACCGCCCGGCGCTACCTGGACCAGTCGCGGGCGCTGCGCGAGGCAGCCACGGAACGGCTCTGGCAGCCCGGGCGCGGCTATTTCCGCATCCATCTGCACGCCAGCTACACTCCCGAGCCGCACCCGTTCGACGAGGACGCGATCGTTGCCATTGGCAATGCTGCCGCGCTCTACTATGGCCTCGCCACGGGCGATCAGGCGCAGCCGATCGTGCTCTCACTGGAGGCAGCACGGCTCCGGGCCGGCGCTCCGAAGGCCGGGCTGACGCTCGATCCGCCCTATCCGGACGGAACGTTCCTGCAGGTCCAGATGGCTGAGCGCAACTACCAGAACGGCGCTCTCTGGGACTGGTGGGCGGGTCGGCAGATCAGCGCCGAGTACCGCTCGGGCTTCTCCCGTTACGGCGATGCCCATCTGCTACAGCTCGCCGCCGATTGGGCCCAGCACCCGGGCAGCGTCTATGAATGGGAGAGCCCCTGGACCAGCCGGCGGAGCAAGGATGACCGCTACACCGGCGCGGCCGCCGTGGTCGGCGAAGCGATCGTCAGCGGGCTGTTCGGCATTACACTGGACCGCTTCGCGCTTGATCTCGCCCCCCGGCTGGCTACCCGCGGCGGCGCTATTGGGCTGACCGACGTCCCCAGCGGCACCCAGGTGGCGTACCGCTATACGTTCGACCCGGCTGCCAGCCGCGCTGAGCTCTGCTATCGGACCAGCTTCCGCGGACCGATCACGCTGCGTCCGCTGCTCCCGCCACGGATGCACCTGAAGCGCGCCAGCCTCGACGGCGCGCCGCTTCCTGCGCGGCAGCAGGTCGTGCAGGAAGATCGCTACGCCCTGATCGACGGTGCGCCCGGCGCCCACCGGCTCACGCTGGAGCTGGAGCCGTCCGCTGACGCTCGCTAGCCCCGGGCGAATCTCGTGCGCGCTGAGGCACAGATGGCCCAGACTTTGTACGGTGATTCTTATTGAGGTCGCTTCATGCCTATCGAGATCACGGTTGGCCCGCCGGTCATCACCATCAACCAGGGCAGCACCTTCATGGTCACCGGCCAGAATGGCGAGATCGCCGCGGACACCGAGCAGGGCGTGTTCGCGGATGACACCCGCTTCCTGAGCTACTACGCGATCTTCGCCAATGGCGAGCCCTGGATTCGGCTCACCTCCAGTCCCACCACGTATTTTTCCGCGCGCATCTACCTCACCAACGCCCCGTTCGCGACCGAGGACGGGGACGTGCCGGGGGAGACGCTTGGGCTGACGATCAGCCGCAACGTCGGCGACGGGATCCACGAAGACCTGGACGTGACCAACTACGGTCTGCGACGCGTCTGCTTCAACCTGGAAGTGGCGCTGCGCTGCGACTTCGCCGATATCTTTGAAGTGCGCTCGCACCGCTTCATCCGTCGCGGCCGGATCGTCACCGAGTGGGACCAGGAGCGGAGCGAGCTGCGGACGTCCTACAAGAACCGTGACTTCGAGCGCTCTCTGACCTTCCGCCTGCGCAACAGCGGCTCTCAGGCGTACTACGCCAACGGCCGCATCACCTTTCCTATCGACCTGCCACCCGGCGCAAGCTGGCACACCTGCTGTTACTACATCCTCGGGCTCGGCGACCGGGTCCGGGCTCCGGTCCATCGCTGCCACCATCTGGAGCAGGACAACGAGCTGGACAAGCTCCAGCAGCAGTGGCGCGACAGCGCCACCCGGCTCGCCTCGTCCAACGAAGAGTTCTACCGGCTGTACCGCCAGTCGGTCGAAGACATGGGGGCGCTGCGGCTGCACGATCACGACTTCTCCCCCGGCGTCTGGGTACCGGCCGCAGGCGTCCCCTGGTACGTCACCGTCTTCGGCCGCGACAGCCTCATCGCCAGTATCCAGAACATGCTGGTGAACCCGGGCTTCGCTCGGGGGACGATCAAGAAGCTGGCCGAGCTCCAGGCGACCGAGCGCGACGACTGGCGCGACGCGCAGCCCGGGAAGATCCTGCACGAGATCCGGTTCGGCGAGCTGGCGCACTTCAATCGCATCCCGCATCACCCCTACTACGGCACCGCCGACGCCACCCCGCTGTACCTGATCGCGCTGCACGAAGCCTGGAAGTGGCTGGGGGACGAGGAGCTGCTGCGCGAGCACCGCGACACCGCGCTCGGCTGCCTGGAGTGGATCGACAAGTACGGCGATCTGGATGGCGACGGTTTTCAGGAGTACCAAACGTTCTCCTCCCAGGGCTACGAGAACATGGGCTGGAAGGACTCCGGCGACGCCGTGGTCTACCCGGACGGGAGTCAGGTGAAGCAGCCCAAGGCGCTCTGCGAACTGCAGGGCTACGTCTTCGACGCCTGGATGCGGATGGCCGAGGTGTTCGACGCGCTCGGCGAGCCGGAGCGGGCCGCTGAGCTGCGGCGGAAGGCCGCGGTGCTCCAGCGGCAGTTCGAGGAGTTCTTCTGGTGCGAGGAGATCGGCAGCTACGCCTTCTGCCTGGACCCGGACAAGAAGCCGGTAGCAACGGTCGTGTCGAACGCGGGACACTGTCTCTGGTCGGGCATCGCCAGCCCGGAGCACGCCGGGCGAGTGGTGCAGCGTCTCATCCAGCCGGACATGTGGAGTGGCTGGGGCATCCGCACCCTATCCACCCAGTGCCCGGCCTTCAACCCGTTCTCGTATCACCGCGGCTCGGTTTGGCCACACGACAACGGGATCATTGCGCTCGGCTTCAAGCGCTACGGCTTCGCCGGCGAGGCTGCTCGTGTCGCCCGCGACATCTCCCGCGCTGCCAGCTACTTCGTCAGCCACCGGCTCCCGGAGCTGTACGCGGGCGTGGAGCGCCGCCCGGGGACGTTCCCGGTGCTGTACCGCGAGGCGAACGTGCCTCAGGCCTGGGCTGCCGGCGCCACCTTCCACCTGCTGCAAGCGATTCTGGGGCTGCGCGGCGACGCCCCGAACAAACGGCTGTACGTCGACCCTGTGCTGCCCGCCTGGCTGGCGGACCTCTCGCTGTCCAACCTGGACGTTGGCCAGGCCAGCGTCGCCCTGTACTTCTGGCGCGAGGGCGAGAACACCCGCTGGGAGGTTCAGGACCTGCGGGGCGAGCTGACGGTCCAGCAGGAGCCGTGGCGGCCATGGCAGGTCGACGAGGCACTGGCTGAGCAAGCAGAGGCGCGGCCCCGATCGCCCTGAGCGCCTGTTCGACGCTAAGACCTCTTACATCCGGGCCGTGCTGGCGATAGACTGGCCCTATGTCACGGTCCGTGATCCTGCTGAGCCTGGTGCTCGGACTGGCGCTGCTGCCCTCCGAAGTCCCGCCGGCGGCGCTGCCGCTGCTGCGGCAGGAATGGGGCGCCTCGGCCACGGCCGGCGGCTGGGTCGTCAGCGCCTACCAGGCCGGCTACGTGCTCGCCGTCCTGGTCCTGCTGCCTCTCACCGACCGCGTGCCCGCCGAGCGGGTGATCGTCGTCTGCTCCGCGGTGATGGGGCTGGCCTTCTTGCTGTTCGCGCTGCTGGCGCACGACGTCTGGAGTGCCGCCGCGCTGCGAGCGCTTACCGGGGCGGCGCTGGCGGGGGTGTACATGCCGGGCGTGCGCGTGGTGGCGCACCGCTCAACGCCGGAGCGGCGCGGGCTGGCCGTAGGGGCGTTCGTCTCAATCTTCTATCTCGCCACCTCGCTCTCCTTCTGGGCGACCGGAGCACTGCTGCCGCTGTTGGGCTGGCGCGGCGCGGCGCTCCTGCTCGGCGCCATCTCGCTCCTCGGCGCCCCGCTGGCGCTGCTCGCGGCCCGCGGCGCCGCCAGCCCCACGGGCCGCTCCGCCCGGCTTCGCCCCTCGGTGCTCGCCAGCCTGCCGGTGCGCTGCGTCGTGTTCGGCTATGTCGGCCACTCCTGGGAGCTGTACGTGAGCCGCGGCTGGCTGCCCTCCTTCCTGGCGGCGCTGCTGATCGCCCGGGGCAGCGATACGCTCGCGGCCACCGCGCAGGCCGGGCAGGCGGCGGCGCTGATGATGAGCATGGGGACGCTGGGGGTGCTGCTCGGCGGCTGGGTCTCGGACCGTGCCCCGCGGGCGCGGGCGGCGCTCTCGATCGCGCTGCCCTGTAGCCTGCTCTCGTTTGCCTTCGGCTGGCTGGGTGGGCTGCCCTGGACGCTGCTGCTCGGGCTCGGGATGCTCTATGGCCTGCTTCTGGCGGCCGATTCGGCGATCTACTCGACCGCGATTACTGAGCTGCCGCCGCGGGAGCTGGTAGGCTCGGCGCAGGCGATGCAAGCCTTCCTCGGCTTTCTCGCCACCGCGGTGGCTCCGGTCGGCGCCGGGGCGCTGCTCGACCTTGGACTTGGCTGGGGCTGGGTGTTTGGCCTGGCCGGGGCCGGGGCGCTGCTCGGCGCGCTCGGGCTGCTCCCGCTCGCCCGGGGCGCGCGGCGAGAATCCCGTGTCGCGAGCTATTGACGTTCGGCGGGCGTGCCGCGGGCGCGATTGTCTCTGCCCCCAGCCTGGTGGCGCGCTCAACCGAGTGGGGATAGAGGCACTCTGGATCAGTTCTTGCCAGAGGCTGCTCCAACAGGAGAGGGCGGGGTAGCACGATGGAGTCACTGGGGGACCCCGGGCCCCGGCCGCCCCCGCAGAGTTCCGACGGGGCACCGGGCGATGTATCGGCCGATCTCAGTCCGCGCCCGCTGCCGAATGTCCCGGCGCCGGAGCCCTTGCCGCTCCGGCCCCGTCCGCTGCTACCCCTGGAGAGCCCCGAGCCGGTGCCGGAGGCCGAACGCCCGGCACCGGCCCAGCATGGCGGGCTCCGCTGGCGGCAGGCGCTGAAGTATGGCGCGGCACTGGTTGTGCTGTCGCTCCCGTTTGTGGCCGCGCTGCTGTTCCTCAAGCCGTATCGCCTGCCGCCAGCGCCGGAGGCCACGGCGACGCGCCTGCCCACGGAATCTCCGTCTGCCCTGGCCACCCCGGCGGCCCAGGTTGCCGGAGCCCGTGCGACCGCGCGGCCAGTGGCGCCAGCCGGGGCCGTCTCCACCGTGGTCCCGCGCCGGACGCCCGCCCCCTCCACCTCGCAGCGGCGACCATCGCAGACGGCCACGCCTGCCGCGGTGCCAACCTCGGCGGCGACCTCGGCCCCAACGCCGGCGAGCGCGACTCCGACCCCCGAGACGGGCCAGGTGGCGCAGCGGCTCGTGCGGCAGGTGGCGCAGGCAGAGGAGACCCTGCGGACGGGGCAGTTCGACGCGACGCTGGAGTCCAGTGATACCAGCCGCTCCCAGGCGAGCGTCCGCTTCGACCTGGGTGATGTCAACCAGGCAGCGCGCTTGCAGATGGCGGCGCGCTACGAGAGCGGCAGCGGGGCGCAGAGCATCGAGCGGATCGTCGTCGGCGACAAGGTCTGGCAGCGCCAGGCGGGAGGGGGGTGGACCGTGGCGCCGAAGAAGGAAGGGGTGTGGGACCAGGTACGGGTGTTCCTCCCTCAGGCCGCCTCAGCGCTGGAGCCGCGGCTGGATGACGGCACCCCACCCACGCTGCGCTGGCTGGATGCCGGGCGCAACGAGGAGGTGACGGTGCAGTTCGACCCGGCCACCGGGGTGCCGCACACGATGCAGCGCGTGAGCCACGCCACCGGCGCGATCCTCAGCGTGACCTACCAGGGGTGGAACATCCCGGTCGAGATCTCCCCACCCAACACATCCTGAGGACGACACCAGACCGGTCTCCTCGATCAGCGGAAGGGGGGAGGGGAAATAGGGAGGCACAGGTGCAAGCGGTACGAGGACTCGTCGCGGCAGCGCTTCTACTCCAGGCTGCCAGCCTGCTGGCGCGGGCCGACAGCCCGAGCCTGACAGTGCTGGAGCCACAGAACGGCGCTCAAGTGGACGGTGACACGGTGACGATCCGCTTCGAGGTGAGCGGGGTGACGCTGGTGCCGTCGAGCGTTCCGTTGGCCGAAGCTGGGCGGCACCCGGAGGTGAACCGCCCGGGGGAGGGGCATCTGCACTTCATGCTCGACCTGCAGCCCCTGGTGCTGCACTTCGACCCCAGCCCCCAGGTGTTCAGCAACCTGCCGCCGGGCGACCACGATCTCGCCGTGGAGCTGGTTCAGAACGACCACTCGCCCCTCTCGCCCCCGGTGCTCCAGCAGATCCGCTTTCATAGCGGCCCGCGCACCATGCCCAACACGGGTATCGATCCCGCCCGGGCGCGGGATCGGGCGCCCTGGTTGCTGCTCGGCGGAGCGCTCGTGACCGCCGCCGGGATCGCGCTGCGCCGGCGACGCCGCTGAGCGCTCGCCAGGGCCGCCCGCCTGCGCGGGTGGTACCATTTCAGCGCTAGATTCCGGGACACGAGGTGCGGTGATGGCGAGCGCGCGGGCGCGACGCAAGGGAGCAGCGGAGCTGCTGGGGCCAGCGCCACTTGTGGTAGTGAGTGAGCGCCCGTTCAACGCGGAGAGCCCCTACTCTCAGCAGCTCGGGCTGCTCACTCCGGTCGATCGCTTCTACGTCCGCAGCCACTTCGGTCTGAACCAGGCGCCCGGAGCGGAGGACTGGCGGCTGGAGGTCAGCGGGGCGGTGCAGCAGCCCCTCTCGCTCTCCCTCGCCGACCTGCTCGGCCTGCCGGCCCGCTCGCTCATCGCCACTCTGGAGTGCGCCGGCAACGGCCGCCGCTACCTGGAGCCACCGGTGCCCGGCGAGCAGTGGGCGCTGGGTGCGGTCAGCACCGCCGAATGGGCCGGCGTCTCGCTCTCGGAGGTGCTCGCCCGGGCCGGGATCGCCGCTGGCGCGCTGGAGGTGCTGTTTGCCGGCGTCGACCGCGGCCCCTCGCCAGTCGACGGCGCCACGATTCGCTTCGAGCGGAGCTTGCCGCTGGAGCAGGCGCTGCATCCGGACGTGCTGCTGGCGTACGCGATGAACGGCGCGCCGCTGACGGCCGACCACGGCGCCCCGCTGCGGCTGGTCGTCCCCGGCTGGTACGGCATGGCGTCGGTGAAGTGGCTCTGCTCGATCGAAGTGCTCCGTGCGCCGTTCCGCGGCGTCTTCCAGGCGGACCGCTACGTGTACGACTTCGGCGACGGCCGCCCGGTGGAGCCCGTCACCAGCATGCGCGTCCGCGCCCTGATCGCCCAGCCGACCCCCGGCGCGCGCATCCCGGCCAGCGGCGCCCAGGTGCGCGGCTGGGTCTGGAGCGGTGCCGCCCCGATCGCCGGGGTGGAGGTGAGCGACGACGGCGGCGAGACCTGGGTGCAGGCCGAGCTCGGCGCCAGGGTCTCCCCCTACGCCTGGTGTGCCTGGCAGTACCGCTGGCGGCCCAGCCGGCCCGGGGCGCACACGCTGCTGGCCCGCGCCCGCGATGCCAGCGGCGCGGCGCAGCCGCTCGCGCCCGACTGGAACCGCCTCGGCTACGGCAACAACGCGGTGCAGCGCGTCGAGGTCCAGGTCGGGGAGTAGTCTTCCACTATCCCTTCGTCGGGCTGAAGCGCTGCATTCGGCGCCTGCCTCCTGTGCGCCAGGCCCCTCGGGCCGCCACTGGGAGGGAGAAGCGTGGGCGGCCCCCGAGGCCGCCGCTCAGGAGTCGGCGAGCTGCACCGGCTGCCCCTGCTGCTCGGCCGAGCGGTAGGCGGCGTCCAGCAGCTCCACCGTGCGCAGGCCGACCTCACCCGGGGAGCCGTTGTCGGCGCGGCCAAGGATGACGTCCACCAGGTTCTGGGCAGTGGCGAAGCGCGGGTAGCGCTCGTCCTCGGGCAGCGGGCCGAGCTGCTCCACCGTTCCGTCGTGCTGCCGAATCGCCAGGGTGCCGGCGATCATGTCCAGCAGCAGGTAGCCCTGGGAGCCGTAGACCCGCAGCTCATGCTGGCCGCCGTCGCCCACCCCAATGTTCCCGGTGCTGGCGAGTGTCCCGACTGCGCCGTTGTCGAAGCGGACGCTGATCGCGTCTACCAGGTCCACTGGCAGGTCGTAGCGCTCCATCTCCGCTGAGACGCGCCGCGCCCGCAGGCCGGAGACGAAGAACAGCAGCCCGGCGGCGTGGGTCACCTGGAGATGGCCCTGGCCGCCGCCGGAGGCTTGCGGGTTGGCGTACACCTGCCCGGGGCCCGTCACCGGGTAGTTGAAGACGGGGCGGTAGGCCTCCGGGTTGCCGCGATAGAACTCGATCACCATCGAGGCGAACAGGCTGGAGACGAGCTGGATCTCGCCCAGGCGGCCCCGCTGCACCGCCTCACGCGCCCGCCTGGCAATGGCGGTGTAGTTCCAGGGGTAGCCGACGATCAGCTCCCGCCCCTTGGCTTGGGCCAGCGCCACCAGCTCGCGGCCGTGCTCGGCCCGCAGCACCATCGGCTTCTCGAGCAGGACGTGCAGCCCCCGCTCCAGGGCCGCCTTCGCCACTTCGTAGTGGGCGGCATGGCTGACCGCGACAACCACCCCATCGAGCGCCTCCCGCTCGAGCATCTCCTGATAGTCGGCGTAGCCACGGTGAACCCCGTACACCTCGGCAGCGGTGGCGAGCCGTTCAGGGTCGCGGTCGGCCAGCGCCACCAGCTCGGCGTCGGGATTATCGCGCAGGCCGGGAATGTGGGTGTAGGTGGACCACCAGCCACAGCCGATGACGCCCACCCGGGCCGTTTGTGCTGCCATGTCCGTGCGTCCTCGCCCTCCTGCTTATGGGATGACAGTTCCATCGAGCCCCAGCGCGGGCATGGCACCCGCAACCCACCCTCGACCCCGAGGAACATTCCGTTGGCGTCGCACAGCGTGTCCCGCCGTTGGCGTCGCACAGCGTGTCCCGGCCAGGCGAGGGCGCACGCCACCGCTCGCGCCGCTGGCAACGGCGGTCCGGCCGCGCAGACCCGGCGCCACCGCGCTACTCCGCGCCTGGCTCGGTGGAGAGATGGAAGATCTCGTGTAGCTCCACCGCCTTGACGATGCCGTCGTCGCCGAACTCCATCAGCGGCTCCATCACCTTGCCCCAGCGATCATGCACCTCCGAGTGCCAGAGCCGGTCCCAGGCGTCCGGGTCGTGGATCTCCGAGAACAGGAACAGGTCAGGGTCCCGCTCGAAGATGGTGATCGAGGCGATCCCGCTGCGCCGGATCTCGTCGACCAGCTCTGGCCAGACGTTATCATGGTGGCGCTTGTATTCGGGCAGCGCGCCGGGTTTCAGCCGCAGCAGGAAGGCCCGTCGCATCATCGTTGTACTCCTTGTCGGCATGCCTGCCCACAAGCAGGCACGGCACGTTCGGCCGGGACGCTACCACCCAGGCCGCGGCCTGTCAACCAGGACGGTCTTCCGCGAGCCCTCGCCGGCAGCCCGGCTACCAGTTGGTGAACGCGCCGTCCCGGCGGCGGAGGTGGGGCGGCTCCCACCTCTGGAAGGGCCGGCGGCGGGCCGCCTCGCGGTCGAACTCGATCCCCAGCCCTGGCCGGGTGGGCGGCAGCAGGTAGCCGTCGTCCCACTCGACCTGCACCGGGAAGACGTCGGTGAGGCTGGTCCCGGGGCGGCGCGGCTGCTCCTGCACCCCGAAGTTGCTGGTGGCCAGGTCGAGATGCAGACAGGCTGCGGTGGCGACGGGCCCGAGCGGGTTGTGCGGCGCGAGCCGGATACCGTGCGTCTCGCACCAGCCAGCCAGCTTGCGCGCCTCGGTGATCCCGCCAACGATGCAGAGATCCACCCGGGCGTAGTCGATCAGGTCACCCTCCACCAGCTCTCGGAACTGCCACTTGCTAGAGAACTGCTCCCCGGCCGCCAGCGGCGCGGCGGTGTGCGCCCGGAGCTGGCGGTACAGCCCCAGGTTCTCGGTGCGGAGCGGATCCTCCATGAAGAAGGGACGCAGCGGCTCGCTCTCGCGGCAGAGGCGGATCGCGTCCGACAGATCCAACCGGGTGTGGACGTCGAAGCAGATCTCCACCTCCTCCCCTAGCACGGCGCGCACCGCTTCGAGCTGGCGCAACCCCATGCGCACGCTCTCCGCCGGCTCCAACACCTCCGCCTGCTGGGGCAGGTGGAAGCGGACGAACTTCCAGCCCTCCTCCACCGCTTGCAGGCAGCGGTCGACCAGCGCCGGGGTGTCGAACCCCTCCGCCTGGCTGTGCGGGTAACAGACGACGCGCTCGCGCACCAGCCCGCCCAGGAGCTGGTAGAGCGGCAGCCCGAGCGCCTTGCCCCGGATGTCCCACAGGGCGATGTCAATGGCGGAGATGGCGCTGGCGAGCACCGGCCCGGCCGGGAAGAAGCCGCCGCGGAAGAGCACCTGCCAGAGGTGCTCGATCCGGCTGGCATCCTGGCCCAGCAGCAGAGGACGGAAGTGGTCAATGGCCCCCATCACCGCCAGCTCGCGCCCCGAGAGCCCGCTCTCGCCGATCCCCGCGATCCCCTCGTCGGTCTCCACCAGCACAACCAGCAGGTTGCGCCAGCCATCGAAGATCGGGATCGCCTCCAGATTGGTGATCTTCACCCCATGCCCCTTATCGCTGGCGACTGACGCCGTGCTGCTCAGGCAGGGTAGGGGTACGGTCATCCACTTAGCGCTTCTCGCGCACTGCGGAATCGAGCCGTCTCCAGAAGCAGCCCCTCGTCAGCGGTTCGGTGGTTCCTCTCGCTGTACCCGCTCTCGCATCCGCTTCGTCCTGAAATAGTACTCTGCTAGATACCGCGCCTGTTTCAGGCACTGCTCGCACAAGTCCAGCCCGGTGGCCGTCCCGGCGACCGCCCGCCCTCCGCAGCCTACGCAGGGCCTGGCGAACTTCGCCGCAGCGATCAGCCGCCAGTCCGACGAGTTGGGCCGCGCCGTCCCATCCATGCTGCTCCCCAGCAGCTCGTCGATCTCAGCGGCCTCGGCCCAGTCGAGCATGCCCTGCCAGAAGGACTCTGCGCGTCTTAGCGCGTCTCGAAGGCGTCCAGCTCGATGGTGGTGCCGCTGGAGGCGGGGTTCTTGAGCCCCGTGGGCCAGACGGAGATTTTGTGTGCGCCCGGGCTCAGATTGGGGC
>JAJPGT010000093.1 GCA_021325655.1 Pseudomonadota bacterium
CTGCCACGCGATTCGCTACGGGGATAGCCCGGTGGGCGGCAGCAGCGGCCCAGACCTGACGCACGTGGGCAGCCGGCAGACGCTGGCGGCCGGGCTGCTGCCGAACAACGCGGGCACGGCGGCCGGCTGGATCGTCGATCCGCAGCACCTCAAGCCCGGGAACGCGATGCCTACCCTGGGAATCGACCCTGACACTGCCCGGGCGATCGCGGCGTATCTGGAGAGCTTGAAGTAGCGGCCCACTGCCGGGCCGCCAGGGAGGAGCCTGTGGCAACGGTTGCCGAACGACCAGCAGCCAGCGAACAGCCTATCGCGGAGCGGATGCGGCGGAGCTGGGAGACCGGGCCCGGGCTGCTCGGCTGGCTCGGCAGCGTCGACCACAAGGAGATCGGCAAGCGCTATATCTACACCGCCTTCGCCTTCTTCCTGGCTGGCGGGGTGCAGGCGCTGCTGATGCGAGCCCAGCTCGCCCGTCCGGAGAACGGACTGCTGTCTCCCGAGCTGTACAACCAGTTCTTCAGCATGCACGGCACCACGATGATCTTCCTGTTCGCCACGCCGATTCAGTCGGGCATCGGCAACTTCGTCCTGCCGCTCATGCTCGGCTCGCGCGACATGGCCTTCCCCCGCCTGAACGCCTTCGGCTACTGGGTGTTCCTGTTCGCCGGGCTGTTCATGTACTCCAGCTATCTGCTGGGCGGGGCGCCGGCCGGCGGCTGGTTCAATTACGTCCCGCTCACCGGGCCCGTGTTCTCCCCGGGCTGGGGCATCGACTTCTATACCCTCGGGCTGATCTTCCTCGGCATCTCCACTACCGCGGGCGCGATCAACTTCATCGTCTCTACGTTCAAGCTGCGCGCTCCGGGTATGTCGATCAACCGGCTGCCGTTGCTCATCTGGTCGTTTCTGACCACCTCGTTCGTGATCATCTTCGCCCTGCCCGCGCTGACCACCGCCAACGCCCTGCTGTTCCTCGACCGCCGCTTCGGAACCCACGTCTTCGATCCGGCCGGTGGCGGCAACGTGCTGCTCTGGCAGCACCTGTTCTGGATCTTCGGCCACCCGGACGTGTACATCATCTTCCTACCGGCGGTCGGGATGGTCTCCTCGATTGTCCCCACCTTCGCCCGCCGGCCGATGGTGGGCTACACTCTGCTCGTCCTGGCGACGGTGGCGACGGGAATTATCAGCTTCGGTGTCTGGGCGCACCACATGTTCGCCGTCGGGCTCACCCCGCTGGCGATGGCGTTCTTCGGCGCCGCCAGCCTGATGATCGCTATTCCCAGCGGCATTCAGGTGTTCGCCTGGCTGGGGACGATGCTCGGCGGACGGGTGGTGCTGGCGTCGCCATTGCTGTTCGTGCTCGGGTTCCTGGTGCTGTTCGTCATCGGCGGCGTCACCGGGGTGATGTTCGCCGCGGTCCCGTTCGACTGGCAGGCGACGGATAGTTACTTCGTCGTCGCCCACTTCCACTACGTGCTGATCGGCGGCGCCGTCTTCCCGATCTTCGCCGGGCTGCACTACTGGTTCCCGAAGATGACCGGACGGATGCTCGACGAGCGAATCGCCTGGCTCACCTTCTGGGTGATGTTCGTCGGCTTCAACCTGGCCTTCTTCCCGATGCATATCCTGGGGCTGCTCGGGATGCCGCGCCGCGTCTACACCTACCAGCCGGACCTGGGCTGGGACGACCTCAACCTGCTGGCCACCATGGGCGCTTTCCTGTTCGCGCTCGGGGTGCTGATCTTCGTCTACAACGTGGTCCGTAGCCTGGCCGGCGGTGAACCGGCCGGCGACAATCCGTGGGATGCCAGCACGCTGGAGTGGGCCACCACCTCCCCGCCACCGCCCTACAACTTCCTGGCCATCCCGGTCGTCCACAGCCGCGAGCCGCTCTGGGATCCGCAGTCCGAAGCGGGCGGGCCACTGCTCGAAGTGGGACACCGCACCCTCGGCACCAGCGTGCTGGATGCCGACCCGACGCAACTGCTGCGGATGCCCAAGGACTCCCTCTGGCCGCTGGCGCTGGCGCTCTCGCTGCTGATCGTCTTCGTCGGCCTGCTGGTCAACCTGCTGCTGGTGGTGCTGGTCGGGCTGCTGCTGACGTTCCTCTGCATCACCGGTTGGCTCTGGCCGCCGCATCGCACCCGGGAGCTGCTGACATGAGCCGGGCCACCGTCGCCACCCTGCCGTCGGAGGTTTCCGGCGCCCGCGCGGTCGGTTGGTGGGGCATGGTGCTCCTCATTACCACCGAGGCGACGCTGTTCGCCTGCCTGCTGTTCAGCTATTTCTACCTGGCGGTCAGCAACCCCGTCTGGCCGCTCGGCGGCATCCAGCCCCCCGACCTGCTGCTGCCCGGCAGCGGGACCGTGGTGCTGCTGTCCAGCAGCGCCCCGATGGCCTGGGCGGAGGCGGGCATCCGCCGGGGCCAGCAGGGCCGGCTGCGGCTGGGGATGGCGCTGAGCTTTCTGCTCGGCGCGGTCTTCCTCGGGATCCAGGCGGTCGAGTACAGCCACAAGCCGTTCACCCCGCAGACCAACGCCTACGGCTCGCTGTTCTTCACCATCACCGGCTTCCACGGCGCGCATGTCTTCGTCGGACTGCTGATGAGCGCGGTGACGCAGCTCCGCGCCTGGCTGGGCCACTTCAGCGCCAGCCGCTTCCTGGCGGTGCAGAACAGCGCGCTGTACTGGCACTTCGTCGACGCGGTCTGGATCTTCATCTTCGCGTCGCTGTACCTCTCGCCACACGTGCTGTAAGAGGCTGCGTGATGAGTCGAGACACCGCCGGCCGTTCCATCAGCCTGCTGGCGCTCTGGTTCGGCGTCGCCGCCCCGCCGCTCGCCTGGAGCGCGCACCTGCTGCTCGGCTACCTGCTGGTAAGCCTGTACTGCCACACCGGCAACGCGCTGTTTCCGCTGCTGCTGCCCTTGCTGACGCTGCTCACCCTGGCGCTAACGCTGGCGGCCGGGGTGGTGGCCTACCTGGTCTGGCAGCACGCAGGGGTGGGAGGCCGCACCGAGATCGGCGGCCCGGTGGGGCGCAGCGGCTTCATGGGGCTGGCCGGGGTGCTGATCAGCGGGATGTTCTTCCTGGCGATCCTGATGGGCGGCATGCCGAGCCTGATGCTCAGCCCCTGCTAGACCGCAACGGCGCCGTTGCGGCGCCCGGCCGGTACAATCGCGGGCGTGAGCACGGCTAGGACCACGCTGCGCGATCCGCTCCCCGGCGAGGAGCCGCTGCTACAAACGATCTGGGAGGTGTCGCTCCACCAGGATGACCCGGGCGGGTGGCCCCGCGGCGGCTGGGCGCTGGCGGCGTGGGCGACGGCCGCGCGGGTGCTGGCGATCGACGGCGCCGCGGTGGGGGTGGCGGCGCTCCGCTTCCCGGCGGGAAGCGAGTCGGCCGACGCCCGGGTGGTGCTCCTGCCGGAGTGGCGCGACCCGGCCACCGCGGCGCAGCTCGTCCAGGCGGTGCTGGCGCTCGCGGGCGAGCAGGGCGCCCCGCTGCTCCGCCTGTTCGTGCCCGCGCGCGCCGACTGGGCGCTGGAGCCGGCGCGAGCGGCGGGGATGCGCTGGGTGCGGACGATCTACCACATGCTGCGGCCAGCGGAGGCGACGCGCTTCACCGCTCCGCCGGTACCCGGGCTGCGGGTGCGCCCACTCCGGCCGGGGGAGGAGCCGGCGCTGCTGGAGGCGCTGAACCGCGGCTGGGCCGGAAGCTGGAACTTCCACCCGATCACCGCCGAGATGCTCGCGCGGGATCTGCAGGGGCAGCGGGAGGGGATGCTGCTGGGGGTGGAGGAGGCGGACGAGCGGCACATCGTCGCCACCTGCCACGCGATCTTCGATCCGCGCGACCGCAACCCGGACGGCGGCCCCCGGGCCTGGATCTCCAACCTCACCACCCTCCCCGCGTGGCGGGGTCGAGGCGTAGCGCGGCAGATGCTCGCCGCCGGGCTCGACTCGCTGCGCGCCCGCGGGGCGGGCTCGGTCACCCTGGGGGTCGACGCCGGCACCGAGGCGGCGCTAGCGCTGTATCGCGCCGCGGGCTTCGAGGTGATCAGCGCGCTCCAGGTTTGGGAATGGGAGGCGCGTCGCTGAGGCCCAGCCGAGCTACGGCTCCGCGGGCGGGGCGCTAGGGCCGAGCATCTGGTAGATGGCGTCGAGCACCGCGTCCAGGTCGAACGGCTTGGCGAAGACCTGCGCCGCGCCCAGCGCGCGGGTGCGCAGGTCCAGCCCGCGGACCGCGGACAGCGCGATCAGCGGGACGTCGAGCGCCAGGCCTTGCTGCCGCTGCTCGGCCCGGAACGCCCAGCCATCCATTCCCGGCATCATCAGGTCCAGCAAGATCAGGTCGGGCCTCCAGTGTCGCAGCAGGGCGAGGGCGTCACGTCCATTCGCCGCCTGCTGGACCTCGTAGCCTTCATCCGCCAGCGCTTCGGCCAGGAAGCCGCGAATGATGTCATCGTCATCGACGACCAGCACCCGGCGCGCCCGCTCAGCCATCGCCCCGGGCCCCTCCGCCAGCCGGACTGGCAGCGGACAGCCCCGCAGCAGCCGTGCAGCCGCGCCGCGCTCGCTGGCTGCCGCCGGTCGAGATCGGTCTATTCCACCCCACAGTGCGCCGCCCCGCGGGCGCGCCCGCTGCAAGATATGTGCCGTAACACATATATTCACCGTGGCGCTGGCGCCACGAGGGAGAGCGGGCAGCAGGGCCTGGCGCCGCCGGGGCGCCTACACCTCGTCCGCGCCGCCGAGCGGCGCCAGGGTGCGCAGCGCCCGGTGGGCGGCCACTACCGCGAGCAGCGCTGGGGCGAGGCCCACCAGCAGCGCCGCCGCGGCCGGTTGCCACTCCAGGTCACGCTCGTAGGTCAGGAACGCGCTCAGCACCAGCGGAACAGTTTTGACCGTGGTCAGCGACAGCAGGCTCGGCACTTCGAACAGATTCCAGTCCAGGACGAACACGACCACTGCGGTCGCCGCCACCCCACTCCAGGCCGCCGGGAGGAGGACGCGCCACAGCGCCGCCAGTTCCGAACAGCCGTCCAGCGCCGCCGCCTCGTCCAGCTCACGCGGCAATCGCGCCAGGTAGCCGCCGAGCAGCCAGATCGCCAGCGGGAGCGTGAGCGCCGCCTCGACGAGCACCAGGCCGGCCAGCGTATCGTAGAGCCCGAGCCAGCGGGCGCCGTCCGCCAGGGGCGGCCCATAGGCAATCACGGGCAGCAGGTACAGCAGCAGCAGCGCCGGGCCGAGCCGGCGGCTCCAGGAGGTGGCGAGGCGGCGCAGCCCGGCCGCAGCGGCGAAGCCAGACGCCACGCTGAGGGTGGTGGCGGCAGCGGCGACCGCGAGCCCGGTGAGGGTGGCCGGGGCCAGCCCCACGCTCTCGCCGAGCACCTCCTGGTAGTGCGCCAGCGTCGGGTCGAGCTGCCAGGCGCCGAAGCGACGGAAGCCGTCTGGCACGATGTCGACCGATGCTAGCAGCGCCCAAACCAGGGGGAGCAGGAACAGGCCGAGCAGCGCCCAGCGCCAGGCCCCGGCGAGCCGCCAGGCGATCATGGGCGCTCTGTCCCCGTCCGGACGAACCAGAGGCAGCCGGCGCCGAGCAGGAGCACCAGCGCCACCAGCAGCCAGGCGGCGGCAAGGCCCCGCGCCCAGTCCTGCCCGATCCAGGCGTGGCTGTAGCTGTACAGCGCCGGGGTGGTGGTGGCGTCGTTCGGCCCACCGTGGGTGAGCGTCAGCAGTGTATCGAACGCTCCGAGCACGTCGGCGACGCGGAGCAGCAGCACTACCCCGAGGAGCGGGCGCAGCCAGGGGAGCCAGATGTGCCACAGGGCGCGCAGCCCGCCCGCGCCGTCCAGGGCCGCCTGCTCTCGTAGCTCGCGCGGAACAGCCAGCACCCCGGGCACGAGCAGGAAGGCGGCCAGCGGGCTGGAGCGCCAGACATCGACCAGCGCCGCAACGGGCAGCGCGAGCGCGGGGTTACTGAGCGGGCTGAGCTGAACGGATTGGCCGACTAGCCCCAAGAGATAGTCCGGTAGCCCCACCCGGCTGTGCAGGAAGAAGCGCCAGAGTAGCCCCACCGCCAGCGGGCTGGCGAGCCAGGGGGTGAGGAACAGGAGCCGCAGCGCGTGCCGGCCCCGCCGCGCCCCGGCGATCGCCAGCGCCAGCCCCAGCCCGACGGCGACCGAGAGCGGCGCGGCCAGCAGCGTGTAGACCGCGCCGTTGCGGAAGGCGACCCGGGCGTCTCGATCCTCCAGCAGGAGCTGATAGTTGCGCAGCCCGGCGAACATCAGGCGGCCATCGGGGCCGGTGCTGGTGAAGCTCCGCCCCAGCCCGACGAGCGCCGGGGCGACGAGCACCGCCCCGAGGAGCAGCAGCGCTGGCACCAGCAGCAGCAGCCAGGCGCCCCGAGTAGACGCCACCAGGCCCTCCTCAGGCTCGTCCCAGCCAGCCGCCAGATTGTACGCTCGGAATCCGGGGGCGGGGTTCGGGATTCGCGGTTCGGGAGCAAATTCCGAATTCCGAACCCCGAATCCCGAACTGATCCACCGGCGCCCGGGCTGCGTACTCACCGGTAGACGCGTCGCAACCGGTTGCCCCCCGCGTCCGAACCCAGCCGGATGGGCTCTCCACCCGGAGGCTCGTACCTGCCACGCCCTGCGGGGCGATCTTGCTCAGGAGAAGGTCCTGTGTCATACGCGAAGCTCTACGCCGGTCTCTTCGGTGCGGTCTACACCCTGGTTGGCCTGGTCGGTCTGCTCATCCCGGGCGGGACCTCGATCATGCCGACCCCGCTGCTCGTCTTCGACGTCAACCTCTTGCACAACCTGGCCCACCTGCTCGTCGGCGTTCTCGGGCTGATTGGCTACTCGATGGGCGAGGGCGCCTCGCGCACCTACGCCCGGGCGATGGGCGTGCTGTTCGTGGCGCTGGCGCTGCTCGGGATTCCTGATCCGCTGCACAGCATCCTGCCACTGGGTGGGCTGGACATAATCCTGCACGGGCTCACCGCGGCGCTGGCGCTGTACGTCGGTTTCGCCGCGCCCGCGGCGAAACGGCAGGTCGCCCGGATCTAACCGTCCTCTCCCTCCCTCTGGGCGAGTGCCCGGGCCGCGCCTCCCCTGCGGGCTGGCCCGGGCACTCGACATCATTCCTGGACATGCTGAGAGCGAGCGCGGCCGCGTCGTCCTCCGCCCCCGGGTCGCTGCTCAGCCCCCGGCGAGCTTGACCCGGTACCCTGCGTGCGTCAAGTAGGTGGCGATCCGCTCGCGGTGGTCGCCCTGGACCTCGATCACGCCGTCCTTCACAGTGCCGCCGGAGCCACACAGCCGCTTCAGCTCAGCAGCGAGCTGGGCGATGGCCTCCGGGGGGCCCGGCAGCCCGGTGATCACCGTCACCTCCTTGCCGCGCCGCTGCTTGCGGTCGCGGGAGATCCGGACGACGCCATCGCGCGGCACGCCCGGTAGTCGGCTTCCGCCTGCCGCTGAGGTCTGGCCGCACACACACGCTGCGCGGCGCCGGCCGCAGCCAGGGCACCGGCTGGAGGGGCCGAGGTCGCTGTCATACACCGGTCGGCTCATGCGAGGCAGTGTACGCCGCGCCCGATCCGCGTATCTCGTCGTGGCTGCCCTGTGTCAACTGTTACGAATGGCACGGATCGCGAACAAAACTGGCTCGGAGCTAGGCCTTGAGAGTTACACAATTGGGTGTTACGTTGGAAACAACGTCCCGATAGGGACATGAGCTCGCAAAGCGGGTTCAGAGCAGCACAAAGGAGCGGCGCATGTGGCGATCAGTCCTCCCCCGGCGACCCCTGGCTGGTATCCTCGCCCTTAGCCTCGCAGTGGTGCTCGCGCTTTCCACGGTACTGGCGGCGTCGGCGACGACGCTGATTCAGATCAACGCCGACCCGTTTACCAACCCTACGAGCCAGCACAAGACGCAGGTAGAGCCCGATACCTTCGCCTGGGGCAGCACCGTCGTCGTCGCGGTCCAGAGCGGCCGCTTCTTCGACGGCGGCGCCTCGGACATCGCCTGGTCCACTAGCACGGATAGCGGGGTGACCTGGGTCAACGGAACCCTGCCTGCCATCACCGTCTACGTGGGTGGCCCATATGACCGGGTGAGCGACCCCTCGGTCGCCTACGACGCCAAGCACAACGTCTGGATCATCTCCTCCCTAGCGATCCGCGACGACCCGACGCTCGGCCCGGTGGGCGCGGCAGTGCTCGCCAGCCGCTCGACCGATGGCGGGTTGAGTTGGGGCGCCCCGGTGCCGATCTACCTGTCGACCCCGCGCGACTTCGTCGACAAGAACTGGACGGCCTGCGACAACACCTCCACCAGCCCGTTCTACGGCAACTGCTACACCGAGTTTGACAACTTCTTCCAGAACGACCGCATCAAGATGAGCACCTCCACCGACGGCGGGCTGAACTGGGGCGCCCCGGTGGAGCCGGCGGGCCATCCGTGCGGGATCGGCGGCCAGCCGCTGGTCCAGCCGAACGGCACGGTGATCGTCCCGATAGACAACTGCTTCGAGACGGGGCTGCTCGCCTTTCGCTCCACGGACGGCGGCCTGAGCTGGAGCGCCCCGGTCCACGTCACGTTCATCGCCCACCATACGGAGCAGGGGCTCCGCTCCGGGGCGCTGATCTCGGCGGAGATGGACGCCAGCGGGAAGGTCTACGTCGTCTGGTCTGATTGCCGCTTCCGCCCCACCTCGGCCGGCGGCTGCTTCTCCAACGACCTGGTGATGACCACCTCGATGGACGGGATCAACTGGACCAAGGTGACGCGCATCCCGCTGTCCGGGGTGAACTCGAAGAATGACTTCTTCATCCCGGGGCTGGGGGTCGACCGGACGACCTCAGGAAGCAGCGCGCACCTATCGCTCACCTTCTACTTCTACCCGGTGGCGGGCTGCGGCTTCAGCACCTGCCGCCTGTCTGTCGGAAACGTTCAGTCGCTCGACGGCGGGATGACCTGGGGCGCCCGGCAGCAGTTCGGGACGTCGATGCAGCTCGGCTGGATCGCCAACACCACTCAGGGTCGCATGGTCGGCGATTACATCTCCACCTCCTTCGTCTCGAACGGGATGTCCGTGCCGGCGTTCGAGCTTGCCGGCCCGACGACCAGCGGCAACCCGTGCGACGTGGGGAGCATGGACTGTAACGAGGCAACGTTCTCGGTGGTTGGCGGCGTGAGCGCGCAGGGACCGTTCACTCGCGTGGCGGACGAGCCGGTGTACAACACGCAGGGCGATCACCCGGCGACCACGCCGATCAATCTGGTCAGGTAGCGGACGGCCGACAACGGCGTTGCTGAGAGCCTGTCGGAGCGGGGCCGGACTCCGTTGTCCGGCCCCAGGCTACAGGCCCGCGGCTACGGCTCTAGCTGCTTTCCGCCTTTCGCGCGCTTCTTCGGCCCGAAGCGGTGCTACTCGGCCAGGCCGAGCGCCAGGCTGGCGTTGTGGCCGCCGAAGCCCATCGAGTTCGATAGTGCCACCCGCGCCTGATGGGGCCGTCCGACGTTCGGGACGTAGTCCAGGTCGCAGTCCGGGTCGGGATGCTCCAGATTAATCGTGGGGTGGACGAACCCGTGGCGCAGACACAGCAGCGTCGCGATCGCCTCTACCGCGCCGGCCGCGCCGCAGAGGTGGCCGATCATCGACTTGGTGGAGGAGGCGGGGATCTGATACGCCCGGGTGCCGAAGACGCGCTTGAGCGCCAGCGTCTCCACCCGGTCGTTGGCCGGGGTGCCGATCCCGTGGGCGTTGACGTAGTCCACCTGGTCCGGCGCGAGCCCGGCCTCATGGAGCGCCTGGCAGATCGCCCGCACCAGCCCCTCGCCACTCTCGTGCGGCGCGGTCAGGTGATAGGCGTCGGCGGTCGCGCCGTAGCCGAGCACCTCGCCGAGGATCCGGGCCCCGCGCCGCCGGGCGTGCGCTTCGGACTCCAGCACCAGCATCCCGGCCCCTTCGCCCATCACGAAGCCATCGCGGTCACGGTCGAACGGGCGGCTCGCCTGCTCGGGCGGACCGTCGCGGCGCGAGAGCGCCCCGGTGCTCTCGAAGCCGGCCAGGACGAACGGGGTGATCGCCGCCTCGGCGCCGCCTGCCAGCGCAACCTCCGCGCGGCCGAGTCGGATCAGGTTGGCCGCCTGGCCAATGGCGTCGTTGCTCGCGGCGCAGGCGCTGGCGACGAGCATCGTCGGCCCATGGAGCCCGAGCTGCATCCCCACCTGCGCCGCCGGCATGTTCGGGATGAACATCGGGATGGCGAACGGACTGACCCGGCCGCGGATCGCGAACGCGCTGTGCTCCTGTTCGCTGGTGAGAATCCCGCCGAAGGCTGAGCCGACTAGTACCGCGACGCCGTACGGGTCTTCACGCTCCAGCCGCAGCTCCGCGTCGCGTACCGCCTGGAGCGCCGCGGCGACCGCGAACTGGGCGCAGCGGTCCATGCGCCGCACCTGCTTGCGCTCCATGTAGTCCTCGGGCTGGAAGTCGCGCACCGGCATCACCGTGCGGGCCTGGACGCGCTCACCCTCGGGAAACTCCTGGCGCACCGCGCCGGACACCCCGCGACAAAGGTGCTCCCAGAACTGATCCACGCTCTGCCCGAGCGGGCAGATGACCCCCATGCCAGTGATGACCACGCGCTCCACAGATCCCCCACTCGGTTCAGCCCCGGCGGCTCTGGCGGACGCGCCGCTGCTGAACCGTTCCTGGGCATTGTACGCAGCGCCGGAACCGGGGAGCACGGCGGTGCCCCTTCGTGTGGCCGAGCATGAGCCCGTCCATGTCGACCCGCTCGGGGAGATCGCCCCGGCGAGAGCCCTTCGCCTCAAGCGAATTTTTAAGCCAGCTTTCGCATCCGTTTGAGCTGAATGCACGGGTATCGGCGGTATCATGGCGGCCGCGGGTTCTGGCAATGACGGCTGACGGAGACGCAGGATGGACGGTCCAGCCTGCCCACTGTGCGGTGACGACACCCATACAGTCAAAGTGAGCGCAATCTACCGGTTGCAGAGCGGAAGCCCGCTCGCCACCCTGCTCGCGCCGCCCCCCGAACCCCAGAACCGAGGGGTGTTTACCTGGCTTGGCGGGATCATCGGCGCACTGGCGCTCGCCTACCTCCTGGTCAAGATCGGCAGCGACATGTATGGCCCTCCGATGGACCTGGCGACCCTGCCAGTGCTAGTGGCAGCGTTCTGCATCCCCTGGATCATCGGCCAGGTTATCGATCGGGCGCTGCTACTGCCCGCCCGCCGGAGATACCAGCGGGAGCTGAGACGCTGGGATAGCGCGCTGTACTGTACGAAGCACGATGTCGTCTTCGGGCCTGACACGCCGCGGCCCGCCTCGCCGCTCAAGTTCGCCGCCCAGCTCCGTGGATAAGGTCATGCCCGCTCAGGAGCGGGCGCTCAGCCCAGTGGGCGTACCAGCAGGACCGCCAGGGCGACGATCAGCAGCGCCAGCAGCGTGTTCATCCGCCCGAGAGTAGCGGCGCGCCAGCGCAGGCGCGCGGCCAGGCGCTGCGCCTCGGGGTCACGCTGCCGCCGGGCCCGGCTCCAGCGGGGACCGATCACGAAGTCGTGGAGTGCGCTGAGCAGGATGAGCAGCGCGACGAGCGCCAGCTTGGCTAGCAGCGTCCTGCCGAATGCGCTCTCCAGGAACGGAGCAGTGAACAGGCCGCCCAGGGTCACGCCCCGGTAGCCGGCGTTCACCGCCCCGGTAGCCAGCAGCAGGACGATGCAGAGCCAGCCGATCACTCGGAAGCGGCGGCCGAGCGCGGAGATGAGGGCTCCGCGCTCGGCGGGATCCATAGCGCGGGTGGCTGGAACAACGACCAGCGCCAGGAAGAGCATGCCCCCAACCCAGATGATGGCGCTGAGGATGTGGAGGTAGACGCTGAACTGGTAGATCACCGGGGCCTGGCGACGGTGTGGCTGGCGCGACGAAGCAGAGTGGCCATAGCTCCCCGGGCGGCGTGGAGAAATCGCCGCGGCCCGCCGAGCGCGACCAGCCGCCCGCCTCCCGGGCGAGGGCAGTGTAGTTGGTTGGGCGCGTCGGCTTCAAAGGTCGAGCGCGGGTATGGCCTTTGCGATCAGAAGCGTGGCCCTCACCGCCACGGCATGGCCCCGGGACGGAGAGCGACGTCGAGCCAGGCAACGAGCGCGGCCGAGCAGCCGAGGGGCAACCAGGCATCAGCCCAACCCTAGCCGGAGACTTGATAACTGTTTAGCAGACCTTGACAGCGCCCGCGCCAGCCCGTAGCATCCGCCCACCACGCGGCGAGGAGCGGGAGTGCGCGACTTTCCCCTTCAGGCACGGGCCGTCATTCTGGGTACGAGCGTTCTCGGCCTCGTCCTCTGGCTGGGCGCAGCCGCCACACTGTCGCTGCCCTCAGTTCACGATCTCACGAGCGCGGTGCTGTTCTTCCTCGCCGCGCTCGCCCTGGAGTTCGTCGCGATCCCGCTGCGCAGTGGCGGTGCGCTGGCACTCTCCACCATTCCTCATGTCGCGGGAGTGCTCGTCCTGCCGCTGTCCGCGGTCATTACGCTGGGCGGGCTGGCGACGCTGATCGAGCAGGTGGCGAGGCGGGTTCCCTGGTACAAAGCGGCGTTCAACACCGGCTCCACGGTGCTGTCGATCGCCTCAGCCGGGCTGGCCGCGCGGGTGCTGGGCAATCCGCTGGACCTGGTATCCACAGCGCCGCTGCTCAGCCTGGTGAGTCTGCTGCTCATCTCGCTGACTTACTACGTCGTCACCGCCAATCTGCTCGCGTTCCTGCTTTCGCGCCTGTCCGGGCAGCGATTCCGGGCGGTAATCAGCCAGGACATGAGCGCCTCTGGCGCTGCAGAGATCTCGACAGCGGTGACGGGCGGGCTGCTGGGTTTCATCTGGACCATCTCCCCCTGGTGGACGCTGGCAATGCTCTTCCCGACAGTGATGGCCTACCAGGCGCTGCGCTACTCGTATCGCATGGCGCACGAGGTGGCTGCGCGCCGCAAGGCCGAGGAGGCGCAGCGGCTGCTCGCCGGGATCAGCGCCCTGCTGGCTGCAGCGATGGAGGCGGAGCAGGCCCTGCCCGAGGTCGCGCGTGCGCTGGTGCCAGCGCTGGCCGACTGGTGCGCGGTCGATGTGGTGGAGGAAGCCGGCACCTGCCAGCGCGCGGCCAGCGCCTGGCAGTCGTCCGTGTCGGGAGCGCAGGCCGAGGCGCTCGCACGGCTCCTGTCGCCGGAGGGCGACTCGGTCATCGCGCTCGCGCGGCGCTCCTCGACAGCGGTGCTGTACGAGTCGTTAGTTCCGGCCACGCCCGCCGCCACCCAGGATGGACCAAGCCAGCTCGAGGCGCTCCGCGCCCTGGGGGTGCAGTCGCTGCTCGTCGCGCCACTGGTTGCCCATAACAAGGCGCTGGGGATACTGACATGCGCCCGGGTCGCTGGGGCACGGTGCTACGAGGCGTCGGACCTGGCGCTGGCGGAGGACGTGGCACGGCGCATAGCGCTGGCGGTGGAATACGCCCGCCTGTACCGCCAGGCGCAGGCGGCGATCAGCGCGCGCGATGAGTTCCTGTCCATCGCCTCCCACGAGCTGAAGACCCCGATCACCGCGCTGCGGGCATACGCGGAGGTGGTAGCCCGGCAGCTCGACCGCGGCGATGTGGTGGACCGGGTCCGCGCCCGCCGCGCCCTCCAGGTTATCGACCAGCAGTCGGAGCGGGTCGCGCGTCTGGTGAGCCGACTCCTCGACGTGGCGCGGATCGAAACCGGACAGCTTCACCTGGAACCGGCGCCAACAGATGTCGCGGCACTCGTGCTGGCAGTGGTTGAATCGACTCAGGCACGCACCAGCCAGCATCGGCTCATCGCGCGCACCCCGGATCACGTACTGGCTCTGGTGGATCCGCTCCGGCTCGAGCAGGTGCTGGCCAATCTACTGGATAACGCTATCAAGTTCAGCCCTGGTGGTGGAGAGATCGCGGTCGAGCTCAGCGCGCCAGGCCCCGATACGCTGTGCCTACGGGTGCGGGACCACGGGGTGGGCATCCCGCCCGAGCACCGAGCCCACCTGTTCGACCGTTTCTCCCAGGCCCACACCAGAGGGCATCTGTCAGGGATGGGATTAGGGCTGTTCATCAGCCGCGAGATCGTGGAGCTCCACGGGGGGACCATCGAGGCAGAGTTTCCCCCCGATGGCGGCACCTGCTTCGTCGTGACGCTTCCCGCCAGACAAGCCGCCAGCGCGACCCAGGCCGTCTGCTGACGTGGATGCCGGCTACGACCACTTGTTGCCGGCGCCGGCGGCCATCACCAGCCCGACGATCAGTCCCGCCAGGCTCAGCGCGCGAAAGAGCGTGTACTTGATCCGCAGCATCGGAGTATCCTCCAGAAATCAGGGTGGTCAGGCTTCTTCAGCCTGAACACCCTAATCATTTACGCTGCGAGCGCGCTTCACAGGTGGCGGGAGGGCCAGATCCGGCTGCCAGAGGGACCGGCGCCGAGCGGCTACCCGCCGCTCGGCTGCTGGGGCTGCGGGGCGAGGGTGATCTGGACGGTGCGGGTCTTCACCCCGGCCACCTCGGCCGCGCCTGGGTTCGCCACCACCGTCGCGGCGGCGGCCGGCGGCACCTGCTGCGGCGGGGCGAGGGTGACACTCACCTGGTCCCCGGGGCGCTTCGGCCAGAGCTCGCGCCGCAGGTCGCTGGTGCTGCGCACCGGTTGGCCATCGATCGCGATGATCAGGTCCTTGGGCTGCAATCCCGCCTGCGCCGCGGGCGAGCTCGGCACCACCGCCTGGATCACCGCACCGGGGATGGCGGCAATCCCGTAGCGCGCCGCGATCGCCGGGCTGTTGTCCAGGGTAGAGATCCCCATGAACCCGTAGACCACCTTGCCGTTTTTGATCAGCTCGTCGGCGATCGGCTTGGCGGTGTTGATCGCGATTGCGAAGTTGATCCCCTGCGCCGGGATCGGCCCCTGCGGAGTCTGCTCCGCGAACACCCGCCCCAGGGTATTGATCCCGATGACGCGGCCTTGCAGGTCCAGCAGCGGCCCGCCGGAGTTGCCCGGATTGATCGCGGCGTCGGTCTGCACGAGGTCGAACAGGAAGGCGCCGGGGCCGGTGTCGCCGGTGTTCGGATTGGTGACCGGCGGCTCTTCTGCTGAGCGCCCCAGCGCGCTCACCACCCCGGTGGTCACGGTCGGGCCGCCCGGCAGCGCCAGCGCGTTCCCAATGGCGACCACCGTCTGGCCTACCAGCAGCTTGGAGGAATCGCCGAGCGGCAGCACGTTCAGCCCGGTCGGATCGATCTGCAGCACCGCCACGTCGGTGCGCGGGTCGGCTCCGACCAGCCTGGCGACCAGGTTGCGGCCGTCGAACGTGGTGACGGTGATGCGCTGCGCCCCGGCCACCACGTGGTTGTTAGTCAGCACGTGGCCCTGGTCGTCGATCAGGAAGCCGGTGCCGGCGCCCTGCGGGACGAGCAGTCCGGTCCCCTGCCCCCGCTGGTTCTGCGCCTCCTGCTCATTGGTCACCTGGACAACACCTGGCCGGCTCGCCTGCACCACCCGCACTACCGGCGAGCTGGCGGCGTCGCCCTCCGTGGGCGGGGCACTGGCAGTGGCGCTGGCGGTGGTGGCCGAGATGGATTGCGCCAGGCTGCCGCTGGCATCAGGCGTGCTGCTGGTGGCGGGGAGTGGCGCGTTCGTCGGGCCGGCGCTCCTTGGGGCAGGCGTGGCCGCGGCCGCCACTGTCACGACCGGCGATGGGGCGGCGGGCGTGCTCGTTGGCGGACTCTGCACCGTGGCGGTCTGTGACTGTTGCCCGCCGCAGCCGGCGAGCAGCAGGACAGGGCTGAGGGCTAACACGAGTGTGGCGAACACCCGAGCGTGGCGGGGCCGCAGTGGACGAGGGGTGGGACCAGGCATGGCAGGCTCCTGCACGAGGCCATCTTCGCAGCGGGGCGCCAGGGGCACCCCACGCGACGGGTCGCGTGGGGACCCCGCCAGGCCGCGCCCGCGCCGCTGCGTTGACAGAGCAGATTCCAGGCCAGCCCCGGGCGCGTCTCGGCGCGTTCCATCCCGCCCGGCGTACACTGCAGACCCTGAGTGGTGGGTTTGGAGGAGCCATGGGGTGGATGAGCGGGGCGCGGGCGCTGACAGAGACGCTCGTTGCCGAGGGCGTTGAGCTGATCTTCGGTAATCCCGGCACGACCGAGCTGGCGCTGCTGCGCGCGGTGCGCGAGGAGCCGCGGCTGCGCTACGTGCTGGTGCTTCAGGAGGCGGTGGCGCTCGGAATGGCCGACGGCTATGGCCGCGCCTCGGGCAAGGTTCCCTTTGTCAACCTGCATACCGTCCCGGGGCTCGCCAACGGCCTGAGCGTGCTCTACAACCTGCGCTATGGCGGCTCGCCGCTCGTGCTCACCGCCGGCAGCCAGGACAGCCGCATCGCGCTGCGCGAGCCGTGGCTGAGCGGCGACCTGGTCGGGCTGGCCCGGCCGCTGACCAAGTGGGCGGCCGAGGTGCACCATGCCGCCGATCTGCCGCGCGCGCTCCATCGCGCCTTCAAGGTCGCCGCCCAGCCGCCCCAGGGGCCGGTGTTCCTCTCGCTCCCGCAAGACGTGCTGCTCGCCGAGGCAGAGATTCCGCCCCTGGCGCCAACGCCGGTGTACGACCGGCTGCGGCCCGACCCGCGCGCGCTGGAGGCCGCGGCCGCGACGCTGGCGGCGGCCCGGGCGCCGCTGGTGCTGGTCGGGGATGGAGTCGACCGCTCGGGTGCTCAGGCGGATGCGGTGGCGGCCGCGGAGCTGCTGGGCGCGCCGGTGTACAGCACCTGGCTAGCCGGGCTGCAGTTCCCCACCACCCACCCGCTCTGGGGCGGGCTGCTGGACCTCTGGGGCACCTTCGGCCGCCAGACGCTCCGCCAGGCCGACGTGGTGCTCGCGCTCGGAACAGACGTCTTCCAGTCGTTGGCCTACCACGAGCAGCCGCTGCTGGACGAGGGAGCGCGGGTAGTCCACCTGCATCCCGACCCGTGGGAGCTGGGGAAGAACGAGCCGAGCGTGGCGGTGCAGGGCGACGTGCGCGAGGCGCTGGCGGAGCTGCTGCCGCTGCTGGAGGCGCGGCTCGCGCCGGCGGCGCGCCAGGCGGCCGAGCGGCGGCTGGCGGTGGAGCGACGGCTGGCGGAGGCGCGGGCGGCGCGGCGGGCCCGCTGGCACGCTGGCTGGGAGCAGCGGCCGATCCGCCCCGGCCGGCTGATGGCTGAGCTGGTGCAGGCGCTGCCAGGCGAGGCGGCAGTGGTCGACGATGCGATCAGCTCTGGCCCGCCGCTGCGCGACCTGCTCCCCATCACCCGCCCGGGCGTCTACTACAACACCCGCGGCGGTGGGGCGCTGGGCTGGGGCATCGGGGCGGCGCTGGGCATAGCCCTGGCCCAGCCTGGCCGGGAGGTGGTGGCGGTGGTGGGCGACGGCACCGCGCTGATGGCGATCCACGGCCTGTGGACCGCTGCCGAGCAGCGCCTCCCGGTGAAGCTCGTCGTCTGCGACAACGCCAGCTACCGTGTCCTGCGGGTCAACGCGAACCGCCTGTTCGGGGACGAAACCGGGGGCCTGCCACTGCCGGGGCTCGACTTCGACCGGCCGCGGCTCGACTTCGTCCAGCTCGCTGAAGGCTTCGGCGTTCCGGCGAGCCGGGTGGAGGACCCGGCCGCCCTCGGCTCAGCCCTGCGCGAACTGTTCAGCTTGCCGGGCCCGGCGCTGCTGGACGTGGTAGTCGACCCGCGGGTGTAGCCGCGGCCCTCAGGAGTCTGAAACCCCAAAGGCCGCGTGCCGCCAGCAGCATCTTCTCTGACACGGATGTGGGGGAATGGGCGGAGTACGATTCGTCGCAGCGATCTTCGGCATCATCGGCTGGATTACCCTTGCGATCGGCGCGCTCGCGTTCGTCGGGCTCCTCTTGGAGGTGGGCAAGAGCCCATTGGGTCTCGTCAGCTCCTTTGGGGCGCTGGTTGGCGCGCTCGCGCTTGCCCTGGGGCCACTCTTCCTCTGGGCAGTGCTCAAAGCTTTGATCGAGATCCAGGACCAGGTCAGTCGCCTGCGCCTCGAAACCGCGGCTCGCCAGCAGGGCGCGGCGAAGCCGGGGCAGGCGATCCCGGCCGATCCGTCCCCTGGTGGGAACAATCCCGCAGCACTCTCCTCTTAGCTGCGGCGCAACAGCGTCAAGCGAACTCTGCGCGCAGGTGGGCGCCTCTCGGACAGCGGCACTCGCGGCGTCGTGACCGACGATATCGAAAATGCCATCCGGCAAACAAAGCCGCGCTCCTGGCGCTGCTCGGCGACGCCGCTCCGTCCTCGGGCGCTCTCAGTCGTCCTCCAGCAGTGCCAGGGCGCGGGCCAGCTTGCTCCGCGGCTCGGGGACAAGCGGAAGCGCGGCCCGCAGACGCGCCTCCAACTGCGGCAGGTCGGCCTCGCTGCCCTGGCCCATCAGCTCCAGCTCCAGCTCGCGGAACGGCTCCTGGCGTCCACCAGCGCTGATGATCCCTTCGTCCAGCGCCAGCTCGCCCACCTCGGCCTGGCCGAGCCGGACCCGCCAGGTCCTGCGCTGGTTCTGCACCGCGGCCAGTGGCGCGAGCGGCTCGCCGCCGGCCAGCGCCTGCACCCGCGCCTGGAGCGCGGCAGGCCAGGCGGCGGGATCGAGACTGGGCTGGCGGAGCTCCGCCTCGTGCTCCTCGCGCCGATGCACCGCGCCCTGGACGCGACCCGGGCCTTTGAGGGTGAGGAACGTCCGTGGCCCGTCGCGACGGAGCCGCACCGACCAGCCGGCGCGGGTGATGGCCCGCCCCGGTGTGTCCAGCAGGGTATCGGCCAGCGCGTGCGTGGCGTGCCCTTCGAGCCGGTAGGGCGCGAGGTCTAGGCGTTCCACCGCGTCCGGGTCGATCGGGTCGAGCAGTCGGTACTTCGCTTCGATCTCCACCTCGGTGGCTCCTCCTGGCGCTTATCCAGGTCTTACCCGGTTCTCATCTCCTGGTCATGGTGATCTTCGTTCGAGCGGGTATACCTGGAATAGTGCGACACGGAGCCCGATACAGGGCAGACTGGCTGGAGGAATCAATGCGTGATTCAGATGACTCGCCCCCCTTTCCTCCCACTGCGTCGGACGTGCCCGCGCCACCGCACACCCCGGCGGTGGCGTCGACGCGACGGCGGGAATACCGTGGCGCGATCGGCCTGGTGGCTGGCGCGCTGATGGTCGGTGCGGTGGCTGGGGGCGCGGCCGGGGCGGCTGTCAGCAGCCACCTGATCCCGACCCCTGTTGCCCCGATCATCGTCAACACCCCGGCCGGGACGCCGCTGAACGCCCCGGCCCCTGCCCCCGCCGCCGCGCCAGCGGCTGCCGTGCCCCAGGACTACTCGGACCTGTACACCCGGGCCGCTCCGGGCGTGGTGTACATCGCGGCTGGCAGCGGCTTCAACGGCGGAGTGGGCTCTGGGGTGGTCATCGACACCGACGGCCACATTCTTACCAACAACCACGTGGTGGCCGGAGCGCGGCAGCTCACGGTGCGGCTCTCCGATGGCACGGAGGCGAGCGCGAAGGTGCTGGGGCGTGACCCCTCCGGGGATCTGGCGCTGATCCAGGCCGATCTTCCGCGCGACAAGCTGGTTCCGCTGCCGCTGGGCGACTCGGACGCGGTGCGGCCCGGTGAACCGGTGGTCGCCATTGGCAATCCGCTAGGCCTGGACAACACCATCACCGCCGGGATCGTCAGCGCCGTCGACCGCACCCAGTCGGAGGGGAGCGGCCGGCCGCTGCGCGGGCTGATTCAGACCGACGCGGCGATCAACCCCGGCAACTCGGGGGGGCCGCTGCTGAACGCCCGGGGGGAAGTGATCGGGATCAACACCCTGGGGCTGGGCCGTGGCGGCGCCCAGGGGATCAACTTCGCCGTCCCGATCAACGCCTTCAAGCAGCTCGAACCCCGGCTCCTGGCCGGCGAGGTGATCCAGCACCCCTGGCTCGGGATCTCGGGTCGCGACGTGACCCCGTCGAACAAGGCTGAACTGGGCGTGAGTGTGGACCACGGGGTGCTGATCCTGCAGGTGGTGCCCGACAGCCCGGCGGCGCGCGCCGGGCTGCGGGGTGGGAGCGGTGCCCAGGGCAACGAGCGGGGCGGCGATGTGATCCTGGAAGTCGCCGGGCAGCCAGTGAAGACGACCAACGACATCGGCCGGGCGCTCGACCAGCACGCGCCAGGCGACACCATCCAGGTGAAGATCAATCGCCAGGGCCAGGAGCAGACAGTGAACGTTACCCTGCAGGCCTGGCCGACCTCCTAACCCTAGCTACACTCTCCCCGCGTGGCCCCGGCCGGGTGCCCGGCCGGGGCCACGCGGCGTTACTCCTCCGGGTGCAGCCGCTCCCAGCGCAGCTCGTCCAGAATCACCGCCAGCGCGGCGGCCACGGGGACTGCCACCAGCGCCCCGCCGATCCCGAGCAGCTCGCCACCGATGATGAGCGCGATAATCACCGCCAGCGGGTGGATCGCCACCGCCCGCTCCATGATCTTCGGCACCAGCAGGTTGTTCTCGAGCTGCTGCACCACCAGGTACATGATTGCCGTGGCCAGCGCGAGCAGGGGCGACTGCGTCAGCGCCACGATCACGGCGGGGATCGCCGAGAGCACCGGCCCGACGATCGGGATCGCCTCCCCGACGGCCGCCACCACCGCGAGCAGGAGCGCGCCCTGCACTCCGAGCACCGTCAGCCCGAGGTACACCACCACGCCGATCACCAGGCTCAGCTCTACCTGGCCGATCAGCCAGCCGCCCATGCGCTCCCCGATGCGGTCGGTCACCCGGCGCAGCCGCTCGCGCCGCGCTGGGGCGACGAACGACAGGAAGTACTCACGGATGCGGGCGCCATCGACGATCAAATACAGCGTGATCAGCAGCACCAGCACCGCGGAGACGAGCCCACTGAAGACGCCGAGGGCGAACTCGAGGACCACGAACGCCTGAGTGAGCACCGCGCCGATCTGCTCGCCCAGCCCCGTCACCTGCTGCGCGAGCTGCTGATCGAGTGGAGGCAGAAAGGGGAACCGCTTGCGCAGGTCGAGCAGCGTCTGCTGGATGCGCGCCCCGTACTGGGGTGCGTCCCGAACCAGCTCCGCCGTCTGCTGAACGAGCGGCGGGACGACGAGCACCAGGAAGCCGACGACGGCGAGGATGAACGCCAGGTAGATCAGCAGTACCGCCGCGCCGCGCGGGAGGCCGAGGCGATGCAGTTGGCGGACGAGTGGGGCGAGGCCCGTGGCGAGGATGACCGCGGCCAGGAGCCGCAGCAGCACCCCGGAGAGCATCACTACCAGCCAGAGGCCGACGACCACTGCTGTGGTCAGGAGGACGATCCGCAGCGCGAGCCTCCAGGGATCGCTCGCCCGGATGACCAGCGGGCGGCGCGGCGCGGCCGGCTCCGCGGGGGCGGTGGGAGCGGTCTCTGGGTTCCGGGGGGCGGGCGGCGAGGGGTCGGCCATGCTGCTCCCGGTGGGGCTGGAGATCGCTCCGCGCCCGAGGTGTCTGTCGGCTGGCCTGCTGCCCCGCCGGACCAGCGCGTGGGGCGGCGCTGGCGGCGCGCCAGCGCACGCTACATCAGCAGAGGGTACGGGCCGCGCGGCCGCGCGGCAAGGAGCGGTGGGGGGCTGGATCCGCGGCGGGTAGCGGACGCTCTGAGCGCGGGCGAGCGATCGCGCGGCTGGCCCCGGGGTGGACCACTGCCGCTGTAGGCACGGGATGTGCGCTCCCCGCGATGGCCGAGCCAACCAGCAGGTGAGGAATAAGGAATAAGATGTCTGCTTCCGACCCAGCCCGCTCTGAGACGGGCGCGGCGTCCCCGCACCGCGCCAGCAGCCCTGGGGAGACGTCTGCTTCCCCCCGCGCGCGTCCTGGAGCCGACGCGCACACGGCGACGGAGCAGCGGGCAACCAAGCTAACGTTAATGGCACTGTTCTTCGGCATCCTCGGGACGTTCTCGCTCCGCGCGGTCCATCGGGACCGCGACCTTCAGCTCAGCCCGTTCGACCTGCTGCTGCTCGGCCTCGCCAGCTTCCGCACCGGGCGGATGATCGCCTACGAGCGGGTCGCTCAGCCCCTCCGTGCCCCCTTCACCGTGACCAAGCCGGACGATACCGGGGCTGGCGAGACGGTGGTCGCGGTGGAGCGCGGCTCCGGGGTGCGGCGGGCGATCGGCGAGCTTGTCTCCTGCCCGATCTGTGTCGGTACCTGGGTCGCGGCCGGGCTGGTGTATGGGCTGCACCTGCTCCCCCGGCCGACACGCGTCTACCTGGCGGTCATGAGCACGACCGGCGTGGCAGAGGTGTTGTACGAGCTGAACGAGGCGCTGACCTGGCTAGCCGAGGCCGCGCGCAAGCGCAGCGCCGAGTGACCGCTCGCCCTGGCCGCGTGAGCCGTCGCCTGGCCAGACCCGTCGGGCCGCGGCGCGGATCTCCGCCCTCCTCCAGGCGGAGGCCCTGGCGGCTCCCGACCCGCTGGCGCGGGCCAAGGTCGGCGCGATCCAGCTCGCCGCCCAGCACCGGCTGCTGCTGCCCCGCCAGCGCGCCGCCTGGGAAGCTCGCCTGCGCACGCTGCTGACCGGGGAGGGAGCCCACCCTAACGGCGAGGTCCTGCTGAGCCTGCCCGGGCTGGCCGCGCGGCTGGACGCCAGGGTGCTGGGCGAGATCGGGGACCGCCGCGAGCGGTGCCCCACCCCGGCCGCCCTGCACTGCTCCACCGCCCCGGTTTCCAGAGCCTCCGGGCGCAGGCGGGAGGCGCCACCCGCGGGGCGTGCAGCCGCTGCCTCCGCCAGGCGCAGCAGCGCCGGGCGTGCTGTTCGCTGCCTTGCTCCCCCTGGGCCTCGCCTTGTCCTCAGGCCAGCGTGCGGAGCCCCTTCACGGCCCCGCGTGCCCTGGCTCACCGCGGGCTGGAGATCCTCCACCACCTGCTGGCGGCCGGGCAGCGCTACGACGAGGCCGTGCACCGCCGGAACTGCGCCAAGCCGCCGAGACCGACCGCCGCCTGATCAGGGGCTTGACGTAGGACGTCTTTCGGCGCCAGCCCTCTACTTTCCGCTCTTGCTGGCGAATACAGAACCTAGCCGTAGATGGCCTGCCCAGGAAATCGGGCCGCCAGTAAAGAGTGATCGCCGTGGAACCCACGCCCGCACCGCCGCGACCTGCCCCGTTGTCAAGCTCCGCGCTGCATGCGCCCTTGCCGCGATTGCAGGCTCCGAACGGAGCCGCCGCCACGCGAACTCCGGGGGCGGACGATGCCGAGGAGCGCCAGTCCGCGCCTGGCGCTACAAAGGATACGTCCCCGCCTCTGCCGGCGTCTGTGCCCGCGCGGGAGAGGCAGCCAGGCGAGATTTCGCTGACGCCCCGCCCGCAACTGAGCCTGGGGCGCCTGTTCAAGCTTGAGCAGGAGATCACCCGGCTTACCGGGGTGGGCGCGGCGCTCGTCACCGTCCGTGACGATGGCCGGGTGCTCGTCATCGTGTCACCGCACCACGAAGCGCGGGTGCGGGAGTTCCTCGCCCTTGCCGGCGAGCTGGCGGAGCCATCATGAGCGACGTGAGCAGCGAGCGGGTAGTCCTGCTCTGCACTAATGACGATGTCATCCTCGACAGCGTCGATGCGCTCTCCGCGGTCGGCTTTTCCCCCATCCGTTGCAGCTCGGTCCGCGAGGCGCAGCGCGAACTGGGCCACGCGGTTGCTGCGGTGGTGCTGGATGGCGAGCTGCCCAAGAACGAGACGTTCGCGATCTACCGCCTGCTCCGAACCGATGGGACTGTTCCCTTCCTGGTCCTGCTCCCGCCGCCTGGCTCCGACCAGGTGACCTGGACGATGGAGATTGAGCACGGGGAGCAGGAGGACTACGCGCGCAAGCCGATCTCGGCGGCCGAGCTGGTACTCCGGCTGAACGCGCTGTTGGTGCGGAGCGGGGCGTTGATCCCGAACTCGGTCGGTATCAGCCTGGCGGTGCCCACCGCCCAGGTCGCGGCCGCGCTGTCCGGCTACGGCAAGCTGGTGTGCGTCTTCGGCGCCCACGGCGGCGTAGGCAAAACCACCCTGGCGGTGCACGTCGCCATCGGGCTTGCCCGGGTCGCGGACGCCAAGGTCGCGTTCATCGACGGCGACCTCTGGATGGGCGACAGCCTGGTGACACTGAACATCACCGCGCACCGTACCATCCTGGATGCCACGCTGAACGGGATTCCGAACGACCCGGAGGTCTGGACCCGGGTGCTGGTGGCCCACCCGAGTGGGGTAAAGGTTCTGGCGCCGCCGGCCCATCTGGAGGACGTCGAGAGGATCCCCGAGGGTGCTGTCGCCGCCGCCGCCCAGGCCCTGCGGCGCTACTTCGACTACGTGGTGGTGGATCTGGACGACACGCCTAACGAGAGCACGCTGAACGTGCTCGAGCTGGCGGACCAGGTGCTGGTGGTGCTCACCCCGGAGCTGGGCGCGGTGCGCAACACGCTGCGGCTGCTGACCGCCAGCTCGCAGATCGGCCTGAACGACCGCATCCGGATCGTGCTGAACCGCGCCGACGCCGGCCTGGAGGTGCGCCAGGTTCAGTCGGTGCTGCCACGGCCGATCTCCGCGCTGGTGCCGAGCGATGGCCGGCTCTTCGTCGCCGCGGCCAACCTGGGCGTCAGCGTGTTCGACGTCGACCAGAACGGACGAACGCAGGCGCGGCGCGCGCTCGAGGCGCTGGCCCGGGAGGTGGCGGAGTACGGCCGGCCAAGACAGGCCAGGGCAAAGCCGGGGATGCTGGCCGGGTTGTCTACCCTGCTCCCCGGTGCCAGCTCGCGAACGGGGCGCTAGCCGGCTCGTCCTGCCCCTTCTGCTGGCTGGCAGCGGCCGCGGCGCGCTAGGACCCGAGCCGTCGGGCCAGCAGAATGTGGCTTCGGTTCACCAGCACCCCGTCGGCCGGGCGGCGCTCGCCCGCCGGGGTCACGAGCGCCGCCCGGCCAAAGCCGAGGAACGTTTCGTCGGTGCGGGACAGCATGGCCCCCAGATCGACCCCGGTGGGCAGGTGGATCGTCCCGCTCACCGCGATCCGCGAGCGCAGGAGCACCTGGAGCTGGATCGGGGTAGCCCCTCGGGGCGGCACCGGGAGGTTTTCGACCCCTGCGGTAACGCCCCACGGCTGGACGTAGGTGATCTGCGCCAGGAGCACCAGCAGCTCCGGCACCTCCGCCCCCTGGTCCACGTCCTCCGTCGTCGCTCGGCTGACGACCAGGAGGCTGCCGGGGCCGCTGTTCAGGTAGTCGGCGATCCGCCCGGCGGCGGCACGCGGCAGGGCGCCGAACACCTCGGCCCCGGTCACCAGGCCGATCATCGCCCACTGCAGCGTCCCTGCTCCGCTGATCGGGCCCACGGCCCACTCCGCTGCGCCGCCTTGCTGGCCAGATTGTACCGACCGCCGTCACGCGCCAGCGGCCAGGGCAATTCGGGCTCTCCTGCCCGGTACAATGGGGTACCCCGAGCGAGGAGGCTGCCGTGCCCCGTTTCGCGGCCAACCTGACCATCGGCTTCACCGAATACCCGGTGCTGGAGCGCTTCGAGCGCGCCGCGCGGATCGGCTTCACCCACGTCGAGATGCTCTTCCCGTTCCACTACGACGTCGACGAGATCGAGCGGGAGCTACGTCGCAACCAGTTGGAGCTGGTGCTGTTCGACACCGACCCCGGTGATTGGAACGCGGGAGAGCGCGGCTACCTGTGCCACCCGGCGCGGATGGACCGTTTCCAGGAGAGCATCAGGGAAGCGATCGACCTGGCGAAGCGGCTGGGCACCCGCCGCCTCAACGCGCTGGCCGGGCTGGTGCCCGAAGGAGTGACCTTCGAGGAGGCGAAGCAGGTCGCGATCGAGAACCTGCGGCGGGCCGCGCCACTGGCCGAGCGGGCCGATGTCATCCTGATGAGCGAGGGGCTGAACCGCTTCGACGTCCCCGGCTACTTCCTGACCAGCTCCAAGCTCGGCTTCGAGCTGGTCGACGCCGTGGGCAGCCCCAACGTGCGGTACCAGTACGACGCCTACCACATGCAGTTGATGGAGGGGAACCTCATCAACACCCTGCGCGCCAACATGGCGAAGATCGGGCACATCCAGATCGCCGACGTCCCCGGGCGCCACCAGCCGGGCACGGGGGAGATCAACTTCCCCAACCTGTTCCGCGCCATCGACGAGGCGGGCTACAGCGGCTACATCGGCTGCGAGTACACGCCGACGGACGGGACGGAGGCGAGCTATGACGCCTGGCTGCCGCGCGAGCAGCGCGGCAACCGCTGAGCCGCTCGCTCACCGCTCCTGGCGCGGGAGCGTGAAGACGAAGGTGCTCCCCTGGCCGGGCAGGGATTCGGCCCAGAGGCGTCCACCGTGTGCCTCGACCAGCGCTCTGCTGATGTGCAGGCCGAGGCCCAGCCCCTCGATACCCCTCGCCTGGGCTTCCTCTGTTCGAAAGAAGCGCTGGAAGAGGCGCGGCAACGCCTCCGGCGGGATGCCGATGCCCTGATCTGTCACCGAGACTCGCGCCTGCCGGGGAAGATCCTCGACCCGCACCACGATCTCACCGCCATCCGGCGAGTACTTGACGGCGTTGGACAGCAGATTCTGAAGCACCTGTTCGAGTCGAGTAGCGTCCCAGCGCCCCACCAGCGGCGGCTCCGGGGCCACCACGCGAATCGTATGCACGTGGGTCAGGGTCTGCGCCTGTGCAGCAGCAGCTCGCGCGAGCGCCACCAGATCGGTTTCGCCGGGCTGCAGCTTGAGCTGCCCGACCTGCAGGCGCGAGACGTCTAGCAGGTCCTTGATGAGCCGCTCCAACTGTTTCGCCTGGGTAACGATGGTGTCGACCGCCGCCTCGCTGTATGCGCCCCGGCGCTGCATGAGCTCGGCGTAGCCCTTGATGGACGCGAGCGGGTTGCGCAGCTCGTGCGTGACCATGGTGATGAACTCCCGCTGCATCCGCTCCAGCGCCCGCCGCTCGGAAATATCGCGGAGGGCCGACAGATAGAGCGTGCCGGTGGGCAGCGTAACGACCGTGGCCCGCGCCTCGACCGGCACGGTCGAGCCATCCCTCCGCTGCAGCTCCAGCTCCCCCGCCCACTGCCCCTCCGCCTTGAGGCGCTCGTACTCGGCCTCGGTCCACCGCGGATCAGCAGCGACCACGTCGGCCACGCGCATCTGCTGGAGCTCATCGCGAGTGTAGCCGAGCAGCGCGATCGCGGCCGCGTTGGCATCCAGGTACCGCCCCTCGGCGTCGGCCACCAGGACGGCGTCCCCAACACCCTCAAACAGACTGTGATAGCGCCGCTCCAGCGCCTCAGCCGCGGCGTGGGCGGCCTCGGTCTCACGCAGGGCAGCGTCAAGCGCGTGGGTGAGTGCGTCGAGGTCCGCGGCGGCCTGGCGTGCTGCCGTCGCCTGCCCCTGTGCGGTGTGCGCGTCGCGCTCGGCGCGCAGCGCCCAGGCGAGCAGCGGCAGGGCCGGGCGGACCTCGTCGATCTTGTCGCGCTCGGGCGAGCCGCCGAGCAGCACCAGGGTAGATCCGTCGCCGAGCGAGACGCCGGTGGCACGGGTGGGTGTTGCGCCATCCGGGAATGGCAGCTCGGCCGTGTGGTGGCCGGCGGTGAGACACTCGGCCAGGAAGGCTCGCCAGGAGCGGCGCCGCGGGAGCGTCTGCGGGAAGCCCGGCGCTGGCAGGGGCGCGCCAGTTTCGGGATCGGGGACGAACAGGAGCAGGTCGTCGGCGCCAAGGTGATGGGCGAGTGCCCGAGCGCTTTCGCGGCGGTGTGCCGGCTCGGCCAGCGCTGCAAGCAGCGTCAGGAACGGCGGCAACAGAAGCGCCACAGCCCCTTACTCCGGGATGACGCAGACCACCGCGGTGCAGTTGTGGAACCCGCTGAACTGCCCCTGCGCCCGGGCGATCTGGCCGTAAGTGTTGAACCCAACACACTCGGCTGCCCCGAGGGCGCCGCGGACCGAGCTAAGCTCCCGGCCGAACTCGTTGCCCATCCGCAGTCGCGTGGCCACGCAGTCGAAGAAGAGGGCGACCTTTGGCCGCAAGCCGCCGAGCTGCTCCAGGGCCGCCGTGGTGGCCTGCGCAGCCGCTTCGATCGCGGAAGCGCTGGTCGTTCCCATGATACACGCGGTCGCCCCGGTCGGTACATCCGCCGCGCACATCACCGAGCCATCGGGCTGCACCCCCAGGGGCACCCGAAGCTTGTACCCGCTGCCGGCGTCGACGCCCAGGACATTGTGCAGGAAGAAGGGCAGCGGATCGGCATGGTCGAACCTCTGCCCGGTTGCCTCGGCGTGTTCCTCGAACGCTTCCACCGCGGGTGCGGCATCCAGGCTCAGCAGACGCATCCTCTCGGCTTCAGTCACCCGCAGCGCCGGACTGGCGGGCCGCCAGCCGTGGCGGACGCCAATGCCGAGCGGCTTGTTTGACAGGATCTCCAGCGCAACTGCCGCGTCGGGGATAGCCTCGGCACCGAAGAAGACAACCGTGCGCTGGAAGTGCGCGTCATCGCCCGCGCCGCCTCCGAAGAACTGATACCGCCCCGCAGTGAGCAAGGTGAGTCGCTCCACCAGGTCATCGGCGTAGCCTGCCAGCGCGTCCGTCAGCACCAGCGCCGAGCGGTAACGATAGCGCTGGTCGCGCAGGCCCTGGAACGGCGCTACCAGCTCCTCGGCCGCCGCGGCGCGGGCCGCGCGCAGGCCGCGCCCAATGGTGGCGGTGAACTGCATCTCGGGCGAGCGGAGGGCGACGGCGCAGGCCGTGCCCTCTCCCTGAGCGCAGGTAGTGAACTCGCCGGCCGAGGAGCAGCCGACGATGATCCGCGGCTGGCAGGCGGCCTGCAGCGCGCGCAGCAGCTCCCTGGGCTCATAGCGCGACGAGGCAAAGACGATGAGCGCGTCGGGCGGTTGCCCCTGAAGCGCGGCGGTGATCTGCGAGCCGAGCGCGTAGCCGGCCGCGGCGCTCTCCGCCAGGTCGGTAGAGGCAACGGCCGCCTCAGTCATCGCATCGTTCCCCCTTGGCCACAGCGCGGGTGTTGCACACCAGCCGCGCTCCCTCGTGCGCCCTCACCAGCGGGAGCAGGAGACATCTTCGCAGAGAGCGTGCCAATCGAGCCCGGTGGAGTCTCTCCGTTCGCTAGATGGCGGGCGGGAAGGACTCACGGAGCTCAACCCGGTGCGTCCGTCAATCTGCGAACAGGGCTCACCTCGCCGGCGCAGATCCAGCCGGCCCGAGGACTGGAGACAGGAATGGGCCGGACGGGCGGCTCCCTCTCGCGGAGAGATTGGCTGCGGGCCGCGCTGAACCAGCTCATCATCGTCGCGCAGCGAGGCCCTGGCGCAGGGTGAGCTGGCCGAGCAAGCAGAGGGCTCACTCCTGGAGGTGCACCACGCCCGGCGGGCCCTGGGCGGACTGGGGGTCGCGATGGATACGAGCCGCCTGCGGCCCCACCTGCGGCGGCGCGACGCCCTGCCAGATACCGATACCCTCGGGCCGTCGATGCCCTCGCTGAGGTGGGGAAAATCCTGAATTTTCACACTCATCGCTGGCGCCACGCTGGTGGCGCGGGGGGCGTCACGGCTGGCCTCCCATTGCGAAGCGAAACGCTCCCCGAGTGCTTCGAACAGCCGATAGCCTCGACTCTCACCTCCAGACGGTACCGCGGATCAATCAACCTCGCCCAGGAGTGGGAGAGCAGCCTGGCTGACGGGAAGTGCACGTCTCGTGCTGATCTGGCCCGCCAGCTCGGCGTGACCCGCGCCCGGGTGACCCAGGTTCTTGGCCTTCTTGATCTTGCGCCCGAGGTTGTGAACATCCTTGCTGCGCTGGGTGACGAGTTGACGCGGCCTGTTGTCACCGAACGGATGCTACGTCGTCTCCTGAACCTACCGGCCGAGGAGCAGCATCGCGCAGTCAGAGAGTTTGTCAACTTCCCTGCGAGGGCGAGCGCGTTCCAGCAAGAGCACTGCGTCAGGGAGCCTACACCCAGGTGAGGCACCCCCAGGGGTCCAGGCGCGCTACCATCCCGCCGCCACCCAGGCGAGTGCCAGGCGCAAAGCAGTAGCCTGCGTTCGTAATTTCGATCCCGGGCCTCTGAAATGCAGCACCCGCGCCATTGCGCCGGTACTCTCGGCCGGCAACGATCTCGATTTCTCCCCTGAACGTCCGATCCTGCCGGTAGGGAGCGTGGCCTATGAGGGGGCGCCCGCTGTCCACAGATACTGACACTTCTGGGTCCTCGGGCCACCAATTGCTCGCGCCAACTCTGAATACCTCGTTCCCGGGAACCAAGCGCAACCGTCCGAAGCCGTAGTTGCGCTCACCGCCAAGCACAAGATCGGCTTCGCGCAGAACGTCTTCCAAATGAAGCACCTGATGATCACCGCTGGCATCCTCACGGATCCAGACCACACCCATGAGCAGGACTTTCTGACTGGATGCTCCGGCAGAGCCAATGCGATGCCGGACGAACTCGATCTCGTGCAGGCTTGCGTCTTCGGCCCCGCCGGCTTCTCCGATCGCGGTCGAAACCCGGGATCCGATGAACCGTGCGCGAAAGGCCCGGTCGGTCAGGTTTCCCCAAACCAGGCCGTTTTCCGTGTAGTCCGGAGTGAAGAGTTGTGCCCCATCGGAGAGGTAGAAGTAGGAAAAGACGACCTGTTCGCGGATGGACTCGCCAACATCGCGATAGTTGCCCGCGGTCGGATGGGGATACAACCGCGGCGTAAGGCTTGCCGTGACGGCGCCCCACAGGTTCTTGCCCGGGACGTAGCAGCGGGTTCGCGCCACAGCCGTTCCTGGCTGGTTCGGCAGGAACCCGATGTGCAGGGGGCTGAGCAGCTCGAAGCACAGGGGAAGGCGCCGCCAGGTCATGCTCCCTCCCCCTGCACCCCGCTCTGGCCCGCTCCACCGCCTTCCCCCAGCGCCTTCGCGTGGTAACGGGCGTAGGTCAAAGTCTGCTGCCACAGGCGCTTTGTGAACAGGTAACGGTCCAGGTCCTCGGCGAGGCCGCGAAGCCACTTCGTGACGGCCTGGAAGTTACCACTCGTCGGAACACCCCCAGCGAGGTAGGACGCGACGAGCTCCTCGCGGCAGAGAGCGAGGAGTTGCTCCTTGTAGCGGCCGGCGATGCCCGTCTTGGAATGGCTCTCCAAGAAGAGCATGAACCCGTAGGGTCCGTTCTCCAGGAGAACCCCCAGCCCGGCGGTGGCTACGTTCTCCTTGTCGCCCGAAGTGCCCTGGCAAGCCATCATCTCCTGGGCCGTCTTCATGCAGAGGAAGTCGAGGTTGAGCATCAGTGCCCTCCGTCGGCGGCTCTCGTCGCGCGCCCCTCCTGCGCATTGTTCAAGACCTCGATACGCCCGAACCCGCGCGTACCCATGCCCCCGACGCCCAGGAGCTTCAACGTCGCGAAGGCCTTCCCTAAGAGTTGAAGTGCCTGCGCTTCGGTTGTGGTGCCACCTCGGCGGGGGTCAATCGCCACTTCGAACCCGATGACGGTACCGCGAGGGATGGCCTCGTAGGTGAACAGGAAGCCACCCTTGGCAGCACCCGTTTCATCGTCGATCGCGACCGAGGTCCTCACCTCCAAATGATCATTGACCAGGTGGTAGAACAGCTTATCCGAGACGAGCACCAGCCTCTTCACAAACGTGAGATGGGCTGGCAGTTGGAGGATCGCAGTTGTGCCGAGAACGGCCTCGGTTGCCAACAGGAGCCATCCCAGGTGGACAGGTTTGCTGCCATCCAGGCCCTTCAAGGCCAAGACTTTGTTCTCGTCCTGTAGTCCGCTAGGGAGCGACGCCTGGTCACCCCCTTCGGCGACTCCTTCGAGCCACTCCCTCAGCCGCTCGGCCGTGCTCACCCACACCGTGCCCAGGTGAGAGCTGACGGGGAAGAGAACGATCTCCGCGTCGTAGAACCGGAGCATTCCTTGTTTCCCTTGGTTTCCCTCAGCGGTTCCGAAGACCTCGTTGATCTCCGGAAGGCTGTTGTCCTCCGCTTTGGCCAGCTCCGCATAAGCTCGGACGGCCCCGGCCAGTGATGTCCCGGGGATCTTGGGGATGCCGGTCGCCGGATCGCGGACGATGCTCATATCCACCCGGCCGAGGCGATAGCCACCGGTCCCGACGTGGACTGGATCGAGACACAGCGCCAGGTGCCTAGTCGGTTGATTCATCGGACGAACCCTCCTTCAGAACGTGGCGGAAGAGTTCCAGAGTCTCCAGCAAGAGCCCGTCTCGAGCCGATTGCTCCAGAAGATCTCTCTGTTCGGCCGTGAGTCCTGCCCACCGCTCCCCGAAGGAGCGGTGTAGGGATGCCC
>JAJPGT010000022.1 GCA_021325655.1 Pseudomonadota bacterium
ACAACCTGGTGATGAACGGCCGCTACCTGCTGCCGTTGCTGCCGCTGGTCGTCGTTGCCCAGGCCGGCCTGGCCGCCGACCTTGTCCGCTGGGCCCTGGCCCGCCTGGAGATTCCGCCCGAGCGCATCAGCCCCACCCGGCGCGCAGCGGCCTGTGGCCTGCTGCTGCTCGTCGTCGGGCTCACGAGCTGGGCGCTGGCCAGCCCGCTAGCCCGGCTGCGCCAGTACGAGCTAGCGCAGCCACCTACCAACAGCGACCTGCTCCGGCTGGCGGCGGCGATCGAGGCGCAGCGCCGCCCGGACGAGATCATCTGGATCGATTCGGGGCTGCGTGGCGAGAGCCGCGGAAGCTCCTTTAGCCGGGGGCGGACGCTCAGCCTTCAGTTCGAGATCGACCGGGTGCCGCACCTCTTCGTCCACATCGACCAGCTTGCCGATCACCTAGCGCTCGAACGGAGCCGGGGTGTGCTACTGGTCGCGCGGCCGACGGCGCCGCTACCGGCGCCCATACTGCGGCTCCAGCCGGTGCCACTGGGCTGGTCCAGCGCCGAGTCCGACCTGGCAGTCGTCCTGTACCGCATTCCTCCCGGGCTATTCAGCAGCGCGGCGCCGGGGCTGCCGGTCAGGGGGCCCGCGCTGCCCCCTCGTTCCGAGAGGGCAGCGCGGGAGCCTGCTCGCGCGGGCTGAGCGGGAGGCGCATGCTGAACGTGCTGCCCATACCCTCCTGGCTGCGGACACTGATCTGGCCGCCGTGCTGCGTCACGATCTGGCGCACGCCAGCCAGGCCGATGCCGGTCCCGGCGATCCGGCCCTGGACGTTGCGCCCCCGACGAAAGCGCTCGAAGATATAGGGCAGATCCGCCTTTGGGATGCCCAACCCCTGGTCCTGCACCTCGAGCACCGCCCAGGCGCCAGCCGCGTCCTCGTCGCGGCGCACCCGAACCACAATCTCTCCCCCTTGCGGACTGTACTTGACCGCGTTGCTGAGCAGGTTGGCGAGCACCCGCTCCAGGCGCGCCGCGTCCCACTCTCCCACGAGTGACGACTCGCTCGCCTCCAGCCGAAGTTGGTGCCGCTCTGTTGCCTGCTGCTGCTCGGCGATCGCCTGCCGGGCGAGCGCTACCAGGTCCGTGGGCTGCCGCTGGAGGGCAAGGGGCTGCCCCATGTCCAGGCGTGCAATATCCAGCAGCTCGTTGACCTGCTGGGTCATCTTGGTCGCAGCCGCCTCGATGCTGCTGAGCGCTTCGGTGAAGCGCTCCCGCTCGGGCGGGCTCAGCCGCGCGGCGCGCCGGAGCAGGAGCTGCGCCAGGCCCTTGATCGAGGTGAGCGGATTCTTCAGGTCATGCGCCGCGGAGGAGAGGAACTCGTCGCGGGTGCTGAGCGCCCGCTGTGCCTGGCCATACAGGTGGGCGTTGTCAACCGTGAGCGCGGCGCGACGCGCGAGGTCTTCGGCGAGCGCCAGGTCATCTGGTCCGAAGCGGCGAGACGGGTCAGTGGACACCAGCGCTACGGCGCCAAACGTCCGGCCGCGCGCGTGGAGCGGCACCGCTAGGTACGACGTCGGGTGCAGGGCACGGAGCAGCGCCAGGTGCTCGTCGTCGACGGCAATCTGCTGGAGGAAGTCCTCGCCGACCTCCGCGATCAGCACCGGGCGTCCGCTCTGCAGCACCTGGTGCAGCGGATCGGGCGTATCGGGCGCAGGCGGAAAGTCCTGTAGCCGCTTGACCAGGAGCGCCAGCGCCGGATCACGGTGAGCGCTGGCCACGCGGCACACCGCGCCGCTCTCTTCGACGATGTCGACCACGCAGTAATCCGCCAGCCGCAGGGCCACGATATCAGCCAGTCGCTGGAGCGTGGTCTCGTAGTCGAGTGAGCTGGCGAGCAGCGTGGTCGCCTCCCCCACGAACGCGAGGCGCTGCTGCACCGCCTCGGCCTCTGCGCGCGCGACCTGCTCCCGGATTCGCCGCTCGCGTTCGTCCTCCGCGCGCTTGCGCTCGGTGACGTCACGAATCACCGCCAGCACAAAGCGGCCCCCCGCTGCCGGCTCGTCGATCGGACTTAGCGAGAGCTCGACGGTGATCTCACTGCCGTCCTTCCGCAGCGCGGGCAGCTCGAGCGGCACACCGGCGTCGATGAGATCGCCGTGCCCGGTAGCCCGGTAGTGCTCCAGCGCTGTAGTGTGGCGATCCCGATAGCGCTCGGGAATGATGGTCGTCACTGGCATTCCGAGCGCTTCGTCGGCCGAATAGCCGAACAGACGCGCAGCAGCCGGGTTCCAGAGCACGATCCGGTCGCTGGCGATGTCAGCCACGATCACCGCGTCCCGGATGAGCTCGAAGAGCCGGCCGATACCCAGATCGCGCGGCGAAAACAGCGTCACATCGCTGATTCTAGCGGGTTGTGCCCGGGCGTTCCCCGGAAGTCGTGGCAGCCGGCGTTTCCTCTTGAGAGGCCGGGGACGTATGCCGCGGGCAACCGTGGAGGGACCTGGCTGGTAGCCCGGCCGCAAGCTTCAGTTGGAGGGAAGACCATGCCCGACCCCACATCCCCGCCCCACCCGGCCACGGCGCTGGCAGACGAGCGCGTCGGTCCGGCGTTCGCCGCGGCGCGGGCTGCGATTGCCGCCCACGGGGCCCGCCTGCTGGCCAGCCCGGGCGTGGTGTCTGTCCAGCCCGGCTACCGCTTCGCCAACGGCTGGATCACCCGCGAACCGGCGGTGGTGGTCAGCGTCCTGCCCGAAGCAGACCGGGCCCACATTCCGGCCACCCTGGACGGCGTTCTGGTCGACGTGACCGCCGCCAGCCCCCTCGAGCAGCTTCATGCGGCCGGTCAGCCCGAGGTGGCGCGGGCCGCGCTCGCCCGGGGCCCGGTCCCCGCCTTCCCGGCGGCCGGGTTGGGGGCGAGCGCGGAGCTGAGCGCTGCCGCCGCGGCGCTGGTGCCCACCGATTTGCATTACACGCCGCCGCCGGACCTGCCGCTCGCGGCGCTGACCGATGCGATGACCCTCACCTGCCACGTCAGCCCGGACGCCGGCTGGCCCACGCTGCGCACGTTCCTGCAAGAGGTGCGCGAGCGTCTGACCGTGGCGATGTACGACTTCACCGCCCCGCACATCTTGGACGCCGTGCAGCAGACACCCGGCACGCTCGGCCTGATCCTCGACCCCACTCCGGCGCCTGGCCTGGGCCAGCCGGGCCCCAAGGCGCACGACCTGCAGGAGACCACTGTCACCGCGCGCCTGGCGGAGGCGCTCGGCGACCGCTTTACGCTGGTCTGGGCGGCCGAGGGCTCGGGACGAATCTTCGCCACCGCCTACCACATCAAGGTCGCCGTCCGCGACGACACGGCGTTCTGGCTCTCCAGCGGCAACTGGCAGTCCTCCAACCAGCCGGACATCGACCCGCTGGCGTCCGGCGCCGACACCACCGGCCTGTTGGCTACCTATGACCGCGACTGGCATGTGGTTGTCGAGCACCCAGGTCTGGCGGCGCTCTACCGGCAGTACATCACCTGGGACATGCAGCAGGCCACGCCGTACCACGTCGAGCCCTCGGCGCTGGCACTGCCCGACCTGTGGATTCCGGAGCCCCCGGCGCTCGCGGAAGCGCTGGCTCCCGCGCCGCCGCGCTTCTTCCCGCCGCTGCACCAGCCGTTCACTGCCGACAGCCCGCTGCGGGTGCAGCCGCTGCTCACCCCGGACAATTACGCCGAGCAGGTCCTGCAGCTCATCCAGTCGGCCCAGGACACGCTGTATCTCCAGAATCAGTACATTAGCCTGACCCAGAACAATCCGCCGCGCTTCGAGGCGTTGGTCCGGGCGCTGCGGGACAAGATGGCGGCCGGGCTCGACGTGCGGATCATCCTGCGCGACCTGGGCGACGTGCGCCGGATGCTGTCCAACCTCCAGGCGTTCGGCCTGGACGTGAGCAAGGTCAAGCTGCAGCCGAACTGCCACGCCAAGGGGCTGGTAGTCGACGGCAAGGTGGTGATGGTCGGCAGCCATAACTGGTCAGGTCCAGGTACGACGGCGAACCGCGACGCGAGCCTGATCCTGTTCGCCCCCGGGCTCGCCGGCTACTTCGAGCAGGTGTTCCTGTACGACTGGACGCACCTGGCGCACCAGCGGCTGCCGACAATGGAAGCGGCGCCGACGCTGGCGCCGCCAGGCGCGCCGACGCCGCCCGGAATGCGGCGCATCGCCTGGTCCGACTACTATCCGGTCGCCTGAAACGCAGCCCACGGCGCGGCTCCGCGGGCTGCGTTTCAGGACCGCCAGCGGATGACAGACTCTCGAAATACTGAAATGCGTTTGTAATGTCCCGCCCCTTCCGGGGTGTGGCACACTACTGTGGCCGTTACACAGTGTTCAAAATCCCCGTGCCCGGTCCCTCGCTACCCTGCCTGCACCTGCTGGAGCACCATTGCTGACGCCTGTCCGGACCCCCGATCTGTCCCTGTCCCCCAGCTCCAAGCCCCAGGCCCAGATATCACGCCGCCGTGTGCTCGAACGAGGCGCTGTCGCACTCCGGGCAGAGCTGGAGCCGGCGCGGCTGTTCCGACTGCTGAGCGACGTCGCCAGCGCGGTCGGGGTTCAGTGCCAGGTGGCGCTCTGCGAACCGGGGAGTGAGACGCTGGTGGTGGCACACCTCGCGCTCCCACCTGAGCTGCTGGCCACGTGCGAGCGGCTACTCGGGCGTCCGGCGCTCGGCCTCTATCTCGACCCTGAGCGTTCTCCGCTGCTCGCCGCGATTGTCCGTGAACGGCGCGCCCGGTTCGTCGAGCGCTTCAGCGCCCAGGCCGAGCAGCTCCTGCCCTGGCTGGGAACCGTCCGTGGCGCGGGAGCCACCGCGCTGTGCGGGCTGGAGCGCGGAATCGCCGCCCCGCTCACCGCCGGGGACGAGCCGCTCGGCGTGCTGATCCTCTGGAGAAGCGACCTGCACCCGAGCGAGGTCCCTGCCGTTGAGCGCTTTGCTGGCGACCTGGCGAATGCGCTCCTGACGGCCCGGCGCTGCCAGCAAGCGCAGGAGGCCGGGCGGCTGGAGGCAGCGCTGCAGATGGCCCACACGCTGGCCCACGAGTGCAACAACGGGCTGGCTGTCATCGCCAGCGCCGCCGACCTGCTGCTCGAGGCCGCGCCTCGCCCGGACCAGGTCGAGCTGCTCCAACGCATTCTGGGCGCGGTGAACCGGGTGGCGAGCACGGTGCAGCAGGCACAGCGCATCCGGCGGGTCGAAACCCGCGAAGCGTTCACCGGGTTCACGATTCTTGATCTGCAGGCCAGCACCGGCCCGCGCCATCCCGCCAACACCCCCCGCTCGTGTAGCGGCCACCCCATCCCTGGCTGAGCCCGGCCGCCGTACCACCCTGGGCGCAGCGGCGCCGTGGAGCACGGCCCGCACAGCACAATCGACTCGCGCCGAACGCGCCGTCCCGTACCATGCAGGCAACGACGACGATCCGGCGCGGCTCTGCGCGGGCGGGACCAGGGGTGCGCCAGGGAGGCAGCATGGTGGCAAGAGGTCAACTCGTCCTGGCGTTTAGCGCGCTCCTGGCATTGGCGCCGCCGGTTGGAGGGCTGAACGCCCCGACCGCAGCTAGCGAGCCGGAGCTGCCGACCGGAGCGAGCGCGCTGCACATGAGCCTGGTCGGTTCGCTCGCCTTGCCCGGCGGGGTCCACGGCGATGTCTGGGTGCAGGGAGACTATGCATACGTGGGCACCTGGCGGCAGCCGAGCTGCCCGGGCACCGGGGTGAAGATCGTCGACGTCTCCAACCCGGCGGTGCCGGCCAGGGCCGGCACCCTGGCCCAGCACAACGGCACCTCCCAGGAGGTGATGCGGGTTATCCACGTCGCCAGCCCGGCCTTCACCGGCGACCTGCTCGCGGTGGGGTTGCAGATCTGTGGCGATGGCGGGCTGGCCGGGGTGGAGTTCTGGGACGTCTCCAACCCGCGCCAGCCGGACCGGCTGGGCTTCTTCGCCACCCCGGGCACGCAGGGGGTTCACGAGCTGGCGCTGGTGCAGCGGCCCTCCGACGGCCGGGTGCTGGCGCTGCTGGCGGTGCCGAACTCGGAGCTCAGCGGCGCGGGCGGCGACTTCCGGATCGTCGACGCGACGGACCCACGCAACCCGGCCCAGTTGGCGCAGTGGGGGGTCAAGGAGCAGCTCGGGTTGAGCCTCCCGGGTGGCCAGGGCCAATCCCCGATGATCTTCGACCACTCGGTGCGCGCCAACGCCGACGGGACGCGCGCCTATCTCTCATACTGGGATGCCGGGTTCATCATCCTGGACATCGCCGACCCGTCGCACCCGACGTTCCTGGGGAAGACGAGCTACCAGCCTGATGAGGAGGGGAACGCGCACTCCGTCGCGCTCGCCCAGGGAGAGCGGCTGCTGCTCGGGGCGGACGAGGACTTCGACGCCTCGGTGCCGGGCTTGCTCATCAACGCCCCGCCCGCGCTCACTGGCAAGATCGAGATGGCGCAGGGGCGGGTCTCCAAGCGGCTGTCGGAGACGGGGCCGGTCAGCGGGGACCTGGTGTACCTGGGCCGCGCCTGTCCGGATGGCGATCCCAACGCCAATACCGGCGTGCCGGGCGGTGACCCCTTGCTGGCCGACCCCTCCGGCAAGATCGCCCTGCTGGATCGCGGCGCCTGCTTCTTCGCCTTGAAGCTGGCCCGCGCGGCGCAGGCCGGCGCGATCGGGGCAGTGGTGTTGAACAACCAGGACGGCGCCCCGATCGCGATGGGCGGACCGTCCAACCTGCCTCAGCCAGCGATCCCGGCGGTGATGATCCGTCAGGATGATGGGGCGCGGATCAAGGCCGCGCTCGCCAGCGGGACGACGGTCAATGTGACCCTGAGCGACAAGATCATCTCCGCCTACAACGACTGGGGCTACTTGCGCCTGTTCGACATCTCCAACCCGGCCAATCCAGTGCAGATCAGCCGGTTTGGCACCGCGCACGCCTTCACCGATCGGGCGAACGGCCCGCCCGACGACGGCATCTACTCGGCCCACAACCCGATCGTCGACGGCAATCTCGTGTTCGCTTCCTGGTACTCGGATGGCGTGCGGGCGATCGACATCAGCGATCCGGCCAACCCACGTGAAGTAGGCTACTTCGTACCGCCGGACACGCCGACGCTCAGCCCCGAGCTGCCGACCAAGCGGCCGATGGTCTGGGGAGTCGCCGAGCAGAACGGGCTGCTGTTCCTGTCGGACATGAACTACGGACTCTGGATCGTCCGCTTCACCCCCGGCGGCTGAGGGACCGCCTCCTGGCCCTATCCTTGCAGCACGCCCGGCAGACTCGCGAGGTAGGGGGAGAGATGGCAGTACACCACGACGGCAGGCACGCGCCAGCAGCGCACGTCGTGATCGTGGGCGGGGGGTTTGGTGGCCTGTACTGCGCCAAGGCGATCTCGCAGCACCCCGTCCGGGTAACCCTGCTGGATCAGCACAACTACCACCTGTTCCAGCCGCTGCTGTACCAGGTGGCCACCGCCGCGCTGTCGCCCGGCCAGATCGCGATGCCGATCCGGGCGATCCTGCGCCATCGTCCGAACGTCACGGTGCTGCTCGGGACCGCGCAGGGCGTGGACGCTGCTCGCCGCCGGGTGATCCTGGTCGATGGCGACGAGCTGCCCTACGACTACCTGGTGCTTGCCACCGGCGCCCGCCACGGCTACTTCGGTCACGACGAGTGGGAGCCGCTGGCACCGGGGCTGAAATGGCTGGATGATGCACTGGAGGTGCGGCGCCGGCTGCTGTTCGCGTTCGAGGCGGCCGAGCGCGAGCCGGACCCGGGAATCCGGGCAGCGCTGCTCACATTCGTCATTGTCGGCGCCGGCCCGACCGGGTGGAGATGGCCGGGGCGGTGGCCGAGATCGCCCGCCACACGCTGGAGCACGATTTCCGCTTCATCGATCCGACCCGGGCGCGGGTGATTCTGCTGGAGGGCGCGCCGCGGGTGCTGCCGACCTACCCGGAGGATCTCTCTGCCAGCGCCGAGCGCCAACTGCGCGCACTGGGCGTGGAGGTGCGCACCCGCGCGCTGGTGACCGAGATCACCCCGGAGCTTGTCAGGATCGGCGACGAGAGCATTCCCACCCGCACCGTCATCTGGGCCGCCGGGAACGTCGCCTCGCCACTTGGCAAGACGCTCGGGGCGCCGGTCGACCGCGCCGGCCGGGTGCTGGTCGAGCCCGATCTCTCCGTGCCCGGCCATCCGGAGATCTTCGTCATCGGCGACCTGGCCGCCTACACGCACCAGACCGGCGCGCCCCTGCCAGGTGTCGCGCCGGTGGCGATCCAGCAGGGCGAGGTCGCGGCGGAGAACATCTGGCGGAGCATCACCGGCCAGCCGCGCCGGCGGTTCCGCTACCACGACCGCGGCAACCTGGCGACGATCGGCCGCGCCGCCGCGGTAGCCGACCTGCACCTCGTTGGCCTGCCGCTGCACATCTCCGGCTTCGTGGCCTGGCTGGCCTGGCTGTTCGTCCACATCTTCTGGCTGATCGGCTTTACCAACCGGATGCTGGTGCTGATTCAATGGGCCTGGCAGTACCTGCTGGCGCCGTACCAGCGCGGCGCCCGGCTGATTACGAGTCGGTGCTGGCCCACCGGCGAGGAGCCGGCGCGGGTTGCGGAGCCGCGATCGCGGACCAGGGCGTGAGGCGGCTATCCGGGCGGCCTGGGACGACGGCGTCCCCTCGGCGGCGCGGGGGACCGCCCGGGGAGGAGGAACACAGGCCCGGGGAGGTCTGGGCAGGGCGAGGAGGCGTGCCCTACCCGAGCCCTCCCCAGACCGGCCGGCTGGTTAGGCCGGCTGTCCGCTCGTGCCGGGAGTCCGCGCCGGGCGTGGGCCCCACCGCCCCTGCTGCGGCGTGACCATGTTCACCTTCTGCTGGATCCGCTGGTCGAGCTGCTGCTTGATCTGGTTGGCCTGCTGCGCGGTCAAGCGTCCCGCGGCGACGGCCTGGTCGATCCGCTGGTTGGCGGCGTTCTTCAGCGCCGTCACCACGTCGTTCGCGCTCTTGCCGTGTGCCTGCGCCACCTGCGCCAGCGATTTGCCGGGTAGCTCCCGCCGGAGTTGATCGACAGATATCCCGATCGCCTGGGCCGCGGCCGACAGGTCCCCACCAAACCAGCCATGATGGCCGAAGTGCCCGAAGCCGATCCCTCCCTTGGGTCCCTCGGGAGGCAGCCCGACGTCCTTGCGGGCGTCGGCGATCGCTTGCTGAAGCTGGTTCGTGGAGATGTTCAGCCGCTTCGCCAGCGCATCCAGGAACGCCTGATAGGTGGGCCGAGCCGTCTGGCCGGGCGGAGTGGAGCCCGGCTGGGGTGTTGGTGGCTGCTGCTGCGCCAGGACCAGGCCGGCGGCGCCGCCGGACACGATGAGCGCAGCCCCGCACACGAGCAAGACGCGGCGTGTCGTGGATGAGAGCGAGGGGATGCGGAGCATGGCCGTTCCTTCCCGGGATGACGATACAGGACGCCTTCGTCCTGCCATGGAGTCTACGACACGGGCACTGGGCGTGCGGCGAGCGAAGCTGAAATGTCGCTAAAAGTTGCTGCCAGCGCCCTTCAGCCCCGGAACCGTCGCCCATCGCTCAGGGCCTCCCCTGAGCAGGCCGCCTGGCTAGTCCCAGCCGCCCGCGCGTTTTAGCCTGGTTTTATCTATAGCCCCGCGGAACGCCGCCGTGTCCCGCCTACACTCCAAGCGAGAAGCCGCAATCTTCGGCCGCTTCCGTTCACCTGGGTAGGGGACAGGAGTGGCGAGAACGCTCCTCGGAGGCAAGGGTATGTGGGGTAGGCTCGGGCGCTGGAGCCCGGCCCTGGTGATCGGCCTGTTTGCCGTGCTACAGCTCGTTCCCTACGGGCGGGCCCACGACGATCCCCCACCAGTCGCCGAGCCAGCGTGGGATAGCCCGCGGACGCGCGAGCTGGCGGTGCGGGCCTGCTATGACTGCCACAGCAACCAGACCACCTGGCCCTGGTACAGCAACGTGGCGCCGGTGTCGTGGCTGATCCAGCGCGACGTGGACGAAGGGCGGCGCCGGCTGAACTTCAGCGCCTGGGGCGCACAGCGGCAGGAGGCGAACCGGGCGGCGCTCCAGGTACAGCGGGGAGAGATGCCACCGAGCTATTACCTGCTACTCCACCCCGAGGCCCGGCTCTCGGACCAGGAGACCCAGGCGCTGGTCCAGGGGCTGCGGAACACCTTCGGCTCCGCTCCCGAGCAGCCGGGCCGCCGTGCATCCGGCCGCGAAGAGCGCGTTTCATAACCCTGTCTTGGGCGGCAGGAACCCGAGGCCGATGACGTGGCAGAGAGGGCATGTGTACGTCGTCGCGCCGCTCTAATCGGCTCGAGCGGCAGCGATGGCTCGGAGGACGTCCACCTTTCTAGCCCTGCGGTCCCTAACGCCCATTACGGGACCGCCCGTCTGACGGTCGCCCGAACGCACATTGCGGGGATTACGAGCCCGAGGCTCTGGTCACCAAGCCTGCGTTTTTCAACGAGCTGGGCGATTATCGAAACGCGAGTCGCAAGTCAGCGCTTGACTTGGCAGCCGCCCGGAGCCGCTGGACGTCGCGCATCGGTGGTGCGTCGAAGAGGCTCTTGTACTCGCGATTGAAGTACGAGGCGTCGTCGTACCCCACACAGCAACCGGCGGCAGTCGCATTGAGGTCCTCCCCGAACATCAGACACCGGGCTTCCTGGAGCTGCACGTGTCTCTGGAACTGCAGGGAACTCATGGCGGTGACCGCGTTGAACTGGGCGTGGAAGCCCGAGACGCTCATCCCCAGTTCGCGTGCGAGGCTCTCGATCCGGAGCGGCTTGCGTAGTCCCGGCGGAGCCGCTCAATGGCCGTCGCCGCGCGGCATGAGCACCCGCGCGTCGATCTTGCCCCCTTCCAGCCTAGTCAGCCGGACCAGCTCGGAGCGGTCGGCGGAGGGGCCAGCGCGGACAGTGCCACCACGCCGAGCGCCGCGAGCTGTCCGTTCATCCCACCCCTCGCATGCAGAAGCTTGTTCCCGTGGTAAGCTTAGGCATGGCAGCCGGCCAGGGCGGGGCGGTGGGGTGGGGGTCAAGGTGGGCGCACAGGACGCGAGGGCCGCGGGGGATGTTCGTGGCGAGCTCCGGCCGGGGCGGGATGAGCATTCGTGCTGGATGAAATATCCCAGTGGTAGCTCCCGCGCGAGCCATCGTTGACAGCTCGACTTCCGGGACACGCCCCAGGGCAAACGGCGGGACGCGGAGGCGCCATGACCGATCGCACGTCACTGCGCCTGTCGGCGACGCTGCTGCTCGCGGGACAGCTCCTGTACATCGTGGTCACCCTCTTCCACCCCGATGGGGAGGCCAATAACCACCCCGCCGTGTTCGCCGAGTACGCCGCCAGCGGGATCTGGACGGCCGTGCACGTCGCCCAGTTCGCGGCCACGGCGATCCTGCTCGCGGGGCTGTTCGCCCTGTTCTTCGCCCTGGACGTCCAGGCTGGACCGGCGCGATGGGCGGGTCGATTCGGTGCCGCTTCGGCGGTGGCAACGCTGGCGCTGTACGGCGTAGTCATGGCGGTGGATGGGGTCGCCCTCAAGCAGGCCGTGAACGCGTGGGCGAGCGCCCCGGACACCGAGAAGGCGGCGCGCTTCGCGAGCGCCGAGGCGATCCGCTGGCTCGAGTGGGGGGCGAGGAGCTACCAGAACTTCATGCTGGGTCTCGCTCTGCTCCTGTTCGCGGCCGCGATCGTGCGGACGGCGCGGGTCCCGCAGCCGATCGGCTACCTGATGGGGCTCTCCGGCCTCACCTACCTGGGGCAGGGCTGGGTGGACGCCTCCGAGGGCTTCACGCGAATGCAAACGATCCTGATCGTGCTGGCCTACGTCCCCAACCTGGCGTGGATGATCTGGCTGGTCGTCGTCGCCTGGCGGATGAAGGCGTGGGCCGCCTTGCCGCCATCTCGCTATCCTGCGGCCGAGTGAAGCGGGCCACCGCCCTTCGGGCTCGGGCGCTGTCGGAGCAACAGCGGCTCGACGGCTTCCCAGAGTTCGTCCGAGACCAGTGGCTTGCTCATGCCGGGCTATCTTCAAGCTCCGGGCCAGGGTTAAGGCGCTCTAAGCAGGACCATGCCGAAGCCGGCTGGCCCGTGTGAGCGGCGGGCGACATCTGTGGCGCAGGAGCACTTCTGCGCGCTCTCGCTACGGCGCCTCGGCCCTCCCATTCTCCGCCCGCCCGTTTGCCGCGCCGTTGCCCCGCCCGCGAGCTGCGGAGTCCGACCGAGCCAGGCGTCCACGACCATCCAGCGTCGCGAGTCGCCGCGGCGCCAGCAGGCGCGCCCGCGCCGAAGCGCTCGACGGCTCCCCCGCGCTGGCGGCGAGCGCGAGGCGCCGCCGGGGCACCGTTCCTACGGGCTCCGCTCCGGCCAGGTCCGGGGGCGGGACGGGCGCCGGGGTCGCCGGCGCCGCCGCGAGGTGGGGCTGGCGTCGGGCGCGCAGGCGGGCGAGCAGTTGGCCGAGGTCATCCAGGTAGGAGTAGACGACGGGCACGAACACCAGCGTCAGCAG
>JAJPGT010000057.1 GCA_021325655.1 Pseudomonadota bacterium
AAGAAGATCACCGTGGACGTCAAAGGCGAAATCCTCGAGCTGAAGAACACGATCAACACGATGGTGGACCAGCTCAACGCCTTCGCTTCCGAGGTCACCCGGGTGGCCCGGGAGGTGGGGACCGAGGGACGGCTGGGTGGGCAGGCGCAGGTGCCCGGGGTGGCCGGGACCTGGAAGGATCTGACCGACTCGGTCAATCTGATGGCGGGCAATCTCACCAGCCAGGTGCGGAATATTGCCGAGGTGACCACTGCGGTCGCCAATGGCGACCTCTCCAAGAAGATCACGGTCGATGTCCGGGGCGAGATTCTGGAGCTGAAGAACACCATCAACACGATGGTGGACCAGCTCAACGCCTTCGCTTCCGAGGTCACCCGGGTGGCCCGGGAGGTGGGGACCGAGGGACGGCTGGGCGGCCAGGCCCAGGTCAGGGGGGTGGCGGGGACCTGGAAGGATCTGACCGACAGCGTCAACTCGATGGCGGGCAATCTCACCAGCCAGGTCCGCAACATCGCGGCCGTCACCACCGCGGTCGCCAATGGCTACCTCTCCAAGAAGATCACGGTCGATGTCCGGGGCGAGATTCTGGAGCTGAAGAACACGATCAACACCATGGTGGACCAGCTCAACGCCTTCGCCTCGGAAGTGACCCGGGTGGCGAGAGAGGTGGGCTCGGAGGGCAAGCTGGGTGGGCAAGCCCGAGTGCCCGGCGTCGCCGGGACCTGGAAGGATCTGACGGACAGTGTCAATCTGATGGCGGGCAATCTCACCGAGCAGGTGCGGGGGATCGCCAAAGTGGTGACCGCGGTCGCCAACGGGGATCTGAAGCGCAAGCTGACGGTTGAGACGAAGGGCGAGATCGGGGAGCTGGCGGAGACGATCAATGGGATGATCGATACACTGGCGATCTTCGCCGACCAGGTGACCACGGTCGCCCGCGAGGTGGGGATCGAGGGGAAGCTGGGCGGGCAGGCCAACGTGCCGGGCGCGGCGGGTATCTGGCGCGACCTGACCGACAACGTGAACCAGCTCGCGGCGAACCTGACGACTCAGGTGCGCGCCATCGGTGAAGTGGCGACGGCGGTGACGAAGGGCGACCTGTCCCGCTCCATCAAGGTCGAAGCGCAGGGGGAGGTGGAGCAGCTCAAGAACAACATCAACGAGATGATCGCGAACCTGCGCGAGACGACCAGGAAGAACCAGGAGCAGGACTGGCTCAAGACGAATCTGGCCACGTTCACCGGGATGCTCCAAGGGCAGAAGGACCTCAAGACGGTGGGCAAGCTGATCCTCTCCAAGCTCGCCCCGCTGGTGAACGCGCAGCACGGGGTCTTCTACCTGAACGAGCCGGCCGAGAATGGCGAGCCGGTGCTGAAGCTCCTCGCCAGCTACGCCTACCGCGAGCGCAAGCACCTTGCGCAGCAGTTCAAGGTCGGCGAGGGACTGGTCGGGCAGTGCGCCTACGAGAAGGAGCGCATCCTGCTCACCAACGTCCCGCCAGACTACATCGAGATCAGTTCCGGCCTCGGCTCTGCCCCGCCGCTCAACATCGTCGTCCTGCCGGTGCTGTTCGAGGGCGAGGTAATGGCGGTGATCGAGCTCGCCTCGTTCAACCGCTTCTCCGACATCCACCTGGCGTTCCTGGATCAGCTCACCGAGAGCATCGGGATCGTCCTGAACACCATCGCTGCGAACATGCGCACCGAAGCGCTGCTCCGCCAGTCTCAGGCACTGACGGCGGAGCTCCAGCAGCAGCAGGAGGAGCTCCAGCAGACGAACGAGGAGTTGGAGGAGAAGGCGCGGCTGCTGTCCGAGCAGAACGAGGAGGTCGAGCGCCGCACGCGCGAGATCGAGGAGGCGCGGCGGGCGCTCGAGCAGAAGGCCGAGCAGCTCGCGCTGACCTCGAAGTACAAGTCTCAGTTTCTGGCGAACATGTCGCACGAGCTGCGAACGCCGCTCAACAGCATCATGATCCTGTCTCAGCAGCTCGCCGATAACCCCGAGGGCAATCTCACCGAGAAGCAGGTGGAGTTCGCGCGCACCATCTACGCCGGCGGACAGGACCTGCTGACGCTGATCAACGACATTCTGGATCTCTCCAAGATTGAATCGGGCACCACCGCGGTGGACATCACCGCGGTGCCGTTCGCCTCGGTCAAGGAGGCGATGGAGCGCACCTTTGCACAGGTGGCGCAGCAGCGCGGCCTCGACTTCAGCATCGTCGTGGATCCGCGTCTGCCGCCCACGATCTCGACGGACGAGACGCGGCTGCTCCAGGTACTGAAGAACCTGCTCTCGAACGCCTTCAAGTTCACCCAGCGCGGCCGCGTCAGCTTGCGCATGGAGCTGGCGAGCAGCGGCTGGAGCCTCGACCACCCGGTGCTGAGCCGTGCCGACCAGGTGGTGGCGTTCGCGGTGAGCGACACGGGCATCGGAATTCCGGTCGACAAGCAGGCGGTGATCTTCGAAGCGTTCCAGCAGGCGGACATGGAGACGAGCCGCAAGTTCGGTGGCACCGGGCTGGGCCTGTCGATCAGCCGCGAGATCGCCCGGCTGCTCGGTGGGGAGATCGGGGTGGTGAGCAGCCCCGGCCTCGGCAGCACCTTCACGCTCTACCTGCCGCTCGCCTACCAGCCACCGGCCCGGAGCGGCTGGCGCGGCGACGCGCGGGGAATAGCTGCCAACGGCGGCGCCTTCGTGCTCGGAGCCGGGGCGCCCGAGAGCGGCGCCGCCAGCGGCGTGCGCGAGCCGATGCTCCGGAGTGCGCGCCCTGGTCTGCTCGAGGTAGCGCCGGCTAACGGCGGCGCCGCCGACGTGCAGGCGAGCATCGACGAGGAGGAGGCGCGGGTCCAGGACGACCGCGCCACGATCCAGCCGCACGACCGGGTGCTCCTGATCATCGAGGACGACCTGGCCTTCGCCCGGATTCTGTTCGACATGGCACACGATCGCGGATTCAAGGGGCTCATCGCGCTGCAGGGCAGCACCGGCCTGGCGCTGGCGCGGAAGTACGGGCCCGATGCGATCACGCTCGACATCGGTCTGCCCGACATGGATGGCTGGCGCGTGCTCGACCTGCTGAAGCACGATCCGAACACCCGCCACATCCCGATCCACGTGATCTCCGCGGCCGAGCAATGGCATCGGGCGCTCGAGTTCGGGGCGATCGCGCACCTGCGCAAGCCCGTCAGCAAGGAGGCGCTCACCCAGGCCTTCGACCAACTGCTCGGCTTCCTCGACCGCGGAACGAAGCGTCTGCTGGTGATCGAAGACAACGAGGTGCAGCGGAAGGCGATTGTGGAGCTGATCGGCAATGGCGATGTGCAGACCACCGCGGTCGGCAGCGGGGCGGAGGCGCTGGAAGCGTTGCGGACGACGCGCTTCGACTGCGTGGTGCTCGATCTGGGCCTGCCGGACATAAGCGGCCTGGAGCTGATCCGCCGCATCAAGGAGGAGACCGGCCACCCCGGCCTGCCGGTGATCATCTATACCGGCAGTGATCTGACCCGCAGGGAAGAGGCGGAGCTGCGCCGGCTGGCGGAGACCATCATTGTCAAGGACGCCCGATCGCCAGAGCGGCTGCTCGACGAGACGGCACTGTTCCTGCACCGCGTGGAGGCGCGGCTGCCGGAGAACAAGCGGCGGGTACTCCAGGAGCTGCGTCGCTCTGACCCCGCGCTCGAAGGGCGGAAGGTGCTGATTATCGACGATGATATGCGCAATATCTTTGCGCTCACTAGTACGCTAGAACGCTACAAGATGCAGGTTTCCTACGCCGAGAACGGCAAAGACGCGATCGAGATCCTGAAAAATGCTCCTGATGTCGATATTATCTTGATGGACATCATGATGCCGGAAATGGATGGCTTCGAGGCGATTCGCGCCATTCGCGCACTCCCGACGTTCCAGTCGGTGCCGATCATCGCGCTGACGGCCAAGGCGATGAAGGGAGACCGCGAGCGCTGCATCGAAGCCGGCGCCTCGGATTACATCACCAAGCCGGTCGACGTCGAGCAGTTGCTCTCGCTCCTGCGAGTCTGGCTGTATCGCTCGTGAGGACGAGCCAGTGAGCATCGTATCCACGCCCGCCACGATAGAGGAGGTCGAGATCCAGTCCCTGCTGGAGAGTATCTACCGGCACACTGGGTTCGACTTCCGCGATTACGCGCCGAGCTCGCTCCGACGCCGCATTCGAGACCGCGTCCGGGCAGAGAAGGTGAACACCGTCTCCGGGCTGCAGGAGAAGGCGCTGCACGATCCGGCGTGCCTGGAGCGACTCCTGCTGGGGCTGCTGGTGACGGTCAGCGCCATGTACCGCGACCCCGGCTTCTACCTCGCATTCCGCCAGAAGATCGTCCCGATCCTGCGCACCTATCCCTTCGTCCGGATCTGGCACGCGGGCTGCTCCACGGGCGAAGAGGTCTACTCGATGGCGATTCTGCTACACGAAGAGGGGCTGTACAATCGCTGTAGGATTTACGCCACCGACATCAACGAGAACGTCCTGAAACGTGCGCGAGATGCTATTTACCCTCTCGCAGCGATGAAGAGCTATACCGCGGGATATCTCCAGGCAGGCGGAACCGCCGCGTTCTCGGATTACTACACCGCCCAGTACGACAGTGTGATCTTCCGCTCCTGGCTAAAGGCGAACATTGTCTTCGCCCAGCACAATCTGGTCGTCGATGGCGCGTTCAACGAATTCCACGTCATCGTCTGCCGCAACGTTATGATCTACTTCAACCAGTCGCTCCAGGCGCGGGTTCACAATCTGTTTTTGAGCAGCCTGGTGCGTCTGGGCTATCTCGGCCTGGGCAGTAAAGAATCGCTGAAACGTACTCCAGTGGAGGGGATGTACGAAGTGGTCGACGCCCAGCAGCGATGGTACCGAAGGGTACGCTGATGCCGTTCGAGCTTGTCGTCGTCGGGACATCATGGGGTGGATTCCAGGCGCTGAAGACACTGCTCACCGGTCTACCCGCTGGCTTCGGCTGCGCGGTGGCCATCGCCCAGCATCGTAGCAGCGACCCGGCGGGTGACCTGGCAGCGATGCTGCAGCGCTCCTGCTGTCTGCCCGTCGCCGAGCCGGATGACAAAGAGGAGATCATCCCCGGGCGGGTGTACCTCGCCCCGGCCGGCTATCACCTGCTCGTGGAGTGTGGCAGCTTCGCGCTGTCCGTCGAGGCCCCCGTCTGGCATGCCAGGCCGTCGATCGACGTCTTGTTCGAGTCGGCTGCCGAGACCTATGGTGAGCGCGTGATTGGGATCATCCTGACCGGGACGAGCCAGGACGGGGCGCGTGGGCTGGCGGCGATCAAGCAGCGCGGTGGGTTCGCGATCGTCCAGGCGCCGGATGACGCGGAGCGGCGTGAGCTGCCGGCGGCAGCGCTCGCGGCGACCCGCGTCGACCGGATCCTGCCTCTGGCACGGATCGCGCCGGAGCTGGCGAGTCTATGCCATAGCGCGGTAAGGAGCTAAGGTGCCGACGCTCGTAGAGACACGGCCAGAGACCCAGACCGTCAAGATCCTGCTGGTCGACGACGAGCCGCGCAACCTCACCGCGCTGGAGGCGGTGCTGGCGAGCGACGACCGCACCCTGGTGCGGGCGGAGTCTGGCGAGGAGGCGCTGCGCTGGCTGCTGCGGGAGGATTTCGCGCTGATCATCCTCGACGTCCACATGCCGGCCATGGACGGCTTCGAGACGGCCGCGCTCATCCGGGCGCGGGAGCGGACCCAGAACGTTCCGATTATCTTCCTGACCGCCGCGAACAAGGAGCGGGTCCACGTCTCGACCGGCTATTCGCTGGGCGCGGTGGACTACATCTTCAAGCCATTCGACCCAGAGGTCCTGCGCTCGAAAGTCGCGGTGTTTGTGGAGCTGTTCAAGAAGACGGAGGAGGTGCAGCAGCAGGCGGCCCAGCTTGCGGAGACGACCGCGTTTCTGAAGAACGTGCTGGAGAGCTCGACCGAGTACGGCATTATCGCCCAGGATCTGCAAGGAAAGATCCTTACCTGGAACGAAGGGGCGCGGCGGATCTACGGCTTCACCGCCGAAGAGATGGTAGGCAAGGCTAACGTTCGCAGCCTGCTCAGCGAGGATGTCCAGATATCCGAGCTTGACCCGATCTGGGCCACGGCGCTGCGAACGGGCACGGGCGAGGGTGAGTTCACCCACCGGCGGAAGAACGGGCAATCGTTCCCGGCCCGAATGGTCGTCACCGTCCGCCGCGATTCCGCTGGCAAGCCCGTCGGTTTTCTCTGTATTACCCGCGACATCACTCAGCAGAAGATCGAGGAGCAGCGGGCCCAGCTCCTGATCCGGGAGCAGGTGGCCCGAGCGGAAGCGGAGTCGGCCCGGGCCCGCTTCGCGTTCCTGGCCGAGGCCAGCAGTCTGCTCGTCAGCTCGCTCGACTGCGAGCAGACGTTGCAGAGTGTTGCCCGCCTGACAGTGTCCACGCTGGCCGACTCCTGCGCCATCGACCTGCTGGAAGAAGATGGACGGGTGCGGCGCGTCGCCGAGGCGCGTGCCGCCGAGCCTGAGTCACTCGGGGGTCTGGACAATGGCCAGGCGTGCTCGCCGATGCAGCCGGTCGACCTGGCGGTGCTGCCCACGGAGCTTGCCGCGGTGCTCCGGCTCGGCCAGGCGGTGCTGGTCCAGGAGCCATCCGGACACGCGGCCGCGCCCCACGCTGGCGGGCTCTCGGACTCCGGCGACGGCAGCTCCGCCAGCTTGATCGTCCCGCTGGAGGCGCACGGGCAGACGCTGGGCGCCCTGTCGCTCTCCGGGCCGCGGTCGCGGCGCTCCTTCGATGAGAGCGACCGCGCGCTGGTGCAGGACCTCGCCCGGCGCATCGCGCTGGCCGTCGTCAACGCTCGGCTCTACCGCGAGGCGCAGAACGCGGTGCGCGTCCGCGACGACTTTCTGACCTCCGTCTCGCACGATCTGAAGACCCCGCTGACGGCGATCAAGGGGCATGCCCAATTGCTCCGCCGGCGCGTGAGCCGGCTCGACACACCGGAGGCGCAGCGCATCGTGGAAGGTCTGGCGGTCATCGACAGCACCACGGCGAAGATGACCGCGATGATCAACGAGATGCTGGACGTCACCCGGCTACGACTGGGGCAGCCGCTCGAGCTGTATCTTCAGGCGACCGATCTGATAGCCCTGGTGCGCGACACTGTCTCCGCCCTGGTGCAGGCGAAGGACACCCACAGCATCCGGCTGGAGTGCGCCGTGGAGCAGCTCGTCGGCCGCTGGGATGGGGTGCGGCTGGAGCGAGTGCTGGGCAATCTGCTCAGCAACGCGATGAAGTACAGCCCTGTCGGCAGCGAGATCACGCTCGCGCTCCGTCGCGACGAGGATCACGCCGGCGCCTGGGCGGTGATCGAGGTCCGTGACCACGGGATCGGTATCCCGGCCGACGAGCTACCGCTGGTGTTCGAGCGCTTCTACCGGGCGCGGAACGTGCTGGGTAGAATCGCCGGCACGGGCGTGGGCCTGGCCGGGGTGCTGCAGATCGTCGAGCAGCACGGTGGCACGGTCGCCCTGGAGAGTGAGGAGGGCAAAGGGACCACTGTCACCGTGCGGCTCCCACTGGCCGGCCCGCCCGCGCCGGCCGAGGGCTAGCGCGTCGCGGGCGAGGAGGATAGCGTGCCAGAAGGATTCCGCGTCGAGTCGATCTCCGCCACCGGCGAGCAGCTCCTGGGCCTGGTCCAGCAGATTCTCCGGGAGGGCAACGCCCGGCGGGTCATCATCAAGCAGGGCGACCAGACTGTCGTCGAGTTCCCACTGACCATCGGGGTGGTGGGCGCGGCGCTGGCGCCGATGCTGGCTGCCGTCGGGGCGGCCGCGGCGCTGCTCACCAACTGTACGATCGAAGTCCACCGAGTCGAGGGCGGTCCGGGCGAAGGCGCAGCCCCAGGTCAGCCGCCGAGCGGCTGAGCCGTCGTCGTCCTGGCCCTACAGCTTGCCCGCGCGCATCGAGCGGGCGTTGGGGCCGTCCAACTGCCAGAATGCCGCCGCGGCGCGCCGCCCGAGCGGCTCAGCCAGCCGCGCGCCTCCGCGACGTTCTCCGCCTCGTCCATCGTCTGGACCCGGCCCTGCCTCGACGACGACCCGGCCGTCCACCATGACCATGGACTTCGTCGCCTCGGGCAGCGTAAACCAGGTTCGACACCAGGTTGCGCATCGGCTCAGTATAGACAGACGGGCGCCAGGGTGGGGCGGCGCAGGTCACCAGGATGAAGTCGGCGCTTGGCCGCGCGCAGCGAGCCGATCTCGTCGCCCAGCCCGATCGCCCGCGCGCCCTCGACCGTCGCCATCCAGAGCACGCGCCAGGCAGGCATCACCTTCGGGTCCGCGGCGAGCGAGAACACGCGCGACCTTCTGATCTGAGCGCTAGGAGCTATAGGCCGCCAGCCGCGCGGCATCGTCGCTCTCGAGCCACTGCTCGAATGTCGGGCCATCGATGCGGGCGCCTGCCGTGGGGAGATTGGCTCCAGGCGGGATGGTGGGATCGGCCGGGGCAGCGGTGACCGTGATCTGCAAGCCGTACCGTCTGACAAAGGCACGGGCCAGGTCCACCAGATCCGCCTGGGCGGGGCCGGCCAGGTCCGGCGCCCTTCCGATTGCCGCCTCGCTGGCGAGCTCGACCAGCCACCTGGCCACGGTCCGAGCGGCGACTGGCTGGACGCGCCTGCTCGGCACGTGAGCGACTGAATCCTGCCGGGTCCGGCGGAGCATCTGGACGGCAAACTCGTGGAACTGCGTGGCACGCATGACCGTAGCAGGCACCGGCCCGGCAAGCGTCACCTGCTCCTGTCGCAGCTTAGCAGCGTAGTAGCCGTGGGCGGGGGCGCGGTCGATGCCCACGATCGACAAGCTGATGAGATGCTGGACTCCGTGCGCGGCGCCAACGGCCTGCAGTCGAGAAGGTACCTCGGTGAAGAAGGCGCTGGCCGCCTCGCCTTGGGTCGTACTCGGGTTAGTGACATCGATGATCACCGTGGCTCCGTCGAGGGCGGACTCGAGTCCTTGGCCAGTGCGCAGGTCCACGCCGTGCGCGCGACTCAGCACGATGACATCGTGTCCGCGGGCCTGGGCGGCTTGGACGACGTAGTGGCCGACCATTCCCGTACCCCCAGCCACGGCGATGCGCATCAGCCTGGATGCCTCCGAAGATCGGACTTTGTTATCCATGATATCGGCTCGCCGAAACGCGGACAAAGAGACTCCGCATATGCATCTAACTGAAGGTGTCGAGTGGGCTGCGCACTGTGGGTCGTGCTGGCATGCCTCCCGCCGCACGCCACGCTGCCCACTGCCAGGTTGACCGAATGCTGCGCTCCGTCCGCTTGGGGAGCAGAGGGAAAACGGCCGAACCCCTGTGCTCCCCAAGCGTGGCCTGCGTGGGCCGTTCGCCCACGGCGCGAGGCCGTTCGCGCCCGGCTGCCTCGCCTAACCTGTAGGGAATACCGCTGCCGGGTGCGCTTATCACTGTCCAGAGCTCGTCACTGCCCTGGTGGTGGGCGTTTGAGACACGCGTTCACCGTGGCGGATCGAGATGATCAGTCCCGCAAGCTCCGGAGCGCCGTAGTTCCCGGCGGTTCCCTCCGGTGCGCCGGGTCTGTGGGGCAGCGAGCTCGGCTGACCGCGAGGGTCAGCCGCTGCGGCACGCGAGAACGCGGCACGCTAGGACGTCGAGTCGAGCCACTCCGTGAACGTCGGGCCGGCGAGGGTGGCGTGCGGACCAGGCAGCAGAGCCCCCAGCTCGTAGAGTTCACGGTCCGGGTCGGCCCGGTCGCTCACGCCCTCGATCCGCAGCGAGTCACCGCGCCGGGCAACGAGCAATCTCGCCATCTCGACCAAACTTTCCTGCCGCGGGCCGGCGATCTCGGGGATCAGTGTTCCAGCCGATCCCGGTGCGGGTGCCAACTCGGGGCCGACGGCCAGGTCGGCCAGCGCCTCGGCCACGGTCCTGGCGGCGACGAGCTGGGTGCGCATCTTCGGCACGTAGCTCACCTCACCCTGCCTGCCCACTCCACAAGCTGCGCGACGAACTCGTGGAACTGCGCCGCGTGCAGGATCCGCACCGGGATCGGGCCCGCTTGCATGGCCCGCGGTGAACCGGTCGCACCCGATGATCGACACCACCACCATCCGCCGCACGCCGGCCCGCTCGCCGGCTGCGTGCAGGTTCCGGGCTGCGGTGGTGAAGAACTCAGTGGCCGCCTGCTGGCCCGGCGAGGGCCCGTTCGCCACGTCGATGACGCACTCCACGCCTGCCAGGGCCTCCGCCAGACCGCGCCCGGTGACCACGTCCACGCCGCTGGAACGCGACATCGCGACGACGTCGTGGCCCTTGGCCCTGAGCACGTCAACGACATGCCGGCCGACCCGCCCGGTCGCCCCCGCGACTGCAATCTTCCTGTGTGCTTGCATGATTACTCTCCTTCGGGAATTCTCAGCGCCGGCGCTCGTCACACCGGCTCGGCTTGGTTCGTCACTGCTATGACGGTCCGACGCAGGAATGTGACCGATACGAGCGGCGTGGACAACCTCGGTGGCTGGCTCACGATCATCGTCGCGCAGGTGTGCCTGGACATGCTGCCAGGCGTGGGAAGATCGTCGAGCTCGCCGCGGTCGCCGACCCGGAGCGGCTTCGCCAGTTCGGCCTGGCGGGCCTCAACGATTGACGAGCCAGACCCACATCCCAGTGGCGCCCGGACTGGTGGGACACGGCGCGCTGGGCGCTGCCGCTCCTGGCCGGCGGGGCCGCGCTGCACGCGACCGTCCTGTTCCGTGGGCCGGGCGCGGAGCTAGCGCCGCTGCTCTGGCTGGTCGCTGCCGTAGCGCTATTCAGGATCGCGCTGGCCTCTCGGGCCCCGGCATCGTCCTGGATCCTGGCCGAGCAGGCGCCGCCGAGCTGGACGGGCCGGCCACGGTAGGATTCGTCGCACTCGCTGTGGGCCCGGCCACGGTGTTCGCCTACCGGGATGCGCTGTTTCCCGAGGGCGTGCTCATCGCCGGCTGGCTAGCGGCACAGGCGCTCTGGCTCGCTGCCTTCATCCCGGCCCCGCATCGGCTCGTCCGCCCCTCGCGCCGGACGCTGTGGGAGGCGGCGGGCGTGGCGGTGGTGCTGCTGCTGGCCGCCTGGCTGCGGCTCTGGAACAACGGGGCGCTGCCGTAGCACATCCACGGCGATAGCACCACCTATGGCCTCATCAGTTGGGCGATCCTGGTCGGCCGCTACCACGACTTTTTCGGAGTAGAGTGGGCGGAGATTCCGGTCCTCGGCACGTTCCCACTGCACTGTCGCTGCTGGTCTTTGGCGACAGTCTGCCCGGTCTCAACACTGGCTCGGGGGCTGTTCAGGGTCGCTTCACTGGCCGAACTGTACCTCCTGGGCCGGGAGCTGTTCGGCTGGCGCGCGGCGCTATTCGCCACCATGCTGGCGGCCGGCGACGTGATGCACCTGCATTTCAGCCGCATCGCCGGCTACGTCGAGCCAGTCGCCTGTACCGTCTGGTCGCAGTATTTCCTGGTGCGCGGCCTGCGCCGTGGGCCGCTCTGGCCGTTTGCCGCGGCCGGGTACGCATTCTAGCTGTACTATGCTGGGCAGCTCGTCGTTCCGCTCGCGCTGGGGGCAGTTGTGACGGCGCTGGCCTCGTGGCGCGCCGCGCTGGCGCGGCGCTGGAGCCTGGCGGTCGCCGGTGTCGCGCTCCTTGTTGGTTGGGCCGCACCTGGTATTCGCCGCACGCGCTCCTGGGGTGTTTATCAGCGCAGCAATGCGGTAGCGATTACGACCGCGGAGGTGCGGAGCCACACTGCTGGCAAGTACCACCTGGTGCCCTCCGACACCGCCGGGATCATGGCGGAGCAACTTCGCCGCTCACTGCTGCTGTTCTGGCGCTACCGCGACGCCTCCACCCAGTTCGGGATGAAGCGCCCCCTGCTCGACCCGATCGAAGGGGCGCTGTCCATGCCCGTCGCTCGGCTACGCCGTCCGCCACCTGCGCCGCCCGGGCCTGGCGCTGCCAGTGGCGCTCCTGAGCGGGCTGGCGTTGCTCCCGCCGGGCCGTGCCTGGGCCGCGGCCGCGCTCGGCGCGGGGCTGCTCGTCGCCGGGGCGTCGGCGGCGCGCAACTGGCAGGACTATCTGGCCTGGGCCTCCAACCCAGCCGCCGCCACCCAGCGGGTGCAGATCGTCCACTTCCTCCAGACGCAGCCACCTGGGGTGCAGGTCGAGCTGGCGAGTCGGGTATTCACCTGGAACGATCGGGAGTTCGAGTTCCTTGCTTCCGGACCGCCGCGGCACCTCGGTCGATCCCGTCGCGCTGGCCAGGCGAAGCCGCCCCTGGCCAGCGGAGCCGGCGATCTACGTCATCACTCCGGAATCACGAGAGGTCGTCCCGCTGCTCCAGCAGCACTCTCCCTCTGGCCGGCTGGTGGACGGCAGCCCCGCCCCGCTGAAGGAGTCGTTCTTCGTCTTCTTCCCGGTGCCGGCCGCGTAACTCGCCGCGGGCGCGGTCCACAATATGCCTCAGTAGAGCCGGACGCGGGGGCAGGCGAGGCAGCATGGTGGACACGCCCGGGCGGACGTGCGAGCGGGTCGAGCAGGTGCTGGAGCAGCAGATCGCCCAGGTCCGCACCCCCGAAGCGGCCGAGGCGGTCGTCCGCCACGCGGAAGCGCTGACCGCGGGCGACACCGCGGAAGAGCGCGCCAGGACGACAGCGGCGACGCCGCGCTCGGCCGCCAGCGCGGTGGAGCTGGCGGCGCAGACCGCGCCGCCAGCCGAGCGGGTGGCCGCCGTCCTGACCACTACCGCGGCCGAGGCGGCAGCGGAGACGCCGGAAGCGCCCGCGGTGCAGGAGGCGGCGCTGGCGGCGCTCGGGTCCGGTAGCGCCCCGCCGGGGACGGAGCGAGGGCGGGAGCTGCTCCGCGAGGCGGTGCTGCGGCGAATGAATCCGCTGGACCACCTGGACGCGCGACTCTTCCTGCTGGTGAACTCTGCCCCGCACCCGTCCTGGCTGGACGCCGCAGTAGACAACGTCACGGTGATCACTCGCGGTGGCTGGGTATGGGCGATCGGCGTGGCCATCGCCGGGGTGCTGGGCACGCGGGAGGCCCGCCGCGCGCTCGCGCTGCTGCTCCCGAGCCTGCTCAGCACGACCGCGGTGGTGGAGTACCCGGTCAAGTCCTACTTCCGGCGTCGCCGCCCGTTCATCGACGTGGTGCAGGCGCTGGTGGTCGGGAGGAGGCCCGGCGGCTGGTCGTTTCCGAGCGGCCATACCGCCTCGTCCTTCACCGCGGCGCTGGTGCTCAGCACCCTCTGGCCCCGGCTGAGTCCACTGTTCTTCGGGCTCGCCTCGTGCGTGGGTGTCAGCCGCGTCTACGCCGGGGCGCACTATCCGAGCGATGTCAGCTTTGGCGCCCTGTTCGGCATCTCGCTGGCAGCGCTGGTCCGCCGCCTGGTAGGGCGCTGGCTGGACCGCGCAGGCCGGCGTCGACGGCGCTGGCGGATCCGCTGAACCGCGGGCTGCGCTGCGGCCCTGCCATTGGGCTGGTCAGCGCGGAAGATCGGCGTCGCCCAGGGAGGCGAGCCCCTCGCGCAGGGCAGAGAGCGCCGCCCGCGTCCGGCCCGATTGACAGCCGGGGGAAGCCCTGCTCCAGGCGTACCCCGCCGGTGACCGCGGCGAACACGACCAGCGCTCGCACTCAGGGGCCGGTCACTGCGAGGCTCGAGATCAGGCCCGACAGCCGGGGATTGGGTGGGTTCCGCCGACGCTGGCGGTCGGCGCCCGGCTACACTCAACCGGCGGGCGCCTGAATCCATCGTGGCGACCGCTGGATCTCCGAGCACCGGGAGGCCCAAACCTTCCCGGTGCTCGGGCCATCGTCTCGTGTGGCGCGGGTGCCTGTTCTCGGGCACGCTTTACTGGGAGAGCATTGCCTGGTCGCGGCGCCATGCCAGCGGCCGGGCGGTAAAGGAGTCATTCCATGCTGTATAGCGCGATCCGCCTCGGGATGGACGTCGTCGGCGCGGATGGCAAGCGTATCGGCCGGGTGCGCATGGTGGGGAGCACGCTCGACGCCGGGGTGCTGATCGATCGGCCTGGCCGGCGCGACCTCTGGATTGCGCCGGAAGCGATCCAGGAGGTTACCGCGACCGCGGTGGTGCTGCGTGTCCCCGCGGACGCGGCGGACGAGGTGGCGATGACCAAGCCGCCGATGATCGGCCCCGAGACCCCCTGACTGCCCCTCGCTGCGCGGCGCAGGCCGCGCACCGAAGCCGCGTCAGCGGAACGGCCAGAGGTTCATCTCCTGGGTCCACGCCTGCGGTGCCTGCTGCACCAGGTACAGCACCGCCTCCGCGACGTCCTCGGGCAGCAGATACTTCTTGCCCGGCTGGCGCACCGCCGGCTTGCTGCCGAACGCGGTCAGAATGCTTCCTGGGATCACCGTCGAAACCTTGATCCCCTCGTCGCCGAGCTCGGCGGCGAGCGACTGCATCAGCCCGATCAGCCCGAACTTGGAGGCGCAGTAGGCGGCCATGCCGGCGTAGCCCTGCTTGCCGGCGCCGGAGCCGATCGCGATCAGGTTGCCGCCGTGCCGACGTAGCAGCGGGATCGCCGCCCGGGCGCACAGGAACGCACCGGTCAGGTTGGTATCCAGCGTAGTCCGCCACTGCTCCAGCGTGTACCGCTCGGTCGGCCCGGTGATGCCCACCCCCGCGTTCAGCACCACCACGTCCGCCCGTCCGAGCTGGCGCTCGATCGCCGCGAACGCCGCCTGGACCTGCCCCTCGTCGCGGATATCCGTGGGTAGCGGCAGCGGCTGCCCGCCAGCGGCGCGCACTGCCTCCGCCGCCCGCGCCAGGTCGTCCGCGCCGCGCGCCAGCAGCGCCACGGCCATCCCTTCGCGCCCCAGGCGGATCGCGATCGCCCGCCCGGCTCCGCGGCTGGCGCCAGTGACGACGGCGACGCGGGGCGTCTCTGCCGGCATGCTCATGCTACCCGGTACCTCTCGACGACCGACTCGTCCAGCTCGATCCCCAGCCCGGGTCCGGTTGGGACGGTGAACAGCCCGTCCGGGTCGATCTGCAGCGGCGGGGTAGTGAGCTGGCGAATGAGCGGCGACTCGGACATGCAGTACTCCAGGAGCTTGCCGCTCGGGCTGGCGGCGACCAGGTGGGCGGCGGCGGTCTGCAGCACCGCGCTCCCGTAGACGTGCGGCGCCCATTCCGTGTTGCGCGTCTCCGCCATCTCGATGACGCGCCGGGTCTCGGTGATCCCGCCAGCGTGGGCTACATCCGGCTGGATCACGTCCACCCGGCCGCGCTCCAGCAGGTCGCGGAATTCCCAGCGGGTGGTCAGCTCCTCGCCGGCGGCGATCCGCGTGTCCACCGTGTCCGCCAGCTTCGCGTAGCCCTCCAGGTCGTCCGGCGGCAGCGGCTCCTCCAGCCAGTACAGGTTGTAGGGCTCGAACAGCCGCACTCGCTGGATGGCGGTGGTGGCGTCCCAGACCAGCCCGATGTCGATCATCACGTCTACCTCGGGCCCGACCGCTTCGCGCACCGCCCGCACCAGTGCCACGTCCGTCGCCGGGCTCTGTCCGAGCGGCCCCCAGCCCAGCTTCACCGCGGTGAAACCCTGTCGCGCCGACCGCTCCGCTAGCGCCGCCGCCTCGCGCGGCGTGGGCGGCATGACGTGGCTGGCGTAGGGGCGCACCCGGGGATGCACCGCCCCGCCGAGCAGGGTGGACAGCGGCAGCCCGAGCGCCTTGCCGCGGATATCCCACAGCGCGATGTCGATCGCGCTCAGCGCGTGGATCACCGCGCCACGCCGCCCGTACCAGATGCTGCCTCGGTAGAGCTTGTCCCAGAGCCGCTCGACCTGCAACGGGTCTTCGCCCAAGAGAAGGTCCTGGAAGCCGTGGGCGACACCATGCGAGGTCGGCGCCTCGACGATCGCCTTCATGATCGTTGGCGAGGAGAGCGCCTCGCCAATACCGGTGATCCCCTCGTCGGTGTGGACGCGGACGAGGAACGCTTCATAGCTGGAGTCTGCCTCGCGGGTCTCGCCCGCGTGCAGGACGATGGACTCAATCCTGGTGATCTTCACCGTACCCCCGGAGTGTCAGAAGAAGTCGGACGCTGCCTCCACGCCCACGATCCGGGCATTCTAGCAGGGGTCGGAGACCGCCACTGCGGCTTCGAGCGCGCGTGTGGCACACTACGCGAATCACGACGGAGTTCAAGGTTCGGAATTCGGGATTCGAGGGCGAATTCCGAACTCCCAATTCCGAATCCCGATCAGGAGGGGAGCGCGTGGCGCGTGAGGAGGCGGCGCTGAGCGGCGCGGTGGCGGCGCGTCCGCGCGAGGCACCCGTGGTGGAGGCGGCGGACGAGCAGGTGACGCTCGCCACCCGGCGCGGGCAGGTGCTGCTGGCGGGGATGACCGCGGCGCACTTCTCGCACCACGTCAGCAACAGCCTGCTCAATCCGATGCTGCCGTTCATCCGCGACAGCTTCGCCCTCTCCTATAGCGAGTCCGGCTTCCTGGTCACCGCGTTCAGCCTGAGCCTGGGGATGTCCAACGCCCCTATCGGGGCGCTGGCGGACCGGGTGGGACCGCGGCCGGTGATCGTCGTCGGGTTGCTGCTCACCGGGCTCGTCAGCGCGGCGCTGGCCTACGCTGGCGCCTACTGGCAGCTCCTGCTGCTGCTGATCGCCATGGGGCTGATCGCGGGCAGCTACCACGCGCCGGCGGCGGCGCTGCTCACCCGCGCCTTCCCGGCCAGCAGCCGCGGCGCGGCGATGGGGCTGCATGTCACCGGTGGCCACCTCAGCTTCTTCATCACGCCCATGGTCGCCGCGGCGCTGGTGAGCCTGACTGGCACCTGGCGCACCCCCTACCTCTGGCTCGCGTTCGCGCCCCTGGTAACTGGGGCAGCAGTCTGGTACCTGGCGCCGAAGCGGCACGAGCGCCCGCTGGGCACCAGCCCCCTGGCGGCGTTCCGCGAGGTGTGGGGCTTCCTCCGGCTGGTCGGACCGATCATCGGGGCCTCGATCCTGTTCCAGATGGTCTACGCCGCGCTGCTCGCCTTCGTCACCCTGTACCTGGTGGATGCCCGGGGCGTTCCGGCCCCGATCGCCGCGGTGCTGTTCGGTGTCCCCCAGGTCGCCGGAGTGCTCGGCGCCCCGCTCGGCGGCACCGCCTCCGATCGCCTGGGCCGCCGAGCGGTGATCCTGATCGGGCTGGGCGCCATCGGCCCGGCCTTCTACGCGCTGACGCTGGTGCCGAACGCGCTGCTGCTGCTACCGCTGCTGGCGATCGGCCTGGCCGGGACACTGCGGCAGACGATCACCGAGGTGCTGGTGATGGATACCGCCCCGCCGGCGCGGCGGGCGACGATCCTGGGGGGCTACTACCTGCTGGCACAGCCGCTGGGCGGGCTCGCCGCGCCGCTGCTCGGCTCCCTGGCCGGTGGGGTGGGGATCGACGCCGCGTTCACCAGCGTCACGCTCGGCTTCGCCATCTGCTCGCTGCTGGTCGCCCTCATCCTGCGCCGCTGGCTCTGAGCGGGGCTGGCCGCCGGGCGTCGCTCCCGCCTGTCACCGCCCTGGCGCCAGGGCGACGTCGACTGCGGTGGCGCCGAGCAGCCGTCTGACCTGATCGCTGTTGTGTCCTTAGCGGACCGCGGCACCCAGACGGGCCCGGGTGACCCGCGCCTCGCCGATGTGGATGTAGCTGTGCCCGATGACGGGGAGCGAGAGCAGACCGTGGCGGGTGCGCTGCTCCCAGAGCCGCTGTACCCAGCCAGCCCGCTTGCCGAGCGCCGCGGGCGCCTGTGCCAGCCGCGCCGCGACGTCCGCTGGCTCGTCCAGCGTGGCGAAGTCGACCACCGCGATCCAGGCTCGCGTCTCGCGTCCCACCGCGGCCCGATAGCGGCGCAGCGCGGCCACCTCCACCTGGGCGCTGAAGTCGCCCACCTCCTCGTCGCTGCTGCCCGTGCCAACCAGCCGGGTGTCGACCCCGAGCTGGTCCAGCCAGCCGTCGCGGTCGAGCACCTCCGGCACCCCGCGCAGGACTGTGTTGACGACCACATCCTCGAAGCGGGTGATGTGCCAGAGCAGCCAGGCGATGGAGTTCAGTCCCAGCGGCCGAGCCCGGAGCTGCTCGTCGGCGAGATCCTGGCAGAGGCTGTCCTCAAGCGACACATCGGTCGTCCCGCTCGTCACCGCGGCATGCAGGTGCGCGTGGTGGGTAAGGAATTCCTGGCGGGCATCCATGGTGGCACTCCTGAACGATCGCTTCAGCCGATGTCGTCGGTCCGCGGGGCCGAACTCGCCGCCTCCGGGCCACGCCGCGGGGCAGGCTCCGAGCCGTGGTACTGCACGATCAGCCAGCGGCCGGCGCGACGCTCCAGCACGGCGGTCAGGCGGTACGGGCGGCTCGACTCCTGATGATGGCCGCGCGTGGTGCTAACGGTGTCGGCGGCAACCCAGGCAACCTCGCCCAGGCGAGAGATGGACTGCCACTGCCAGGCCCAGGAGGAGGCTTCGGGGCGGCTGAACAGCCGCTGAATCAGCTCGCGTAGCGCCGCCGTGCCGACAGCCTGCTCGCCCTGCTCGGAGCCGAAGATGACCACGTCGGCATCCGGGGCGAAGAGCGCCAGCACTGCCTGGAGATCGCGCTGAGCGAAGCCGGCGCTGAGCTCATCCAGCACCTGCATCACCGCGGCTTCGGTCTCCGCGTCGGCGCGTATTCCTCACACCTCTCAGGGGCCTCGGCGGCATTGTAGAGGAACGCCGCGCCTGGCTTCAGTCCTCGGAGGCGCCGCGGATGGCCGGAACGGGCTGGGGCGGGGGCGCCGCCGCGAGGTGGGGCTGGCGTCGGGCGCGCAGGCGGGCGAGCAGTTGGCCGAGGTCATCCAGGTAGGAGTAGACGACGGGCACGAACACCAGCGTCAGCAG
>JAJPGT010000041.1 GCA_021325655.1 Pseudomonadota bacterium
ACCCGCGCTACCATCGGCTGATCCAGGCCTTCGGGCAAGCGACGGGGGTGCCGGTGCTGCTGAACACCAGCTTCAATCTGCGGGGGGAGCCGATCGTCAACACCCCGAGCGATGCGCTGCGCACCTTCCGCCGCTCGGGGCTGGACCTGCTGGTGGTCGACCACTGCCTGGTCCAGCGCGACGACCGCTGAGCCCACAGGGCTGAGCGGCTTCCGGTGGCGATAGCCGCTCACCGCCACGGCGCTGGCGGTCAGCCGTCAGCAGCCAACCGCCAGCGCTATGTGGTCTCCTCGCGCACGGCCGCGATCACAGCATCCTGCTCCTGCTCGGTCATCTGTGGATAGAGCGGCAGGATGAGGGTTTCGTCGGCCGCGCGCTCTGTCCAGGGAAGCTGCCCCTCTGCCGCCCAGCCAGCATAGGCCGGCTCGCGGTGGATCGCCATGATCCCCGCCCGGGTAGAGATGCCCCGCTCCTTCAGCCGCTGGATGAGCTGGTCGCGCGGCTGGCGGCTCTCCGGCGTGATCCAGACGAGATAGGACTGGGAGTTCGGCTCCAGGTGCGCCGGAAGTCGCGGGACACGAACGCCGGCCAGGTCGGCAAATGCGGCATCGTAGCGCGCCGCCAGCGCTCGGCGCCGCACCAGCAGCTCGGGCAGCCGCTCCATCTGGGCCACCCCCAGCGCGCCCTGGAGATTGGTGAGCCGGTAGTTGTAGCCGACGTCGACGTAGTTGTAGCCCACCGAGGCGCCGGCCACGTGCCGCTCGAGCGCGGAGCCGGCCTCGCCGTGGTTGACCAGCCGCCGGGCGCGCTCGGCCAGGGCGTCGTCGGCAGTGAGCAGCATACCCCCTTCGCCGGTGGTGATCACCTTGCGCGGGTGGAAGCTCAGGCAGGCGAGCCGGCTCCAGGAGCCGATCTCGCGGCCTCGGTAGCGCGAGCCCAGCGCGCAGGCGGCGTCCTCGATCACCGCCAGGCCATGGCGGGCGGCGATCGCCTCGATCGCGTCCATCTCGGCCGGCACGCCGATCTGGTGCACCGGCAGGATCGCCCGCGTTCGCGGGCTGAGGCTCGCCTCGATCAGCCGCTCGTCCAGGTTGAGCGTATCTGGGCGGACGTCCACGAACACCGGCCGGGCGCCAACGTGGCGGACCACGTTGGCGCTGGCGATGAAGGACAGCGACGGGACGATCACCTCGTCGCCCGGCCCGATGCCGGCCAGCAGCAGCGCCAGGTGCAGCGCGGTGGTTCCGCTGCTGGTGGCGATGGCGTGGCGGGCGCCGGTCCAGGCCGCGACCGCCGCCTCGAAGGCGCGGGTCTGCTCGCCCTCGATCAGCCAGCCGCTGCGCAGCGTCTGGAGCAGGAGCTCCGCCTCGCGGTCGCCGATGGCGAGGCGGGTAACGGGGATCTGGGAGTGAACCAGGCTCACGCACCTCCCTCCCTGGCCACCACGGCGACCGGGCGTGCCTGGCGCCCGAAGAAACCAGCCACTGCCGCGGCCACAACCGCGAGCTGCTCGTCGCTGAGCTCGGGGTACAGCGGCAGCGAGAGGACGCGTTTCGCCGCCGCCTCGGCGTGGGGAAAGTCGCCTTCGCGATACCCCAACCAGCGCAGCGCTGGCTGCAGGTGCAGCGGGACGGGATAGTGGATCCCGGCGCCGATCCCCTGCTCCGCAAGCGCCGCCAGCAGCGCATCGCGTGCGTCGGTCTCGATCACCAGCAGGTGATACACCGGCTCGCTCTCGGGCCGGGTGCTGACGAAGCGAATCTCCGGGACGTCGGCCAGCGCCTGGCGGTACGTGGCGGCCAGCGCCTGGCGGCGCCGGGTCCAGGCAGGCAGGTGCCGCAGCTTGACGGAGAGTATCGCCGCCTGCAGCCCATCCAGCCGATTGCCGTAACCGATCAGTTCGTGCAGGTACTTATCCTGCCGGCCGTGGTCGCCCAGCATCCGCACCCGCTGGCCAAGCTCGACGTCTTGCGTGACGACCGCGCCGGCGTCGCCGTACGCGCCCAGGTTCTTGCCCGGGTAGAAGCTGAAACAGGCGGCATCGCCCCAGTGGCCCGGCCCCAGCCCCTGGAAGCGGGCGCCGATCGCCTGCGCCGCGTCCTCGATCAGCCGCAGCCCGTGCCGCCGGGCGAAGGCGACGATGGGCGGCATGTCCGCCATCTGGCCGAACAGGTGCACCGGCAGCACCGCGCGCGTCCGCGGTGTCAGCGCCGCCTCCAAGCCGGCCGGATCGAGCGTGTGCGTCGCCGGATCGACGTCAACGAACACCGGCCGGGCGCCGACGTGGACGATCGCCTCGGCAGTGGCGATGAATGTGTTGGGGACGGTGATCACCTCGTCGCCCGGGCCGATGCCGCAGGCCCGCAGCGCCAGGGCGAGCGCGTCGGTGCCGTTGCTCGTCCCCACCGCGTCCGCGGTGCCGCAGAAGGCGGCGAGCTCGCGCTCGAATGCGGCGACGTAGCGGCCTTTGATAAAGGCGCTGTCGTGAATCACGCCGGCGATGGCTGCCTGGATCTCCGCGGCGATCGCCTGGTATTGCGCGAACAGGTCGACGAGCGGGATCACCGGGCGCGTCGGGCGCGCCTGCTGCACAGCGGTCATGGCACCTCTGGGGAAGGGCTGCGTCCGCGAGCCCTGGCGCTCGCTGGCCCGCGGCCAGCCCGGCCAGTGTACTGGAGCGCTGCCGAGTCCTCCAAACGCAGGGCTAGACCGCGGTCCGCTCTGCCGCAGGCGCGGGATCGGGGTCGCTGGCGAAGCCATAGGCGCGGCGGACGAGGTAGATCGGGCGTGCCTTGGCCTCTTCGTAGATCTGGGCGATGTACACGCCCACTACCCCGAGCGAGATGAGCTGCACCCCGCCGAGGAAGGTCATGACCGCCAGCATCGAGGCCCAGCCGGCGATCGGGACGTGCGCGAACAGCTTGGCCGCGACGGCGTAGGCGCCGTACACGAAGCTGGCCAGCGCCAGCAGGCAGCCGAAAGCGGCCACCAGGTACAGCGGGGTGCTGGAGAAGGCGATGGTCGCGAGCAGGGCCAGCCGCAGCATGCGCCGCAGCGAGTACTTGGACGTGCCGGCCTCCCGCGCCGCGGCGTGGTAGACCACGCTGGTCTGCTCGAATCCGATCCACTGCACCATCCCGCGCAGAAAGCGCGACCGCTCGGGCATCTGCTGCAGCGCCCGTACCGCGGCGCGATCCAGCAGGCGGAAATCGGCCGAGCCCTCCTTCAGCTCCAGCTTGCTCAGCCGGTTGAGCACCGCGTAGAACCAGCGGGACGACGTGCGCTTGAACCAGCCCGCGTCGGCGGTGCTCACCCGCTGGGTGGTGACCACGGCGTAGCCCTGGCGCCAGCGGGCGATCAGCTCGGGTAGCAGCTCTGGCGGATGCTGCAGGTCGCCGTCCATGGTGATCACCGCGTCGCCGCTGGCGAAGTCCATCCCCGCGCTCACCGCCTGCTGGTGGCCGAAGTTGCGCGACAGCCAGAGCAGCTTCACCCGTGGGTCCAGCGCCCGCTCGCGCAGGACGGCCTCTTGTGTACCGTCGGTGCTCCCGTCATCGACGAAGATGAGCTCGAAGCCGTCGCAGATCGGTTCGAGCACCCGCCGCAGCCGCCGGCACACCTCCGGCACGTTCGCGGCCTCGTTCAGCACCGGTAGGACGACGGAGACTTCCACCCCAGACATGGACGCCACCCTGTTCCAGAAGCCCTGCAAGCCGCTGCCCAGCTCGTGACACAGGAGTGTAGCGGCTGGCCCCGGGCCAGGCAACAACGGCCTGCCGCGCCTTGACTGCGGCGGCCGCCGCGGCGTAGGCTCCACTGCTGGCGAGCCAGGTTGGTCTATCTTGGTGACACGGTCCTACGCTCCGCGCCGCTCGCGGAGCGTACTCTTGCAAGCCTCTCTCCGCGCCGTACCCTGGACGGGGCTGGCGCTGGTCGCGGTCTGCCTGGCGGCGAGCGTGCCGTACGCTTCCACGCTCAACCAGTATTTCCTCGGCGACGACTACGGGCACGTCCAGCTCTACCTGCATCCGTCGCTGCTCACCTTCCTCTCCCTGTTCTTCACCCCGGTCACGCAGGGGATCTACGGCGTCACGTCGGACGGGCTGCGGCCGATGTTCGCGCTGACCTATCAGCTCGACGCCCTGATCGACGCGTCCTCGCCGCTGGTGTATCACGCCACCAATGTGGCACTGCACGCGCTGACTGCGCTGCTCGTGTTCGCCACGGCGCGCCGCGTGGCGCAGCTCAGCCTGCCGGCGGCGACCTTCGCCGGGATCCTGTTCCCGCTGCTGCCGAGCCACGTCGAGGCTGTCGCCTGGATCACCGGCCGGGCGGCAATAGTCTTTGGTCTGATGTTCCTGGCGGCCTTCCTGGCCTATGCCGCCTGGCGTCGCGGCGGCGCGCCAGGCTGGTATGCCGCCTTCCTGGCGCTGTTCTTCCTGGCGCTGTTCAGCAAGCAGTCCGGCATCACCATGGTCCCGCTGCTGGTGGCCTACGACGCGCTGGTCGCCCGGCGGCGCCTCTCTCTCTCCTGGGGCACCATCCGCCCCTACCTGCCACCGGCGGCGCTCACGCTCGGCTACCTCAGCCTCAACGTCGCGCTGCTGGGCAACGCCGCCCGCGAGAATCAGAACCCGCCCCTGGAGGCGTTGCGCTCGCTCGCTCCGCTGATGATCACCACGCTGGAGATGCTCGGGTCGGGGCGGTCGTTCTTCATCATCCTGGTGCCGCCGCTGCTCCGCTGGCTCGGCTGGGCGCTGGTGCTCGGGAGCGTCGGCGTCACGCTGCTGGCCGCCTACGTGCTCCAGCGTGCGCCGGCAGCCTCGGCCGGCTGGGCCAGACTGGGACGTCTCGTCTTCTTCGGTCCCGCCTGGTGGGTGGTGAACATCACCCCGCTCACGGTCGGAGCTGAGACGCCGCGCCAGATCTACCTGGCCGCGGTCGGCGCGGTGCTGGCGGCTGCCATCCTGCTCGATCCGCTCTGGCGGTCGCCCGCGCGGCTAGGACGGCCCGCGGGCGCGGCCGCTGGTCTAGCGCTCGTCGTCCTGGCAGCCCAGGCGCTGCCCCAGCCAATCGCGAACTGGAACAACGCCAGCCGCGTGTCCGAGCGGGTGACGCGCGATCTGGAGCGCGCCGTGCTGGAGGCCCCGCCCGGGTCGCTGCTCGTGGTCGACGCACCCTCGGTGAGCCACTCCTGGTCGTTCCCGTTCGTCCTGCGCCCCCCCTTCATGTCCACCGATCTCAGCCAGCGGGTGTTCGTGGTCCCCAGTCCGCAGGCGTACTGCTGCCCTCCGGGGGCAGGGCCGGGCGAGCGCTGGGCCGGGGAGGTGCGGGCGGCGGTACAGGGCTGGAGCGAGCGGCCAGATAGCCCGCCGGTGGTCACCCTGAAATGGGATCGGGCCGACCCAGCCGCTCCGGTGGCGCAGGTGGAGCGAGCGGCCGGGGTGTTCCACAGCCAGGCGCGGGCGCTCGGACAGGCGCGCTCACCAGCGGATATGTTCCTGGTCTTCCAGGCCATGTTCGATCCGGCCGTGGCTCGCCAGACGGGGTATCCCCTGCTCTGGGGCAGCGGGATTCCCGGGCGGCCGGGCCAGCAGGAGAGCCCTCCGACACCGGTCGGGCGGCCATGCGAGCCAGCGATCGCGGTGGCGGCGGGCCGCGCCCACGGCTTGCTCTTGCGGCCAGACACCACGGTGTGGGCCTGGGGCGCCAACGACCACGGGCAGCTTGGCGCCGGCAGCACTGGGAGCAGCGACACGCCGGTCGAAGTGCCACTCATCGGAGTGCGGGCGATCGCCGCGGGCGAGGCCCATAGCCTGGCGCTCAAGCACGACGGAACGGTGTGGGCCTGGGGCGCCAACGGCGACGGCCAGCTCGGCATAGGCCGGGCCGGCGACAGCGACAGACCGCTGCCGGTGCGCTCGCTCCCGATGGCCAGGGCGATCGCCGCGGGCGGGGGACACAGCCTGGCGCTGCTGGCCGACGGGACCGTCTGGGCCTGGGGGCGCAACGACCATGGCCAGCTCGGCGACAACTCCACCCGACGGCGGCGCGCGCCGGTGCGCGTGCAGGACCTCGCGGACGTGGTGGCGATCGCCGCCGGCACGGATTTCAGCCTCGCGCTGACCCGGGATGGCACGGTGTGGGCCTGGGGCGCCAACGACCATGGCCAGCTCGGCGACGGCACCACCGAGGACCGCGATCGGCCGGTGCAGGTGCAGCTCGGCGCGGTCAGGGCGATCGCCGCGGGCGCGCGCCACAGCCTGGCGCTGGCGAGCGATGGCACGGTGTGGGCCTGGGGCGCCAACGACGACGGCCAGCTCGGCGACGGCAGCAGCGATCCGCATGCCACGCCGGAGCAGGTAAGCCTGCTGAGTGGAGTGACCGCGATCGCCGCGGGCGCGCGCCACAGCCTGGCGCTGACCTCCGATGGCGCGGTCTGGACGTGGGGGACCGAGCTCGCCTCGCCCGATGGGGAGGGCAGCCTCATTCCCATCCAGGCAGGCCAGGGGCTCCAGGCGCTGGCGATCAGCGCCCGCGGCGACTACACCCTGGCGCTCGTCCCCCACTGCTGACCACGTGGGCGGCTACCACTTCTGGGCGCGCCCATCGCGCGCCTACCCTGTCCTAACGCTCGTGCCCGCCTGATCGCCTTCCTGCCCTGTTATCGTTCCTCGGATATCTGTATTTGTGTAACACGCCCTTGACAGGCCACCGCGATCGCGCTACTCTTACTCTGATCTGTCTTTCAGATCATCGGCCTGCCATCGGATGAAGGAGACACACATGGCCAAGTTTGCCGCCTCCTTCAATGTTAACACCACTGCCCAGCAATACGATACTGGCGTGAATGTCGGCGGCCTCCTCGGCCCGTTCGCTGCCGGATCGAGCACTGGTCTAAACCCGGGCTACGGCACGTTCATCGGCGCTACTTTCATGGATCCCACAGCGCAAGATGTCGTGCTCGAACTCTGGCTATTTAACAACCCTCCTATTGTCACTGTATCTGACCACACGTATTTCGCGCTATCGGCCAACGATGTTACTTACGTTATTGGAGTCCTTACTTTTTCAAACTACTCAGATTCAGCAGCCGCTTCAGGTCAGGGTGTACGTAGTGTTTCTGTGATTCGCGCAGCCCAATTGCCTTACTATGTCCCGAATTCGAACAATATGTGGCTGGCCCTCGTCACTCGTGGAAAACCAACGTATGGAATCACTACTCTTACCCTTCGAGTGTTGGTCGATCGAGACTAACTGTGTTTTACATAGTTCAGCGTTGCACAATTCTTCACCCTCCACGGTAATGGAAGGCATTGGGGGACGTTTCTATGCCCTGGCCATTCGCGGCCGGTGACGGCAGCCAGCTTGGAGCGTACAGTAGTACTACCAATATCCAGTTTGGTGGAACGAATTATCCGTCCATACAACTGCTGAGGCAGACTGGAGCTAAATGGGTTCGAATAGAGGCTAGCTGGTCCAGCCTGGCCAATAACATCACGGCACTCAACGGTCAGGTCGCCGCTATTGTCGGGCTTGGCCTGACTCCAATTATGACTATCAATAACACCCCCGACGCGCTCAGCATTAACAACAATGTGTGTTGCAATCCCGATACTCGCAGCATTTGTCGGTGTAATTTTGACCCGAATTGTGTGTCCATAGCGCCGAATTCAGAGCCGGCAAACTTCAATGCCTTCGCAACCTTCTGCACGAACTTAGCCACGAACTATGTACCACAAGGTGTATTCTATTATCAAGTTTGGAACGAGCCAAATCTGGTCGGCAACTGGATCGTGACTACGAGCAATCAGTGCGGCACTGACGACTACACCAAGAGTGTAACTGACTACCGACTTCTGCTCCATACCGCTTACACCAGCCTGCGTGCAGTCGATACTCGCGTGAAGGTGCTCATGGCCGGCATGGCATGGGATGAGTGTCTCGTCAACCCGAATTCACCGACGTGCACTAAACCACAATACCGACACAATTTCTTCCGGGATTGCATGGATAACTCGGGGACTTACGGCCCGTACCCAGCCTACGACAATTGCGACATCGTCGATTTCCATTTTTACGGGACGGCTGACAACCGGGTTGAACAACTGAAAGCCTGGATAGAAGTACATCGCGATGCGCTCTATCCGCACGCCCACAAGCCAATCTTTTGCACGGAAACCGGGGTGCAATCGAATTCAAGCCCGTCACTGCCGAATCAGACGGACTGGATTAAAGAGATCTTTCCGGTCTTGCTGGAGAACGGGGTTGATGTCGGGCTCTATTTCCAGCTCTTCGACTTGGGGAGCGGAACGTTGTGGGGGCTGATCGATCCTCTGAAGCAGCCGAAGCGCGGGTACTACGCCTTCCGGGACTTCATCCAGAGCGGCGGCTACCTGTAGAGAAATCCTTCTGGATCGCCGCTTCGAGGAGCCATCAGGTCGCGGGAGCGTTCTTCGCCACGATCTGCTCGATCGTCGGCGTGCCCCGCGTCTTCAGCATCTCGGCCAGGGGGAAGCGCAGCGTGGAGCGCGAGCCGTCTGGGTTGTCCAGGACGATCTGCTCGGCGATTACCACGCGGCCCGCGTGGTAGCGCGCCAGCAGCGTCCGCTCGATTGGCAGGTCCGTTCGATCCTGGATGTCCAGCCGGGGCGCGCCTTCTGGCCCGCGCTCCTCGTAGTGGAAGCGCAGCGGCTCCCAGCGGCTCGCGGTGGTGGGCCAGACGTCGTCGCGATGGTAGACGTCCGACATGCCGCCGTAGGCCGACCAGAGCGTCTCGAAGACGCCGGCCAGGATCATTCCGAGCTTGCTCTGCCGACCGCCGAACAGGTCCTCGTCCGCGTCGACGATCGCGATGAACGTGTCCGGCGGGAGGAGCTGGCCGGGGGCCGCCTGTGCCAGCGCCTGGAGCTGCTGGCGGTCCAGCTCCGCGCGCGCCTGGTAGGCCCGGGCATAGCCGAGCATGCAGAGGCTGGACAGCAGCAGCGCGCACCCGGCCAGCCCGAGCAGCGCGGAGGCGCCGCCCAGCCGGCGGGCGAGCAGCCAGGCGAGCGAGCCGACGGCCAGCCCGACTCCTGCCAGCGGGAAGTAGAGCTGTCGGTACTCGGCCACCGCGTCTCGGACCAGGATGCCGGGGAAGAACAGCGTCCCCAGGCTCCAGGCGAGCCCGACGGCAGCGGCCACGAGCGTGGTACGCATCGCCGGCTCCACCTCACGCTCGGAGCGCCAGGCGAGCACGGTCGCGGCCAGCGCCACGGCGGCGCCGAGCAGCAGCAGCCGGGCTGGCCAGGAGGAGAGGGCCACCCCCAGCCCGAGGCCGAACGCCTCGCGATTGATCGCCAGCCCCCAGTCTGGCCAGAGCGTCTTGTAGCCAGCCCCGCTGACGAAGCGAACTGCCCGCTCCAGCAGCCCGGCGGGGCTGAGGTCGACGCCGCCGCGAGAGGCGACGTAGAAGGAGTTGTGGTAGATGCCCAGGTAGACCGCGGCGCTGCCGGCGAGCGGGCCGAGCAGCAGCAGGAGCGCGCGGCGCAGTAGCGGCCCGGTCTCCCGCGGCCGCTGCGCCGCGAGGAGGAGCGCAAAGAGCGGCACCAGCCCGGTGGCGCTCGCATAGGATTCCATCCAGAGCAGCGCCACGGTGAACACCAGCCCGCCCGCCAGCGCCCACAGCGCCGTCCAGCGCGGCTGCCGCAGCCCGCTCAGCACGCAGTGCAGGCACAGCAGCGCGAACGTCGCGCCGTAGACGAAGCCGGAGGCGGCGACCCAGAGCACCGCCTCGTGGGCGAAGAACGGGGCGACCAGCACCCAGCCGCCGATCACCGCCGCCAGCCGCGAGCCGAGCAGCCGGTAGATCAGCCAGCCGAGCAGGAGCGCGTTGATGCCGACGGCGAGAGCGAGGACCGCGCGCACCAGCAGCTCGTCGGTCCACAGCAGCGCGCCAAACGTCGTGATCATCGTCCAGTGCAGCGGCCGCGCCGGCCAGTACGGGATGCGCCCGGCGGCGTCCCACGGCCGCCACTGGCCGGTCGTCACATCCACCGCGGCCATCCTATCCACGTAGTCGTCGAGATACGGGCCCCGCTGCCAGATGACGAAGTAGCTCAGCGCCAGGCAGAACAGCGCGGTGGCGAGCCAGCCCAGCCGCTCGGCGAGCAGCGCGGCCCGCCACGCCAATCGGTCACGTGCGCCGAAGGAGCGGCCGGCGAGGGGTGGGACAGCGAGCGCCGACGCCAGGCGTAGCCCGGCCGACGCCGCTCGCGGACTATCGACATCTCGGCCGCGATCCGCGGCTCCTCCCTCCGCCCGGGGCTGCCGGGCGGGTGCGTCGCTCTGTTGCACTCCTGTCTCCCCACCTCGTCGCGCGTGCGGCAGCATAGTACGTGCCGGTCGCCCCGCGGCGCCTCTTTCTGCTAGTGTGTCGCGTCACTCAGGGGGAGCGGGGCGGTCAATTCTATGCTGTGCTCAGGCGCTGGCGACACCTCGGCGGGCACCTGCTGCCTGCACGTCTGCTGCTGCCCGAGCCGAGCCGACGGCTGGTACGCTCGGCTGCCCGCTGTGCCGTGCCCGCTGTGCCGTGGTGGACCCCGCCTCGGACGCCGTGGTATACCCGGCCGCCGTCACTATGATTGCTGAGCGCGAAGCCCCTGCCCTGCGTCTGGCCCCGCGTCGTCGCGCCATCGCGCTGGCCACGTTTGCCCCGGAGCTGGCCGGCCTCGGGGCGCTGCTGGCGGTCGAGGCCTGGCTGCTCAAGGTCTGGCTCTGGATCGACACCCGGCCCTCGAGCTGGGATCCGGCGCTGCTGCTGCTGATGACCGACGACTGGCGGCTGTTCTTCCGCTTCCCGAACCGCTACACGCTGCTGGAGGCGGTCACCTTCGCCGCCTGGAAGGCGCCGCCGCTCTGGCCGGCGCTGATGGGCTTTGTCCAGGCGCTGGTCGGGCCGCTGGATGAGGATACGATCGTGCTCGTCTCCAGCACCCTGGCCCTGGCGCTGCTGATGGCCGCCACCTATGGGATTGGCCGGCTGTTCTTCGGGCGCCTGGCCGGCGCCTGCGCCGCGGCGCTGGCAACCCTGCTGACCGGCATCGTCCTGTTCACCCACACCTACCTGCTGGACGTCCCGTTTACCGCGCTGGTCACCCTGGCCATGTTCGGGCTCGCCCGCCTGCTCCGGCCACGCCTGGGGCGCTGGGACGCCCCGCTGGCGGCGCTACTGCTGGGGCTGGCCTGCCTGACCAAGTACCAGGCGCCGTTCTTCCTCTGGCTGCCCGCGCTGTTCGTGCTCGGCTGGCGCTGGCGGGCCGAGCGGCAGCAGGGGGCCAGCGCGGCCGAGGCACGGCGACGGACCCTTCGCCTGGGGCTCACCCTGGCGGCCGGGCCGGCAGTGCTGCTCGGAGGCTTCCTGGTCGGGCAGCTTCCGAACTGGCGTGCCTTTGCTGGCAGCATGCTGGGGATCCTGGTCAGCACCCACGCTGCGGCCAACACCAGCGCGACCGCCTGGGACGGCCCGGCGCTCACCTGGTTCTCGCTCGGCTGGTACGTCCGCTCCTGGTTCGAGCAAGAGCTGCTGGACCAGGCGGGGATCCTGGCGCTGGCCGGCCTGGGCGCGGTCGTCGCTCTGGTCTGGCGCCGCGCCGCGGCCGGGCTGCTGCTATCCTGGCTGCTGGGCGGATATATCGCCCTCTGGTTCGTGGTGAACAAGGAGGGGCGCTTCGATCTGCCGTATCTGCCGGTCTTCGCGCTGCTGGCCGCGGCCCCGCTGGCGTGGCTTGGCCACCCGCGGGTCCCGCCGCCGGCGCGCTGGCTGGGCGGCGCGGCGGCGGTGACGCTGTTGGGCGGTTACGCCATCTCCTCGCTCGCCTGGCACGGCCTGGCGCTCAGCTCGCCGCTGGAGCTCGCCCGTCTGCCCGACTCATCGCTGCAGGCGCGCGCGGCGATCCTGGCCAATGCCGACACCGTGCCGATCAACCCGTACCAGATGGTGAAGTGGCCGGCGACGGACAACTGGCAGCAGCCGGAGCTGCTGCGGTTGCTCAGCGCCGCGCGCGCTCGGCTCGGGCTGAAGCAGGCGACGGTCGCGTTCGTGCCGTCGACGGAATACCTGCTGGCGGACAGCTACCGCTACGCCGTCCGCCGCACGGGCGAGCCGCTGGTCTTCCTGAGCGACATCTGGAACCTGGATGACCCGAACAGCCTGGCGCAGTTCTTCAGCGCCGACTTCGTGCTGGCCAAGACCAACCAGTCAGCGGTGCGGTGGGACGCCTTCGCCGGCCTGCAGGCGTTCGCCGCCGCGCTTCAGGACCCCACCAGTCCGCTGGCCCAGCAGGTCGACCGGCGCTTCGTCGTCTTCGCCCGCCGGCCGCTGCCGGATGACTCGGAAGTGGTGCTGTACGTGCGGCGCTCCGACGTGGCCTCCTTCAACGCCGTGCGCGACCTAGCCGCCGCGCAGGTGTCGGCGCAGGACCCGGGATTCGTCACTTCGACCCTGGTGAGCATCAACGGCGACACGCGCAAGGCGCTCTTCGAGCACCCTCCGGCCGGCAATGGCGCCACCAGCGTGACCTATGCGCTTCCGCGCGTCCCGGACGGGGCGCAGCTCCAGCTCGGGGTCGCGCTCCAGCCGGAGAGCTGGACCGCCAAGGGCGACGGGGTCGTGTTTCAGGTCGACGTGCTGGATGGCAACCAGACGGCCACGGTCTTCCAGCGCTACGTCGACCCGAAGCACGTCGAAGCGGACCGCCGCTGGATCGACGCCCAGGTCGACCTGAGCACCTATGCCGGCCGGTCGATCCGACTCCGCTTCTCTACCAGCAGCGGCCCCGCCGGCGACAACCAGAGCGACTGGGCGGTGTGGGGCGAGCCGGTGCTGCTCCCGATCCCGCCGGACGCGCTGGAGCGGCTGGCGCTGCCATGACGGCACTCGCGAGAGGGGACCGAGCGATCCAGCCAGAGGGACCGGGGCGACCATGCCGCTGGCGTCAGTAGCCCCGCCGAACCACGCGGGCGGCGACGCGGGCGCGGGAGAGGCCCGCCCGGGGCTGCTTGGCCTGCGCGCGGCGGCCACCTGGACCGAGGCGGCGCTCGCCGGCCTGGCCGGAACGCTCGCCTCGCTTCTCTATTACGGGTTCAGCGGTGCGCGCTGGGTGGACGCGCCGATTCTGCGCTCCTTCATGGATCCGCGGCTGTTCGCCAACGATCCCTTCGTCGCCCCGTTCCACGCCCTGACCCCGGCTGCGATCCCCTACCGCCTGCTCGCCTTCGTCGCCGCCCGCGTCTCGTCGGACAGCCTCGACCCCGGCCTGCTCGTGCTGTACCTGCCGTGTACCCTCGCCGCGCTGGCGCTGGTCTACGCGCTCGCCTGGCGCCTGTTCGAGCAGCGGGCCAGCGCGCTGGCGGCGCTTGCGCTCTCTCTCTCCGGGATGCGGCTGCTCAGCATCGGCAGCCCCACCCTGCACTCCGCCGAGATGACGCCCCAGGTGCTGGCCCTGCCCTTCGAGCTCGGCGGCCTGTTGGCGCTGCTGGTGGATCGGCCGACGCTGGCCGGGCTGCTGCTCGGGCTCGCCTTCAACCTGCATGCGCCGATCGCCGGCCAGCTCGGGCTGCTGTTCGGCGGCTGGTTGCTGCTGCGCTGGCGGGTGCTGGGCCCGGCCGCGGCCGCTCGCGCCGGGCTGGCCGCCGCGCTGGCCGCTTCACCCACGCTGGTCGGCGCAGCCCTCAGCCACCTGCGGCCGCTGGAGCCGTGGGAGATCATGCTGGCGCTGGAGACGACCGGCTCGGACCTCTCCGTCGCCCGCTCCTTCGATAGCCGCGCCCTGGCGCTGATGAACCTCGTCGGGATCGCCTTCCTCGGGCTGCTGGCCGCCCGGGTGCGGCCCCGGCGGGGCTGGGCGCTCCTGGGCTGGCTGCTGGCCGGCTCCGCGCTGCTGCTCCTGGCCGGGCTGCTGGCGGTGGACGTGCTCGACGCGCCGGCGCTAGCGACCGTTGCGCTCCGGCTCAACGTCGCCCGCGCCGCCTGGCTGCCCAACCTGATCGGGGCGCTGCTGCTCGGCGAGTACGCGCGCCAGGGCTGGGAGCGTGGCTGGCCGCCCCGCCTCCTGCTGCTGGCGCTGCTCGGCGCGGCGCTGACCGTCCCGGCCGCCACGCTCCCGCTGGAGCCGCTGCTGCCGGCGACGATGCTGCTCGTGCTGGCCGCGGAGCTGGTCGCGCCCGCCGCGGCAGCGCTCCCCGCGCGCACTGGTGCGCTGTCCCCCTGGCTCAGGCGGCTGTGCGATGCCGCGACAGCGCTGCTCCTGCTGGCCTGCCTCGGGCTCGGCCTGCGCGGCACCGGCCTGGGCAACGCGCTCGACCTCCGCCTGGCGCTCCCGGCGGTGGCCGTCACCGCCCTGCTCGGCGCGGGGCTCGGCCTCGGGCGCCTGGTCGGCAGCCGTGTCGGCGGCGTGCAACGGGTCCAGATCGCGCTGCTGGCGCTTGCCTTCGTCGGCCTGGCAGTGGACCGCAACCTGGAGGACTGGCGCGTTCCGGTGAAGGCCGGGGAGCGTCCGGCCCGGGCGGTGATCGCCTGGGCTCGGACGACGCCGCCCGAGAGCGAGTTCCTGATCGCTCCGAGTGACCCGTTCGCGCTCGAGTTCCTGCGCCGCGCCGATCGTGCCGTGTTCGTCGTCCGCGAGGGCGCCAACCACGGCCTCTACTTTCCCCAGAACAACGTCGAGTTCGCCCGTCGGGTGCGGGCGCTGGGGGTGCAGGACCCGCTCCGCTTCCCGGACGAGCTGGACGCCGCTTACAAGAATCTGACCGCGGACGACGTGCGGGCGATCGCCCGCGATTTCGGCGTCCGCTACTTCATCCCGGCGCCGGGTGAGCGCTATCCCTTCCCGAGCGCTTTCCGGGCCGACAAGTACGTTGTCTATCGCATCGAGCCGTAGCGATCCGGGGCTCGTTCACCGCGGCCATTTTTCTTCGGGCGCCACCCCAGGTACGCTATACCATGAGCGAAGGGTGGCCGGCGCTGGCGAGAGGCGCGGACACGATGGGAGCTCAGATGGCGGACGACAGCGACCGGCTGTCCCGAGAGGTGGCGGATGCGCTGCGGCAGGCGCACGCCGAGGAGCTGGAACGGCTTCCTCGGCGCCGGCGCGGCTGGACCCTGACGGATCCCCGCCCCTCGTCGCCCAGCCAGGTGATGATCGCCGGCGGGGTGCTGCTGGTCGCCAGGCTCTTCGGGGTGTACACGCTGCTCGGCCTGGGCGCCCTGGCGCCCACGCTTGCTCAGATCGGGCTCATCATCCTCATCATCGGCTTTGTCACCTGGCTGATCCGCCCGCCGCGGCGGGAGATGTACTGGCGCGGCCGGCGCATCGAGCTGGAGCCGAGCCCCTCGCTGTCGCACCGGCTGTACCGCCTGCTGTACCGCGACGCGTGAGCGGGCTGGCGGAGCCGCGCGTCACCCCGTGAGCGGAGCTGCAGCCCCGGTATCGGGGGCCAGAGCGGAGTCCCTATCCCGCTTCGCCGCCCCTGTGGCGATGATGTCGCGGTACACCTCGGCGGCGGGAGTGGCGACGCGCCGGAGGGCGGGGTCCGAGTCCAGCGCGACGTGGTAGAGGCCGAAGTCGTTGCTCGGGCCGAAGGGCAGCCCCCACTCGCGGTTAGAGGTGATACTCCAGCACAGGTAGCCGCTGACGGGCGCTCCGGCGCGGACCGCGCGCTGGACCTCGCGAACGTGCCGCCGCAGGTACTCGGCCCGCTCGACGCCGTCGGCCTGATCGACGGAGCCATTCTCGACGATCAGGATCGGCAGGCGCGGGAACAGCTTGGCATAGTACCGCAGCATCCCGTACAGGGCGCCGGGCCAGACCGGGGCGCGGTCGAAGCGGCCGATGCTCGCCTCCAGCAGCGCCTGCAGCCGGTCGAGCCGCAGGGTGCTGATGCCCCAGTAGTAATCGAGGCCGACGAAGTCCTGCTGGCCGGCGCATCCGGGAGGGCAGAGCAGTTCGGGGAGCTTGCCGGCCATGCCGAGGTGCCACCAGTTGCTGGTAAGGCCGGTGGAGAGCACGCTGTACGCCTTCAGAAGCGGATCCAGGAAGCGGAGCAGCGAGCGAAGTAGGGGAATGCGCTGCTGGGTAGTCGCCGGGACGAAGCGGACGCGCGCAGGATCGCCGAACAGCCGGCCGGCGATAGCGCGGGCCAGATCGATCTCCAGCCCGCGGAGCTCGCCCGTGCGTGGGTCTCGATAGCCGAAGCCCGGCACATCCTGCTTGACCGCTACCACCAGGCAACCGCGGTCCTGGATCCGGCGCAGCGCGGTGCCCTCCCTGGCGTGCGGCAACGGGCCAGCGGGTGCGCCAGGCGTTGTCCGCGCCGCGGCGGAGGACGCTTCCGGGCCCGCGTCCACGAGCGCCCGGCCGGTGGTCGGTGGTGGAGCGGGGACAGGAGGGCCGAGGTGCTCGGCGTAGCTCGCCGCCCAGGCCCCGGATGCTTTGAACTGCCGCACCGCTGCGTTCACCACGTCCAGCAGCTCGCCACTGCCCAGGGCAACCGCCGCGGCGTACGGCTCGTCCGTCAGCCGCTCGCCGAGCAGCCGGTAGCGGCCAGGGTGGGCGGCGACGAGGCCGCGCAGGATTACGTCGTCGGCCAGCAGCGCGTCGGCCCGCCCCGCCTCCAGCGCGACGAGCGCGGCGGGGTAGTCGTCCACCCGCAGCAGGCGGGCAGTCGGGAACAGGCGCGGCGCCTCGCGCTCGGCAGTGGACGTCTTCACCGCCGCCAGCGTCCCGCCGTCCAGGCGGGCCGCGCTGGCCAGCCCGCTGCCAGCAGGCACGAGCAGCATCTGGCCGGCGACATAGTAGGTGTCTGAGAAGGCGACCTGTCGGGCCCGCTCGGGCGTTCGGGTCAGCGTGGCGACGACCACGTCCACCGCGCCCCGCTCCAGCAGTGGGCGTTCGGCGAACCGCTGCCCTTGCTTCACCAGGTCGTCGCGCCGTCGAAGCCGGGTGACGTTCCAGTCGACCAGGCGCTGGAGCCAGACCGGCAGCCCGAGCAGCAGCGGGTTGGCCCCCACCTGTGCCTGCGGGCGGGCGCGCTTGATCTCCTGGCGCGCCAGTCGGTGCGCCTCGAACAGGTTGCGCATCAGCGCTCCGACCCGGTCGAGCTGCTGCTCCAGCGTCGCGCCGTCGGGTAGCCCCGGCGGGACGGCGTAGTTGCGCAGCCACCAGGGCTTCACGTAGCCGTAGACGAGCTGTGTCGGCTCGTTGAAGGTGATCCAGGTGCACACCTCGGACCCGAGCCGTCGAGCCGCTTCGCGCGCATAGTCGCGGAACCACTCGGGGAACGCCGGATCGGTCATCCCGCCGCGCTGCTCGATGTGTAGCGGCCAGGTGAAGTGGTGCAGGGTGGCGATCGGCTCCATCCCGGCGGCGCGGATCGCGGCCGCGACCTGGCGGTAGTGCTCGAACGCCGCCTCGTCGTACACCCCGGGGCTCGGCTCGACGCGGGACCAGGCGATGGAGAAGCGAAACGCGCGGCAGCCGAGCCGCTGCGCCAGGGCGATATCTTCGCCGTAGCGGCTCCAGAAATCGGTCGCGCGCCCGCGCGGCGTCAGCCCGCGCACCCGCTCCCAGACGTCCCACACGTCCTCCCGGGCCGGGTCATACGCTTCGCACTGGTGGTCGGCGGTGGCGACTCCGAAGAGGAACCTCGGCGGCAGCGGCGGCGGGGGCTTGCGGACGAGCGAAAGCAGCGTGCGCAGGCGCATCGGGCAGCTCCCCGCTCAGGTGCGGTCCTCGAACAGCGGCTCGACCAGGTGGGTGAGCCGGTGGAGGACACGGAACAGCGGCGCGTCCGCCGCGACCGGTGGGAAGCGGGCATCCTGCTGGTTGGCGAAGGCGCGCGAGCAGAAGCGCTGCAGCCAGTAGACCTCTTCCAGGGCGTCCAGCGCGGCGACGACGAAGGGGCGGATGTTGGTCCAGGGCTGCCAGGGGGTCATGTCGCCGTGGCGCGCGATGCGGAAGGTGCCCCAGCGTCCGAGCGCCTCGCGGATCACCGAGTTCTCGGTCGGGTTAAGGCCCATCTTCTCGCCCTGGACCCAGTCCAGCGCGACGACGTTCGCGCTGGCGAAGATCGTGCGGGTCAGGTTGGGGGTGGCGTCGCGGACGTGGCCCGAGAAGCCGTCCCCGCTCACCCAGGCATCCAGAAAGCCGAAGTGGACCGGGGCGGCCGCCAGGATCAGGATGCAGCACTGGTAGAACTCGCGCCCCTTGCCATGGTAGATCTTCATCTTGTCCCACGCCGGCAGGCAGCCGTAGACGTTCTTCAGGCAGCCGGTGTAGTAGCACTGCCAGTGCGTCTTGTTCTTCGCGAAGGAGATCCGGTAGTCGGCTTCCAGCCAGGTGCGTCCGATGGCGTGCCGCCCCAGCACCCCGCCATAGTCGAACGGCACCTGCTGCTCGGACAGGTCCTCGATCCGATACCCGTCGCCGGAGTAGCCGACCATCGCCGCTACCGCTCGCACGCTGCGCCCCTGGTAGGAGTAGTCGTAGACGTTGCGGGCCTCCACTATAGCCAGGTTGCGGAACCCCCGCGCCCGCAGCCCCGCGAGCAGGAATTCGACCAGCGCCGGGTGGGTATAGACCGGCGAAGGCTCCTGGCGCACCGCGGCGGTCATGAGGTTCGGCTTGACGGCGATCAGGAACTCCTCGCGCGGCTTGCCACTGCTGGCCAGCACCGCCTCGACGTTGGTGTAGAAGCCCGAGGCGTCGATCGCCCGCTGCAGCGCCTGGAGCTGATCGGTCCCCGTCTCCAGGTAGACCGCCGCATCCTGCGAGTAGATCGGGTGCGTCTCGGGCATCGGAGGCTCACCTCAAGGCGCCGCGAGCGTCTCTGCAAGGCGTTAACGGGGCGGCCAGAGCCTCTTGCGGGAGCTCCTGCCCTGTCGGCTGCTGGCAGCCGCCCACGGCGCCGGGTCGCGGCCGAGTGTAGCAGGGAATCCTTAACCACGAAAGCCGCGTGCCTGCCGTTAATGTCATCGCGGCGACGGCGACAACGGGGCGGAAATGGAGTATCGTGGCGTGGACCGTGGCGTGGACCGTGGCGCGACACGCTTGGGAGGGGAGAGCAGCATGGCGAAGGTCCTGGTTACCGGCGCAAACGGGTTCATCGGCTCGCACCTGGTCCGAGCGCTGCTCCAGCGGGGGCATGAGGTCCATTGCCTGGTGCGCCCTACCAGCGACCTCACCTCGCTGCGCGGGCTCCCCGTCACCCTCCACCTGGGCGACGTCCGCGAGCCGGAGACGCTGGCCGCCCCGCTGCGCGACGTGGAGTACGTCTACCACCTCGCCGCGCGGCTGATGGCGACGAGCCAGCAGGAGTTCGAGGCGAACAACGCTCAGGGGACGATCAACCTGCTCCGCTGCACCGAGCAGGCTGCCGCGCCGCGGCTGAAGCGATTCCTGTACGTCTCCAGCCAGGCCGCGGCGGGACCGGGTCGCAACGCCACCCCCAAGGACGAGACGGCGCCGCTGGAGCCGATCTCCTGGTACGGTGCCTCCAAGCAGCGGGCGGAGGAGGCGGTCCGCAGCTACGCTGGGCGGCTCCCCTTCACCATCGTCCGTCCGCCGTCCGTATATGGCGAGCGTGAGCGGGACATCAGCCAGACCTTCCCACTGGTCGAGCGTGGGCTGCAGCCAGTGCTGGGCGGCCCGCAGACCGCGCTCAACATGGTCTATGTCGAAGATCTGGTGCAGGGGATGATCGACGCGGCCGAGAGCGAGGAGACCGAGGGCCAGACCTACTTCCTGGTCCACCCGCAGCTCCTGCATCCGCGGGACGTCGTCCAGACGGTCGCCCGGGCGCTGGGCAAGCCCAGAGGGGTCATGTTCCCGGTCCCGCTGTTTGCGTTGCGGCTGTTTGCCCCTGTGGCCGAGCTGCTGGCGGAGCTGACCCGCGAGCGGGCCCGTATCACCCGCGACAAGGTGCGCGAGATGAGCCAGAACTACTGGGTGGCCACCCCCGCGAAGGCGAAGCGAGACTTCGGCTGGGAGGCGCGCGCCGACCTGGAGCGCGGGATGAGCAAGACGATCGCCTTCTATCAGGAGCAGCAGCGCCAGCTCCGTGAGATGCCGCTGGAGGACCCGCCACGGCTCTGGCTGAAGTATGTCGCCGTCGCCAGCGGCCTGGGGGCGCTGATCGAGGTCATCTCGAGGCTCGGGCGGTTCTACACCTTCACCCCGCGCTGGGCGGTGTTCGGGGTGATCTTTGGCGGCTTCGGGCTGTCGCTCGGATCGGTCGCCTACCTGCTCCGCACCCAGGGCGATTTCCAGCAGTTCACCGCCGGCACCATCGGGGCCGGGGCGGCGGAGACGCTCAACGACCTGGGGCTGCTGCCCGGGGTGAGCTGGGAGTTCGCCCCCGGCTGGCCACTGGGGATCCGCAACGGGATGCTGCGCTCCTTCCTGCTCGGCACCGCCGGCGGAGGCTTCGTGCTGGTCGTCAACGCCGCCATGCGCGCGCTCTACGAGCGCCGCTTGCGCTTCGGCTGATCGAGAGGTCTAACCGTGCTCTACGGGACCGCGCCGCAGCGGAGCCGCTTCGCTCGTTTCGTCACCGACATCAGCGAGCGTGAGCTGCTCCACCCTACCTGGACCACTGTCCCCAAGCTGATGCTGCACACCATCCTGCCGTTCTTCACCAAGCGGCCGGGGCAGATCCTCGGCTCGACGTTCCTGCTCATCATGGTCTGGGGCACGCACGGCAGTTTGGAGCTGCTGGGGCAGGTATGGCCCTCCTGGCGCGGCCCGGGGGTAGACGTCGGCCATCGCCCGTCGCTGCTCCCCGGCATCCCCTGGGATAACGAGCTGCTCTCCTTCGCCCTCGGCTTCGCGCTGCTCGTCCTGGTTCCAATCGCCCTGATCCGCTGGGTCTACAAGCAGCCACTGGCGGACTACGGCCTGGCTCTGCCGCCGAAGGGGCGGCGGCTGCTGGCGCTGCAGACCTTCCTGCTGCTGACCCTGCCGAGCCTGATCGGCTTCTGGCGCGCCGCCAGCATCCCCTCCATGCACCAGCTCTACCCCTTCTTCCGCCCGTTCAGCAGTACCGGGCAGTTCATTGCCTACGAGCTGGCCTACCTGCTGTTCTTCATCGCCATCGAGTTCATCTTCCGCGGCTACCTGTTGTTCGGGCTGGCGGGGGTGCTGGACCGCGAGGTGCGTCACACCGGCGGCGGGCTGCGGGGCGCGTTCTACTTCGGCCGCTACGCGCTGCTGATCCAGATGCTGTCGTACACCGCCTGGCACCTGGGGAAGCCGCTGCCTGAGCTGTGGGGCACGGTCATCTGGGGCCTGGGCGCCGGCGCTGCCGCGTACGCTATTCGCTCCATCTGGCCGGTCGTGCTCTCCCACTGGCTGCTCAACGTCTTCCTCGACGCGGTCAGCCTGCAATACCCCTGAGCCACGCCACCCACGGCGCGGCCATTAGGGACAGGCGCCCGCGGCGCGGCTCTCCGACCTGCTGCCATGGAACGCCGCGTCCAGGGCACACCGCGCCACCCGGGGCAGACTCTAGGGCTCTTTTTAGCCAATGTTTACCCTTTTCTCATGGATTGCCCGCCGTGGCGCAGTACGCTGGCGCCACAGAGATCACTCGCTTGCGGAGAGGCTCCATGGTCACATTCCAGCTTCGGCGCGCACTTACCTGCTACCACTGCGCGCGCGCCGCGGGCTATCTGATCTATGACGCCACGGGGGCGCGGGTCGAGCGCTACGAGCCGGCACCAGGCGAGGCGCGCCCGATGGTCGCGCCCAATGGTCGGCTCGTCTGCCGCTTCTGCCAGGGACCGTTCTACCAGAGTGAGGCCGAGCGGGTTTATCCGCTGGAGAAGCTCGAGCCCGAACCGCCGCGCAAGCGTGGCCGGCCGCGCAAGCACCCGCTGCCCACGCCATTGATCGAGAAGAAGGCGAGCTGACCAGGCCGGGCGTACCCCCGAGTGGATTGAGGGCAGGGCCAATACTGGCCTGTTGCGCCCTCCACCAGGCATCCTTCTTGCGTAGACATCATGAGCGGCGTGTCTCGCTCCGCAACGCCCCTAAGGTAGTACCGCTGAGACGCGCCGCCGAGGCGAGTATGACTATTCCCACTGCCCTGCGCCGAATCCTCGGCGCAGTCAAAGATGGCGTTGAGCGCCTCCTCGACCCAGGCCCCCCGGGATCGCCGCAGCCGGTCTTCATCCCGATTCCGGTGCGCGACTCGGCGCCCCGCCACCCGCGGTAGCACCCGGCGGGGCCTGCACGTCACGGGGGCGCCTCCGACTCCCAGGCTCTGGCAGCGTCCCCACGTATCCACCGGGTGCGATCCTGGCAAAGAGTCGGTTCGCCGCTAGAGCATAGGTAGTCCCTGGAGCTCAAGAGGACTGGCGCCCGGGGCAGCGCTTGTCTTGACGGAGTGGGCCACTCGCTGCTGCTTTGCCCACACCATTCAGCAGCTCTGGCTCGGCCTTGAGGGAGGGCTCGGAGCCATGGTGCCTAGAGCACGGCCAGCTTGTCGTGACCACAACACAGCGCGGCATCCCCTTCGACGATCGCCGGCTCAGCCCGCTCGTACAACAGTGCCTGGCCGCCCTCTCCCGAAGACCGGACACCGTCCGTCGCCCGTGCCCCACTGGTACCGCCCAGCCTGGCGAACCTCCTGATCCCTGGCCAGGCCCGCCGGCGATGTGACAGCAGAAATATATCCGAATATCAGGATATATGGTATAGTAGCCAGCGTCTGGAGGTCTCGATGCTGGGTTCCCCCCAAACAGTTCTGCCCGCGCCCCGGCAGCGTGCCGAGCTGCTGGCGCGGTTCTTCCGCGGGCTGGACGATCCGACCCGCGTACTGCTGCTGGAGCTGCTGCTGGAGGGCGAGCAGACCGTCTCCGAGCTGGTCGCCCGGGTCGGCAGTCCCCAGGGGCGCGTCTCCACCCACCTGGGCTGTTTGCGCCACTGCGGCTACGTCAAGACCCGCCGTGACGGGCGCAGTGTCTATTACCGCCTGGCCGATGAGCGGGTGCGGGCACTGCTGCGGATCGCCCAGGAGCTGATGGCCGACCATGCCCAGGAGCTGCTCTCCTGCGCAGTGGTGAGCCCAGACCTGCCCGGCGCCGCCATTCACGACGCCGAGACCGAGGGCGATCAGCGACTGACGCCGCCAGCTCGGAGGGCCAAGGAGTGATGATTTCGATAGTGCCCGGTTGCACGGCATGGCGCGCAGCGCTGCACAAGGACAGGCAGAGCGAGAGCCGCGTGTGACAGCACCCAACCTGGATCAGCTTGCAGAGCGATTATCCATCGCGTTCACGCGCAGGACAGCAGCAGACGCCTTCACCCCCCTGCTCAAACCGGCCCTGCGGCTCCTGGCTCGCGGGAGCCCGGTCGCCCCGGACGAGATCGCCGTGGCGGCCGGGCGCACTTCGGCCGCCGTGCTCGCCGCGCTGCGCCAGCAGCCGAGCGTCGAGTGGGATGAGGCAGGGCGAGTCGTCGGCCTGGGCCTGACGCTGCGCCCAACCCCACATCGCTTCCAAGTGGACGGCCGCACGCTGTTCACCTGGTGCGCGCTGGATACGCTCATGTTCCCGGCCCTTCTGGGCACGCGGGCTCGCGTCACCTCGCCCTGTCCGATCACCGGGGTTCAGGTACGAGTTGAGGTGACGGCCGAGCGCGTCGAGGAGGTGGAGCCGGCCGACGCCGCGGTATCGCTGGTCGTACCGGAAGCCATCGACGATGTCCGGCGCGCCTTCTGCCACCAGGTACATTTCCTGAGCTCGCCCGAGGCGGCGGCGCGCTGGCGTGCCGTGCACCCCGATGGGCTGACCCTCCCCGTGGCCGATGCCTTCCAGCTCGGCCAGATGCTCATCCGCCTGCGGGCCCTGTAGCGCTGGAGAGACCGAGAGCAGTCGGAAGCGAGGGAGAGTTATGGCCGAACGTTTCGATCTGGTGATTCTGGGCTCCGGCTCGACCGCTTTCGCGGCGGCGCTCCGAGCAGCCGAGCTGGGCAAGACAGCGGTGATGACCGAATCGCGCACCCTCGGTGGAACCTGCGTCAACCGCGGCTGCCTGCCCAGCAAGAACCTGATCGAAGCGGCCCGCATCGTCTGGGAGGCGCAGCATCCCCGCTACCCAGGGCTGCGGCCGGCCAAGATCGAATTTGACTTCCGGGAGCTCGTCCGACAGAAGGACGCAGTCATCCACGACTACCGTGACCGCAAGTACAGCTCGATCGTCGCGGACACCGATCGGATCACGGTCTACGATGGCCACGCGGCCTTCGTCTCGGACCGCGCCGTCTCCGTCGGCGGCCGAGTACTGGAGGGCGAACACTTCCTCATCGCCACCGGGACCCGCCCCTTCATCCCTGCTATCGAGGGCCTGGACCACGTCCCGTACCTCACCTCGGACCTGCTGACCTCCGATGAGCCGCAGGAGCTGTTTGACCTGCCCCGCTCCCTGGTGATCGTCGGCGGCGGCTACATCGCCTTGGAACTCTGCCAGATGTTCCATCGCTTCGGCAGCGAGGTGACGATTCTGGAGCGTAGCCGCACGATCCTCAAGGACTACGAACCCGAGGTGGCGCTGGCGATGACCGAGATCCTCTGCGAGGAGGGGGTAAACCTGGTCACCGGCGTACAGGTCCGGAGGGTCGCCAAGGAGGGCAGTGACACCGTGGTCGTTGCCGAGAAGGGCGGTGCCGAGTGGCGCTTTCGCGCTGAGCGGCTGCTGGTGGCCACCGGGCGCGCCCCGAACACCGACGCCATTGGCCTTGAAAAGGTTGGGGTGGAGCGAGACGAGCGGGGCTTCATCCGCGTCGACGCGTTCCTCCGCACCAGTGTCCCGTACGTCTGGGCCGCCGGGGACGTGATCGGCCGGCACACCGGCAGCCAGCTCGCCACGCCGGTCGGCGCCCACGATGGGGGCATCGCGGCCGCCAACGCCCTGGGCGGCGAACGGCACACGGTCAATCACGCGGTCATCCCGCGCACGATCTTCACCGACCCCCAGGTGGCGGTCGTCGGTCTGACGGACGCGGAAGCGAACGCCTTGGGCCACCGCTGCTGGTGCAACACCATCCCCATCGAGCTGGTGCCACGGGCCGGGGCGATCCGCGATCCGCGCGGGATCGCCAAGATGGTGATCGACGCCGACACGGACAAGGTCCTCGGGGTTTCCTTGGTGATGCGCGACGCCGGCGAGGTGATTCATGAGGCAGCGATGGGACTGCGCCTGGGGGCGAGAATCCAGGATTTCATCGAGCTGATCCACGTCTACCCGACCATGGCCGAGGCACTCAAGATCGTGGCGCTCTCGCGCTACAAAGACCCGCGCAAGCTCTCCTGCTGCGCCGAGTAAGGAGCCGAGGCGAGCCATTGTGGAGGAGAAGCAGGACCGATGCATAGCTCGGATGGCTTGCTCGTGGTGGCGCTGGTGCTGTGCTGCCTGCTCCCACTCTTGGTGGCCGTCCTGATCGGTGGTAGCGGCCCACGAAGAAGAAGATGAGGCCGAGGAGGATAAAGTGAAAAGAAGCGAGCTTGCTCTCGGGGTAGGGCTGGGAGCGTTGCTAGCCGTCTGCTGTGGCAGCCCGCTCCTGCTGGCGTTGGCCCTGCCAGTCCTGGCGCTGCTGACCGGGCAGGCGCTGCTGGTCACGGTCGGAGCTGCCGTGCTGGCGCTCCTGGCCGTTGGGATCGTGGCCTGGCAACGACGCCTCCGGCTGCACCGCTCGCTCCCGCGCCGCTCGCCAGAGCACCCCTGCGCGTGCAGCCCTCAAGGGGCGGCTGACCCGGCCGCCCAGAGGAGTTGACCCGTGGTATCAAGTGTAGCCCGCCTCCACCGTATCCTCCTGGTGTCCCTGCTCGGCCTCGTGCTCATCCTGCCCTGGCCAGTTCTGGCGGCTGGGCCAGCGGTCGGCCAGGTGGCGCCACCGTTCACGGTCCAGACCCTGGATGGCACCTCCTTCGACCTTACCGAACACCAGGGGCGGGTCGTCGTCCTGACGTTCGCCGCCCCGGGGTGCGGCGAGTGCGTTCCGGAGCTGCGGGCGCTCGCCCAGATTCAGGCGGAGGGCGCGGCCCGCGGGGTAGCCATCCTGGCCCTGAATATCGATCCGTCAATCAGCACGCAGGATCTGCTGGACTTCAGGGCCTCCATCGGCGGTGCCGACTACGCCTGGGCTCAGGATGTGGGCGGCCAGGTCGCGCTCGCCTACGGGGTGTCGGCGCTAGGGACGACCGTGATTATCGACCGGGCCGGCCGGGTGGCCTATCGGAATGAAGGCGACGCCACCCTGGACCAGTATCGCGCCGTGTTGGCGCCACTGCTGGCCGAGCCGTCCGCGGCCGGGTCCGGAGCGGCTGGTGGCGACCTCGCCGGCTGATGCTCCAGCCCGGCCCGCTCGTGGGAACTCCGGAGGTTCTGTATGCGGCGCGCCTCGCTGCTCCTGATCACCCTGCTGCTCCTTGGTGGGGCTGGCTGCTCGTTCGGAGCAGCCAGTTCGTCGGCCCGGATCACCCGGCCGGCCGAAGTGGCCACGCCGGGAGCAGGGCCGAGCGGGACGAGCGCCCCGCCTTCAGCGGCCCTCGCTGCTGCTTCCACATCGGAACCACCGCCTTCGGACTTCTCGATCGACACCGTGAGCGGGGAGCGCTTCACGCTGGCCGCTCAGCGGGGCAAGGTTGTCGGGGTCTACTTCATGGCAAGCTGGTGCAGCACGTGTGTGCCCGAGACCCGGGCGTGGGGCAAGCTGCAGCAAGAGTACGCCGGGCAAGGCCTCGAGGTGCTGATCGTCTCGGCGGATCCGACAGACACGCCGGCGGACCTCGAACGCTTCCGCCAAGCCGCGCCAGGGGCACCGCAGCGATACTGGGCGATCGACACGACCGGCAGGGCGCTGGTGGCTCCCTTCCAGGTGCGCTCGCTCGACACCACGCTTCTGTTCGACCGCCAGGGGCGTCTGGCCTTCCGAGATGACCGGCCGACTCCCTATGAAACCCTGAAGCGGGAGCTCGAGCGGCTGTTGTCGCCTGAGGCGGCCTCGGGCGAGGCGACGAGCGGCCCTGGCACCGCTGCTGGCGGCCTGACGCGGGACAGGCCCGACCGGGTGTCGGGCCAACCGGCCGATGTGCCCACCTGATGCCCGCACTGACGCACCGGGCTCGTGCGTCCGTACTCCTCCGACCGAGCCAAGAGTAGGAGACCATGGAAGGCGCTGTGGCAGAGATCCAGGGACTCGTCACGAATTGGGTCGCCGCACTGGCGGCGCTCCTCCCCTTTGGCTACGCCTTCAGTGCGGGCATGGTGGCGGCGGTGAACCCGTGCGGCTTCGTGATGCTCCCTGCGTACCTGTCGCTGTACCTGGGCGCGCACGAGGCCACCTTCGCCGAGCGCTCACTCCTCAGCCGCGTGCTGCGGGCGCTCCTGGTTGGGATCTCCGTCTCGGGCGGCTTCGTTCTGCTGTTCGGGGCGGTGGGCCTGGCAGTCTCAGCCGGGGGGCGCTACTTGATGGCCGCAACGCCCTGGGTGGGGGTACTGATCGGGCTGGCCCTCGTCGTGCTGGGGGTCCTGCAGCTCGCCGGAAAGAGCATCTACGCTGGGGCGTTCGAGCGGCTCGCCGAGCGGGGCACCGACCCCAAGGCCTCGACACTGCGCGGCTTCCTCCTATTCGGGCTGGCCTATGGGGCGGCGTCGCTGGGCTGCACGCTCCCCGTCTTCCTGGTCGTCGTCGGGAGCGCCGTCGCCTCGGCCGGCTGGTTCGCCGGCACGCTCCAGTTCGTCAGCTACGGGCTGGGGATGGCGGCCATCGTCGTGACCCTGACCATCGCCCTGGCGCTGTTCAAGCAGGGGGTGGCAACCGCGCTGCGTCGGGCCGTGCCGCACGTCCAGCAGGCCGCCGCCGTACTGCTGCTGCTAGCTGGCGTCTATCTGGTCATCTACTGGGCGCCGTCAGTCGGGCTCTGAGCGCTGGGGGGATAAGCAGAGCCGAGCGCGGGCGGGCCACCTCGCGCCGCAAGGCCCACGTTCGGCGCCATCATCAGCCCGCCGGGTCTGCCCCTCAACGACCACCCACACCGTTTCCCCAGCGGCAGGGCGGATGTCAACCTGGTACGCGCTGGATACAGGGTGCCTACCGAATACAGCGACAGTGGCTTTGCCTGCAGCCGTGGGCGTGGAACAGCCCCGCGGAGCGCGGAGCGCCGAGGGGGTGATCGTTTCAGGGGGCACGCGGAACGCGCGAGCAAGTGGCCCCACTGCGGCGGCCAGGACCGGCCGCCGCATCGCTGTCGAGCACCACGAACGCAGTAGGAGACGCTGAGCAATGCTGTGCTCGGATGCGTGCGGGGCGCTCACCCTGCAGCTCCTGGTCTATGGCCTGACGAACGGCGCCGCGATCGTCCTCAGCGCGGTCGGGTTCACGCTCGCCTATGCCGTCGCCCGCCAGATCAACCTAGCGCATGGCAACGTTTTCGCACTGACCACAGTGGCTGTGGCCAGCCTGGCGGGAACCCTCGGCGTACCAGCGACGGCCTCGCTGGTCACGCGATGCCTTGCGTTGCTCCTGCTAGCCCTCGTCGGTGCCGGGTGCGGCGCACTCCTGAACGTGCTCGTCGAGCGCCTCGCCTTCCGCCCGTTCCGCAGGCGGCGCGACCCACTGGGGCCGTTGATCGCCACGGTCGGGCTATCGTTTGTCTTCCTGCAGCTCGCGGTGTGGTGGCGGGCCCTGGTTCCACCCGCGCGGGGGAATGCTCCAAATCCTCACCATGGGAGTATCGATGTCCCGCTGCTGTCCATGCCCGAGTTGGTACCCGCGGTCGAGCTGGGCTGGGGAGGTGTCTCGTTTACGCTCAAGGATGCCTGTGTGCTCCTCTTCGGCATAGTAGTAGCGGCCGGTGCCACCGCGCTGCTGGCCCAGACCAAAATCGGCCGGCTCCTGCGCGCCGTTGCTCAGGACCCAGAGCTGGCAGCACTGTGCGGGGCTGATCCTGGCCGCGCCACGATGCTCGCATTCGCTCTGGCGGGAGCTCTCACCGGGCTTGGCGCCGCGATCTTCGCGGCGTACTACGGGGGCGTCTACGCCCAGCATGGCTTGCGCAGCGGCCTGGCCGCAATGACCGCAGCGGTGCTCGGCGGGGTGGGCAGTCCACCCGGGGCTGTCGCCGGCGGACTCGTGCTGGGGGTGATCACCGCGTTCAGCGACTACCTGCTTGATGCCTACTGGACCCCGGCCCTGATACTGCTCCTGCTGGTTGGTCTGCTCGCCTTCAGACCGACGGGGCTACTGGCATCCGAGCCTGCCCCAAGCTCGGAGAACGTACCGCCCTCCGGGGCGCTGCCCGCCCCGAGCCATGTCCTGCACCCCCCTCGCTGGCTGCTGGCAGGCGTGTTCGGCCTGGCGGTGGTCTACCCATGGGTCGATCAGCTCTCCGGCTGGTACCGCGTCCACTCGGTCACCCTGGCACTCTTGATGGTTACCCTGGCGGTAGGGCTCAACATCGTCGTCAGCTTCGCCGGGCTGCTCGATCTGGGGTACGCGGCCTTCTTCGCGCTCGGCGCGTATACCGCTGCGATCCTGACCAGCTCGAGCAGCCAGCTTGGGGCTATGCTCCCCTCGCCCGCCCGAGATCCGTGGCTCGCGCTGGTGGCCGCCGGCCCACTTGCGGCTGGATTCGGCCTGGCGTTCGGGCTGCCCAGCGTCCGTACCCGGGGCGAGTACCTGGCGATCGTGACCCTGGCGTTCGGTGAGATCGTCCCCAACGTTATCTGGCATCTGCCGTCCTGGACCGGTGGGCCGCGCGGAATGAGCGGCATCGCCTCGCCGCGACTGCTGCCATGGGTGTCGTCGTCCCCACCGCAGGTGTACCTTGTGGCGTTAGCGGCGGCCACGCTGGCGTGCCTGGCCGCCAGCCGGCTCGCCGCGTCGCGGACCGGGCGTGCCTGGGCAGCGGTGCGCGACGATGAGGTGGCCGCCGGGGCAGTTGGGGTGAATCCGGTGCACGCCAAGCTCCTCGCCTTTGCGATCGGCGCTGGCTACGCCGGCGTCGCCGGGGCGATCTACGCCGGCCTGCTCGGCTCTATTCTGCCGGAGCAGTTCGACTTCACTGTCTCCCTGATGGTGCTGGCCGCGGTAGTGGTGGGCGGTCGGTGGGGCATTGGCGGAGCAGTCCTCGGGGCCCTGCTCATCACGGCATACGACCGGGAGCTCGTGTATGGGGCCAACGGGGCGCTACACCTCCTCGGGACAGCGACGGGCGTCTCCGCGCTCCTCACAGCCGACCTGCGTGGGGATAACTGGGCAGTCTTCGGGCTGGCCCTGTACCTCGCAACGGTCGCCAGGACCAGCGAGGCTGGCTAAGCCTGCCCGGCCAGCCCGTTCTCCTCTTCCCACCCGGCGCCTATACTCAACTCAGCACAGAGCTTCACGATGGCGGGCAGAGATGCGGCTGGCGCTGGCCCAGATCAACGGGACTGTGGGCGACCTGCGCGGGAACACGCGCAAGATCATCGAGTATCTGGAGCGCGCCCGGGGCGAGGGCGCCAACCTGGTCGCCTTCCCCGAGCTGGCGATTACCGGCTACCCACCCGAGGACCTGCTGCTCAAGCCGGACTTCATCCGCGAGAACCTGGCCTGCTTGGAGGAGATTGCGCGCGCCAGCCGCGACCTGATCGCCATCGTTGGCTTTGTCGACCGGGCGGAGGACCTCTACAACGCCGCCGCGGTGCTCTACGATGGCCGGCTGGCCGGCGTGTACCACAAGCAGTTCTTGCCGAACTACGGCGTGTTCGACGAAGACCGCTATTACCGGGCCGGGACCGAGACGCCACTGTTCGTCATCGGGGGAATCGCCTGCGGGGTGAGCATCTGCGAGGACATCTGGTACCCCACCGGCCCGACGGCGCTCCAGGCGCAGGCGGGGGCGCGGCTGCTGGTGAACATCAACGCCTCGCCCTACCATCGGGCCAAGCGCCTGGGCCGGGAGCGGATGCTGGGCACGCGCGCCGCCGACAACGACGTTATCGTCGCTTACGTCAATTTGGTGGGCGGGCAGGACGAGCTGGTGTTCGATGGCGCCAGCGCCATCTTCGACCAGAGCGGGAATCTGGTCGCCCGGGCGAAGTCGTTCGCGGAGGATCTGCTCGTTGCGGATGTCGACCTGGGGGCTGTCTTCCGCGCCCGGCTGCACGATCCGCTCCTGCGCAAGATCCCCCGCCCGGCGCTGCCGGTGCTCACCCTGGGGCCGCTGCCAGGGCCAGAGCCGCCGGCCAGCCGCACGGCCCGCGTCGAGCCGGCGCCGGGACCGCTGGAGGAGGTATATCGGGCGCTGGTGCTGGGGACGCGCGACTACGTCGGCAAGAACCGCTTCGAAGCCGTCGTCATCGGCCTCTCGGGCGGGATCGACTCCAGCCTGGTAGCGGCCATCGCGGTCGACGCACTCGGTCCCCAGCGGGTGGTTGGGGTCTGGATGCCATCGCGCTACTCCAGCCAGGGGAGCCAGGACGACGCCCGCCGTCTGGCGGAGAACCTGGGCATCCGGCTGCTCACCCTGCCTATCGAGGGGCCGTTTCGCGCCGTGCTCGAGGCGCTGGAGCCACACTTCGCCGGCCTCCAGCCGAACGAGACGGAGGAGAACATCCAGGCCCGGCTGCGCGGGCTGTACCTGATGGCGCTCTCGAACAAGTTCGGCTGGCTGGTGCTGACGACCGGAAACAAGAGCGAGATGGCGACCGGCTATGCCACCCTCTACGGCGACATGGCCGGCGGCTTCGCCGTCATCAAAGACGTCTTCAAAACGCTCGTCTTCGCACTCTGCCGCGACCTGAATGCCCGCGCCGGGCGCGAGATCATCCCGGAGAGCGTGCTTGCCAAGCCGCCCTCAGCCGAGCTTCGCCCGAACCAGAAGGACGTGGATAGCCTGCCGCCCTACGACGTGCTTGACCCGATCCTGCAGGCGTATGTGGAAGAGGACGTCCTGCCGGAGGAGCTGGTCGCCCGCGGTGCGCCGCCCGACGCGGTGGAGCGCGCGGTGCGCCTGGTGGAGCGGAGCGAGTACAAGCGCCGCCAGGCTCCCCCGGGGGTGAAGATCACTCCTCGCGCCTTCGGCCGCGACCGCCGCTTGCCGATCACCAACGCCTACCGGCCGGCGAGCGTTGAGAAGGGAGGATAAGGATGCCGAACACGCTCCGGCTCGACAATCAGGTTGCGCTCATCACCGGCGGCGCCAGCGGGCTGGGCGCCGCCACTGCCCGTCGCTTTGCCGCCGCGGGCGCCCGGGTCGCCCTAGCGGACCTCCCCAGACAGGAGGAGCTGGCGGCGCAGGTGCAGGCGGACTGCCGCGAGCAGGGCGCTGAGACGCTCTTCATCCCCACCGACGTGACCGACCTGGCCAGCCTCGAGCAGATGGTGCGGGGTGTGGTCCAGCGCTTCGGCCGACTGGACGTCCTGGTCAACAGCGCCGGCACCGCCATCCGCAAGCCCGCGCTCGAGTTCACCGAGTGCGACTGGGACGTGGTTCTGGACATCAACCTCAAAGGCACCTTCTTCGCCGCCCAGGCGGCGGCGCGGCAGATGGCGCAGCAAGGCGGGGGAGCGATCATCAACCTCGCCTCCATCTTTGGCCTGGTGGGCGGCCCCAACCGCGCCTCCTACTGTGCTAGCAAAGGCGGGGTGGTCCTGCTGACCAAGGCGCTGGCGGTGGAGTGGGCGCCGCTAAAGATCCGGGTGAACGCCATCGCCCCCACCTTCGTCCCCACCCCGCTCAACGCGGAGTACCTGGCAGATCCGGCGGTTCGGGCCGACCTGCTGAGCCGGACCCCGATGGGCACCTACGCCGAGCCCGAGGATGTGGCCTGGGCGGCGCTGTACCTGGCCAGCCCCGCCGCCCGCTACGTCACCGGGATCACCCTCCCCGTCGACGCCGGCTGGCTCGCGCAGTAGCACCCCGGTGTGCTGAAGAGGCCACGCCGCGGCGTGGGCGCGCCACCGGGGCGGCCAGCGCGCGCTGAGGGTTCAGCGGGTCGCGGCGGCTGAATGGGGCTGAAATAGGCGGTTAGCTGCTCGAAACTTGGCTCGAACGGAGACACCAGGGCCGTTTGGCGCTAGAATGGAGTGGGAAAAGGCCGTTCGGGGTGCAACGAAATGGTTGCTGTACCAACACCAATGATACGTGTAGGGATGCGGGTTGTGGATGCTCATGGAGTGCCGATCGGGGTCGTGAAGCGGGTGCTCACCCGCGGCGAGGTGCTGCGCTGGCCGCACGTCCACCGCGACAGCCTTCCGCCGGAGCAGGACTTCCCCTTCATCATTGTCGAGGCGCGCAGCCACCACTCTCTCGGCCACCCCTACTACGGCTACTACATCCCCTGCCACGCGGTGGTCGAGGTCGATGACCAGGCTGTCCGCCTGAGTGGAGTTCAGGCTGACCTTGACAACCTCGGCTGGGACAGCAAGCCGGGCTTCTTGCCGTAAGCCTGTGGCAAGCCGCGGGGTGAGCCACCGCGGCCTCTTGGCAGGCGGAACGGCAGTGTTTAGGCAGAGCCCCCGGCGCGGCCGCGCGGCCCTGACTGGCTGCCCTGTGGGGTGTAGGTCAGGATGGCGCCGGGGCGCCGAATGCGCAGCACCAGGCTCTCCAGCACCCGGAAGTGGTGGTTCAGGTTGCTGCTCTCTACGTAGGCCGTGGTCAGGTCCAGCCCGATGGCGATGTCCATGTTCTGCGCCCCGCTGTCCACCAGGATGGCAGACGGCTCGGGGAGCACCGCGCTGGGGTAGACGCCCCGGCGCGCCAGCTTCTCCACCTGCTCCAGCTCCAGCACACCGGTCGCATCGAACACGCGATTGAGCTGGGCGTACAGCCGCGGGCTGACCACCAGCGCGTAGGGGCCGGTGAAGCCCTGGGCGATGAGCGCCTGCACCCCGGCTACCACGTCGGCGAAAGCACTGCCCATCTGGCTCCAGTCGCTCATCGGCAGGGTCTGGCGCCCATCCACAGTGGTCAGGCCCGGCAGGCCCAGCGCCTCGTCCCCCTGGAAGATCAGCGTATCTTCCGCCAGCGCCGTGGCTGAGGCGGCCGCGGCCGCCTTGCCCGTGTCGAGCGGCACCCCGAACTGCTGATCCGCCTCCAGATCGCGCCAGTGCATCCAGAAGTCTTTGTAGATTAATGGGAGGGGGAGGAACTGGCGGCGCTCGGTGGCGATCGCCTCGCCTTCCTTGTTGCCCAGCAGGTCGATCTGGCCGGCGCTTCGGCCCAGGATCGTGTCGTTCTGGATCACCTCCACCCCCGGGCCGAACGGCCCGACGATGGAGATGATGCGCCGGCCAACCAGCACCGCCTGAGCGGTCTGGACCACCGCCTGGTCGAGCGCCTGCCATTGCTGCTGGGTAAGTGGTGCCTGACCGCGCTGCAAGTACTCCGCCATGAAGCCCTCTCCCGCTGTCTCCCGTTCCCGCTGAGCACGCCGCCGACCGGCGGCTACACCACCGGTCAATTCTCGAAGACCGCGCTGTGCAGGATGCGGTAGCCGCTGGACAGGCAGTCGCTCTCTGAGCGCAAGGTGTTCGGCTGGTAATCGCGGGGGACAACGACGTAGTTGAATTGCCAGATGGGACTGTACTTCTCCATCCCCGGGATAGAGTCATAGATGTTGAGCTGCCCGGGGACCAGCTCTGGCGGACGTTTCAGCTTGCCCGCGTCGTCCAGCTCGACGTTGTAGACGATCTGGTATTCCTGGGCGACCTTCACCCGGGATGGGTCGACGTCGATCTCGCCGAGGTCCACCGCGTAGACGATCTTCCCGTCGAACCAGACGCGCTCCATTACCTGGTTGAAGGGGTTGTTGTAGTCAAGCTGCTCGACGCCGTTGGCCCCGATGCCGGCCGGCGGCTCCCCGAGCCGCACCTCACCGCCGCGCACCGTCCAGCCAGCGCTCTCGATCTCCGCCGCTGGCAGGGGGCTCAGCCTCATGCCGGCCGAGGGGGGCGGCGCGCCTCCTGGGGCAGGCCCGGGGGCCGAGCCAAGCGGCACGCCCAGCAGGCTGCCGACGGTCAGCCTCGGCGCGGCGCGTTCCTGCTCCGCCATGACACCCTTCCACCTCCGGGAACGTGCGCGTCGCGCCACCGCCACCTGGGACGGGCGCGACCCGGCCCGCATTGTTGCAAGTTTCGCGCCCGCTTCTCCTGGTCCGCAACCCGCCGATCCACTCGCCGCGGCCGCGCTGGCTTGGCCCGCGCCAGGCACAATACCGGCCAGCACAGGCATGGGGAGCATGGACGTGGGACGGTTTGACGGACGGGTAGCGTTCCTCACCGGGGCCGGACGGGGCATCGGCGCCGCCACCGCGAAGCTGCTCGGGGCTCAGGGTGCCGCGGTGGCGGTGGCAGACCTGGAGCTGGAGCCAGCGGCGGAGACGGCGGCGGCCATCGCTGAGGCGGGTGGACGGAGCCTGGCGCTGGCGCTCGACGTGACCGACACCGCGCAGGTCGACCAGGCCATCGAGCGTACCGTAGCGGAGTTGGGCCGACTGGACATCCTGGTCGCCTGCGCCGGCATCCTGCGCGACAACCTGCTGTTTCGCATGTCGGACGCCGATTGGGACGCGGTGATCGACACGCACCTCAAGGGCAGCTTCCTGGCGGCCCGCGCCGCTCAGCGCCACATGGTGGCCCAGCGCTATGGGAAGATCGTCTTCCTCTCCTCTACCTCGGCGCTCGGCAACCGCGGCCAGGCGAACTACAGCGCCGCCAAAGCCGGCCTGCAAGGGCTGGCCCGAACACTGGCGATCGAGCTGGGCCCGTTCAACGTCAACGTCAACGCCGTCGCCCCCGGCTTCATCGAAACCCGGATGACGCGCGCGACGGCCGAGCGGCTCGGGGTGGAGTACGAGCAGTTCAAGGCGGACGTCGCGGCCACCACCCCGTTGCGCCGCGTCGGCCAGCCGGAGGACGTCGCCCACGTGATCGCGTTTCTGGTCAGCGACGAGGCGAGCTACGTCAGCGGACAGACGATCTACGTCGCGGGCGGGCCACGGGGTTAGCGCCTCGGCAGCAGCGGCTCAGAACATCGGCTGCCAGCAGACCAGGTAGGGCTGGCTCTCCGGCCGGAAGCTCCAGTGCTCCCGGCAGTAGAGATGGGCGGATTGGGACGGCCGCGCCAGCCCGGAGTCTGCCAGGCGCCAGACCACCAGGACCGCGAGCGCGAAGAACAGCACCCCGAGCGCGCTCAGAACCAGTAGTGTCCGCACCGCCCGCCTCGCCCATCCCGCGCCTCTACTGTACTGGGCGCGCGTGAACGGAACGCCGTGCCTGCCGAGTCAGCCGCCGTGCCACACAGCCCCCGCCACCGGCGTATCCAGGTGGATGTGGACGCCTATGCCACCGGAAGCCCCGCAGGCCCGAAGCATCGATCTCCTCCACGCCCGCTCCGAGCCCACATAGCGACCCGGCCCTCCACACCCGTGTCCGCCTCGAAAACGCCTGGTCTGCCCATGGGGCGCCGCAACGCGCAGTCTTGCGAAATGGGGCTTGACAGTGGACATGTGCAGTGCGATTGTACACAAGGGGGAAATGGTCATACTTATTGACCAACGCGCGCATCGCTTCACCGCGGGCGCGGCCGCGCCCGCATACCGCGGCGTGGTGGGCCAGGTCTGCAACGCGATCCTGAGCGGGGAGCTCAAGGTCGGCGACCGACTGTGTCCCGAACGGCTGCGCGCGGAGCAGTGCGGGCTCAGCCGATCCACGCTGCGCGAGGCGATTCGGATTTTGACCCAGGCGGGCATCCTCACCGTGCGCCGCGGAGTCACTGGCGGCGCCTTCGTCGCGTGCTCCGCGGTCTCGCAGAACCCGCTGGCGAGCGCGCTCGAGCTGACCCGGGCCGAGCTGCTGGAGCGGCTCGAAGCGCGCACGCTGCTGAAGCTCCCCATCGTCGAGTTCGCCGCCAGGGCCACCCCGGCCGAGGTAACATTGCTCGAACAGGTGCTGGGGCAGCTCGCGGTGGTGGATGGGGCGCGCGGCCGGTTCATGGAAGCGGACACGCAGTTCCACCTCGGCCTGGCGCGCGCAGCACACAACGTGCCGCTGTACCGCGTCTTTCAAGATCTGTTCCGGCGGCTCCTGCCGGTGTTCGACATGCTCCCCCTGTCGGGGGGCAGCATCCGCCTAGCAGGGAGTCGCACGGGGAGACGCTGCGCGCCGTTCGCCGCGGCGGCCCGGCCGCCGCGCACGGCGATGGAGCGCCACCTCTCGTACACTGAGCGCAGCGTGGAGCAGCTTTTCAAGAGCGGAGTGGTGCACCTCGGCAGACAGGAGGCGGGAGCAGCGTACAGTACAGCGATCTCGGCAACCACTATCTAGTCGCCATCGGAGCAGAGCCCCGGCGGGCCGCTTGGGGGATGGGTGCTCCGCGAGCAGGGAGCAGAGAGTAAGGGAGGCAGGGAGACCATGCAGAAGCGTATTCGGGTCGTCACCCCCATCATTACTGAGGGCTTCTCCTCCGCGGAGGAGTTCCAGCCGTTTGCCGGTCCAGAGACGCAGATCAGCCAGGTGGGGATCACCCGCGGCCCGGCCTCGATCGAGAGCGAGTTCGACGAGGCGTTGGCAGTGCCCGACACGGTCGCTCAGATCATGCAGGCCGAGCGCGACGGCGTCGACGCGGTCGTCATCGACTGCATGGGCGACCCGGGAATGAAGCCGGGCCGCGAGGCCGTCTCGATCCCGGTGATCGGTCCGGCGGAGGCCACCTACCATCTGGCCGCGCTGCTCGGGCATCGCTTCAGCGTCGTGACCGTGCTGGAGAGCTGCATCCCGATGATGGAGAACCAGGCCAAGGTGTACGGGGTGGCGGACAAGCTCGCCTCCGTGCGCGCGGTCAACATCCCGGTGCTCGAGCTGGAGGACGACCGCGAGCGGTTGGTGAATGCGCTGGTCGAGGAATCGGTGCAGGCGATCGAGCAGGACGGCGCCCACGTCATTATCTTCGGCTGCACCGGGATGATCGGCTGCGCCGGCGAGGTGCAGCGCGGGCTGGCAGCGCGCGGCTACGGCGGTATCCCGGTGATCGACCCGGTGCCGGCGGCGATCAAGATCGCGGAGGCGCTGGTCGACCTAGGGCTGAGCCATAGCCGGCGGACGTACATGCCCCCGCGCGCCAAGCGGATCGAGGGCTACGACCTGCCGTCGCGCGAAGCGGCCGTGGCGCGCTAGCGGCGCCGCCAGGGCGCGCCATAGGGGTGTTCGATGACTGTCGCGGGCAACAGGGCGCTGGCAGGCGCCGTCGCCGTCGGCCGAGCCGCGGAGCGGACCCGCTTCAATCGGCTCTGGCTGCTGGTGCTGCCAGCGCTCGCCATCTTCCTGGTGTTCTTCGCCGTCCCAGTGCTGATGCTGTTCGCCATCGCCTTCAACCGGTCGGTCCCCGGCGTCGTGACGTTCAAGCCGGTGTTCACGCTGGCGAACTTCGAGCGCTTCTTCGGGAACCCGCTCTATTACAACGCGGCGATCCTGTCGATTGTCCTCGCGGTCGCGGTCGCGGCCATCACGCTGATCCTCGGCTACCCGCTGGCCTACTTCGTCGCCAAGACCAAGGATCCCGGCCGCAACACCTTCTACATGATCCTGATCCTGGTGTCGATGCAGCTCGACCTGGTGATTCGGCTGTACGGGATGATGGTGCTGATGGGTGACAACGGCCTGATCAACGCCGCGCTGCTGCGCGCCGGCCTGATCTCCAAGCCGCTGCCGCTGATGTACAACACGTTCGGGACGATCGTCGGGCTGGTGCAGCTCTCGCTTCCGTTCATGATCCTGTCATTGATCGGGATCATTCGGAACATCGACCCGTCCCTGGAAGAGGCGGCGCGGAGCCTGGGCGCCAGCCGCTGGCTGACCTTCTGGCAGATCACCTTCCCGCTGAGCATGCCCGGGGTGCTGGCCGGCTCGCTGCTGGTGTTCGCGATCGCGATCAGCTCCTACGTGGTCCCGGCGCTCATGGGCGGCTGGCGGGTGATCGTGCTGCCGATCCACATCTACCAGCAGATCGCGGAGCAGGGCTACTGGCAGTTCGGTGCCAGCGTGGCAGTGATCCTGTTCCTGATCAGCGTCTCGGCCGTCTACATCTACCACCGCTATACCGAGAAGCACATCGGAGGGCTGGTCTAATGGCGACGGTACGCGAAGCTGCCCGCTCCGCCCGGCCAGCCGTCCCGGTGTACGAGGGCCGGCTCGGCGAGGACGATGTCCCACTGATCTTCCGGGTGGGCGCGGTCGTCACGTTCGTCATCCTGCTACTGCCGGCGGTGATCGTCGTCCTGGCCGGGCTGAATGCCGGCGACTATCTCACCTTCCCGCCCCAGGGCTTTTCGCTCCGCTGGGTCTGGGAGTTCCTGCGCTCGCCGACGTTCCGCAACGCCTACCTGCTCAGCATGGGGGTCGCCTTCGTCGTGATGCTGATCTCGACCACGATCGGGACGATGGCGGCGATCTTCATGACCCGGGTGCGCTTCCCCGGCCGCAGTATGCTGCGCGCCTACTTCCTGGCGCCGCTGATGCTGCCGGGCGTTGTCCTCGGGCTGGCGCTGTACGTGTTCTACGTCACCACGAACATCGGCCTGGCGCGAACGCTGCTGGGTCTGGTCATCGGCCACGTGCTGGTGACCACACCCTACGTTATCGGAACCGTCTCGGCCGCGCTCTACAACTTCGACCTTTCCCTGGAGGAGGCGGCGCGCAGCCTGGGCGCCGGGCCATTGACGGCGTTCCGCAAGATCACGCTGCCGCTGATCGGGCCGGGCCTGCTGGCTGGCGCCACCTTCGCATTCATCGTCTCGTTCGGCCAGTTCGACATCTCGCTGTTCCTGAGTACACCGAACCTGACCCCGTTGCCGATCGCGATGTATATCTCGCTGCGCTACAAGTTCGAGCCGACCGCGGCCGCGGCCGGCGTCTTCGCGATCTGCCTGGTCGTCCTGAGCATGCTGCTGACCAGCCGCCTGATGAACCTGTCCAGGTTCGCTGGGCTGAAGTTCAGCTAACGCCAGGAGCCGGATCGTCCGCCAGGTTGGCAGCGGCGTGGTTCGTTCAAAGGAGGTGACCAGACAGCAGGCAGGGAGCAGTGGGAGAGTCGAAGCAGCACGGGACAAGCAGTCGTAGCTTCTTCCTCGCACCAGCCCGGAGGGCGCCAGCAAGGCCGTCGTCCGGTGACACAGACTTTCGGAGAGAGCACGATGGAGCGACAGGACCAGGAGCGACCGGCGGCGCGGAGCGGCCTGAGCCGGCGCGAGTTCCTCAAGCGCGCAGGGGGAGTGGCGCTGGGCCTCTCCGCCGCGGCGATGACGAGCACGGCGTGGCTCCAGCCCGCCTTCGCCTCGCAGTCCGCCACATTCGTCAATCACCCCTTCTCCCAGGACGTTACGTACGACGGCAGTATCTTCGACGCCGGCGGGGCTACCTTCAAGCTTGGCTCATGGGGCGGCTTCTGGGAAGAGCTGATGCGCAAGTATGTGCTCGACCAGTTCGAGAAGGACTTCAACTGCAAGGTCGAGTACGACTCCTCCTGGCCATGGTTCCCCAAGTACAGCGCCGGCGGCCCCCAGAATCCAGCCTTCGATGCCTCCAACTGGAACCTGCCCGAGCTGTTCAAGACCGCTCGGGCCGGCGACTACTTCGTTCCCCTCGACGAGCTCCAGGCGAACGTCCCGAACTCCAAGGACCTCTGGCCGTTCGCCACCCTCAACGGCAAGGGCCTGACCTACCTGTTCAGCCAGTACGGCTACGCCTATCGCAACGACCAGGGTATCCCCGCGCCGACCTCCTTCAAGGATTTCTGGCAGGACGTGTACAAGGGCAAGCGCGGGACGTACATCACCTCGAACACCCTGCAGATGGTGTTCTTCATGATGGCCTCGCTCGTCTTTGGCAAGGACGAGAAGGACATGGATGCCGGCTTCCAGGCGATGCAGAACGCCATGCCGATGAAGATCAGCGACTTCACCGGCAACATGCAGACGCTGATGGAGCGCGGCGAGGTCATCATCGGGGTGCAGCACGACGGCGAGCCCTACGCCCAGATCGACAAGGGCGTGCCGCTCGGCTGGATGTACTGGACCGAGAAGCAGCCGATCCTGACCCAGACGATGACCGTCAGCAAGTACAGCCAGCCGGTCCAGAAGAAGCTGGGCTACGCGCTGGTGAACCGGATGACCGATCCGACCTACCTGCAGAACATGGGCAAGGAGGTCTACCTGCGCCCAACGAACAAGAATGCGGTCATCCCGGATAACCTGGCGAGCAAGGGCGTCCAGAACACCGAGGACGCCGCAACCAAGCTGTGGATTCCGCCGTGGGACTGGTACCTGGACAACGAGCAGACGATCGTCGAGCGGGTGAACCAGATCTTCGGGCAGTAGCGAGCGCAGCCTGGCCGCCCTGCCCCTCCTCTCCTCATCGGAGGAGAGGAGGGGCAGGGGGCGCGGTGTGGAACGCCAGCCAGGCAGGGGAGCAGCGGTGGCACGGGTAGAGCTTATCGACGTCAGCAAACGCTACGGGCCGGTTGAGGCAGTCAGCCGCGTTAGCTTGCAGATCGAGGAGGGCGAGTTCTTTTCCCTGCTCGGGCCCAGTGGCTGTGGCAAGACGACCTCGCTCCGCATAATCGCCGGCTTCATCTATCCCAGCACGGGCAGCATCCTGATCGGCGGCCAGGACGTCACCACCCTGCCGCCGGAGAAGCGGGACGTAGGCATCGTCTTTCAGAACTACGCCATCTTCCCGCACATGAACGTGTACGACAATATCGCCTTCGGGCTGCGGATGCGCAAGCGCAGCCGCGAGGAGATCGACCGGCGGGTGCGTAGCGCGCTCGAGCAGGTGGGGCTCACCGGCTACGAGCGGCGCTACCAGCGGGAGATGAGCGGTGGCGAGCAGCAACGGGTGGCGCTGGCCCGCGTGCTCGTCACCGAGCCACGCATCCTCCTGCTGGACGAGCCGCTGAGCGCGCTGGACAAGAAGCTCCGCGAGGAGATGAAGTACTGGATCAAGGACCTGCAGCGCCAGCTACGGATCACGACGATCTACGTGACGCACGACCAGGGCGAGGCGCTGACGATGTCGGACCGCATCGCGGTGATGAAGGCTGGGCGGGTCGAGCAGGTTGGCAGCCCCAGGGAGATCTACGAGCGGCCCCAGACCCGCTTCGTGACGGACTTCATCGGCCAGTCGAACATCCTGCCCGCGCGGGTACTTGCCGTCGGACAGCGGCAGGCGCGGCTGGCACTGGACGGCTTCGAGGTCCGCGCCCCCGCGCGCGCTGAGATCGGCCCGGGCCAGCACGTCTCGCTGGTCATCCGCCCCGAGCATGTGCTGATGGGCGCCGAGGCGGAGCGGCAGGATCTGAACCGGGTGCGTGCCCGTGTCAGCAAGGAGACCTACCAGGGCTCGCTGATCCGCTACGAGCTCGCGGTGGGCCAGTACGCGCTCATCGCCGAGTCGCAGAACACGCTGCAGCAGGAGGTCTTCCCGCTGGGGGCCGAGGTCACCGTTGGCTGGCACCCGGACAGCAGCGCCATCCTGGTCGAATGAATCCAGCCCCCGGCCGCTCGCCATCCGCGCCGCACCGGGCGGAGCGGACGGGCGAGGTTCGGAGACATGAGGCGGTCGTCGGGGCCCTTCTCCGGCCTTCTGAGAAGAGGGGAGGCGGGATCGAGGGCCGCCCTCCCAGTGTGACAGCCGCGCTGAGCGAGCAAAGGAGAGAGCATGCGGATCGGGATCGACGTCGGCGGCACGAACACCGATGCGGTGTTGATGGATGGAATCCGGGTGGTCGGCTGGTACAAGACGCCCACCACCCCGGACGTGTCGAGCGGGATCATCTCCGCCCTGGAGCACCTGCTGGAGCAGACCCGGGTGCCGTCGCGCGAGGTGCGGGCGGTGATGATCGGTACGACGCACTTCACCAACGCGGTGGTCGAGCGCAAGCGGCTGATGCCGGTGGCGGCGATCCGCCTCGGGCTTCCCGCCACCGAGTGCCTCCCACCGATGGTCGACTGGCCGGCCGACCTGCGGGACACCATTGGCAACCATGCCTACCTGGTGCACGGCGGGCATGAGTTCGACGGCCGCGAGATCGCGCCGCTGGACGAAGCGGAGCTGCGCCAGGTGGCCGCCGACGTCCGAGCGAAGGGGCTGCGCTCCGCGGCGATCGCCTCGGTCTTCTCCCCGGTCAACCCGAGCATGGAGGAGCGCGCGGCGGAGATCCTGCGCGAGGAGATCCCGGGCATCTTCGTCAGCCTGTCGCACGAGATCGGCCGCATCGGGCTGCTGGAGCGCGAGAACGCCGCGATCATGAACGCCTGCCTGCGCGACCTGGCGGAACGGATCGTCAACTCCTTCCGTGACGCGCTGGCCCGGCTGGACATCAGTGCCCCGTTCTACATCAGCCAGAACGACGGCACGCTGATGAACGCCGAGTACGCCGAGAAGTACCCGGTGCTCACCTTCGCCTCCGGCCCGACCAACTCGATGCGTGGGGCTGCCTTCCTGTCCGGCGTCAAGGAGGCGATGGTCGTGGACGTCGGCGGAACCACCTCCGACGTCGGGATGCTGATCCACGGCTTCCCCCGGGAATCCTCGGTCGCGGTGGAGATCGGCGGAGTGCGGACCAACTTCCGCATGCCCGACGTGCTCTCCTTCGGCCTGGGCGGGGGCAGCATCGTCCGCGACGAGGGCGCCCGTATCGGCCCGGACTCCGTCGGCTACGAGCTGACCACCCGGGGGCGGGCGTTCGGCGGCGACACGCTCACCACCACGGACATAGCCGTCGCCGCGGGCCTGGTGGACCTGGGCGACCGCGCCCGGGTGGCCGACCTCCCGCCCCAAGTGATCGCCCGCGCCCTGGACGAGATCCAGCGCCTGGTCGACGTAGCGGTGGACCGGATGAAGACGAGTGCCGCTGCCATCCCGGTCATCCTAGTAGGTGGCGGCAGCATCCTCATCTCCCGCCCGATCCAGGGCGCCTCCGAGATCGTCAAGCCGGACCACTTCCCGGTCGCCAACGCTATCGGGGCGGCGATCGCCCAGGTCGGTGGGGAGACGGACCGCGTGTTTGCGCTGGACCGCATGACCCGTGACGAGGAGCTGGCGGAGGCGAAGCGGGAGGCGAGCAGCAAGGCGATCGACGCGGGCGCCGACCCGGCCACGATCCAGGTGGTGGACGTGGAGGAGGTGCCGCTCACCTATCTGCCCAGCAACGCCGTCCGCATCCGCGTCAAGGCGGTCGGCGACCTGCTGATGGCGTAAGGACCGCCGGGCCAGTGCGGGCGTTGCCGCGTACCGCCGTGTCTCCTTCGCTTCTGAGAGGGCGAGGGCGCTGCACCGACCCGCCCTGGCGCCACCTGTGAACCGCGCGCATCCGATCGAGGAGCGACGACATGCGCTTGATCTATCCCGAGAACCTGGAGGACATCGCGCTGGGCGCGGCGGTGCTGGGCACCGGCGGCGGGGGCGACCCGTACATCGGCAAGCTCATGGGCATTCAGGCAATCCGCCAGCACGGGCCGGTGCGGCTGGTCAGCCCGGACGAGATCCCGGACGAGTGCCTGGTCTGCCACTCGGCGATGATGGGTGCCCCGACCGTGATGGTCGAAAAGCTGCCGAAGGGGACCGAGATCGTCGAGGCGTTCCTGGCGCTCCAGACCTACCTGGGCCGGACCATCGACTACACCACCTCGGCAGAGGCCGGCGGGCTCAACTCCACCACCCCCTTCACCGTGGCCGCTCGCCTGGGCATCCCGATGGTGGACGCGGACGGGATGGGGCGCGCCTTCCCCGAGATCCAGATGGTCACCCCGACCATGTACGGGATCGCCGCCACCCCGATGGCGATCGCCGACGAGAAGGGCAACAGCGCCATCATCACCACGTTTGACAACCGCTGGACGGAGCGGCTGGCACGTACCATCTGCATCGACATGGGCACCACCGCGATGATCGCGCTGTACCCCATGACCGGCCGGCAGCTCAAGCAGGCGATGGTCCCCGGCACCCTCACCCGGGCCGAGCGGATCGGCCGCACCATCCGCGAGGCGCGCCAGCAGCACCGCGACCCGATCGCCGCGGTGCGCCAGGTGACCGGCGCCTTCGAGGTCTTTCGCGGCAAGGTGGCGGACGTGCAGCGGCGGACCGAGACCGGTTTTGCCCGCGGGGAGGCGAGCTTCCAGGGCGCTGACGGCTACGAGGGGAAGCGACTCCGGCTGCGGTTCCAGAACGAGCACCTGGTGGCGATCCTGGATGGCCAGGTGGTGGTCTCGGTGCCGGACCTGATTACGGTGCTGGACGCCGAGACCGGCGAGCCGATCACCACCGAGGGGCTGCGCTACGGCTTCCGGGTGGTGGTGCTCGGCATCCCTTGCGACCCCAAGTGGCGCACCCCGGCCGGCCTGGAGCTGGTCGGGCCGCGCTACTTCGGCTACGACTTCGACTACGTGCCCGTCGAGCAGCGCTTCGCCAGCAGCGGCCAGGGGGTGGCGTCACCACCGAGGGAGGGCCTGTGAGAGTACTCGGAGAACAGGAGCTGCGCGACATCGCCGCCGGCTCGGCGGTGCTGGGGACCGGGGGCGGCGGCGACCCCTACCTGGGGACGCTGGTAGCGGTGCGTGCCTTCCAGCAATACGGCCCGCTGAAGCTGGTCACCGCCGACGAGCTGGACGACGAGGCGATGGTGGTCTATCCCTTCGTCATCGGCTCGCCGGTCCCGCTGATCGAGAAGTTCCCGCTCGGCAAGGAGATGGTCCAGGCGTACGAAACGCTCAACCGCTTCCTGCACGGCCGGGTGCAGGCGGTGATGCCGATCGAGATCGGCGGGATCAACTCGATGGTCCCCTTCTTCATCGCTGCCCGCCTCGGTATCCCGGTGGTTGACGGCGACTGCATGGGGCGGGCGTATCCCGAGGTGCAGCTCGTCACCCTGACGATGTACGGCATCGGCGCCAGCCCCTTCGCGATCGCCGACGAGCGGGGCAACAGCGTCGTGCTGCACACCGTCGACAACTTCTGGGCGGAGCGGTTCGCCCGCTCGGTGGCGGTGGACATGGGGGCGATCTGTGCCGGCGCCGCCTATCCGGTCACCGGCAAGCAGGTGAAGGAGGCGGCGGTGCTGGGCAGCATCTCCTACACCGAGCGGATCGGCCGGGCCATCCGTGAGGCGAACGCCGCCAAGCAGGACGCCATTGCCGCGATCGTTGAGGTGACGAACGGGGTGGTGATCTTCCGTGGCAAGATCGTCGACGTCCAGCGCCGCACCTCCAGGGGCTGGGCGCTGGGAGAGGCGGTACTGGAGGGGATGGAGGCCGACGCCGGCTCGCAGATGGTGGTGCGCTTCCAGAACGAGAATCTAGTGGCGATCCGCGATGGCGAGATCGTTGCCAGCGTCCCGGACCTGATCACGATCATGGACGCCGAGTCGGGCCAGGCGATCACCACCGAGCACCTGCGCTACGGCTTCCGGGTGGTGGTGCTCGGCATCCCCTGTGACCCCAAGTGGCGCACCCCGGCCGGGATCGCGCTCGGCGGGCCGCGCCATTTCCGCTACGACATCGACTACGTGCCACTGGAGCGGCGGTTCGGGAGGAGCGGCCAGCGCGCAGGCGTCCGCGGAGAGGCGGGAGCTTCGCCCTCGCCGCGGGCGGGGCGCTGAGCGCGGAGAGCGATGGCGATGAAGCTGACACTGGGTGATCTGGAGGACCTGGCGCGCGGCGCCGCCTTCCTCGGCACCGGCGGCGGGGGCAGCCCCTACGCCGGCCGGCTGATGGTGCAGCGGGCGATGGAGGAAGGCCACACGGTTGAGATCATCGACCTGGAGGAGGTTCCCGACGAGGCGCTGATCATCCCTACCGCGATGATGGGCGCCCCCACCGTACTGATCGAGAAGCTGCCTCGCGGGGACGAGGCGATCAAGTCGCTGCGGACGCTGGAGCGGCACCTGGGCCGCACCGCCTACGCGACGATGCCGATCGAGTGCGGCGGGATCAACTCCACCATGCCGCTCGTCGTCGGGGCCCGGCTCGGCCTGCCCGTGGTCGATGCCGACGGGATGGGGCGGGCGTTCCCCGAGCTGCAGATGGAGACGTTCCACGTCTACGGCGTCCCGGGCACGCCGATGGTGATCACCAATGAGTACGGCGACAGCACCATCGTCCAGACCCACGACAACGCGATGATGGAGTGGCTCGCGCGCGGGATCACCATCCGCATGGGCGGAGCGGCCTACATCGCCGAGTACAGCATGGACGGCCGCACTGCCAGGCGCGTCTCCGTCCCCCGCACTCTCAGCCTGGCGCTCCAGATCGGCCGCGGCATCCGTGCCGCGCGCGAGGCCCACAAAGACCCCTTCGCCGAGCTGATCGCGCTGCTACGCGACACGCCCTACCAGTACGGGCGGATCATCTTCCAGGGCAAGATCGTGGACCTCTGGCGCGAGACCACCCAGGGCTTCGCCAAGGGGCGGGCGAGGATCCAGACGTTGGAGGGCGGCGCCGCGGTGATGGAGATCCTGTTCCAGAACGAGTTTCTGGTGGCGCGGGTGAACGGGGAGCTCCGGGCGATCGTGCCCGACTTGATCTGCATCCTGGATAGCGAGACGGCCGAGCCGATCACCACCGAGATGCTGCGCTACGGCCAGCGGGTCAAGGTGATGGGCGTGAGCGTCCCGCCGATCATGCGCACGCCCGAGGCGCTGGCGGTGTTCGGCCCCCGCGCCTTCGGCCTGGAGGCGGAGTTCCAGCCAATCGAGACGCTGGCGTGAAAGCGCCGCCAGCCCAAGGGGAGGAGCGATGGCCGAGAAGATGGTGGTGTCCGAGGACGAGGCGTACGAGCTGCTGGCACACCTGGTGGCGAGTGCGGAGATCTGCACCTTCGAGCCGCACTACTACGGCACGTTCCGGCTGATCGACGCCGCCAGCCGCTTGATGGACTGCATGCTCCGCCACGGCAGCAACGGCAGCCGCGCCTGGCTGGAGGCGTTCAAGCAGGAGGTCGACCAGAAGAAGGTCTGGATGATGTGGGACCGCGAGGGCTACTTCCAGTTCCTGCGCGAGGCGACCGGCAAGGTGGCCGAGGCGCTGAAGCAGCGCGAGGGGCTGGCTGAGCCGGCGTCCACAGCGCGATAGGAGGCAGCGATGGCGACCGCGACTCCTGAACAGACGACCAGCCAGCGTGCCGAGGTCGTCCTGGACGTCATCCGCACCCGCCGGGTGGTGCGCAGCTTCACCGACGAGCCGATCTCGGACGCCGACCTGCGCACGATCCTGGAAGCCGGCCGCTGGGCGCTTAGCGCCGGCAACCGCCGCATCAACAAGTTCCTGGTGGTGCAGGACCCGAAGCGGATTCGGCTCGTCCGAGCCGTCTCCCCCGGAATGCTCGCCCGGCCGACTGCGCTGATCGTGATCCTGACCGACACCGAGAAGGCAGCCCGGGAGCAGGTGCAGCTCGACAAGGACCTGAACACCTGGATCGACGTCGGCACCGCGGCGCAGAATATGAGCCTGATGGCCCACGCGCTCGGGCTCGGCTCCTGCCCTGCAACCTCGTTCAGCCGCTCCGGCGTCGCGGCGGCGCTGGCGCTGCCGCCGACGATGCTTCCGGAGTTCATCCTCCAGCTTGGCCACCCCGCGCCGCAGCAGCGGGTGATGCGCCCCGGCGCCTCCACCAGGCTCCCGATTGACGCGCTCACCTTCTGGGAGCGCGTCGGCCAGCCGCTGCCCCGACGCTGAGGGCGAGCCGACGATGAGCCGACCGCTGCGGCTCGGGCTGATCCAGATGGATGCCCGGCTGGGGGAGGTGGAGGCGAACGTCGAGCGCGCCGTGGCGCTGGCTCGCGACGCCTGCCGCCAGGGCGCGCGGCTGGTCTGCCTGCCGGAGCTGTTCTCCACTGGCTACCACCCGGGGCTGCTCGGGGAGCGGCTGTACACGCTGAGCGAGCCGCTGGAGGGTCCAACGGTCACCCGCCTGGCCCGGGTCGCCCGGACGCACCAGGCGTACCTCGTCGCCCCGATCGCGACGCGCGGCGAGCAGCCAGGCGAGATCTACGACTCGGCGGTGGTGATCGGGCCCGACGGCGCCGTGCTCGGGGCGTACCACAAGACTCACCTGTTCAACCTGGAGCGGCGCTACTTCCAGCCGGGCAGCGATTTCCCGGTGTTCGCGGCGGACTTCGGCCGCTTCGGGATCATCATTTGCTACGATGGCGGGTTCCCAGAGCCGGCGCGGCTGCTGGCGCTGCGCGGCGCGGAGCTGATCCTGGCGCCCTCCGCCTTCCCCAGACGCGACAAGTACATGTGGGACATCTACTGGCCGGCACGGGCGCTGGAGAACAGTCTGTTCGTCGCGGCGCTGAACCGGGTCGGTTGGGAGGCTGACCTCCACCTGTTCGGGAACAACGTCGTCGCCGACCCGCGCGGGACGTTGGTCGCGGCGGCGCCCGAGGACCAGGAGCTGGCCCTACTCGTGGACGTCGACCTGGACGAGGTGCAGCGGACGCGGGAGGCGATCCATTACCTGGACGACCGGCGGCCGGAGCTGTACGCGCCGCTGGCCGGGGGGGCGTGAGGCAGAGTGCTCAAGCAGGTACTGGAGATCGCCGAGCTGCTGGACAGTGCCCGGGTGAGCGGGGCGCTGGTGGCCGATCTCTTCGCCTTGCGCGGTTGGCCGGAGCTCCAGGTGGAGCCGGTCAGCAACGAGCCGGGCAGCACCGACTTCGTCAAGACGCTGCTGCCCGGCCTGCGCGGGCGCTCGCGCGGCGGCGACGCGCCCACCCTCGGCGTGATCGGCTACCTGGGTGGGATCGGGGCGCGGCCGGAGCGCGTCGGGCTGGTGTCCGATGCCGATGGTGCCATCGCGGCGCTGGCGGTGGCGCTCAAGCTGGTGGAGATGCGCAACCAGGGCGATGTGCTGGCGGGCGACGTGATCGTCACCACCCACGTCTGCCCCCGAGCGCTCATCATCCCCCACGACCCGGTGCCGTTCATGGCCTCGCCCATCGACGTCGCCACGATGAACCGCTACAGCGTGGACCCGCGGATGGAGGCGATCCTGTCGCTCGACACCACGCGGGGGAACCGGATCATCAACCAGCGGGGCTTCGCGATCTCGCCGACCGTGAAGGAGGGGTACATCCTGCGGGTAAGCGAGGACCTGCTCGGGATCATGCAGGTGGTCACCGGCCGCCCGCCCGCCGTCTTCGCGATCACCACCCAGGACATCACTCCCTATAGCAACGACCTCTACCATTTGAACACGATCCTGCAACCGGCGACGGCGACTACCGCCCCCGTGGTTGGGGTAGCGATCACCGCCGAGGTGGCGGTGCCGGGGGCAGCCAGCGGCGCCACCCAGGAGATCGACATCGAGCTGGCGGCGCGCTTCGCGGTCGAGGTCGCCAAGGCGTTCGGCCAGGGCCGCTGCGCCTTCTACGATGCCGCCGAGTACGAGCGGCTCGTCCGCCGCTACGGCTCGCTGGCGCATTTGCAGACGCTGGGGAGGAGCGAATGATCCGTCGCGTTGGCGCCATCACCATTGGCCAATCGCCGCGGCCCGACCTGACCCCGGAGCTGGCTGCGATCCTCGGCCCCGAGGTGGAGATCGTCGAGCGCGGAGCGCTGGACGACTTGACGCTGGACGAGGTGCGCGCGCAGGCGCTCCAGGCCGACGGCCCGGTGCTCGTCAGCCGCATGCGCGACGGGACGGAGGTGATACTGCGCGAGGGGTTCGTCCTGCCCCGGGTGCAGTCCTGCCTGGACCGGCTGCAATCCGAGGCGGAGCTGGTGCTGCTGCTCTGCACCGGCACCTTCCCCGCCCTGCGCTCTCGCCTGCCCGTGCTGTACCCGGAGCACATTCTGTACAGCGTCGTCCGCGGGGTGCTGTCCGCGGGTCGGCTGGGGGTGCTGACGCCGGCCGAGGAGCAGCGGGAGTTCCAGCTTCGCCGCTGGCGGGAGATCGTCCCCGAGGTCGTCGTCGCCACCGCCTCGCCCTACAGCGGCTCGGCGCTGGAGGAGCTGCGCGCGGCGAGCGAGACGCTGCGCCGGGCCGACGTGGACCTGGTGGTCATGGACTGCATCGGCTACAGCCTGGCGATGAAGCGGCTGGTGGCGGCGACCACCGGGAGATCGACCATCGTTGCGCGCTCGGCGCTGGCCCACGTCGCAGCGCTGCTGCTGGAGTAGCCCGTGTGGGAGATCGACCTGGAGGCGCTGGAGTCGATCGCGATCGGCGCGGGCATTCTCGGCACCGGTGGCGGCGGCAACCCGTACATCGGCAAGCTACGGGCGAAGCGGCTGCTCGAGCAGGGCCGGCGGGTGACGATCGTCGACCCAGCGGAGCTGCCCGACGACGCCTACGTCGTCTCCGTTGGCGGGATGGGCGCGCCCACGGTCGGGATCGAGAAGATCGAGAAGGGCGACGAGTCGTACCGGGCGCTGCGGGCGCTGGAGCGGCACGCGGGCGTCCGGGCCGCGGCGGTGATCTCCGGCGAGATCGGCGGCGCCAACTGCATCGAGCCGATGATCGTCGCCGCGCTAGCCGAGCTGCCGCTGGTCGACGCGGACGGCATCGGCCGCGCCTTCCCCGAGCTGCAGATGGTGACGTTCTTCATCTACGGCGTCTCCCCCTCGCCGGCGGCGCTGGCAGACGAGAAGGGCAACGAGGTCGTCTTCGACCGGGTGCTCGACTCGTTCTGGCTGGAGCGGATCGCCCGCGGGATCACCAGCGAGATGGGCGGCGCGGCCGGCTATGCCTTCGCTCTGATGCGCGCGGAGGAGATGCGTCGCACCGCGATCCCCCACACGCTCTCGCTCGCCCGGCGGATCGGGGACGCGGTCCGCGAGGCCCGGCGGGCGCGGCGGGACCCGGTGCTGGCGGTGCTCGACACGACGCCGGGCCGAGTGCTGTTCGAAGGCAAGATCGTGGACGTGCTGCGCTGGACGACCCGCGGCTTTGCGCGCGGCACGGTGACACTGGCCGGAAGCGGCCCCGACCAGGGCAGCCAGCTCGTGATCGACTTCCAGAACGAGAACCTGGTCGCCCGCCGAGATGGCGAGGTGGTGGCGGTCGTCCCGGACCTGATCTGCATCCTGGACACGGTAGACGCCCAGCCGATCACCACCGAGGTCCTGCGCTACGGCTTCCGGGTGCGGGTGCTGGTCCTGCCCGCGCCGCCGCAGCTCTGCACCCCGGAGGCGCTGCGCGTCGTCGGCCCGCGCGCCTTCGGCTACGACGTCGAGCCCCCAGGGCACACGTCCGGGCGCTGATCCCGGGTCCGCTGGTCGCCTCGGCCCGCGCCCTGCTCCGGGGGCCGGCGGCATGCGATACTCCTTCGGCCCGCGCTCTCCAGACCTGGGCGCGGACAACGGGAGCGAGCCATGCCCGCGTACATCTGCGAAACCTGTGGGGTGCAGTATGCCCCCACCGAGCAGCCGCCGGAGCGCTGCATCATCTGCGAGGACGAGCGGCAGTACATCGGCTGGCAGGGCCAGCGCTGGACCACGCTGGAGGCGATGCGCGCCGGGGAGTACCGCAACCAGCTCGAAGAGCTGGAGTCCGGGCTGACGGCCATCCTGACCGTGCCCAAGGTTGCCATCGGCCAGCGCGCCTTCTTCGTCCAGACTGTCAACGGCAACCTGCTCTGGGACTGCATCACCTACCTGGACGAAGCGACGATCCAGGCGCTACGCGACCGGGGCGGGGTGCAGGCGATCGCCATCTCGCACCCGCACTACTACGCCACCTGCGTGGAATGGAGCCAGGCGTTCGGCGAGGCGCCGATCTACATCCACGCGGCGGATCGCCACTGGGTGACCCGCCCGGAGGGCCGGTACATCTTCTGGGACGGGGAGACGGTCGAGCCAGTGCCCGGGCTGGGGCTGGTACACCTGGGCGGCCACTTCGACGGCGCGGCGGTCTGCTACTGGCCGGCCGGAGCCGGCTGCCAGGGGGTGGTGCTGAGCGGGGACACCATCCAGGTGGTACAGGATCGGCGCTGGGTCAGCTTCATGTACAGCTACCCGAACCTGATCCCGCTGTCGGCCAGCAAGGTGGAGCAGATCGCGGCGACCATGCGGCGCTACCCGTTCCGGCGGCTGTACGGCGCCTTCAACGGGCTGAACGTGCTGGACGAGCCGGACGCGGTGGAGCGCTCCGCCCGGCGGTACGTCCAGCACCTGCGGGAGGAGTAGCGCCCGCCGGCTCTCCCGCGGGCGGCCCTTGGCGGATAGCTAGCACGGGTTCTTCCGCCATTGGGAGCGCCTGGTCGAGGCATTGGCGACAGTTGACAAGGGCAAACCGCGTTGCCAGGTTCTGGCTGGCGTCCGGGCCCCGCCGCATGTCGTCGGATTCACGCCGCTGGGGAGGGGCTCGACGCCACGGCCGAGGGAGCCACGCGCCAGGAAGCGGGGAGGCGGGCCGGCGCCTCCAGGGCTACGCCGCCGGCCGGGAAGTCCTATGCTATCCTGTACCCTGCCCGAGGGATGAGCGCATGGACAGGCTGCCAGGTGTTGGCCTGCGGCCGGCGGAAGACCGGCCGCAGGCTGACGAGTCGAGCGCGTTCCCATGAGCCAGCCGCTGCTCGAGATGCGAGACATTCGCAAGGCGTTTCCCGGCGTCCTAGCCCTGGACGGGGTAAACCTGACCGTCCGGCGCGTTGAAGTGCATTCTGTGGTTGGGGAGAACGGCGCTGGCAAGTCCACGCTGATGAAGATCCTCTCCGGCGTGGTGCCCAGGGACGCTGGCGAGATTCTCATCGACGGGCAGCCGGTCGAGATCACCAGCCCGCGCGTGGCGCAGGCGCTGGGGATCAGCACGATCTACCAGGAGTTCAACCTGGTGCCGAGCTTGAGCGTCGCGGAGAACATCTTCCTGGGGCACCAGCCGGGCCGCCTGGGGCTGGTTGATTGGCGCCGGCTGGAGCAGGACGCGGCGAAGCTGCTGGACTGGCTCGGGGTGAAGCTCGACCCGCACGTGCCGGTCGCCACCCTCAGCGTGGCGCAGCAGCAGATGGTGGAGGTGGCCAAGGCGCTGTCCAGCCGGGCCCGCATCCTGATCATGGACGAGCCGACCTCGGCCCTGACCGAGCGCGAGGCGGAGCTGCTGTTTGCCCTGATCCGCAGGCTGAAGGCCGAGGGCATCGCCATCATCTTCATCTCGCACCGCCTGGAAGAGATCTTCGAGATCGCCGATCGGATCACGGTGCTGCGCGACGGCAGGCTGGTGGCGACGGTAGACGCGGCACAGACGAATCCGAGCGAGATCGTGCGGATGATGGTCGGGCGCGTGCTGGAGGATCTGTTCCACAAGGAGCCGGCGCGGATCGGCGAGGTCGTGCTGGAGGTGCGCGGGCTGAGCCGAACAGTCTCGCAGGACGGCGCGGTGCGGCGGGTGCTGGACAATGTGAGCTTCCAGGTGCGGCGCGGCGAGATCGTCGGACTGGCCGGCCTGGTTGGAGCCGGCCGCACCGAAGTGGCGCGCGCCATCGTCGGCGCCGATCCGATCGACAGCGGCGAGATCTGGCTCGACGGCCGGCCGGTCCACATCCGCTCACCCCAGGATGCGATTCGGCTGGGGATCGGCTTCGTCCCGGAGGATCGGAAGACACAGGCCCTCATCCTGAACATGGCGGTGCGCGAGAACATCAGCCTGGCGCTGCTCGGCACCCGTGGCTACGGCCCCCTGCACATCGGCGAGGAGCGGTCGCTGGCCCGGCGGCTGGTGGAAGCCCTCCTGATCCGTACTCCCAGCGTGGAGCAGCGGGTGGTGAACTTGAGCGGCGGCAATCAGCAGAAGGTGGTCATCGCCAAGTGGCTGGCGCTGTCACCCAAGGTGCTGATCCTGGATGAGCCGACGCGAGGCATCGACGTGGCCGCCAAGGCCGAGGTCCACGCACTGATGAGCCGTCTGGCCGGGCAGGGGGTTGGCATCCTGATGATCTCCTCCGAGCTGCCAGAAGTGCTGAGCATGAGCGACCGGATCCTGGTCATGTGCGAGGGGCGCATTACCTGCGACCTGCCGCGGGCGGAGGCCGACCAGGAGAAGGTGATGACGTGCGCGACGCAGCGGCGCCTGGTCAGCACCGCGAGCACCAACGGGAGCGACGACAGTGGCGGGTAGCGCGAAGGTCACCCCGGCCGAGAGGGCGCGGGCGGCGACGCTTGGCCAGGAGCTGCTCCAGCGTGCCCGACACGTCTGGCGGCAGCAGGGGACGCTGGTCGCCTTCCTGGTGATCTGCATCGCCTTTGCCCTCACTGCGCCGGGCTTTCTGACCCCGGACAACATCTTTAACGTCCTGCGCCAGGTGGCGATCGTCGGGATCCTCTCGGTTGGCGAGACGTTCGTGCTGCTGACCGGCGGGGTGGACCTGTCGGTCGCCTCGCTGCTCGCCTTCACCGGCATCGTCTCCGCCTCGGTCGAGGCGGGCCATCATGGGACGGCGCTGGCGGTGCTGGTGGCTCTGGCGCTGGGGGCAGGGCTGGGGCTGGTGCAGGGGCTGGTCACGACCCGGATGCGGATTCCACCTTTCATCGTCACACTCGGCGGGCTGTCGGCTTTTCGCGGCGCGACGCTGCTGTGGAACGGCGGCAACCCGGTGATCGGGATGGGGCCGACGTATCTCTTCTTCGGCAAGGGAATGCTCGGGCCGGTGCCGGTGCCGGTCATCATCTTCCTGGCCGCGATTGCCATCTGCCAGTTCGTGCTGACCCGGACCAAGTTCGGCCGTTTCATCTACGCCGTGGGCGGCAACCCCGAGGCGGCGCGGCTGTCCGGGCTCAACGTCGACCTGCTCGTGACCGCAGTGTACGTCATCTCCGGCTTCTTCGCTGGCCTGGCCGGCCTGGTGCTGACCTCGCGGCTGAACGCCGCCGACCCGGTGACTGCCACGGGATGGGAACTGACGGCGATCGCCGCCGTGGTCATCGGCGGCACCAGCCTGTTCGGTGGCACCGGCTCGATGCTCGGGACGCTCATCGGGGCGCTGATCATCGGCGTCATCAACAACGGCCTGACCCTGATGAACGTGCCGTCCTACTACCAGCAGATCGTCATCGGGATCATCATCGTCCTCGCCGTCTGGAGCGACTCGCTGGTGAAGGGGCGGGGCAAACGGTAGCGCTTCAAGGAGGTGAAACGGGGAGGACCACAACGACCGGCGTGGCGAATGTGCCGCGCACGAGGGCAGCTTCTCTTCCATCATCTCGGTCAAGCAAGGAGAACGCATGCAGCGACGTGGTACCTCACACTTTGGCATAGGCGCGGCCCTTACCATCTCCGTGCTCCTGGTGAATGCCTGTGCCCCGGCGGCGGCGCCCCCTGCCACCACCGCGCCCGCCGCCGCTCCCACCAGTGCCCCGGCTGCTGCGCCGACCACTGCGCCCACCACGGCCGCCGCGGCGCCAACCCGGGCCGCAGCTCCGACAACGGCTGCCGCGCCGACCACCGCGGCAGCCACGCCCGCCGCCGCGCCGACCCGGGCGGTCACTCCCGCCGCGGCGACCCCAGCGGCGGCCGCGACCCGGGCAGCCACGCCCGCTGCCGCGGCCAGCCCCACCGCCGCGGCCGTCGCCCCGGTCCCGGCCATCCCCACGGTCGCCCCGGCCCCCGGCAAGCAGTACAAGATCGCCTTCTCCGTCCCAGCGCTGAGCTTCCCCTTCTTCCAGATTATGGAGAAGGACATCAAGAAGGAAGGGCAGCGGCTGAATGTGACGATCAACACCCTGGATGGCGAGGACCAGACGACCAAGCAGACCGCCGACATTGAAGCGGCGATCGCCCAGAAGGTGGATGGGATTGTCATTAGCCCGAAGGACGTCGACGCACTGGTCCCCGCGATCGAGGAAGCGAACAGCGCCAAGATCCCCGTCGTCACCGTGGACCGAACCATCAACAAGCAGGAGCTGCTGCTCGGCCACGTCGGCGCGGACAACGTCGAGGGCGGCCGGCTCCAAGCCCGCTACGTGCTGGACCAGTTCAAGAACAAGCAAGGGCCGGCGAAGATCATCCTGCTCCGAGGCGAGCCCGGATCCTCGCCGGAGCGCGACCGCTCCGCCGGGATCCTGGACGTGGTCAACGCCAACAAGGACAAGCTGCAGATTGTGTTCGACCAGACGGCGCACTTCCGCCGGGCGGAGGCGGCCACGGTGATGGAGAACGCGATCACCGCGGTGCCGCAGTTCGACGCGGTGATCGCGGAGAACGATGAGATGATCGAAGGCGCCAGCCAGGTCATCAAGGCCAAGGGGCTCGAGGGCAAAGTGCTGATGGTCGGCTTCGACGCGATCGACGAGACGCTCCAGCACATCAAGGAAGGGACCATCAACGCCACCATCGAGCAGTGGCCAGGCAAGCAGTCGGCGGGCGCGCTCAACCTGCTGTACAACGACCTGGCCTACGGCAAGCAGCCGGCGCAGAAGATCAACTTCATTACGCCCACGCTCATCACCAAGGACAACATCTCCGAGACAGAGGAGCACTAGCCGGGCGCCGCGGTGCGCGAAGCCGGGTGGGGGGCACAGCATCTCCCCCCGGCTTCGCGCGCGGCTCCCTGATCCACGGCGGGCCGTGGACGGCCCGACCGGCCCCCTCGTATCCTGCGCTTCGAGAGATACGCCTGGTGTCCCGGAGATTTCTCTGCCCGCGCCACGCTCGCCCTCCCGTCCCGGCCGGTGGCCTGCCGGCGCCCGTCGCCCTGGTGAGCTGAGCACCGCCGGCTTTCTGAGCGGTCTGCTCGACCAGACCCGCGCCCGCCTGCCCGACGCGCTGCGCGACTGCCAGATGCGCCAGCAGTGGTCGCTGGCCAAGCTGTGGTACGACGACCCGGCGCTGCACTTCGAGGTGTGGCTACACCGGGCGCGGGCGCGGGTGGAGGTGGGGCTGCACTTCGAGACACGTGATGCGGCGCGCAACCGGCGCATGCTGGACGCCATCGCCGAGGAGCTGCTGTTCATCAAGGCGGCGCTGAGCGACGGCGTGGAGGCGGAGCCCTGGGACAAGGGCTGGACGCGGGTGTATCACACCCTGCCGTTGGAGCCGCTCTTGCCCGACTTCCAGGCGCGGCTCGCGGAGCACTTCGCCCTGTTTGTCGAAACGCTCGAGCCGCTACGGCGGGACGCGGTACAGATGCTCGGTGGCGCGTCGGGTGCGTAGCCTCGCTCCCTGGCCGCACGGCGTGCGCGGCGCCGCGTACGCTGGCTCTACCCCGCGCGGGCGTTCAGACGAGCCCGAACCCGCGCAGCAGCACGAACGCCCCGGCGACCAGCCCACCTGTCAGCAGCGCGAGAGATTAAGCCGCCAGTTGTCAGGACAGGCCTGAGCTCCGGCGGAGCTTCCGCTGAATGATCTGCCCGTTCTCACGGTGCGGATACGGCCCCCGCAGGCTGGCCGTCTCGCTCCTGCGCAGTCGGACCTCCCCGATGCCGAGCCCCGCGTACCTCGGTCAGGTGAGCCCGCCGAAAGTACGGCACAGCCAGCAGCTCGGCGTCGGACGCCCAGCGCACCGCCTCGACATCAACGTAGCCAGCACGCACCAGCGCCCGCGCTCCACTGCGCGAGAGCGTGGGGATCGCGGCTTGCAGCCGCGCGACTGCGTCCCCCAGCTTGATCGGCGGCCACACGAGACCGCGCCCCGCGGCTCTCCAACTGGTGGCCGGCGCCGCGCGCGAGCCGCCGTCGAACGTGGCACACAGCAGTGGGTGCTCCGGGGGGAGCAGGGCGCACGCTTCGCGGTACCAGGCGCTCGCTGCAGGATCCTGCCGCAGCCGGCGTAGCGCCTCGGCGTGGATCTGCCGGATGCGAACGCCCGAGACCCCCAGCGCCGCACCGATCTCGCGGTAGGAGCGCGGCGGGCAGATGAAGTGGCGCTGCCACAACACCTGCGCTGCCCGCGCGGCAGCCCGGCACATACCCTGGCTCCGTAGCCACCGCTCGAGCGTGGCCTCCGTGACCATGCCCGACTTCCCCGTCTCCAGCGCTCCCGTCAGCCCGTCAGCGTCCCCTCTACACGTTATCCACCTGCCACCACCCTGGCGCCTACAGCCGTCACCGTCCGGATGGGCCGAGGGCGACCGCGGCCCGCGCCTCCTCGTCGCCGACACCACCCGGCCGGCGGGCAAGCACCCGCGGGTGGCACGTGCGAACGAGCGCGAGCGCTGCGAGCAGGGTTCCCAGCAGCCCTACCACAAGCCCGCCGATCCCGATCAGCCGCGCAGTCTGCGCCTCTGCCTGCGCAGAGGCCAGTTGCAGGGACAGGTCACTGTTCAGCGGGACCGCATCCGGGAACTGCAGCGATTTGGGTGCCTTGACGTCTTCGAACTTCAATCCGGACTCGAACAGCTCATGAACAGGCTGGCCCTCCACGGTACCGTCGAACAGGAAGCGGTAGCCGCCCTGGCGGGTGGGAATGAAGCTGACCAGGTAGACACCCGGCTGGTCCGGAACCGCCTGCAGTTCCTTCTGCTGGAACGGCTGGGTCTGGAACGCGATGCGGGCCGTCAGGGTGTTCTGCAGACCGAGCACCGGCTGATGGTCGGCCAGGCGGGTGACGACCAGCTTCGCACCGTTCGACTCCCCGGCGACCGCGGGCTCCCGATAGAAGCTGACACGGAACTCATAGGTGTTGGCGACCACCCGCGTCTCCGTGGCAAAGGCTCCAGTCGTGAGCGCGACGAGCCCCGCCAGGGCGAACATCACCGACCCGAGCAGTGAGCGTATTCCGCGCGACATTCTCATCCTCTACTCCGATAGACCAGCTCAGTTGAAGCAATAGATCGCGCGTCGATTGGGCAGAGATGGGTAGTAAAAGGCGAACACATTGGAGTGCTCTTGATATTGATTGTGTGGACCGAAACCGATGATGTTGTCGGTGTTGTTCACGTAGGTCGAGGTCCAGATGATCCCCTCGCCCTGCTTGAACGGGATCGGGTCGGTGAAGATCTTCTCCGGCGGCTCGTTCCAGTTGGTCGAGCTATAGATCTCCTCGCCGCGGCTACCGTCCGCTCGCTTGCGGTAGATGTGCATCTCCTTGCCACGACTGTGGAAGTGCCCGGTCATCACCAGGAGCTTCAGGTCCTGCGGGAAATCGCACTGGGCCGTCCAGCTCGATTCCGCATGTGGCGGCAGCGCCAGCTTGCGGTCCTGGGCGAAGATGCCGCCCGTGTATTCCTTGACGCTGCCGGGCTCCGCCGCCCAGAGATTCACGATCGCCTTCGCGTGCCCGGTAAGCGTCTTCTGGATCTCCGTGTTGGCGTAGTGCAGTTGCAGGTCTAGCTGCTGATGGGGCTCGAAATGGACCGCCACCCCTTTAGGCAGCTCCCAGGTGAAGTCCTGTACCTGGGAGTCGACGAACAGGTCCCAGGATTCCCAGTGCAGGTTGTCGAAGCTATCCTCCACCGTCCCATCCGGGATGTCTTCCTTGTCGCTCTTGAACAGGTTGAAGTGGTGGCTGCCCACATTCATCTTGATCTCGACCCGGGAGACGTCCAGCGGCTGGTCGGAGGGCAGCTTCAGGTAGAAGTTCTTCTGCCATTCCTCGCCCGGCTTCACGTCCAGCGGCCCGATCACCATCTGCACGCCCTTACCCGGCGGGGGCGGGTCCAGCGTTACGTCCACCGGGCCGCCACCGGCCATGATCTTTGAGCAGCCCCCGGACAGGATGACCGCCATCCCGAGCAGGGCCGAAACGAGAACTGATCCACGCTGCGTCGTGCGCATCGCTCCTCCTCTCCTAATTGTCCTGACGCTGATGTTGTCCTCGCTGTTGTCCTACCTGCGCTGAACATGCTCGCGCCGGTGGCTAAGTGGCCGGCTCGACGAGCTCCAAGCGCTGGTTGACCGGCACGTTGGTGACGACCTGCGTTCGCCCGCTCGGCCAGTGCACCTCGATCTTGTCGACCTGCTCGGCGCTTCCCACCCCCCACAGCAGCGCTGGCTCGCCACTGGACAGGTCACTCCAGCCCGCCTGGAGCATCTGCGTCTGCTCGGTCTGAGTGCTGCCGTCTGTCCTGGCCCAGAGGTGCACAACCGCGCCAATCCCAAACGAGTTGGAGCCGGTATGGTCGAGCACCTGGCGGCCCTTCAGGGCCAGCTTCAGCCAGTGGTTGCTCCCGCCGGGGTTCACGAAGGCGTAGAGCGGGCCAGGGTGGTCCTGCTCCTTGTAGCGGTCGTCCGCCTTGGTACCCGTGGTTCCAACCAAGATGTCCGGGTAGCCATCGTTGTTGAGGTCGGCGTACGTCACCCCCTTGGCCGGGTCGCGCATCTGGATGTTGAAGCCCTCGCCGGTCTCGTAGTTGGCGGTGGGGATCAGCAGCATGTGCGTCTCCACCGTCACGTCGTCGAAGTGCCAATTGCCGCGATTGAGCAGCATCCGGCCGGCACCGGGGAACAGGTCGGCGATCCCGTCAAAGAAGCCGCCTTTGAGGTCCCCGGCGAAGTACAGGTCCGGCCTGCCATCGTTGTTGATGTCTGGAGCCACCGTGCCGAAGCAGAACTCGTAGGCCTCCAGCCCGCTCGGCCGGCGGTTGGCCGGGTTGACCTTGGTCGGATCCAGCGCAGTGGGTGGGAACTTGTAGCTGGGCCGCACCTCGACGGCGGCGGCGATGTTGGTCAGATCCGCGACGTCGCCATAGCCCTGGATGTGATCCACCCCGTTGTTGCGAAACAGCGCCAGGGTGTGGTTCGAATGCGTGTAGCGCACCCCCCAGGTAGGCGCGATGACATCCTCATTGTGCTGCTGGTTGACCAGCACGTCCGAGCCCATGTTGCTGGCGAAGAAGTCCAGTCGGCCACTCCCGCTCCAGTCTGCGAAGCTGAGGCCCATCCAGGAGCCGATTTTGTCCAGGCCCGAAAGGTGGGTGACGTCGGTGAAATGCGGGATCCCCTGTGCATCGGTGCCGTCATTCCGGAACAGGTAGAGGTAGCCCTGGTCGGAGGCAACCAGAATGTCTGGCTTGCCGTCCTCGTTAAAGTCCCAGAATGCAGCGGTGTGGCTGATGCTGCGGTCCTCGCCCGCCTGCCGCCCCGCCCGGTCACGCAAGGTTGGATCGAAGGCGCTCTTGGGAACCCCGTCGTTGTCGTAGAACGGCATTGGCGGCGTGCCCACGCCGGCCTGGTCGGTCACATCCGTGAAGGTGCCGTCGCGGTTGTTCAGGTACAGCGTGTTGCGGGCACCGTTGAAGTGCGGCTTCCAGAAGCCGAGGAAGCCCGGCGAGGCGAAGTTCGAAACATACAGGTCGAGGTAGCCGTCGCCATTGACGTCCGCGGCCGCAGCGCTGAAGGAGGTGTGGGTGTCCCCCACGCCCGCGTGCTCGGTGACGTCAGTGAAGGTCCCGTCATGGTTGTTGTGGTACAGCGTGTTGCGCGCGTTGTCAGTCCCATAGCGGGGGTCCAGCCCATCCTTCACCCCTGGCCGATTGGTCACATACAGGTCCAGCCAGCCGTCGTTGTCGTAGTCGAACGCAACGCAGCCGGCACCGGCGTGCTTGGGGTCACCATCCAGCACTCCGGCCTGCGCGGCCACGTCGCGGAAGACGTTGTTGCCCTCGTTGTGGTACAGCGCGTTGCCGCCGGGATTGGGCAGGAACAGGTCGACCCGTCCGTCGTTGTCGTAGTCGAACGCGCAGATCCCCGGCCCCTGGCCACCACGCTGGCCGAACGGCGGGATGAAAGTCGGGGCGATATTGGTGAAGGGCTGGACGTCGGCGACCGGCGCCAGCGCGGGCATCACCATCTGGATCTCGCGGATATCACCCTGCTGCTGGCGGGCAGTCGCGTTGCGGGCCACCTCATCCTTGAGCTGGCTCTTGTCCTGGCCCACGCTGAAGAAGGAGATACCGAACAGGCTGTACGTCAACTGGTTCGACGTGTCTTTCAAGACCTGCTTGAAGCCGACCCCACCCTCCCTTTGGGCGTCCCCGCCCGGCCGGGCAACCACCAGGGCAACGCCCAGCGCGCCGAGGATGATCCCGGCCATTCCGGCCCCACCCACCACGCCGATCAGACCCGCGGCACGCCGCGAGAGGCGCGGGTGGGACAGAGGAACGAATGCCATCAACTCCCTCCTGTCACCCAAGATCGCCCCTTCCCGAGCTCCCGTCCTCGGGAAGCGCCCCACGGTAAGACAGCGCGCGGGGCCAACGCGGGAAGCAGGCTGCGCATGAGTCTATGCGGGGAGCGACCACGCGACGATGGGGAGAACGGCCCAGATTCGTGGATCGAACGACGTATCTTTCGGCGCTTGGCCTGTCCGCAAGCTCACGTCGTGGAGAGGGAGGCGTGGACGCCACAGCCAGGGGGAGTGTCCCGGGGTGTGTGAGGGGGTCGCACGAGGGGACGGCCACCGCGTGGTTCTCGCGGGTTGTCCAGACATCGAGGCGGACGACACGCTGGCCGACGAACTGCAGGCCGGTGCCCCGGTCGCTCCCCAGCCAGCCGCCGGCAGCGAGCTGGGCCAGGAGGGCGCGCTTAAGTGTCGACGCGGGAACGACACGGAATGGGGCCCATTCCGTGTCGTCCAGCCTCAGGGTACAAGCTCCCAGGGCCCCGACCGCCCGCGGTCTGCCAGGATCATCGCCCTGGACGAATCAGCTTGTGGTACAGGCCGAACAGCAGAAACGTCGGTGGCCATTGGCCGACGAAGATCGACCAGGTGTCGCGGCCCATCAGCCGCAAGAGAGCCGAGAGCCCGATCGACGCCAGTGCTGCCCAGTACCAGGTCTCCTCTGGGATGTTGTCGGTGACGCGGAAGTATTCCCGCTGCGATTGCTCAACCTGCTGCGCCGATGTGTTCTCCATGCGAACCTCCATAGGGTAGTGTGCACGCCGAGTCGTGCCGCATGGTGCACGTCCGGTGCCGTGCCCCCGGCCCCTGATGGCTCAGCCGATCCGCGGCTGTCGGTGCCCGTGCGCCGCGGTCGAGCAGTTCAGCGCGGCGCACCAGAGCCGCTGAGGTGTCGAGCCGACCAGCCGGGTGCTACGGAGTGGCTCGGGGCCTATCTGTCATGCTCTGCCGCCCGAGCGCGACGTGGCCCGGCGCGTCGCCATCCGGCGCCGACACGGGGTGGGCGCCGCTCAAGCACGAGGGGGCTTGGAGCCTTGCTCTCTGGATACGACATGCTCCGCCCATGGCTGGGCCGCGGCCGGTATCATGCCTCCGTATGCCATCCGGCGCTGACTGGCGGGCGAGGCCCGCGCCCTCTGCATCGCGACCTGCTCCCCCTGCTCTGGCACCGGCCGCGGCGATGTCCCGCGCCCGCGCGCTCGGGCTCTCCTGGGCCGACGCCACGGCGCTGCTGGCGGTGCTGCTGTGGGGGCTGAACTTCCCCATCACCAAGCAGGTGATGACCCTGCTGCCCCCCATTCAGGCGACGTTCCTGCGCTCCGCCACCTCGGCGCTGGTGTACCTCGCGATGCTCCTCGTCTCCGGACAGTGGCGCCTCCCGCGCCGGGAGGACGTGCCGCGGCTGCTGTTCGTTTCGCTGTGTGGGCAGGCGTTGAACGCGGTGCTCTACGCCTTCGGGCTGCACCTCACCAGCGCCTCGCACGCCGGGCTGATCTACACGCTGACGCCGCTGCTGGTCTTCGCTACCAGCCACCTGGCCGGCTACCTGCGGCTCACCCGGCGCGACCTGGTTGGGCTGGGCTTTGGCCTCGCCGGAGCCGGGCTGATCGTCGGCGCCCCATTGCTGTCCGGGCGTGAGGCCGGCGGTGCCACCCTGCTGGGCGACCTGCTCACCGCGACGGCAGCGTTTATCTGGGGACTGTGGATGCTGCTGGCCACGCCACTCCTGGTCCGCTACGGGACGGTGCGGGCGACCGGCTGGATTACCGCGACGGCGGCGCTGGGGCTGCTGCCCCTCGCGCTTCCCGGGCTGCTGGCCGAGGACTGGGCGAGCCTGCCGCCGGCGATATTCAGCGGGCTGGCCTACTCGGGCCTCATCTCGGGCGCGCTGGGTGGGCTGCTCTGGTACGGGGCGGTGCGGCGGATCGGGGCGGCGCGCACGGCGATCTACGCGAACCTGCAATCGTTCTTCGCGGTGCTGTTCGCGGCGCTGCTACTCGGTGAGCGGGTGGAGGGAACAGCACTGGTGGGCGGCGTCGCGGTCGTCGCCGCGGTGCTGCTAACGCGCCGGCCGGCCGGCGAGGCCCGGCGCGAGCCGAGGGGGGTGCGGGGGCGCGCCGGCTAAACCGCGACCGCGCTATTGGGCACCGGCCGCCCGAGCCGGACCATGGCAGCGGCGATCTCCGCCTGCCCGATCAGACCCAACCAGGCGGTTCGCACGCAGACCTCGATGCGACCCTCGCTCCACAGCGCGTCCCAGTCGCGGGGACTCAGCGGCGTCCAGCCCTCCTTTCTCACCGCCTGAAGGTAGGACTCGATCAGGCTCTGCACGCACTGCTTGGTCGCCTCGTCCACCGGCACGTCGTTCAGCGGCACCCCCAGCGGAATTGTGACTTCGGCCAGCTCCCAGGCGCGCCCCGACTGCTGCGACATCCAGCCCTCCCCGTGGTCCCCCTCGGCGCCGGGCGCCACATCGCCCGGCTGCGAAGTGACGCCGAGCATACCGCCAGGAGCCGCGCAGCGGGATGGGTCGTGTGCAGGATCTCACCTGGTCCGTTCGCCGGAAACTTCGGAGGCCAGCGCGTTAGCGCGGCAGCAGCCGGCGCAGCTCGACGGACTCGTCCGCCAGGCGCTCCGGCTCGACCACGACCCCTGCCTCGATCAGACGGCGGGCGGCGGAGACGTCCTTGAAGCGGTTCACCCCGAGGGCGGCACGAATCCGGCCCTGGTGGAGGTAAAAGATGATGAAGCTCCGGTCCTCCGGCCGGCCACGCCGACAGGTAGTGTCCCAGTGGCTGGCGTGGCCAACGTACTGGAGCGTCAGGTCGTACTGGTCGGACCAGAAGAAGGGGACGGGGGCGTAGGGCTCGCCCCGTCCGAGGATGCTCCTGGCGGCGGCCACGCCCTGGTTCTGGGCGTTGTCATAGTGCTCCACGCGCAGCCGTTCGCCCAGGCGCGGATGCCACCAGTTCGCCACGTCGCCAGCGGCGTACACTCCTGGCCGGTTCGTCCGACACCACTCGTCCGCCAGCACCCCGTTGTCCAGCGCCACCCCACTCCCGGCGAGCCAGGCGACCTCGGGGACCACGCCTACGCCCACCACCGCCAGGTCGCAGGGCACCTCCTGGTCGTCACCCAGCACTACCGCCTCCACCCGCCCCTGGCCGCGAAAGCCGGCCACGGGCGCGTTCAGGCGCACGTCCACGCCCTGCTCGCGATGAAACTGAGCATAGTAGTGGCCCACATCTGCGCCCAGCACCCGCAGCAGCGGCGCGGCGAGCGCTTCGAGCAAGACTACCTCCAGCCCCATCTGGCGGGCAGAGGCGGCCACCTCCGCCCCGATGAACCCGGCGCCGACCACTACCACCCGCGAGGCGGCCTGGAGCGCTGCTCGCAGCCGCTCGGCATCGCGCAGCGTTCGCAGGTAGTAGATGCCCTCCAGCTCTGTGCCGGGCACCTGGAGGCGGCGCGGACTAGCCCCGGTGGCGATCAGCAGCGCGTCGTAGCCGATCCGCTCGCCGGACTCCAGCTCCACCACCCGCGCGTCCGGATCCAGCCCTATGGCGCGGATGCCGTAGCGGGTCTCGATCTGCTGCTCCGCGTAGAACTCGGCCGGCCGCAGGAAGACGCGCTCGCTGGGGAGCTCCCCACGCAGCAGCTCCTTGGAAAGCGGCGGACGCTCGTAGGGACGGTCGGGCTCGGCGCCAACCAGGACGATCCGACCGTCGAAGCCCTCGGCGCGCAACGTCTCGGCGGCGCGCCCACCGGCCATGCTGGCGCCGACGATGACGACGATGCGCAGCGCCATGGTCAGCCTGGAGTCACAGGGTGGAGCGAGACGAGCACCCGGCCGTTCTCGACCCGGACGGCGTAGGTGGGGATCGGCTGAGTGGCCGGAAGCTGGATCGCCTGGCCGGTCCGAACGTCGAAGCCGCTATTGTGCAGCGGGCACATCAGCACGCAGCCGCGCAGCTCGCCTTCGTCCAGCTCCGCGTACTGGTGGCTGCACAGGCCACCGACGGCATAGAGCTGCCCGTCGACCTTACAGAGCACCACCCGCTGCCCGTTGACCTTCACCCCGTAGGGCTCGTCGTCGTAGACGTCCGCCGCTGCCGCGACGTCGACGAACCCTTCCTGCCCCGACCCTGTCGCCATGCTTCCTCCGCGCTCTCAGCCAGTCGCTACGATCGTCCCGGCCGCGGCTGCTTAGCAGCCGCGGCCGGCGGAGTGATACCCCGGGGAGCGCTGCGGCGGCCAGGGTTTGGTCGCGCCGCCGCGGCGCACTACTCGCTCGCCGTCACCAGCCGTGGCAGGCTGTAGCCCGGCCGCTGGTACTCAGCGGTGACCACGGTGGTCATGTTGCCGCGCGGGGTAAACTCCCCGCTCACCCGCATCCAACGGGGCGATACCAGGGCAACGAGATCATCCAGCACCCGGTTCACCGCCGCCTCATGGAAGATATATTCGCCCCGGTAGCGGTTGAGATAGAGCTTGAGCGCTTTCAGCTCGACGATCGAGGCGTCCGGGACGTAGCTGATGCGAATCGTGGCAAAATCCGGGTAGCCGGAGCGCGGGCACAGGCAGGTAAACTCCGGGAAGCTGATGTCGATCCGATAGTCCCGCTGCGGAGCCGGGTTCGGGACCGCCTCGAGCTGCGCCTCCTGGATCGCCCGCTCGCCGGGGCGCAGGGCTGGAGCATCCGAGATCGCCACTACCATCGCCTCCACATCTAGAGCCCAAACGCGGGCGCACCAACAATTCTAGCAAGACGACTGCGGCAGGCGTCTCAGGCGTCTGATGAGGGCAGGGCATTGAGCACCGTGCGAACACGAAGGGGAGCCGACTGGTGAGCGGGCGCGCGGGCGGCCTGGTGAGCACGTCGCTCGCCAGCGTCCGGGAAGTCTCCTGCGCAGCGTCCGGCTCGGACGCTGCGCTCTACTGCGCGGCGATTGAGGAAACGTTTCCCGAGCTGGCGATCGAGACGATCGAGGCGGAGGGCGAGGGCTGGGACAGCGTCGCCTGGACGGTCAACGGGCAGTACGTGTTCCGCTTTCCAAAGCGGGACGACGTGGTGCCCTGGCTGGAGCGCGAGATCGCGCTGCTGCCGGAGCTAGCCCCCACGCTCCCGCTGCCCGTCCCGCGCTTCAGCCACGTCTGCATCCGAGCGAGCATCTGGCCCCGGCCGTTCGTCGGCTACCGCCGTCTCGCCGGCCAGCCGCTGCTCGACCCGCCGATGCTGGCACGGGCCTGGCCGCACCTGGCCGACCAGCTCGGGTCGTTCCTGGCCGCGCTCCACGCCTTCCCGGTCGCGCGGGCGGCCGCCCTCGGCATTCCGTGCCACGATCCGCCGGCCTGGCGCCGAGCGCACGAGCATCTCTGGCGGCAGATCCAGGCCGCCGTCTGCCCGCTGCTCACCGCGCTCGAGCGGCGCATGGTAGCCGCCTTCTTCGACCGTTTCCTGGCTCTCCTGGAGGTGGCCGACTTCCGTCCGGTGCTCGTCCACGGTGACCTCAACGAGGAGCACGCGCTCATGGACGCGGAGGCCTCGCGCATCGTCGGCGTGATCGACTTCGGGGACATGCGCCTGGCCGACGCGGCGGTCGACTTCGGCCAGCTCCCAGAGCTGTTCAGCCGCCGGATGCTGCAGAGCTACCGATCCCACCAGGGGCCAGCAGAGGACGACGAGACCTTCCTGGCGCGCGCTCGCTGCTATGGGCGGCTGGAAGCGTTCCGCGGCGTGCTGATGGGCCGGGAGCTGGGCGACCGCGCCCTGCTGTCTTCCAGCCTGGCTACCCTGCGCCGACAGCTCAGCGAGCCGTAGGCTCTGGCTACGGATACTGCCGTAGCGCCTCTACCACGAGCTCGATGAACTGCTCCGCCTGGACGTCCACCCCAACCTGGACGTTCGCGGCCAGGCCGGTGACGCCGTGGAAGTCCACCACCGTCCGTCCGACAGTGAGCTCGCCGTGACACTCCACGTCGACCACGGCCGGCCGGGTCGCCACGATGCCGGGCTGGATCACCTGTGCCACCGCGACCGGGTCGTGTAGCGGCGCCCCCTCGCCGTGGCGCGCCCGCCCGTGGACGTCATAGAAGTCCAGGAGATCGGCAACAAGCGCGGCGATCCGACCGCCGAGCCCCCGGATGCGCTCGCGCTGGGCGCGGGTGACGAGCGCCCGGTGGGTCACGTCGAGCCCTACCATTGTGATCGGAAGGCCGCTGCGGAGGACGATCCGTAGCGCCTCGGGATCGGTGTAGGCGTTGAATTCTGCTGACGGGGTGACGTTGCCCGCACCTGCGGCGCCGCCCATGAAGACGATCTCACGGATGTGGGGCTTGAGCTCTGGGTGGAGCTGGAGCAGCAGCGCGATGTTGGTCATCGGCGCGGTTGGTATCAGCGTCACCGGCTCTACCGACGTTCGGAGCAGTTCGGCGATGAAGTCGACCGCGTGCCGTGGCTGGGGCTGCAGGTCGGTGGGCGGAAGCTGCGCCCCGCCCAGGCCGGACTCGCCATGGACCTCCGCCGCCACCCGTAGCGGGCGGAGCAGCGGTGCGGCGCACCCGGCGGCGACCGGCACCTGGCCCAGCCCGGCGTAGCTGAGCAGGCGCAGGCAGTTGTCCAGCACTTTGGGTAAGGTCTGGTTGCCGGCGACAACGGTGATACCGCGCACCTCCAGCGCCGGGCTGGCGCAGGCGAGCAGGATCGCCACCGCGTCGTCCAAGCCAGGGTCACAGTCCAGGATGACTGGCCGCCGTGCTCCGTTCACAGGCTCCACTCCCGGCATAGGGACGCGTTTCAGCCTATCATACGGGCGGCTGAGCGCCTATGCCTGAGCTGCCGGAAGTCGAGACGCTGCGCCGCGGACTGGCGGAGCACCTGGTGGGCCGCCGGATCGTCACGGTCGAGCTCCGTCTGCCCAAGCTGGTGGCGGAAGGGAGGCTGGAGGAGCTCGAGGGCGCGACCGTCACCGGGGTGCGCCGGCGGGCGAAGCATCTGCTGATCGATACCGATCGAGCGACCCTGCTCGTCCATCTGAAGCTGGCCGGGCAGATCGCGCTGCGCCGCGCCGACGGAGCGTCGCTCGCCGTGGGCGGCCACCCGGTGCCGCGCTTCGATGCCCCGCTGCCGCATCGCTCCACCCACCTGATCCTGGGGCTGGACGACGGCTCGCGGCTCTATCTGACCGACATCCGCCATTTTGCTCGGGTCTGGGTGCTGCCAGCCGCCGACGCGGAGGCGCGGCTGGCAGCACTGGGGCTCGGCCCGGAGCCGCTGGACCCTGCGTTCACTCCGCGGGTGCTGGCCGAGGCGCTGGCCGGACGGCGCCGGCCGTTGAAGCCCACCCTGCTCGACCAGACCCGGGTGGCCGGGCTAGGCAACATCTACGTCGACGAGGCGCTCTGGCGCGCCCGGCTGGCGCCGACGCTGTCCGCTGGCGACCTGGACACCGAGAGGGTGGAGCGGCTCCATGCGGCGATCCGGGCGGTGCTGCACCACGCGGTGACGGAGGGCGTGGCCCAGGTGCTCGACGGCCGGGCCGCGCCCGGTACCAGCTTTCCAGCAGTGCACGGCCGGGAAGGGCAGCCCTGCCCCCGCTGTGGCGAGCCCGTCCGCAAGGCGCGGATCGGCGGCCGCGGCACCTACACCTGTCCCTCCTGCCAGCCAGTCGAGCACACCTGATCCGCCCGCGCCGCTACGAAACCGCCTCCAGCAGCTCGTCGGCGGAATAGGGCTTGGCGATGAACTGGGCCGCCCCCACCTGCGCCGCCTTCGCCGCCGGATCCGCGGCCGCGGTCAGCACGACGATCCGGGCGTTCGGGCAGAGGTTGAGGCGATGGCGCTCGCGGGCAAACTCCCAGCCATCCATGATCGGCATCATCAGATCCAGCAGGATCACATCCGGGCAGCTCGCACGGAGCGCCTCGAGCGCCTCTCGGCCGTTGTATGCCGTGCGGACGGCGAATCCCTCATCGTGCAGGAGCTCTGCCAGCGCCTCGACGATGAAGGGGTCGTCATCGACGACAAGAACCGACCGAGCCATCTCCTCCCCCTCGGCGCTTCCCGTGGCACGGTAGGCCGTGTACCTTCGCCAATCAGTCACGGAAAACCTCGCTGCTCTCCCCCGCTGCATGGTAATCGTGCCGTCTCCGAGTGTCCATGCCCCATCCCCCGAGAGCAGGACGCCGGCATCCGGACTGCGAGAGGCTGGGCGACCGGCCGGGCGCGGCAGCGCGCCGGGTGGCGGGAGGATGGGCGCCGTGCTCCGCAGCCACGTGGCGCCTGGCCGCCGTGAAACCAGTCTCTCCGCGCTGGTGCCCACCCGGCCCTGGCAGGGAACGGGGCGAGGCGTCTATGGTGGACGTTCGGAAAGAGGGTGCGCTGTGCCGAGCCAGATGCCTCCCGCCACCCAGGCACGGATCGCGGCGATCGCTGCCGACCGCGAGCACGGCGCCTCCTGGCTGGCCCGGGCCGCGCTCGACGCGGTGGCTGGCTGTGCCTCGGAGTCGCGCCAGCGGAGCGTCGCGGGAGCGCTCGCCGAGCTGCGGAGGTGCATCGCGGCGCTGATCGCGGCGCGCCCGGGGATGGCGGCGGTGCGGAACCGGCTGGAGCAGCTCCGGGCGGAGATCGAGGCCGCGGCCCCGACGGCGCGGGACGGAGCGACGCTGCTGCGGCTCGCCGGCGCGCGAGCCCGGCAGCTCGCCGCGGCGGCCGAGGCGGCGGAGCGACGGGCAGCCGAGCAGGCGGCCGTGCTGCTGCAGCCCGGCGAGGTGGTGATGACCGCAAGCGCCAGCGGGACGGTCCTCGCCGCCCTGCAGCTCGCCGGCCCGCGGCTGCGGCGAGTCCTGGCCGCCGAGTCCCGCCGGCCAGACGGCCCCGGCTACGGCCTGTCCGTGGTCCAGCAGCTCCGCGCCGCGGGGAGCGCGGCCGAGGTCGTGCCGGACGAGGCGCTGGAGGTGCGAGTAGGCGAGGCGACCCGAGTGCTGCTCGGCGCCGACACCGTCCTGCGCAACGGCTCGCTTATCAACGGCGCCCCCTCGCTCGCGCTCGCCCGGGCCGCCCACCGGGCCGGTGTCCCGCTGGTGGCGGTGTTCGATAGCACCAAGCTGGATCGTTGGAGCGACCCGGAGCGGGCCGAGGTGCCCGCCGGGTTCGAGCGCGTCCCGGCGGCGCTGGTCGGCTCCTACGTGACGGAGGCCGGCCCCCACACCTGGGAAGCGCTCTGGGCGGCAGCGTCCCGCCACCCCACCACGGCGCCGCCCAGTAGCGGCCCCTTGATAACCTGTTAAACTAGGTAAGACAGTTAGTTAGCGGAGGGTCTGCGCATGGCTGTAACCGGCTTGTGTCCCGGTCGGCTTGCCGCTGGACTGGTCGACACCCTGCCCTTCGTGGCGAGCACCGGGCTGCTCGGGATGATCTTCGGGGCCGGGGCCCAGGCCGCCGGTATTGGGCAGGCCACGGCGGTGCTGATGTCCGTCGTCGTCTTCTCCGGCTCCGGCCAGTTCGCGGCACTGCCGCTCTGGAGCCAGGGCGCGGGGATCATCGTGCTGAGCACCTTTGTGCTCAGCCTGCGGTTCGCGCTGATGACCGCCTCAATGGCGCCGCGGCTCGCCAACGCTCCACCCTGGCTCCGGGCTGCTGTTGCCTACGGCGTGACCGACGAGAACTACGCCCTGGCGGTCAGCCGGCGCGGCGGGGAGATGGAGCCCGACTACCTGGCCGGCTCCTGGGCGGTGCTGTACCTGTCCTGGGTGCTCGGCACGGCCGCGGGGGTGTTCTTCGGGGCCCAGGTACCCGCCCAGCTTGTCGCGCCGCTCAACGCGGTGTTCCCGATCGTCTTCGTGACACTCGTCGTGCTCTGCTGCACCTCGGTCCCGACCGCCGTGGTCGCGGCCCTCGGGGCACTGCTCGGCGCGCTCGGCGCCCTGTACCTGCCGGCTGGCTGGGGCGTCGTCATCGCCGGGCTGCTGGCCAGCCTGGCCGGGCCGCTGCTGGAGCGGCGGAAGCCGCGCGGGCGTCGGCCGTGATCGGGCGTGACCTGCTGGTCGTGCTGGGCATGGCGCTGGGGGTGTATCTGCCCAAGCTGCTGCCGGTGCTGCTAGTCTCGGACCGGCTGCCACCACTGATGCAGCGCTGGCTACGCTACGTGGCCCCGGCGGTGCTGGCGGCGCTGGTCGCCCCGGCCATTCTGGCGCCCGGTGGTCGGCTCGCCGCGCCAAGCTGGGAGCAGGCGGGCTACCTGGCGGCGTTCATTGTGGCGATCCTGACGCGGCGGATGCTGCCATCGCTGGCAGTGGGGCTGGCGGTGGTGCTGGCGACGACCGTTCCGCGGAACTGACGCCGCGACGGCGCGGGCGCCGAACGCAACCGGGCGCAGCGCGTTGCAGGATCGGGCCAGGGTATCGCCTTTCGCGCCCTACACACCCTTGGCGGCCAGCACCCGAGCTACCAGCGCCTGGGCCTCCTCGATCAGGCGGGCCAGGTGGTCTGGGCCCAGAAAGCTTTCCGCGTAGATCTTATAGGTCGCCTCGGTCCCCGACGGCCGCGCCGCGAACCAGCCGCTCGGGGCGATCACCTTGAGCCCTCCGATCGGGGCGCCGTTGCCGGGCGCAGTGGTCAGCACCTGGGTGATGGGCTCGCCGCCCAGCTCGGACGAGGGCACGTCGTCGGGGGTTAGCTGCTGGAGTACGCGCTTCTGAGCGGCGGTGGCCGGCGCGTCGACCCGGCGGTAGACCGGGCTGCCCAGGCGCGCAGTGAGCCGCTGATACAGCTCGGCCGGGTCACGGCCCAGCCGCGCGGTGAGCTCGGCCGCCAGCAGGCACAGGATGATGCCGTCCTTGTCGGTGGACCACGGCGTGCCCTGGCGGCGCAGGAAGGAGGCGCCGGCGCTCTCCTCCCCGCCGAAGGCCAGCGATCCATCCAGCAAGCCCGGCACGAACCACTTGAAGCCGACCGGCACCTCCAGCAGGCGTCGGCCCAGGTCGGCCGCGACGCGGTCGATCAGGCTGCTGGATACGATCGTCTTGCCGACGGCGGCCTGCGCCGGCCAGTCCGGCCGGTGCTGGAACAGGTAGGCGATGGCTGCCGACAGGTAGTGGTTCGGGTTCATCAGCCCGGCCCCACGGGTCACGATCCCGTGGCGGTCAGCGTCGGCGTCGTTGCCGAACGCCAGGTCGAACCGGTCGCGCAGACCCACCAGGCCGGCCATGGCGTACGGCGAGGAGGGATCCATGCGAATCCGGCCGTCCCAGTCCAGCGGCATGAAGCGGAAGGTAGGGTCGACCGTCTCGTTCACGACCACCAGGCCGAGGCGATAGCGCTCAGCGATCGCTTGCCAGTAGGCAACGCTCGCTCCGCCGAGCGGGTCCACCCCAAGCTTCAGCCCGGCCGCTCTGACCGCGTCCAGGTCGACGACAGCCGGCAGATCGTCTACGTAGCTGGCCACGTAGTCGTAGCGCTGAACCGTCGGGCTAGCCAGCGCACGGTCGTAGGGCAGGCGGGCCACGCCGGCGAGGTCCGTCTCCAGCAGCCGGTTGGCCTCGGCCTGAATCCAGCCGGTGACGTCGGTGTCGGCCGGTCCGCCGTTGGGCGGGTTGTACTTGATGCCGCCGTCCTCCGGCGGGTTGTGCGACGGCGTGATCACGACGCCGTCGGCCAAGTGGTCGCGGCGGCCGCGATTCCAAGCCAGAATCGCATGCGAGATGGCCGGAGTAGGGGTATAGCCGTCGCGCGCGTCGATTCGGACCTCCACCCCGCGGGCGGCCAGGACCTCCAGGGCGGTGCGGAAGGCCGGCTCGGACAGCGCGTGGGTATCGCGGCCGAGGAACAGCGGGCCGTCGATGTCGTGCTGCTGGCGATAGCGGCACACCGCCTCGGAAACGGCCAGGATGTGCGCCTCGTTGAAGCTCGCCCGGAACGCCGAGCCGCGGTGTCCAGACGTGCCGAAAGCGACCCGCTGCTCGTCCACCGCCGGGTCGGGCCGCAGCTCATAGTAGGCGGCGACGAGGCGCTCCACGTCGACCAACCGGGACGGATCGGCCGGCTGCCCGGCCGAGGGACTTACCCGCGTCATCGTGTCCTCCGGGGCACGGGCGCCTCGCGCCACCCCAACCCGCGCCCGACCGCTGCGCTCGGTCCGTTCACGTTCGCCTCCGTCGCCAGCCGCGCGGCTGGATCCAGCCCGCCCGGGCAACGGCTGGACGGGCATCCCGATGGCCCCGCGCCCGGGCCCATCCACCGGCCAGCTCAGAACTCCTCGCGGGGCAGATCATGGGAGAATCATGACCTTGATCGCCCGGTCCTTCTGGTGCATGGCCACATCGAAGCCCTCGTTGGTCCGATCGAGGGGGAGGTAGTCGGTGATGACGGCTTCAACCGGGTACTGGCCGCTGGCGACGAGCCGAATGCCAGCGGGGTAGGTGTTGGCGTAGCGGAAGACGCCCTGAATGGCCAGCTCCTTGTCGACCACCGTGTTCATCCGGTAGGTAACGGCATCGTTCTCCGGCAGCCCGATCACCGCGATCGCCCCGCCGCGGCGCATGAGACTGGGAGCATTCTCGAGCGCCGACCGATTGCCGCTCGTGTCGAGCAGGGCGTCGGCGCCTTCGCCATCGGTCAGGCGGCTGACAGCCGCTGCCAGGTCATCGGTGCGCACGTTCACCGCGGCCGTCACGCCCAGCCGCTCCGCCGTCTCCAGGCGCTTCGGATAGACGTCGCTGATGATCACCTGTTCGGCGCCGGCGTGCCGCGCCGCGACCACGGCTAGCAGTCCGATAGGTCCCGCACCCAGCACCAGCACCGTCTTCCCAGGCTGCACGTCTGTCAGCCGGGCGGCGTGGATGCCGACCGAGATCGGCTCCACTAGGGCCGCTTGCTCGTAGCTCACGGTGTCCGGAATGGGGTGAGCGAAGTCGGCGCGGATGACGGCGTACTCGGCCATTGCGCCATGCACCGGCGGCGTGGCGTAGAACTCCACCTGCGGGCAGAGGTTGTAGCGCCCCGATTTGCAGTAGCGACAGCGGCCGCAGGTGACACCGGGCTCGATCGCGACCCGGGCGCCCGGCTGCAGCGAGGCGACCTGCTCCCCCACCGCGACCACCTCGCCGGCGGCTTCGTGGCCCACGATCATCGGCGCGTTCACCACGTACCGCCCGATGGCGCCGGTCTCGTAGTAGTGCACGTCGGAGGCGCAGATGCCACAGGCGCGCACACGCACCAGCACATCCTCCGGGCCGAGCGCCGGCACCCGGACCTCCTCGACGCGCAGGTCGTGCGCTGCGTGTAGGACAGCCGCCTTCATCGTCTTGGGAATCGTCATCTCTGTCCCCCCGTCCGAGCCGCGCCGATGAGCGGCCTCCAGGAACTGAGGCTGCACGGCGCGGCTCGGACGCTGGCGCTACTTGACGGCGCCGAGCGAGAGGCCGCGGACGAGCTGGCGCTGAGCGACCCAGCCAGCGATCACGACGGGGAGCATCGCCATGGTCCCCGCAGCCGCGAGCTTGGCCCAGAACAACCCCTCCGAGGTGACGAAGCCGACCATGAACAGCGGTACGGTAGCCGCCTTGGTAGCGGTCAGGCTGACCGCGAAGAAGAACTCGTTCCAGGTGAAGATCAGCCCGATGAACACTGTCGCGGTAAGGCCCGGCGTGACCATTGGCAGGATGATCTGCGTCATCTCGGTCCAGACGTTCGCGCCGTCCACCTGCGCCGCCTGGAGCACGTCGCGCGGGATCTCCTCGAAGAACGAGCGCAGCATCCAGATCGTGATCGGCAGGTTCATCGCGGTGTACATGATCCACAATGCCACGATGTTGTCGAGGAGCTGCAGGTCGCGCATGATGATGTAGATCGGCACGATGATGCCGACCGGCGGCAGGAACTTGGTTGAGATGAAGAAGAACAACGTGTCGCGCCAGCCCTCGATCATCCTGAACGCCAGCGCGTAGGCACACGGGATCGCCAGCACCAGCACTAGGATCGTCGAGCCGACCACCGCGGCGACCGACCGCAAGAAGAACGGGCCGAACCCACGGTCCAGAATCGCCTGGTACTGCTCAAAGGTCGGGGTGAAGGTGAATGGCGGCATCTCCGTTGGCGCCAGGTTGACGCCCGGCAGCGGGATGAACGTTGGCGGCAGGACCACCGCCGCGGCTTCTGTCTTCAAACTGGTCGCGACCAGATAGATCACCGGGAAGAAGCCGAGTAGCGCGATTATCCAGGCGACCACGGCGATACCAATCGGCGCCCGCTCGATGCTCGGCGTGGCAGAGCCGCGGGAGAGAGCGCGGATGGCCATGGCTACTCCTCCACGAACAGGCGTGTGAGCAGACGCAGCAGGTAGCGGGTGGCGATGATGGTCAGGATGACCACGATGACGCCGAGTGCCGATGCCTCGCCGACATCCTTCTTGGCGAACGCGACCTGGTAGATCAGGAACGGCAGGTTGGTGGAGGCGGTCCCCGGCCCGCCCTGGGTCGTCATGAAGATGCTGTCGAACTCCTGGACGATGTAGATCGAGCCGAGCAGCGCCCCGAGCTGGATGAAGCGGTTCAGGTGTGGCAGGACGATATAGCGGAACTCTTGGAAGCCGGTCGCCCCATCAACCCGGGCGGCCTCGCGGATCTCATCGCTAAGGGACTGCATGCCGGCCAGCAGGATGAGCATCATGAAGGGCGCCCAGCGCCAGACGACGATGCCGGTGATGGCCGCCAGCGGGTACTGGGCCAGCCAGTCCACCGCCGGCAGACCCACGAGCTGCAGCAGATAGTCGATGACGCCGAAGACCGGGTTGAGCATCATATTCTTCCAGGCCAGGGCGCTGACGACCGGCATGATCAGGAACGGGGTGATGAACATCGTGCGAACGATGCCGCGGCCCGGGTAGCGGTGGTTGACCAGCTCCGCGAACAGCAGCCCGAACAGCAGGGCCAGGATCACTGATCCTACCGTCAGCAGCAGCGTGTTGAGCAGCGCAACTGGGAAGACCGGGTCGGTGGTGATGACGAACAGATAGTTGGCCAGCGCAGCAAACTGGACGGCATCGGGGCGCAGCAGGTTCCAGCGGAGCAGGCTGTACCAGACCGTGAGCACGAACGGTAGCTGCGTTACGATGATGGCGTAGATCACGGCCGGCGCGACCAGCGACTTGCCGGTCGACCAGTTGCTGAGCGCCCCGACCAGTGGAAGCGACGGCGCCCGTCGGCGCGCTAGCGTGAGGGTGGGAGTAGGGGATCGAGTAGTCATGGCGACCTCGCGGTAGACAAAGCGACCGTCGGGTGGGTAACCGCGTAGCACGCGGTTACCCACCCGACGGAGGCATTCTACTTCTGGTAGCCGCCTTGCTTGGCCACCTGGTTGGCGTAGTCGTTGGCCTTCCTGATCGCGTCGTCGACGCTCTCCTGGCCGGCAATGGCGGCGGCAAACTCCTGGCTCACGCGGGTGCCGAGGTCCTGGAACTCGGGAATCTGCACGTACTGCACGCCCGTGTACGGCACCGGTTTGACCGTGGGGTGCGTCGGGTCGGCCTTCTCGATCGAGTCGAGCGTGATCGCCGCGAAGCCCTTAGCGTAGTCCTTGTAGCCGGGCTCGTCGTAGGTCGACTTGCGGGCACCCGAGGGAACCTGGCCCCAGCCGAACTTCTGAGCTACGAGCTTGACGTAGTCCTTGGAGGTAGCCCACTTCATGAACTCGTACGCTGCCGGCTTGTTCTTCGAGTTCGCCTCCATCGCGAAGGCCCAGGCCCAGAGCCAGCCGCTGTTCGGCTTCACCTTGGTTGGCGCGTAGGCCATGCCCATGTTGGCAGCGTTCGGGTTCTGCTTGGGGTCGAACAAGAGGTCGGCAGCCGAGGTGGCGTCGTACCACATGGCCACCTTGCCCTGGACCATCAGCGTCTCGCACTCGGTGAAGCCCGCCTGAGTTGCGCCGGGCTCACCGTAGTTCTTCACCAGGTCGACGTAGAACTTGATCGCCGCGGAGGATTCGGGCGAATCGAGCTGGGCCTTCCAGTTCTCGTCGTACCAGCGGCCGCCGAAGGTGTTGATCACGGTGTCCAGCGGCGCGAGCTGCTCGCCCCAGCCGGGCAGGCCGCGCAGGCAGATGCCGAACTGGCTAGGTGGGCTGTGCAGCTTCTTGGCAAAGTCAGCCACCTGGTCCCAGGTCGGATGGTCCGGCATCTGCAAGCCGGCCTTCTGGAGCAGGTCTTTACGGTAGAACAGCGCCGAGCTCTCGCCGTAGAACGGCGCGGCATACAGCTTGCCTTCGTATTCCAGGCCCTGGCGAATGCTGGGGATCAGGTCATTGAAGTCATAGTTGGGGTCCTGCTGCAGCGTCGTGCCGACTTCTTCCAGCCACTTGTTCTTGGCCCACAGCGGGACCTCGTACATGCCGATGGTGACCAGGTCGAACTGGCCAGCGCCAGTCGAGATGTCGGTAGTGACTTTGTCGCGGACCTGATTCTCGGGCAGTACGAGCAGGTTGAGGGTAATGCCCGGGTGGGACGACTCGAACTCTCCTTTGAGCTGCTCGAGCGTCTTCATCTGCGGGTTGCCGACCATCGCCACGGTGACCGTGCCGGTGGCCTGCTGCGCACCGGCCGGCTTGGCGGCTGTCGCTGCCGCGGCCGGCTGGGCAGCGGTGGGCGCCCCGGCCGGGGCGCTCGTCGCGGCCGGCTGCGCGGCTGGGGCACTCGTGGCGGCCGCTGGGGCGGCCGGGGCGCTTGTCGCAGGCGCCTGCCCGGCTTGCCCACACGCAGCCATGAGGAGGCTCAGGAAAGCAACGAACGAGGTCGCGGGCGACCACCAATGGGTCGGGCGCGATGAGGCGGATCGAGGAGAACTCATCCCTGCTGCTCCTTACCGTCTTCCCTGATCCGCGACCAGGGAAGACGCACTAGGACCTGTCAGGGTAGGTCGGGAAGCACTCAGACGCTGGTACGATCGCATCGGCGATCGGTACGCAATTGACCAGCACGGTTGCTCAGTCGCGTTACCCCCTTCCAGTGAAACTGCGGCACGCGAGCTCCGTGACAGGACATCGTCACGAATCGACCCCAACCATGACTCTTTCATCCTAGTCTCGGTTGGCGTGAGCGTCAAGCCAATTAGCGAGCCTGGAGACGCGGCTCGGGGAGCGGTGGCGGTGGGCACGAAACACCGCTCCCGGGAGAGCCAGGCGCGCAGCGGCTATGGTCAGGGCAGCGTGATGACGACCTTGCCGGTGGTGCCTCCGGCGAAGAGCCGATAGGCCTGGTCCGCCTGGGCCAGCGGGAAGCGGTGCGTCACCGTTGCCTCCGGGTGCAGCCCTTTGCGCGCGAGCAGCTCCAGCAGCCGCTCCATCTCGCGCAATCCCGTGACCCACGAGCCGTGGAGCGTGAGCTGTTTGTGCAGCAGCAGCGGACTCGGCTCGAAGGTGACAGTGCCGCCCTCGCCAACGTAGACTACGCGGCCCCACTCGCGTGCCGCCTCCAGGCAGAGCACCCGGCCGGCGCCGCTGCCGGAGCAGTCGATGGCGACCTCCACCCCCTTCCCCTGGGTGAGCGCCTGGATCTGCGCCGCGGCGCCGTCGCCGGCGGCAAGGACGTGGGCGGCGCCCACCCGACGCGCGTGCTCGAGACGCTCGGGCTTGAGATCCACTCCCAGCACTTCAGCCCCGCGCGCCGCGGCCAGCATTACCGCCCCCAGGCCGACGGGGCCGAGCCCAACCACCAGCATTCGGTCGGCACCGGAGACGTCGGCGCGCAGGATCGCTTGGTAGGCGGTGCCGAAGCCGCAGGCGACGAGCGCGCCGTCGACGTAGCTCAGCGCATCCGGCAGCCGCAGCAGTGTGCGCTCTTCGGCGAGCAGGAAGTCGGCGTGGCCGCCGTCGCGCTGCTAGCCATAGGCCGCCCGCTCTGGCGACGAGCAGTTGATCATCCAGCCGCCGCGGCAGTCCCAGCAGTGGCCGCAGCCGGCGATATGGTAGACCACGACTCGGTCCCCTGGCCGGACGCTGCGCACTCCGCTGCCGACCGCCTCGACCTGGCCGGCTGGCTCGTGGCCGGCGATGCAGCCCTGGTAGCGCTCGGCGCCGGCCCCGGTGTGCTGGTAGTAGATCGCCCGTAGATCGCTGCCGCACAGGCCGGACGCCTGCATCCGCACGAGCACCTGGCCGGGCCCGGGCTCCGGCACCGGAACCTCGCGGAGCTCGACCTGCTGGTTGCCGGGGAGGATGACCCCACGCATCATGCTCATGTCCCGTGGAGGAACGCCGCCAGCGTCGCCCGTGCCCCCCGGGCATCCAGCTCCCTCAGCGTCGCGGTGAGCTCGGCCACCCACGCCTCGCGCTGGCCGAGGTCACCGAACACGCGCTGCACGGCCAGCAGCGGGCGCGGATCCGCCGGACTCTCGTTGGCCAGACGGCGCAGCTCATCGGCCCGGCGGTCGTTGAGGACGATGGGCTGGCCCTGCTCGTCGATGCCGCGCAGGTAGCGGATAAACGCCGCCACCACCAGGGTGAGCAGTCGATGGGGCCGGCCCAGCGCTAGCGCTTCAGCCAGCGACGGCAGGACGAACTTTGGCATGCGGTCGGACCCATCCGTCGCCAGGCGGGCGAGCGTGTCCTTGATCTTGGGATTGGCAAAGCGCTCGAGCAGCGTGCGCTTGTACTCGGCCAGGTCGATGCCGGGAACAGGCGGCAGCAGCGGGGTGACCTCCTCGTCCATAAAGCGTGCGAGGAGGGCGACCATATCCGGATCACCCATCACTTCGTGCGCGTAGCGGTAGCCGGCCAGATAGCCCAGGTACGCCATGGCCTGGTGGCTCGCGTTCAGCAAGCGGAGCTTCATGGTTTCGTACGGATGGACGTCCGGAACGATCTGCACCCCGACCTCTTCGAGCGGGGGCCGGCCATTGCAGAAGCGGTTCTCGAGCACCCACTGCTTGAACGGCTCCGTCATCACCGGCCAGGCGTCGGCGATGCCGAACGTCTCCGCCACCATCGCCCGATCGGCGTCGGTCGTCTGCGGGGTGATCCGATCCACCATCCCGTTTGGGAACGCCACGTTGGCCTCGATCCAGGCCGCCAACGCCTCGTCGCGCAGGCGGGCGAACGAGACGACCGCCGTCCGGGCCACCGTTCCGTTGCCCTGCAGGTTGTCGCAGGACAGGACCGTGAACGGCGCGATCCCCGCGGCGCGCCGGCGGGCCAGCGCGGTGCAGAGGTACCCGAAGACGGTGGTTGGGGGCCCGTTGCCTCCCAGCTCCTGCTGGATCGCAGGGTTGTTCGCGTCGAACACGCCGGTCACGTCGTCAACCAGGTAACCGCCCTCGGTGATGGTGAGACTGACGATCCGCGTCGCCGGATCGGTGAGCATTCCCAGCACCCGCTCGGGGTCGGCGGGCGCGAACACGTAGGCGCACAGAGACCCGATGACTCGCGCGCGGTCCCCTTCGGCGCTTCGCTCAACCAGGGTGTACAGGCAATCCTGGGGGGTGAGGGCCTCCGCCATGCGTCGGTCCCCTGGCAGGAGGCCGACACCACGCTCGCCCCAGTCCGAGCTGATGCGGCGCTCGGCAAGATCGTCCAGGTAGACTGCCTGGTGGGCGCGATGGAAGCCACCCACCCCCACGTGGACGATCGACCGCCGCAACTGGCCGCGGTCGTACGTGGGGACCGCGACCCGCCCGGCCAGGGCTGGCAGACTGGCTTCGTTGAGCGCTAGCGGGGCAGTCGGCATCGACCCGGTGCTGTCCATGCGTCCCCTCCCGATTCGCGAGCCTGGCGCACTGCCGGCTGTGGTGTCTACAGCCATGATACTGGAGGACTCTCTCGGTGGCGGCCACCGAGGGCTACGGTTAGGCCGCTAGCCGTGACGACGGGCTCGGGACCTGGCGGCGCCCTGGGAGGCGCCGCGCCGTTGAATGACGCCCTCGGCCGCCGTCTGGTGCGCGATCGTAACGCCGTTGGGCATGATCGAACGCCTGTTCGGTGCTACCCTCGTGCTCCGCGGGCCACCAAGGGCCAGAGCGGGAGGGAGTGACGAATGGCGGCAACGGCAGACGGCAGCGTGCTGGTGATGGTCGGCACGACCAAGGGCGCCTTTCTGTTCCACGATCGCGGCGGTCGGCACGCGTTCGAGTCGAGCGGGCCGCTCCTGGCGGGCTGCTCGGTCCCGTCGGTAGCCTTCGACACGCGCGGTGGCCGCTGCCGCATCCTCGCCGGCGCCAGCAGCTTCTTCTTCGGCACGTCCATACTGCACAGCGACGACCTCGGCCGAACCTGGAGCGAGCGTGCCGCGGGCGGCAACATCGGGTTCCCACCGGACACCGGCGCCGCGCTTGTCCAGGTGTGGCAGCTTCAGCCGGCCACGGAGGCCGAGCCGGACGTGGTCTACGCCGGCGTCGAGCCGGCCGCTCTGTTCCGCTCCGAGGACGCCGGCCGCACCTTTTCGCTGGTGCGCGGGCTGTGGGACCATCCGCACCGGCCCACCTGGATGCCGGGCAACGGTGGGCTCGGCCTGCACACCATCCTGCCCGATCCAAACGACCCGTGGCGACTGCTGGTGGCCATCTCCAGCGGCGGTGTCTACCGCACTGAGGACGGCGGCGCCACCTGGCATCCCAGCAACACTGGCATTCGCGCCGACTTCATGCCGGAGGAGCAGCGTCTGCCCGAGTACGGCCAGTGCGTCCACAAGATCGCGCGCGATGCCGCCAACCCGGCCACGCTCTACCTGCAGAACCACGGTGGGCTGTATCGCAGCGACGACGATGGCAAGCAGTGGCAGGACATAGCCAACGGCGTCCCGTCCGACTACGGCTTCCCGATCGTCGCCCACCCCAGGCGCGGCAGGACGGCGTACATCATCCCGCTCGACGGCGCCGAGGGCCGCTGGACTAGCGGCGGGCGCTGCCGCGTCTATCGCACGTCTGATGGCGGCGCCTCCTGGGCGCCGCTGTCGAACGGCCTGCCGCAGCAGAACGCCTACCTCACCGTGCTGCGCGACGCTTTCTGCGCCGACCAGAGGGAGCAGCCAGGCCTCTACTTTGGCACCCGCAGTGGCGAGCTGTACGGCTCGTTCGACGACGGCGAGAGCTGGCGCCTGCTGGCCGACCACCTGCCGCCCATCCTGTGCGTTCGGGCGCAGGCGTTGGATGCCTGATGCGATGCGCAATGAACAGGCTGGAACGGGATCGCCGTCAGTGCCTGGGGACGCCCCTGCGCGACCCGTGTCCCAGCAGGGCACGCCGGAGGGTCAGCCGATCCACGCGGGCCAGGCGATGGCTGGGCAGCGGGTGACGGTGCGCCTGGCGGCGGCGCTGCGGCGCCTGGTCGACAACCGGGGCGCTCTCCAGGTGGAGCTAGCGGCGGACCGGCCGGGTGGGGTCACGGTCGGCGAGGTGCTGGCCGCGCTGGAGCCGACCTACCCCGGCGTGCATCACGCGGCGCTCGACGAGCGCGGCGCGGTGCGCAGGCATGTCAACGTGTTCGTCGGCGCCGAGAACATCCGCCTCGGCGCCGGCCTCGCCACCCCTGTTCCGGCCGGCGCCGAGGTCTGGATCCTGCCGGCCGTTTCCGGCGGGCGCTGATCGGCGGGGAGGGGGCGCTACCCCATCACCAGGCTGGCGCGGCGTACCTCGCGGCTGGCTGATTTCTGGAGCGCCTCCTCGACCGCGTCCAGCGGGAAATCGGCGTCGATCATGGCATCCCACGGGTATCGCCCGATCGTCTCGGATAGGAGCTGCAGCGCCTGGTACAGATACCATGGCTGGTAGCGGATGACAGGCAGGATCTGCACCTGGCGGCGGGTCAGCAGCCCCGGGTCGAACGGGGTGGTCTGGCCGGGCGAGATGTTGCCGATAGAGACGAAGCGGCCGCCCGGCCGGACCAGCTCCACCCCCTCGCTGAACGCGGCCGGCACGCCGCTCACCTCAATACCCACGTCCGCGCCCCAGTCGTCGGTAAGCGCGCGGACGCGCTTGATCCGCGCCGCGGGCGTCTCCGCGGCGCGCAGGTCCACGATCTCGTCGGCGCCGAACGCTCGCGCCGCCTCCAGCCGATACGGTACGCCGTCGATCGCGATCACCCGGGCCCCGCGCCGCTTGCAGACGGCGATCGCCGAGAGGCCCAGCCCGCCCGCTCCCTGGATCACCACTGTCTCGCCGGCGGCCACGCCGGCCACGTCCGCGCCGTAGCAGACCTGGGAGAGGGCACAGTTGGCAAACGAGGCGACGGCGTCCGGCACGTTGTCTGGTACACGGTAGACATACTGGTCCGGGTGAACGTAGTAGTGGGTACCAAAGGTGGCGTTGAAGTGCGGCGGGCGTTCTGGCGGTTGGACCCAGTGGCGGTAGGCATTCTCGCAGAGGTTGAACTGACCACGCCGGCAGGCGCGGCACTTGCGGCAGTTCTGGAAATACGTCACGGAGATCCGGTCGCCGGGCGCCAGCGGCTGGCCGGCGAAGTCCGTCTCCACGCCTTCGCCCAGCGCGTGGACCCGGCCGACCATCTCGTGGCCCATCGCGCCCCGCTTCACCGTCGGGTGCAGCCCGTTCCAGATGTGCAGGTCCGAGCCGCAGACGTTAGCCCGGGATACTATGGCGACGAGCGCCCCCGGCCCCGGGCGGGGCACCTCGAAGTCCATCAGCTCTACCTGCCGCGGTGCGGCCAGGTAGACCAGCCGACCCCGCTCGCCTGGCACCATCACATCCCTCCCGTTCTCGCCATACGGCCCGCCAGAGGAGGCGCCGCCCCCTTTGGCCAGGCGGGCCCGCTGGGCGCCCGCTGCCTGTCAGCGTCGCCGCCCTCTCCAGCGCCTTCGCCGTCAGGAGATGGTCGGCCAGCGGGTGCCCGGGCTCAGCCCGACCCGCTTGACCATCCGCGCGACCGAGGCGCGAGCTGTAGCATACACTCGCTCCTCGTCGATCAGCGTCGGCCGGCCATCCTCCAGCGCCACCCGTCCGTCCACGATCACGGTACGGACGGACTTGGTGCGGCTGACCAGCGCGAGGTTGCGGACCGGGTCCAGCAACGGCTGCTGCTCCGGCAGGCGGGTGGTGTGGATCACCAGGTCGGCCCGCTTGCCCGGCTCCAGGCTGCCCAACCGGTCGTCCAACTGCATCGCCCGCGCTCCGTTCAGGGTGGAGATCTGCAGGACGTCCTCCGGCGCCAGGTAGTCAGACTTCTCGCGCGTAACCAGGTACCCCAGCAGCCCCTGCTCCCCCGCTGCCCACACTTTGGCGACATCGGTGCCGAACGTCACGTTCGCACCCTGGCGGTGCAGCTCCGCCATTCGGCCACGATAGTGGTCCCCCACACCCCAGTACAGGTAGTTGCCGGGGTTCCAGACCAGGGACAGGCCGGACTCGACAATCGGAGCGACCTCATCGTCGCGGACGGCGTTCATATGGGCGAAGACGCAGCGCCGGTCCAGCAGCCCGATCTCCGCGTAGTGGACCAGCGGGTACTTCCCGAAGCGCGCGTCGTCCGCCGCGATGTCCGGCGGCTCGAAGGACTGGTGCATGGTGAAGAAGGTGCCGTTGTCATCCGCCACCCGCTTCGCCGCCAGCAGCAGCTCATCCGTCGCGGAGCCGATCCCGTAGACCGCGACATGGCCGCGCACCAGCGCGCGCGAGTCCCGGTTGCGCCAGAGCTGCTTGCCCAGCTCGCGCAGCGCCCGCTCCCGATTGGACGGAGCCCGCTCCAGGTTGGCGGCGTACCAGAAGCCCTCAACGTCCCAGAGGTAGGGATCGGCCACCGAGCCGCGGATGCCGATCGCCTGCGCCGCCGCGGCGACCGCGTCCGGGGCCCAGGCGGTGCCGGGCTCGATGAAGCAGGTGATGCCGTTCTTGAGCATCTCCAGGCAGGCGAGCAGCGCGCTGGCGTATTCCTCGTCGGCATCGAGCGCGTTCGTCCAGCGGACGTAGCTGGCAAAGTACTCGCTCTCGCTGCCCACCTCCGAGAACGCGCCGCGAGTGGTGTGCAGGCCGACGTGAGCGTGGCAGTCGAACGCCCCCGGCAGCACCGGACCCCCCTGGGCATCGATCGTCCGCGCCGGGGCGAACGCTGGCGCAACCTCCTGCTCGCGGCCGACGGCAAGGATCTCGCCGTCGCCGATGGCCACGGCGCCGCGGGTGAAGACGCGGCGCGCCGCGTCCATGGTGATCAGGTAGGCGTTGGTGACGAGCAGGTCGCACGCCCGCGGGGCAGCCTGAACGCCCTCTGCCGCCTGGGAATCGGCCACGTCGTTCTCCTTATAGATGGTCGAAGCGGACCGGGAACACGGTGAAGCGCACCTCGGCGGTCGGGGCGCGCTCCACGCCCCGCTCGCGCTCCACTACCAGCCCGGCACGGGAGAAGGCCTTGAGGATCTTGACCAGCGCCCGGTCGAGCTCGCCGTCGGCGGACTCCTGCGCAGTGGTGATCAGCCCCTTGCCGATGCAGCTCTTCGCCCCGGTCCCGAAGGCGAGCCCGTAGGCGTGGACGCCAGGTGGCAGGGCACGGTACGGGTTGAACTGGTCGGCGTCCGGACCGAACACGGCCGGGTCGGTGTTGATGGCCTGATTGATGATGGCGACCTTCGAGCCAGCCGCGATCCGCCGCCCGCTCTTGAGCGTGGTGTCGCGCACCGCCCAGCGGATCATCGCCGGGAAGGTGGCCCGCAGCCGCAGCGACTCGTTCACCATCCGCCGCAGGAAGGCGGTGTCGTCCAGCCGGGCGCGATCCTCCGGGTGGGCCCGCAGCCACTGATCCAGCTCGTCCACCGCGAATACAGTGGCGGCGGTGCTGGAGCCGATGGTCGCCGCGAGGTAGCCGATCGCCTCGCGAGTGATCTGGTCGGCGTCCCACTCGGGCGAAGGGTGGAGCAGCATCAGCGTGAACAGGTCCAGCGGCAGCGCCTCGCGCTGAACGCGGCCGGCCTGGAAGTCCGCGATCAGCGCCCGCCGGCGCTCTAGCGCCGGGGCGACGAAGTCGCGGATGAAGCCCGTCTTCGCCTCCAGCCCCTCGCGGATCACCTCCTGATGGTCGCGAGTGGACCACTTGACCACGATGGCGTTGTCCAGCGCGGTGAAGTAGCGATTGAGCCGCGCGGTCCGCGCCTCGGTGTCGACGCCGTCCAGGCCAATAATCTGCGCCGCGACCTGGAGAAACATGCTGGTGGACAGGTCCACCAGGTTCGCTCGCACCACGCCATCCGCGTCCCGGTGGCGGGCGGCGTCGGCCAGGTTGCGGCGGATCATCTCGTCCAGCACGTTCAGCTCGTAGAAGCGGATCGCGGCCCGCGAAAAGAGCGGGCCCTCCAACTGCCGCCGGGCGCGGTGCGCCTCGCCATCCAACTCGATCAGCACCGTGCCGCGGAACGGCAAGCTCTCCGTCTCCAGCCGCCCGGCTTGGAAGTCAGGCGACTTGATGACCTCTTCCGCCTCGGCGTAGGAGGTGACGAGCTCCCAGTCGGCGATGAATGGCGGGATCGCGTAGCGCTGTGTCTGGGTCTGACTCATCGACTCCTCACAGGTTATCGAAGCGGACCGGGAACACCGTGTAGCGCCCCTCGGCGGTCGGGGCGCGCACCAGTTCCGCGGCGCGGTCCACCGCGATGCCGGCCCGAGAGAACGCCTTGAGCATCTTCACCATCGAACGGTCCAGCTCGGTGTCAGCGGATTCCTGCACCGTGGTCACCAGCCCCTTGCCGATGCAGCTCTTCTGGCCGATTCCGAAGGCGAGCCCGTAGGCGTGCACCCCCTCTGGGATCGCGCGGTACGGGTTGAAGCGATCCGCATCTGGCCCGAAGACCGATCGGTCACGGTTCACCGCGTCGTTGATGATCGCGATACGCTCCCCGGCCCGGAAGCGGCGGCCGTTGCGGAGCGTCACGTCGCGGATGGCGCGGCGCATGATCGCCGGGAAGGTGGCCCGCAGCCGAATGACCTCGTTGGTGACCCGGCGCAGGAAGTCGGTGTCCTGAAGCCTGGCGCGGTCCTCCGGGTGCTGGCGGAGCCAGCCGTCCAGCTCCTCCACCGCGAAGGTGGTCGCGGTGGAGGTGGTCCCGATCGAGGCGGCCAGGTACAGGATCGCCTCGCGCACCACCAGGTCTTCGTCCCACTCCGGGGAAGGGTGCAGCAGCAGCAGCAGCGTCAGCAGGTCGTTGGGCAGCTCCTGGCGGCGCAGGCGCCCGGCCTGGTAGTTCGCAACCAGCGCCCGGCGGCGTTGCAGCGATGGCTGGACGAAGTGCTGAATAAACGCCGCTTTCGCCGCCAGCCCCTCGCGGATCACCTCCCGGTGGTCGCGGGTGGACCACTTGACCACCACCCCGGCATCCAGCGGAGCGAAGCAGCGGGCCAGAAGCGCGGTGCGCTCCGGGGTATCGACAGCGTCCAGCCCGATGATCGCGGCGGCGATCTGCAGCAGGATGGTGCGAGTCAGCTCGACCAGGTTGGCGCGCACCACACCGTCCGGGCCACGCTGCGCGGCCAGATCGCGCAGGCAGCGCTGGATGGACTGGTCCAGCACCTGCGCTTCGTAGTGGCGCAGCGCGGCGCGGGCAAAGAGTTGGCTTTCCAGCCGGCGGCGCGGGAGGTGCTCCTCGCCGTCCAGCTCGATGATGGTGTCGCCCCGGAAGGGCAGACTCTCGGTCTCCATGCGGCCGGCGTGGAACGCCGGCGACTTGACGATCTCCTCCGCCTCCCAGAAGTCGGTGACGATCGCCCAGCCGGCGACGTAGGACGGAATCTCGATCGGCGGTAGGGTAGTCATGCTTCAGCGCCCCTCGAAACGCGGCTCACGCCGCTCGCGGAAGGCGGCCATCCCTTCCTGGTGGTCGTGCGTCGCCATCATCCGGAGCTGCGCTGCCGTCTCCAGCTCCAGCGCGCGCTCCAGCCCGTCCTGCATCGCCTGCTGGAGCAGCGCCTTGGTCGCGCCGACGGCCAGCGGCGGCAGCGTCGCGATCCGCTGGGCGAGCGTCGCCGCCGCATCCCGCAGCAACGCGGCCGGCACTACCCGGTTGACCAGCCCGATGCGCAGCGCCTCGGCTGCATCGATCACCTCGCTGGTGGCACACAGCTCCAGCGCCCGGGCATAGCCGACCGCGCGCGGCAGCAGCCAGGCCGTTCCGGCGTCCGGGACGAAGCCGACCTTGAGGAACGCCACGGTGAAGCGGGCCGTCTCGCTAGCGATGCGGACGTCGGCGGCCAGCGCGAGCGCCAGCCCGGCCCCGGCCGCCACCCCGTTGACCGCGGCGAGCACCGGTTTAGGCATGCCCACCAGGCTCGGGATCACGCTCCGCTGCATCTCGTCCAGCCGCTCCCTGGTGAACGGGCGGCCGTCCGAGAACTGTGCCTCGTCCAGGTCGCGCCCGGCGCAGAAGCCGCGCTCGCCGGCCCCGGTCAGGATCACGCAACGGACGGCCGGGTCCTGGGCCGCTGCCCGCGCCACCTGCTCCAGCTCGTCCCAGAGCCGCATCGTGATCGCGTTCAGCCGGCTCGGTCGGTTCAGGGTGATCGTCAGCACTGCTCCGTCGCGGCTGACCATAATCTGCTCGTAGCTCGCAGGCGCCATCATCGCAATCTCCCGTCCCTACTGCTCAGGTGGCCCAGCTCCGCCTCGCGGTCCCAGGCGCCCGCGGTCAGGTCGTTGCGCTCCTGGCGCAGCGCCTCCTTGCGAACACGCATCGAGGGAGTACGCGGGAAATCGGTGGCGCGGTACTCGAAGTAGCGTGGCACCTTGTGCGGGGCGAGGCGCTCCAGGCAGTACGCCACCAGCTCGCGGGGCGGGATCGTCTCCGGCGTCTCCCCGGCGACGGGGAGGACGTATGCCTTGATCTCCTCGCCGCGGAGCGCGTCCGGGACCGGGATGACCGCCACCTCCAGCACCTTCGGGTGCGAGCGCAGCACCGCCTCAACCTCAGCGGCGGCGACGTTCTCGCCACCGCGGCGGATGATATCCTTCTTGCGACCGACGAAGTAGAGGAAGCCGCGCTCGTCGGCGCGACCCAGGTCGCCGGTGTGCAGCCAGCCGTCCGCGTCGATCGCCTCGGCGCTCTCCTCCGGGCGGTTGACGTAGCCGCGCATCATCGCCGGGGCACGCACTAGGAACTCGCCGGTCTCGCCCGGCGCCACGTCACGGCCATCGTCGTCCACCAGGCGCAGCTCGACCTCGGGGCAGGGGATGCCGATGGAGCCGGAGCCGGCCAGCTCGTCGGCAGCGGCGAGCGGGACGCGCGTGATGAAGCCGCCCTCGGTGATCCCATAGCCGTCGATCCAGGGGAACCCCCAGCGCTCGTTCATCTCCCGGTGCAGGCTGGCCGGCACCGCCACCTGGAGGGCGCGCTTCACCGCGTGGTCGCGGTCACGCGGGTCGGGCAGCGCTTTGAGTAGCAGGATCGGGATGGAGGCGATGGATAGGATCTCGGTGACGCCGTAGGTGCGGACCACGTTCCAGAAGCGCGAAACGGAGAAGCGGCGCATCACCACGACCGCCGCGCCCGTCGCGAGCGCGGCCAGGAGCTGCCAGGCCGGGTCGTTGTAGAAGAACTGCAAGCAGCAGAGCTGGCGGTCCTCGGGGCCTTTGGGGTGGAGCCGCAGGTCCACGTCCACCACCCGTAGCCAGTAGGCGTGATCCAGCATACAGCCCTTCGGGGCGCCGGTTGTGCCGGAGGTGTAGTAGATGTTGGCGATGTCGTCACGTTGGCACTGGGCCGCCACGAAGGGGAAGCGACCGTTGGTGCTCACATAGCCGTCCAGCCCACGCGGCTCAGGGCCGTCCACCACCACGATCTCGCGCAGCCGCGGACAGTCGCCGCGGACCCGCTCGGCCAATTCGCGCGTCTCCGCCCCGACGATCGCCAGCACGGAGCGCGAGTCGCGCAGGATGTGCCCGGCGTCGTGGTCCCTGGCGGCTGGATTGATCGAGACGAGGATGCCGCGGCAGGCGACCACCGCCAGCCAGGCGACCATGAACTCCGCCCGGTTGGGCAGCATGATCGCGACGCAGTCGCCGGGCTGGATACGCTCGCGCAGGTAGCCGGCGAAACGCTCCGCGAGATCCAGGAGCTGGGTGGTACTGATGGCCAGCCCCTCCTCGAAGATCAGCGCGGGCGCGTTCGGACGCTTGGCGGCGGCATCCAGCAGCAGCTCGATGATGGTGCGGTGCGGGACCACGGTCCAGGCAGGCGGCACATTCCAGGACACGGACGCGCTGGCAGTCACGACGCTACCTCGGCAAGCCCATTGCTGATGACGACCAGCCCGGACTGGTCCGCGACCTGGAAACCAACCCGCGCGCGGCCGGCCCGCTCCCCGAGCGGCCAGAGGGTGGTGGTGACATCCTGGCCGGGCAGCAGAGGGGCGGAGAAGCGCACCGCCAGGCGCCGCAACCGGCGCGGGTCGCCGCCACAGGCCACCTCCACCACCGCCCGTCCGGCGAACGCCATGGTGCAGACGCCGTGGACGATCTTACGCGGGAACCCGAGGCGGCGGGCCGCTTCGTCATCCAGGTGGTAGATCCCCCTGTCGCCGGAAGCGTGGGCATAGCGAATGCCCTGGTCCGGGTCCACCGGGTAGCGAACGCGTGCCAGCGGGGGCTGGGCGGTGACTGCCTCCGGCAGGCGGTGCTCCGGCGGCAGCTCCCCGATCCCTTGCTGTACCGTGAAGCCGCGGAAGAAATTGACGAAGAACTGCTCGGCGACCAGCACCGTATCGTCGCGGGCCTCCACCCGCCCGACCACCAGTGTGCCGGTGGATTTCGGGTGGACCCCAACCACCGCCGCGCGCAGCCGAAGCCGCATCCCCGGCGCAAGCGGACGGTGCAGGTACAGGTCTTGCTCGCCGTGGACGCTGCCGAGGGTGTACGGGTCGGCCGCGAAGGCGCGCTCCATTGCTGGAGCCCAGACGTGGACCGCGATCGCGACCACGTAGACGGGTGGCGCCAGCCGACCGTTGGTAAACCACGGGTTGTCGTCGTTGGTCGCGGCGGCGTAGGCGCGGGCCTGCTCCGCGTCCACCGTCCACGGTAGCTCCTCCGTCCATGCGCCAACCCGCGCCGGGTTCAGCACTGCCATCTCCTGGCTCCTCCGTCTCGGGCTACAGTTCCAGAAAATCCGTGATCGCCGGCGGGGTGAGCAGCCGCCGCGGCAGCTCGCGGTCCAGCGCCTCCAGCGTCCAGCGGCCATTCGTGCGCAGGTCGTGGACGATGCTCGGCATCGAGATCACGATCAGGCGGTTGCCGTAGATATGGAATACCTGCGCGGTGGCCGGGCAGTCCGCCTGGGCCAGCCAGGCGACCAGCGGCGAGACGTTGGCCGGGTCCAGCCGGTCGAACGCCTGGGAGTCATCCGGAGGGCGGAACGCCTGGTCCGCGCCAGGCGTCTCCATCCCGATGCGGGTGCGGGCGGAGGGCGAGACCGCGTTGGAGCGGACGCCGTACTTGGCGCCCTCCAGCGCCGCGACGCGCGACAGCCCGACGATCGCCAGCTTGGCGGCGCTGTAGTTCGCCTGGCCGAAGCTGCCGGCGAAGGCGGCGATGCTGGTGGTATGGACGATAGAGGCCTTGACCGCCTGGCCGGCCTTGGAGCGGTCGCGCCAGTAGGCCAGCGCGTGGCGCGTGGTCGCCGCGTGTCCCTTCAGGTGGACGCGGATCACCGCGTCCCACTCCGCCTCGCTCATGTTGGCCAGGGTGCGGTCGCGCAGGATGCCGGCGTTGTTGACCAGCACATGCAGGTCCCCGAACGCCTCGACGGCGGTCTGGACAAGCTGCGCCGCCTGCGCCCAATCCGCCACGTCGTGGCCGCTCACCACTGCCTGCCCGCCCTGGGCGCGGATCTCCTCGGCTACCTGCTGGGCCGGGGTCAGGTCCTGCCCCTCGCCGTGCACGTCGCCGCCCAGGTCGTTCACCACCACCGCCGCGCCTTCGGCGGCGAGCCGCAGCGCGTGCGCTCGGCCGAGGCCCCGCCCCGCCCCGGTCACGATCGCCACGCGCCCATCCAATCGTCCCACTAGTGTGCCTCCCGATCAGGGGTGAACACTGGCAACGGCGGCAGCCCGGCGCGCTCGCGCCAGGCGAGCCGCACCCGATCGCCGATCGCGCTCGGCCCGCCGACGACGTTCGCCGTGTAGCGCGGCCCCTCGTCCAGCTCGATGAGCGCGACGACGTAGGGTGGCGTGAGCTCCGGCACGACCGGGACGTGCACAGTGGTCTGCGCGTAGATCGTCCCCGTCCCGCGCGCCGGTACCCACTCGACCGCGTCCGAGCCGCAGCGCAGGCAGAAGGGGCGCGGATAGAACTGGTAGACGCCGCAGGCAGCGCAGCGCTGGATCACGAGCTGGCGGCGCTCCGCCGCGGCCCAGAACGGCGCGGTCAACGGGTCGCCGAAGGGGGGCAGGGTCGGCTCACTCACGGGCCAGCACCACCGTTCCGGCGGTGGAGTGGAGGCCTCCCACGCCGTGCGCCACCGCGATCCTGGCCTCCGGCACCTGGCGGGCGCCGGCCTCGCCGCGAAGCTGGCGGACCGCCTCCACCAGTAGCAGCAGCCCGAGCGCGCCGGGATGGTTGTAGGAGAGGCCGCCGCCGCTCGTCATCGCCGGCAAGCTGCCACCGGGGGCGAGGCGGCCGTGCTCGACGAAGGCGCCCCCCTCGCCCTTAGCGCAGAAGCCCAGGTCCTCCAGCGCAAGCAGCACCGTGATGGTGAAGGAGTCATACGGCTCCAGCACGTCCACGTCGGCCGGGGTGATGCCGGCCATCGCGAAGGCTTCGCGCCCGGACTGCGCCCCGGCCGAGACGGTCAGGTCCGGCATCTGCGAGATGAGCCAGTGGGTGTGGCTCTCGGCCGCGCCGAGCACTCGGATCGGCCGCTTGGCCGCGCCCGCCGCGTGGGCCCTGTTGGTCACGACCAGCGCCCCGCCGCCATCGGTGACCAGGCAGCAGTCGAGCCGGTGCAGCGGCTCGCAGATCGGGCGCGAGCTCAGTACATCGGCCACGGTCAGCGGGTCGCGGCTCCAGGCCTTCGGGTTGAGCTGTGCCCAGCGCCGCGCCGCCACCGCGATCTCGGCGAGCTGCTCCGGGGTGGTCCCGAACTGGTGCATGTGCCGGGCGGCGATCAGCGCGTAATAGCCGAGCGGGGCCGGCAGGCCGTAGGCGATCTCGAACTGGCTCTGCAGCGTCGTCGGATCCTGGGGCCGCGTCATCCCACGGCTGCGGCGCGAGCGCTGGCGCGAGGCGTAGGTGATGAGCGCCACCTCGCAGTGGCCGGCGGTGATGGCGAGCATGGCATGGTGGACAAACGCCTCGAAAGCGGCGCCACCAAGGTCCGAGGAGTCGGCGTAGCGCGGCTGGATGCCCAGGTATTCCGCCACCTGGACCGAGCCCTCCTCGCCCATGTAGTTGACGAAGACGCCGTCCACGTCTTTCAGCGTCAGCCCGGCCTCGGCCAGCGCCTCGCGGGCGGCGAGCGCACACATCGATAGCTCGGTCTGGTCCCAGACCTCGCCCAGCGGCGTCTCGGCCACGCCGGTGATATAGATGGGGGTGTCGTCCAGCCAGCTCACCGGCTGGCCTCCAGCGCGGCGCTCTCAGCGGGCGCCGCCGCTCCGGGCGGTGCTCCCTCCGCCGCCTCGTCGGCGACCAGCACTCCGTACTCCAGGTCCCAGCTTACCGTGACCTCCTGGCCAACGCTCGGCCAGTCCTGCTCGGCGCCGGCCGCGACGCGGGCCAGCACCTGCTGCTCGCCCCCCAGGTCCACCAGGTACTTGCGCGCCGAGCCCAGGTACACCACCTCCCGCAACACGCCACGCACGCTGGCGCTCGCCCCGTTGCGCTCGGCTGCGCCGCGGACCCGGACGCGTTCCGGCCGCACTACCAGCGCGGCCGGCTGTCCGGGCCGGAGGCCCAGCCGGGCGCACGCCGCCTCGGCGACCGGGATGCGACGGCGCTCGTTGGCCAGGTAGGCGCCGCTCAGGTCGCGCTCCAGCCGACCGCGGAAGATGGACGACTCGCCCATGAAGCTGGCCACGAACAGGGTGGCCGGGTGCTCGTACAGCTCCTCGCCCGTCCCGAGCTGCTCGATGCGCCCCTGGTGATAGACGGCGATGCGGTCGCTCATCGCCAGCGCCTCTTCCTGGTCATGGGTCACGTAGATCACAGTCACGCCCAGCTCGCGGCTGATGCGCGTGATCTCGATCTGCATTGCCTCGCGCAGCTTCTTGTCCAGTGCCCCCAGTGGCTCGTCCATGAGCAGCAGCGGCGGGCGGAACACGATCGCCCGCGCCAGCGCGACGCGCTGCTGCTGGCCGCCAGAGAGCTGCCGCGGATAGCGGCCACCCAGGCCGCCGAGGTGGACGAGCTCCAGCGCCTCCGCCACCCGCCGCTGGATCTCGGCGCGCGGCAGCTTGCGCACCTGGAGGGGGAAGGCGACGTTGTCCGCCGCGGTCATATGCGGGAACAGCGCGTAGTTCTGGAACACCATCCCAATGTTCCGCTCGTGGATCGCCAGGCCGGTGATGTCGCGGCCGTTCAGGAAGACGCGGCCGCTGTCCGGCTTGAGGAAGCCAGCGACACAGCGCAGGGTGGTGGTCTTGCCGGAGCCGGAGGCGCCCAGCAGGGTGACGAACTCGCCCGCCCGGGCGTCCAGCGAAACCCCGTCCAAGGCCAGATGCTCGCCGTAGAGCTTGGTCAGACCCTCCAGCCGGAGCGCACCCGCCAGCTCGCTGCCCATCGACGACATGGCTGGCCTCCTCCCTAGGCGCGTACGCCGGCGCGCGAGCGGACCAGCAGCCAGCTACACAGGATCAGCAGGCTCAGCGCGGAGACGAGGGTGGAGGCGGCCGCGACGGTCGGGTCCACGTCGTTCTTGACCTGTGCCCAGATGACAACCGGGAGCGTCTGCATGAGCGGCGTGGAGAGAAACAGTGCCACCACCACCTCATCCCAGGAAGTGATGAAGGCGAAGAGGGCGCCGGCGACCACGCCGGGCAGGATGAGCGGGAGCGTGACACGGAAGAAGGTATAGAGCGGGCCGGCTCCCAGCCCGCGCGCCGCCTGTTCCACCGTCTCATCCAGGGTCCGCAGGCTGGCGGCGACGTTGACCACCACGAAGGGGAAGCCGAGCGCGGTGTGGGCCAGCACCAGCGCCGGCAGCGTTCCGGCCAGCCCGACGCGAACGTAGAAGATGTACATGCCCAGGGCGACCACGACGCTCGGCACGATCAGCGGGCTGAGGATCAGCGCGACGACCACGGCCCGGCCGGGGAAGCGGCCGCGCACCAGCCCCAGGGCGGCGAGCGTACCGAGGGTCGTCGCGAGCGCCATGGAGAGCACTCCGACGACGAAGCTGGTCACCGTGGCGTTCGTCCACTGCGCGTCGGCGAAGAACTTGGCGTACCAGCGCGTGTCGAGGCCGGGGGGCGGGAACGACAGGACGGTCGCCGAGGTGAACGAGATGATCACGACCACCACCGTCGGGGCAACCAGGAACAGGCCGACCAGCCCGACGAAGGAGGCCTTGAGCGGCAGGGAGCGGCTCATTGGCGCCGCTCCTCGAAGCCGAGCGCTTCGCCGAGCGAGGCGAAGCGGCTGCCGACGTAGATCAAGACGACGGTCACCACGAGCAGGATCACCGCGAGCGCGCTGGCCAGCCCAAAGTCGAGCAGCACCGTGGTCTGGTTGACGATGTGCTGGCTGAACATCGGGCTGCGGGCGTTGCCCAGGACGGTGGGGGTGATGTAGAAGCCGAGCGAGACGACGAACACCAGAACCACCCCCGCGGCGATGCCTGGCAGAGTCAGCGGGAGAAAGATACGGAAGAAGGCGGTCGCCGGCCGAGCGCCTAACCCCTGCGCCGCCGGCACCAGGTCCGGGTCCATCCGGCTCATCACCGCGAACAGCGGCAGGACCATGAAGGGCAGCATGATCTGGGTCATCCCGATCACCACGCCCAGCGTGTTCCCCATCAGCGTCAGCGGCTCGTGGACGATGCCGAGTGCCAGCAGGATGAAGTTGATCACCCCGCTCGGCCGCAGGAGCACGCTCCAGGCATAGGTCCGCACCAGCAGGCTCGACCAGAAGGGCAGGATCACCATCCCGGCCAGCACCCAGCGCACGCCGGGCGCGGTGGTGTGCATGAGATAGGCCCACGGATAGCCGAGCAGCAGGCAGGCCAGCGTCACGACCACCGCCACCTGAAGGGTGTAGCCCATCGAGATCAGGAAGGTGCGTGTCTGGAAGGCCTCCAGGTACGTCACCGGCGAGGGATCGGTGAGGCTGCGCAGCCCCATACCGAGCAGCGGGATACCGAAGGCGAGGAGCAGGAACACGATCCCGGGTAGGATCAGCAACCCCCAGCCGTCCACAACGGGCGGCCTGCGCCGGGCGGCCGCGCGCGCGGCCGCCCGGGCGACGACGGTCGAGCTCATCGGATCCCTAGCTCGTCAACCACGCCTGCCACTGCTTGTCGACCTGGTCGCGGTTCTGGGCCCAATACTGGTCGTTCACGTAGATGGTGCTGCTGTCCACGTTCGCGATCCCGAGCAGGTTCTTGCGGTCCGGCTTGATCAGTGGGATCGCCTTGACGTTGGCCGGGCCGTAGGCGATGTAATCCGTGTAGCGGGCGCCAGCCTCGGGCGAGGTGATGTAGGCGATGAGCTGCATCGCCTCTTTCACGTGCTTGCTGCCCTTGGGGATCATGTTGTAGCCGCCGGTCATCGTCTCGCCGTGCCAGGTGTACTCAATCGGCGCCCCGTTCTGCTTGAAGGTCTGGAAGCGGCCGCTCCAGCACTCGCCCATGACCGCGTCGCCGGTGGCGACCTTCTCGGCGCAGCCCTGGTAGTTAGTGGTGAACTCGACATGATCCTTGATGGTATCCCACTTCTTGAGCGCGCGCTGCACGTCCAGCGGGTAGAGCTTGTCCGGGGGGACGCCGTCCGCAACCAGCGCGATCTCCAGCGGCATGGACTCCATGTCACCCATGACGATGCGCTTCCCGGGGAATTTCTGCAGGTCGAACAGGTCTGCCCAGCTCTGCGGCTTCTGCCCGGCCGGCATCTTGGTGGTGTTCCAGCCAAGCACTGTGCCGGAGGTGGTCTGCGCCACCCGATACGGGCCGTCGCCCTGCGGAAACTTGTCCGGTTGGAGGTCGGCGCAGGGGATCACGGTGCAATCCAGCTTCTCCAGGTACTTGGTCGAGTCGCCCAGGCCAAAGTCGGGGCCAGTGGTCACGACGTCCCAGGTGACGTTGCCGGACTCGACCATCGCCTTCAGCTTGGCGTAATCCACGTTGTCGTAGAGGATCTTGATGTTGGGGTGGAGCTGCATGAACGGCTGGAGCCAGGCCTTCTCCTCCGCGTCCTGGAGCGCGCCGCCAAAGCTGACGTAGGTGATGGTCACCTGCTCACCACTCGACGCGGCGGCAGGTGTCGCCGCGGCCGACGGGGTAGGCGCGGCGGCCGGGCTGGCAACGGCGGCCGTGGTCGGCGCGGCCGCCCGAGTCGGCGCCGCTGGCGCGGCGGTGGCCGCGGCCGCGGTGGTCGGGGCAGTGGTGGGCGCGGCCGCGGCGGAGGTGGGCGCGGCGCTCGGCGCGGCGCCACCTGAACAGCCAGCGACGAATAGACAAGCAGTGACGAGACCGACGAGCGTCTGGGCCTTGCGCCTCACAGCGTCCTCCACTCCTCCGGCATCAACACGCCGGGCAGCGCCCGGCTGCCAGGACCGGTTCCTGACGAACGATAGACCCACCCGGAAGGGCGGGCAATAGTATGGCCACACGATGGAAGAACGGTTTCATTGGTGTGCTGCCACAAGCACGGCACCGGCCCGCCGAGCGGCCCAGGGAAGGCTGTTGCTAGAGGAGATCCGCCAGCAGGCCGATCTGCAGCGCCAGCGCCAGGTCCAGGCGAACGCTCGGGTCGTCCAGGCTCGTCCCCAGCCGCTCCCCCACCTTACGCAGCCGGTAGGCGACGGTGTTGGGGTGCAGGTAGGCGCGGCGAGCGGTCTCGCGCTGGTTGAAGCCAGATTCGACGTAGGTCCGCAAAGTGGATAGCAGCAGCCGTTCGAACTCCCCGCCGCCCAGCAGCGGCCCCAGCCGCCGGCGCGCGAAGTCCAGCAGCTCCTCCCGGTCTCCCGAGGAGATGATCAGCCGGGCCACGCCAAGGGAGCGCGCGTCCACCACCCGGCCCGGCCCGCCCAGCTTGCAGGCGGCCTCCAGGGCGCCCCGGGTGAGGCGGTACGAGCGGGCGTAGTCCTCGGTGGCGCGGCAGAGGTCGCCGATCGCCGCGGAGACGATCGCGCCGGGGATCGCCCCCCGCACCTCTTCGATCGTCTCCTCCACCAGCGACCGCGGCGGCTCGGGATCGGGCCGGGCGCCCGCTCCGCGACGCCGGGCGGCCAGGATGATGACGAGGTCGCCGTCCGTCGCGACCATGCTCGCGGGTGACCGCGCTCCTACCTTGGCTGCCACGACGTCGCGAAAGCGACGGCGGAGCCGGAGCTGCTCCGAGTCGCCCAGGCGCCGGTCGGGCGGGGCGGGGGCTTCGAGGCGGAGCACGACGACGTCTCGCGGCTCGGCGAGGTCGAAGCCGAGCTGCGCGACCCGAGCCGCAATCGTGTCCGGGCTGCTGTACGCGCCTGTCAGCAGGTCCATGACGACCTCGCCGCGCAGGTCCTGCTCGAGCTCCACCCGGGCGCGCAGCTTGGCCATCTCCAGCGCGACCCCGGTGATCGCTACCTCGATCAAGGCCCGATCCAGCGAGGTCAGTGGCTCCTGCCAGGGGAGTACCAGGTAGCCCGACACCTCCGTCGGGGAGCGGATCACCGGGGCGACGAGGCGCGGCGCGCCGCGCAGCGGCGCCGGGCGGGCGGAGGGGGCGCGCGACGCCGCCAGCTCGCGCAGGAAGGCAGACAGGGCTGGGTCGCGCAGGCCATCGCTGGGGAGGGCGAGCACCTCCCAGCTCTCGCCGCCGGGCGGCGATGCCCCGGCCAGCGTCCGAAGCAGGTCGTCGTGCAGGACGACTGGACGCTGGAGCAGGCTGGCCAGCTCGCGAGCGATGCCGCCGATCCCCCGGTCGCTCAGCACCTGCTCCACCAGGCGCTGCTGGAGCGTGAGCGAGCGGGCAAGCTGCTCGTTCGCCTCGCGCAGCTCCCGGGCGAGGCGGGTCTCGGCCTGGTAGCGGCGGGCGTTCTCGATCGCGATTGCCGCGTGGCTGGCGAACGCTGACAGGAGCTGGGTGTGGCCGGGCTGGAACTCGTAGGCAGGATTCTTGCTGTGCACCGTGATCGTGCCGATGACCGCGCCGCGGGCAATCAGCGGGGCGCAGAGGACGGCGTGCACCTCGTACTCCGCTAGCTCCTCGATCCGGTGGCGATAGCGCTGGTAGTCGCGCACCATCACCGTGCGCCGGGCCGCCATGGTGCGCGAGGAGAGCCCCTTCTCGGCGCTCCATTCGACTCCCACCGACTCCGGCCCGGTCGCGGCCACGATGCGCAGCGTCCCCGCCTGCGGATCCAGCAGCACAATGTCACCCATGTCCGCGCCGAGCAGCTCGGTCGCGTCACGGATGATCTCGTCCAGCACCTCATCCAGGTCCAGCGAGGCGGCGATCCGACGAGCGGTGGCGTTGAGTCGCTCCAGCTCGTCCTCGCGGCGGCGTCCGCGGATGAGCAGGATCTCGCGCGCGAGCGCGAGGAGGAGCAGGGGGCAGCGATCGGCGAAACGGGCACGCTGGCCCGCGTCGGCGGCGCGGGCGATGACGGCTACCAGGCTGCCGTCTCCGACCTCCAGCGCCAGCCCAATCCGCGGCTCCGCGCCGCCCAGCTCGATCTCCGCCGTTCCTGCCAGCAGCCGCCCGACGGCGGCACGCAGCGACGCCTCATCCGGTGGGGGCAGCCCGGGCGTGTGGCGGACGTCCAGCCCACGCTCAGGCTGGAGGAGGACGACCAGCGCGTCCGGCACGTGTGTCTGAGCGAGCACCTCGCGCAGGGTGCGCCCGAGGAGCCGCTTCAGTCCACCTGCGCCGGGCGCCTCCCGGCGCAGCTCGCCATCCGAGGCAGCCGGCCGCGTCGCCACCGGAGCCCCCGCCCGCGCTGGAGTATCGGCATACTATAGCCAGGCGCGCGGGCGTGGCGGGCAAAGCCCCGGCCCGGGGGCGCTGGTAGCCGTGCCCAGGGAGAATCGGCCGCGCTCCGGGGTTCAGTCGCCGGCCGCTCGGGTCGCCTGCGCGCGCGCTGCCGCTCGTTGCCTGCGCCAGATTACGGCGAGCAGGGCCAGGGCAGCGACGACGAGGCCGAGTCCGGCCGCCAGTTGGGCCGCGTCCTGTACCGTCTCGGCGATGCTCGGCCAGCTCTGGCCAAACACGTAGCCGATTGCCAGGTAGGCGCCCGTCCAGAGCGCCTCGCCAGCGACCGCGAATGCAGCGAAGAAGGCCAGCGGGTAGCGGCTGACGCCGGCCACAATGCTGGTGGGGAAGGCGAGCGGGGTGAGCAGCCAGCGGGTTGAGAAGACAGCCGCCCCCAGCCAGCCGCCGAAGCGCGCCCGGACGGCGTCGAGCCGGGCCGGGCCGAGGCCGAGCCGGGCGCCGTGCCGCTGGACCGCCTCCTCGCCCGCCCAGCGAGCCACGCCGTAGACGAGGCAGTCGCCGAGCACGGCGGCGCCGAACACCACCAGCGCAACAGGCAGCAGGTCGAGGTCTCCGTCGGCTACGAATCCGCCCGCGGCCAGGACGAGCACGTTGACCGGGATCGGCACACCGATCGAGCCGATCAGCACCGTGACGAAAAGGACGGGGTAGCCATACAGCAGCAGCCAGGTGAGGAGCTGGTCCGCGGAGAGGCTCACCGGCCACCCCCAGGCAGCGGGGTGGCGGCGCCCGGGGGCGAGCCGGGCGGCGGGTGCGTGGCTTGAAAGCTGGCCACCGTCGAGCGGACGGTAGCGACGACCTCGTCCGGGCTGCGGCCCGTCTCGGCAGCGAGGTCGTTGAGACTGGCCCGCTCGTGCCCGGCTGGCGAGACGCCGAGCGCGTGGAAGATCACCTCCGGGGGCACATGGAAGGTGCGCGCAACGTACGGCACGGTCATCCAGCCGGCGATCAGGGAGACGTCTGTCTGGCGCGGCGGCAGCGGTCGTCGCGGATGCCCCCGAGCGAGGCGATAGGCCGCCGGCGCGGCCAGGGCAATACCCACGACCGCGAGCGCAATGAGCGCGACGATGAGCCAGCGCTGCCAGCGCCCGTTGCCCGGGCCTCGCTCAGCCATCGAAGGTGACGCGCTCCCAGAGGCTAAGAGCGCCGCGGCGACGGCGCGGTGCCGCGGCACCCCACTGCCAGCTCAGCAGCAGGGGCGCACCTTCCGCGCCAGCCAGGAGCATCCCCAGCCACGCATGGACCGCGAGGCCGGCCAGGCTGATCGGTAGCAGCGTGAGCGCGATGAGGCCGAGGCCCAGGTCGGAGGACGGATTGACCCCCGCCAGGTTGACCCGCTGTCGTGCGAACATCCTTCCGACTCCGACTGTAGCGGCGCCATTGGGCAGAGGCCGAGCCTGGGCAGGCGCGGGAGAAACCCGGGCGGGCGCGGCGCCCAAGACACAGCCTAACCGCCGAACGGGAACCGGCCGGGGAAGGGCGAGCCGCCGCGCTCCAATCCCGCTGGCACGGCGGTGCGGGTCACGCTGAAGCTGGCCCCATCGCTGCCGAGCGCGGACGGGATGGCGAGCGGCTGGTCGCCAACAGTGGCCATGGTGATCGGCCGGGCCCCGGCCCCGGCGATGGTGACGGTCTGGCCGTCCTTGACGGCCGACCCGTTGCTGAACTGCACCGTCCCGAAGTCATCGAGCGGCGCCACGCCACGCCTGCTGCTGGGCGCCTCTTCCACCCATTCGGCCGACGACCTGGACGAGGCGTAGTGCTCCGTCTGCTGGTACGTCTGGCCGGTCGTGTTGTTGGTGAACGCGATCTGCCAGGTGTCGGTCCCGGCCTCGGTGATCGAGACGGTCACCGAATCGCCGGGATGGACGGCCAGTGGCACGGAGTGCGAGGCCTGCGGCAGCATCTCGATCCAGGCCGTGTCCACGACCCGGCCGCTCCCGGTCTGGGTCTCCTGGGTTCCGGCCTGAATCAGGTCTCGGGATTGCACCCCGCCGATGCCGACCCAGGTGGCGTCGATGCCGGCCGCGCCGCCCGCGGTGGGCTGCGGGACGGTCCAGGTTCCGCTCACCGCGGTGAACGTGCCGCCTGTCGCGGTGTAGCCCGCCCAGTTACGGGAGATGCTGCTCCCCGCCGGAGGCGCCCCGGCGGGCGACGGCTGGTCCGACTCTGGCACTCCGGGCGCCCCCGGAGCGGGCGAGCCAGCATCCGGCTGATTGTCGGACCGGATCTTCCAGGTCCCCTGGTCTAGGACCAGGGTGTAGTCGTTGCGGTCGCGCGACTGCTCCGTGGTTCCGTCGCTGTAGGTCGTGCTCCAGGTCTCATACGTGGTGGCGGTGGCAGTGGTGCCATTGACCGAGATCGGCCCCCACTCCAGCTTGACGAGCGCGATGCTCGTCACCCCGTGGTCGAGCAGATCCTGGTTGATCCGGACGAGCTCCTGGTAATGGTCCGGCGTGGAGGTGTCGGCCATCGCCGAGGGGTCGCGCGCTGCGATCGCTTGCGCCTGCTCGTCATTCCCACGTTGAATCACCTGCTTGATGGCCGCCTCCTGAGACTGGTCGGCCTGAGTCCCAGAGACCAGGGGCGCGGCAGTGACCGCTGCGACCTGGCGAACGAGTGGCGCCAGGGCCGGCGTCACTGCGGGGCTCCAGGTCGCGGTGAAGCGACCGATAGCGACCCCCGCGAGCAGCGCAAGTGCAAGGCATGCTGCTGCGGCGAACTGCCTTTGTCGTCGTCCGGCCATTTCAGTGGTCGAATCCGTCGCGGCTGGCTCGTCCGGAGCGGAGCGAATCGGGAGCAGGCGTGTCCTCCAGTTGAATGCGTTCATGGCTACTGTCCTCTGCTACGCCCTCCGCGCCAGAGCTTTGGCAATCTGTGGTCCGGAGGGCTGTGTTCCGCGCCGGTCTGCCTCAAGACTACTCCAACTCCGGGGGGCGCGGTTCTTTTGGCAGCCGGCGCGGGTCAAATGGGCTCCACGGCACTGGGCCTGCGTGCAGCGGGCTAGAGCGGCGGCCCCACCCGCCACGCCTCAGGCCCGGGGCGCCGCTCTAGCCCGCGCCAGCGCCCGAGCGCGGGGCGCCCCGCGGGGCGCGCGGGCCACCATGTCCGCCAGGGCCGTCCCCGTCATTGTCGAAGGTGCGGGCCATGAGCTGGCTGATCTTCGCGTCCAGACCGCTCTTCATCTGGTTGGCCTGGTCGGCGGTGAGCCGCCCGTCCTTGACCGCCTGGTCGATGCGGCTGGTCTCGTCTGCCTTCAGCGCCGCGGCGACCGTGTTCGGGTCGACGTTGTGCGCCCTGGCAACGTCGGTGAGCGACTTGCCCGCCAGCTCCTGGCGGAGCTGGCCAGTGCTGATGCCGATCGCTTTTGCCGCCACGTCCAGGTTCACGTGCCCGCCATGGCGCTCGCCCCAGGGTCCCTCTCCGGGTGGCAGGCCCTGCTCCTGGCGGACCTGGTCGATGGCCTGCTGGAGCTTCTCCTGGGTGATCCCCAGCTTGGCGGCGAGGGCCTGCAGGAACGACTGATACCGATTCTGGCCCGGGGGCCCGGGCGTCGTCTGCGCGGTCGGCGTCGGCGGCGCCTGCTGCGCGGAGACGACGCCCAGCGCCGCGCCCCCCAGCAGTAGTGCGGCCGCGCCCGCCGCGACGGCTTGCTTGAACGAACGAGATGCCACGGTGTTGGACTCCTTGGGGCCACGAAAGTCTGTTTGTCGCGGCCTCCACGGAAACTCTATGGTCCCCGGCTTAGCAGGCAGTAAGGCGAACTTTAGGGTTCGGTGAGAGCGACCTGCCCCCTGTGTTGCGGCGAGCGGTGCGCCACGACGGGCTCGGGCAGCACTCGGGCGTGGTAGTCGTCGTAGTCCGGCACAAGCCGGGGATAAGGCTCTTCCATTAGCGGTGAGGAGATCAGGAAGTCGGCGGTGGCGCGGTTGCAGGCGACCGGGATGTTCCAGACCACTGCGATGCGCAAGAGTGCCTTGACGTCCGGGTCGTGCGGCTGGGGCTCCAGCGGGTCCCAGAAGAAGATCAGGAAGTCGATAGCTCCCTCGGCGATCTTCGCCCCGATCTGCTGGTCGCCGCCCAGCGGCCCGCTCAGGAGTCGTCGGATCGGCAGGTCCAGCTCCTGCGCCAGCAGCAGGCCGGTCGTTCCGGTCGCATACAGCTCGTGCTCGGCCAGCAGGCCGCGGTTGAAGCGGGCCCATTCCAGCAGATCGGCCTTGCGGTGGTCGTGAGCCACCAGCGCAATACGCTTCCTCAGTCCCATCGACAGCTCTCGAGACTGCATAGCGTCGCTCGTCTCCTTGTCACGCCGTCGCCTGGTGGCAGCCATCGCGTGCCCCGCCGGGCCTGCTCAGGCGCCCGATCCGTTCCTCCGACGCCACTGCGATGGCCAGAAGGCCACTCAGCGGCCGGGGCAGGGGCTAGACCGGGCGGATGAGCCGCGCTGGCCGAAAGTGGCGCCAGCGCGTCAGGCGTGGGGAGCGGGACCATGGGTATCCCTGCGAACGGAGGCCTCTCAAGCCTGCACGCACTCGTCGTTGGGCGAAGCGCGCTTCCGGGACCGGCCGCGGGGTGAGCGAACGGGCGCGGGCCGAACCCCCTGCAACCCGTTGCACCGTTGCGGTGCCATTCCCTCTGGGGCCACCAGCTCTGGCGGGACGCGCCCTGGCGGCGCGTCCCGTGTTCGTGTGGTAATGCTCCGCCAGCCTCGTGGTCGGCGGACTGGCTGAGCCGGCGCGCTTCCCGATCAGCGCCGGGAGCACGCGGCTCGGTTCCACTGTAGCAGCCGCGGCCGGCCGCGGCACCCATTTCCCGGCCGGAAATCCCGGGAGCGCGTTGGGCAGTCGGCACAATCCGTCCCCACCGCCGGGGCGCGTTCGCCGATGGGGAGCGGTGGGCAGAGCGCTGCCACGAGCAGCAGCCGGGCCGGGCTCAACGCGGGATAGCAGCGCCGGACTGCACCGGCCGCGGCGCGACCGGCGCAGATACACCCGGCTTGTGGATCGGTAGCACTACGGTGAAGGTCGATCCCTTGCCCTCTTCGCTCTCGACCTCGATCCGCCCCTGGTGCGCCTCGGCGATCCACTGGCTGATGGCCAGCCCCAGCCCGGTCCCGCCCTGGCTGCGCGAACGGCCGCGGTCGACTCGGTAGAAGCGCTCGAAAATGCGTGGCAGGTGTTCGGCCGGAATGCCGGGGCCGGTGTCGCGGACGCGCAGCAGGGCCCGGCCGTCCTGCCCGACCAGGTCGAGCGTGACCTTCCCGCCGGCGGGCGTGTAGCGCAGGGCGTTATCGACCAGGTTGAGGACGAGCTGCTTCAGCCGGTCGTGGTCGCCCACTACCTCCACCTGCTCCAGCTCGCCGAGCTCGAGCTGCACCCCGTTCGCCAGCGGCTTCGCCTCGCGGTAGACCTCGAGCAGGAGCGAGTCGAGCGCGAGTGGCCGCCGCTCCAGCGGCTGGCCGGCGTCGGCGCGCGCCAGGGCAAGCAGATCGGCCACCAGCCTCCCCATCCGCTCCGATTCACGCAGGATCGCCCGCAGCGTCTCGTCGCGCTCCCGCGGATCGTACGCCGCGCCCCGCAGCAGCGCCTCGGCGTTCATCCGGATCGTCGTCACCGGTGTCCGCAGCTCGTGGGAGGCATCAGCCAGGAAGCGGCGCTGGTTCTCGAACGCCTGCTGAAGCTGGGCGAGCATCTCGTTGAAGGTCGCGGCCAGGCGGCCCAGCTCATCGCGCGGATTGGACACCGGGACGCGCTGGGACAGGTCGGTCGAATGGCCGATGGCGCGGGCGACCCGGGTCATCTGGTCGACCGGCTGGAGCGCCTTACCCGCCAGAAACCAGCCGAGCACGGCCGCGACCCCCACCGCGGCCAGGACCACCAGACCGAGCACGAGCCGTAGCTCGGCCAGGCTCGCCTCCAGCGGCTCCAGGGAGGCGGCCACCTGGAGCACGCCCACCACTCTGCCGTCGTGCACCAGTGGAGCACTGTAGAGCTCGACCCGGTCCCGGCCGAGCTGGACGGTGTCGTGGGCCTCCCGGCCGGCGAGCACCTGGCGCAGGCTGTCGGCCGGGATCGGCAGCGGCTGGGCCAGGTTCGGCGACATGCTCAGCACCGTGCCGTTGACATCGACCACCTGGATAAACAGCCCCTGATCGGGTGGCGCGGTGGCGAGCCCGCCGTTCGGTGGTGGGCCCGGCGGCCCCTCTTCGAATCCGCCGCGGGGCGGGCCGCCGAAGCGCGCCGGGCCGCCATGCAGCCCTCCGGTGTCGGGCCCGACAGCGCGGAAGGCCCGCGAGGCGGCGAGCGCCCCGAGGCGAATCTGGTCGTTCAGCTCTATGGTGAGCTGGCGGGCCACGGCGGCGTAGACCAGCACCGCGAAGCCGGTGAGCATTAGCCCCAGCAGGGCGGTGTGCCAGAGCGTCAGGCGCAGGCGGACCGACACGCTACGCCTCCTCCTTGAGGACGTACCCGGCGCCCCTGACCGTGTGGATCAGGCGCGGCTCGCCGTCCGCCTCGAGCTTCTCACGCAGGTAGCGGACGTAGACCTCGATGACTTTGGATTCGCTCCCGAAGTCGTACCCCCACACTCGCTCGTAGATGATGTCGCGGGTGAGGACCTGGCGAGGGTGCTCCAGAAACAGCTTGAGCAGTTCGTACTCCGTGGTGGTCAGCGCGATCGTCCGCTCCCCGCGGCGGGCCTCACGGGTGCCGGTGTCCAGCCGCAGGTCGGCGAACCGCAGCTCCTGCGGCCGGCCGGCCTCCCGCCGGCGGAGCTGGACCCGGATCCGGGCCAGCAGCTCCTCGAAGGCGAACGGCTTGACCAGATAGTCGTCGGCGCCGCTCTCCAGCCCGGCCACCCGGTCAGGCACGGCGTCGCGCGCAGTCAGCAGGATGATCGGGAGCGTGTCGTCGGCGGCGCGCAAGCGGCGGGCCACTTCCAGCCCGTCGAGTCCGGGCATCATGACGTCCAGCACCACTAGGTCAGGCAGGCGCTCGCGCGCCTGGCGCAGCGCCTCCTCGCCATCGGCGGCCAGCGTGACGCGGTACCCCTCCAGGCTCAACCCGCGCCGGAGCGAGGCCCGGATCTCCTCGTCGTCGTCTACTACCAGGACGTTCGCCGCCACGTGCTGAGACTCTCCCGCTCCACGTTCAGCCCGGTGCCCGGCCAGCCCCGCGCCAGGTGCTGCTTCCTTATGGATCATACTGCGTGTTGGGCCTCCTCCAGCATGGAACGGCCGCAGCGGGCGAGGCGGGCGCTCAGGCGCCCGCCCCCTGCGCGCCAGTGCAGGCGTACAACTGCTCCTGCCCACCGCGTCCGAAGCCATCCGACCCGCTAGCCGGTTGGCTGGCCGCGCCGTAGTTCGCGGCGGGCACCGGGGTGCAGTTGGCCTGCACCCAGGCGGTCAGCGCGTCTCCCCCATGCCCGCCGGGTCCGCCGCTAAGCAGGAAGTAGCGCACCTGCCCGGCTGCGACCCGCGCGGCGAGCTGGTCGGGAGTGAGGATCGGATCGCTGCCGAGGAAGCCGCCCAGCGCCATCACCGGCTTGCCCGTGGCGAGGATGATCGGGGCGGCGGCATTGGCGTTCGTCGTCGCCACCAGGTACTCCGCGTTGCCCTGGTGCGCCTCCAGATAGGCGATCAGCGCGGCCTGATTGGACGCCTCGTCGAAGCCGCCGGGGGGAGGTCCTCCGTCCGGACCCCCCAAGGCCGGGCCGCCAAAGGCGCCACGCTGCGGCGCCGGCCCCGCGGCCGGGAGGCCGCCCCCGGACATGCCTGTCACCACCGGCAGCCCGGACCACACTGCCGGAGCCGCCAGCAGCGCAACGACGCCGAGTCCCGTCGCCAGGCGCGGAATCCGGAGTTCGGGGTTCGGGGTTCGAATCCCCAATTCCGGATTCCGGATTCCGAACCTTGCACGAGGTCGGAGTGCCAGGAGCACCACAGCCGCGATCGCGGCGCCGCCGAGCGCGATGGGCGTCAGCCAGCGGGCCCAGGTCGAGTAGTCGGCCAGGATGTGCGCCTGGAGGAGGCCGGTGCCCACCAGCGCCAGCGGGAGAAGCCAGCCGAGGCGCTGTCCGCGCCGGTAGGCGCGCCAGGACTCCCACACCCCGATCCCGGCTAGAGCAGCCACTGGAGGCGCCAGCATCACCAGGTAGTAGCGGTGGAAGTAGCCGGCGACGCTGAAGAACGCCGCCGCCGTCACCAACCAGGCGCCCCAGAGGAAGAACGCCTGGGCCGGCCGACTACGGGCGAGGCTTCGCCGCCGGGTCCAGGCGACCCGGCCGGTGGCGCATACTCCGACGAGCGCGAGCGGCAGGAGCCAGCTCGCCTGGCCGGCGAGCTGCTGGTTGAGCAGCCGCAACGGCCCCGGCGTCCCGTTCTCGCCATAGCCGCCCGGGCCGCCGAAGCCGCCGGGACCGCCAAACGACGCGCGCCCGTCGTTGGCAGCAGTGGTCGCGCCGGGCTGGCCGCTGGCGGCATCGCTGGTGCCCGCCTGGCGGCGACCCGCCAGCCCGCTGCTGTCCCGGGCGAGTGCCTGGCCAATCGAGCGCCCCTGCCCGAGCAGACGCTGGATGCCGTTGTAGCCGAGGGCGAGGCTCACCTCAGAATTGTTCTGGGTTGAGCCGACGTACGGGCGTGCCGACGCCGGGGTAAGGTCCACCGCCACTGGCCAGGCGAACGACACCACAGCCAGCGCGAGGCCGGCCAGGGCCAGGTGCCCGACCCGAACCAGGCGCGGGCGAGGCGCCACCGCCAGGTACAGCAGCCCGAGCGCGGGAACGACCAGGTAGGCCTGGAGCATCTTGATCTCGAAGCCCAACCCCACCGTCACCGCTGCCAGCAGCAGCCAGCGCAGGCTGCCGCGCTCGGCGGCGCGCAGGGTGGCCCAGGCGGCCAGCAGTACAGCGAGCACCAGCAGCGAGTCGATCGTGTTGTTGCGGCTGGTGGTGACGCTCACGGGTGTGAACGCCAGCGCGAGTGCCGCCAGCAGTCCCGCCGTCGGCCCGCAGGCGCGCCGGACCAGGACGTAGAGCACCGCCACCGATGCCACCCCGGCTAGCGCCTCCGGCAGCAGCAGGCTGAGGCCGGAGAAGCCGAGCAGCTTGGCGCTGGCGGCCTGGATCCAGAAGCCCAGCGGCGGCTTATCGACCGAGACGAACCCGCCTGGGTCGAACGAGGCGAAAAAGAAATTGTGCCAGTTCTGCAGCATGCTGAGCACGGTGGCGGCGTAGTACTCGTTTCCGTACCCCTCGCGATTGAGGTTGATCAGGTTGAGCGCCGCCGACAGCGCCAGCACCGCGGCCAGCGCCAGGCGGCGCCAGGGCGTGGTGGAGCGTGGCGTCGAGGCCGCCCCGGGAACGGGCCACTCGGCCTCGCGGACGCTCGGCGCAGCGTCCGGCGCGGTGGGCGGGGGCTCCACGGGATCAGGCAGGGTACGAACGGAGCCCAGGACGCCGCCGGAGCGCATCCAGCGGGCGAGGGTCTGGGGGTCGGTTGACATGAGGATCTCTCCAAGCAGGTAGGTTCTGGCGCCTGGCCGGTCAGGCAGCCCGTGAGGCTCTGTCGGCCGGGTGGAACGCGCGGGCGTGCTGGGCGCGCGGGTCGGTGGCCAGCTCGCGGTCCAGGTTCCACCAGAGCCGGAACAGCTCGGCAAACGCCCGGGCGATGACAGCCGGGCGGGCGCCGGTGGCGCTGCCGGCGGCGCGTGGGAAGTGGTGGACGGGCAGCTCCTTCACCCGGAAGCCCAGGCGGCGCGCCTTAACCAGGATCTCGGCGCTGAAGGTCGCCCCCCGGGCGTGCACTGTCAGGCTTTCCCAGACGCGACGGCGGAACAGCTTGAAGGCGCAATCCACGTCGCGCGCGGTGTAGCCGAACAGGCCGTTCACCAGCAGCTTCCAGCCCCAGGCGTTGAGCCGCCGGATGAGCGGGTCAGCCCGGTGGCGGCGACAGCCGATGACCAGGTCGGTCGTGTCGTCCAGCGCTGGTAGGAAATGGGCGAGCTCAGCAACGTCAAACTGTTCGTCGCCGTCGGTGAAGAAGATCAGCGCCTTGGTGGCGGCGTCGAAACCGCTGGCCAGCGCCGCGCCGTAGCCGCGGTTCGTCGGGTGGGTGACCACCCGCAGCCGTAGCTCCTCGGGCGCCGTGGAGGCCAGGGCGGCCAGGATCGCGCCGGTGCGGTCGTGCGAGCCGTCGTCGACGACGATCACCTCGAAATCGTCGCAGAGACCACGGAGGACCGCGGCGACCCGGCGCACAGCAGGCTCGATCAGCGCCTCCTCGTTGTAGGCGGGCAGGATGGCCGAGATGCTCACTGGCGCCCGCGGCGCGCGCCGCGAGGCAGGAACAGGGATAGATGACGTAGACATGGGGGAATCCTTGTCGGGTGAGCCGGCCGCGCAGCGGGGAGGCCGCGCGGCGCGGCCGGATGCGGCGCGGCCAGCTCAGGCCGCCGCGCTCGTCGCGTGGAAGTCGAGCCGGAGCCCCAGGCTGTCCTCGACGCTCAGGACCGGCCCGGCCTTGGGAGGTGTCATCCCGAAATCGGCGAACTGCACCGTGGTCGTCGCGCTCCCGGTCACGTCCTGGCCGTTGAACTGGGCCGCCACCTGCCAGGTGGCCGGCCGGGTGACGCCGTGGACCGTCAGGTCTCCGCTGAGCTGGAAGGTTGCTGTCCCGGAGGTCGGCAGCGGCCAGGGCAGGCCCTGGATTGTGTGCGGGACGAACGTCGCCGTTGGGAACTGGCTGGTCTGAAGCGTGTTGCGCTGGATGAAGCCATCCCGCCGGCTCTCGTCGCTCTGAAGCGTGCGCAGGTCCACGGTGATCATGGACTGATCGCCAATCACGCTGCCATCGGGAGCCAGGACGATGCTGCCCGAAACCGCCGAGGTGGTGCCAACCGCCTCGTTCGGCAGCGAGCGCCCAACGAGCTGTTCACGGGCGTGATAGCTGGCCTGGGTCCCATCGGGCACCAGCGTGAAGCGGATCGCGCCAGCGGCTAGCTGCGCCGTGGCGCTCGCCGACGACGGATCGGCCGCCGCTGTGGGGGCTGTCGCCGCCGGAGCAGCCGCCGTCTGGCTCGTCGCGGTTGGAGTCTCTACCGGGCTGGTCTGGGCAGCCGTCGCGCTGGTGCAGGCGGTAGCGAGCAGCGCGAGGCCGCTGACGAGCACCACGGCCGGGGCCAGTCGCCACGACATCTTCTTCGTCATCACTCGATCTCCTCCAGGGCCGCGCATCTTTCGGGAGTGCGACCCTGCAAGAAGCACTGTATGGCTCGCCGCTTAGGCCCCGGTAAGCCCGAGTTTAGGGTCGGGTAAGAGCGCCTGCTCGCTGCGGATCAGGGGCAGAGTAATGACGTCGTGGAAACTTCCTGCGCGCTAAGACGAAGATTGTGCGGATCGGCAACTTGCGCGGGGCGCGAGCACCCACCGCGCCGAGCATCCAGCGGCCTAGCAGTCTCGAATGGGAGCGGGGCCTCTGCCACGGCGAGCCGGTCCACGGGCGGGTCAGGCCCGCGCGGATGCGCGGCGGATGCGGACGCGCCCTGGCTCGACGATGACGAGCGCGCCGGCGAAGTCCTCGGGGTGCAGCACCGCCAGGGCGCGCAGCGGCTCCTGGTTGAGCGCTCGGCTGGGGAGCTCGTCCGGAATGCGCAGGACGACAATCCCGGCATGGTCGCCCAGCGGGTAGTGCAACCCGTTGGAGAAATCTTTGTCGGCGCTGACGATCACCAGGCCATGCGAGCGGGCGTAGGCATAGATGTCGCGGTCCGGTCGGCCGCGCAGGCCGACATCCCGCACGTCGTCGGCCGCGTAGCCGGCCTGCCGCAGCGCCGCCACAGTCGAGCGGGGCAGGTCCTCGTCGACCAGGAAGTGCATCAGCTAGGCGGTCGCCCGCACTTCGTCCATCGCCAGCACGCCGGCCGCATAGCGCAGCGCGGCGCGGATGTCCTCGTGGGAGATCGCGTACTCCTCGACGATCTCGTCGGGCGTCATCCCGCCGGCCAGCTTCGCGATGACTAATTCCACCGGCAGGCGTGTCCCCGCGATAACCGGCTTCCCGGCTTGCACCGCCGGGTCGACGACGATGCGCGGGGCAAGCTCGCGTGGCATGCTCCTCGCTCCGTTCCGTGATCTGGGGCAGTGCTCCAAGCTCCCCCATATGATAGTCACCCAGCGTGGCTCAGGCGCGGGATCGCTGCCCTCCTACCCGGTGGCGCCGCTGACGACTACGAGGCAGGCCTGCCCGTGGCGGGTCGCGGTCACGCAGGGGCGGATCGCGCTGGACCAGCTCGGCCCGGTCGACGGAGAGGGGCTGGTTCGGCGCCTCGGGGCGCTGGATACCACGCTGCCGGCCGGGGCACCGCCATCGAAGGCTCTCTTACCAAACGCTCAATTCGGCCTCACCGGTGTCTTATAGTGAGGGCCACACAATCGCTGTCGAGGGGCACACGATCCCCGCGGACGGTGCCGTTCTTGACCAGCTCGGCGAGTTGGGCCGGGGCGAGGATGCGGTCCCAGCCCTGGTAGCCGCCAAGCGCAGCGCGCGGGCGAGGAACGCGGTGTAGCACACGCTGAGCGCAATAGCGACCAGCGCTGGGTTCGCATCCCACACCGCGTCCCAGATCTCCGCGAGGTCCAGATGGAGCACGCCACGGGCGAGGAGGACGAGAACGACCAGAGCGCCGCCGACCGCGAGGAGCGTCCGCGGGCGAAGGAGCTGCGCGCGCACGGCGCCGAGCAGATCGTCCGCGCCAGCCTCCGCCCTCGACCCAGGCTGCTGGGCCGAGGGTGCGGTAATCGCGTCGTCCTCCGTCGCCTCAGGATCGCGGTCGAGCCCGGCCAACGCCCTCCGCGCTCCAGGCTCCGAGCTGTCGCTGGCGACCGGTGGGACAGAGCCGCCGGACCAGCGGCGGACGGCGAGCGCCGCGTTGCCAGCCAGCAGCCCGATGAGCAGGTAGGCCTGCCCGGCGCCCAGCACCTGCGCGACGCAGGCGACGACGGCCACGAGCCCGCCCACCCAGACCTGCTCGAGGTCGCGGCCGGGCGAGGTGGGCGGGTCGGTGAGCATGAACAGTGCCAAAAACAGCGCGGCGTGGACGAACGGGGCCCGGAACATCGCGGCGACGGCCGCCGGCTGCACCAGGGCGAGCAGCGTGAACAGCCCAAAGTACGTCCCAAGGAACGAGAGCACCAGCGGGAACTTGTTGATCCGGTCCACCACCACCGCCCCGCCCACGAGCAGGAGCAGCAAGAACGGCCAGGGAAGGTCCGGCAGCGCGCCCCACCAGCTCTGTCCAGTCCCGAACAACGGGACCGAGACCAGCAGCGCCAGGGCGGCGGGATTGAAGACGTGGCCGCGGCGGGTGGCGAGCAGGTACTTGGACGCCGTCGCCAGCCCGGCGACCGCGAAGGTGACGGCCCAGGGAGTCTGCGGCTCGAGGACGAAGGCGACGATCAGCCCGGAGAGCAGGGCGCTGCTGGGCCAGCGCCAGGTGCCCTGCCCGGCCCAGGTGACCAGCAGCTCGACCAGGCAAGCGCCGGCCAGCGCGACCGCGACATGCGGCAGTGCCGCGCCCCAGCCAGCGGCCGTGCCGGCCAGCACGAGCAGCGGCAGGAAGACCGCGCCAAGCAGACCCTTGGGCGTGCGCACCCATTGCCGCACTCGGCCGGCCATCGTCCCCTCGGGGGCGCGCCGTGGTGTTGCTCCTGTCATGGTCATGGTGCTCATCGGGTGTTCCTTCGGAGTCCCGGCGTGGTCCGCACGGCGCCGGCCGACGTAATCAGGACGCCGTCGACGCCTTCCTCCGTGAGCAGGCGCAACCCTCGCCGCGGACCGAGGACGAAGGCGGCGGTCGCCAGGCCGTCGGCCGCGAGCGCGGTAGGGGCGACGACGGTAACGCTGGCGAGGGCACGCGCCGCCCGCCCGGTGCGGGGATCGACCAGGTGGTGCTCGCTGTCGTCGGCGGTGCGGCGCTCGTAATCGCCCGAGGTACACACCGCCCGATCCGAGACGTCAAGCAGGTAGGCCACCGCCTCGGGATGGCGCGGGTCCCGCACCCCGATCCGCCACGGCTGGCCCGAGCCGTTGCGCCCTCGGGCGTAGAGGTCGCCGCCGGCCTCGATGCAGAAGCTGTCGAAGGCGGCCAGCTCGCGCGCCGCCAGGTCGATAGCCAGCCCCTTGGCCACGGCGCCAAGATCGAGCACCAGGGGACGCCGCAGAGTGATCGTGCTCTGCTTGGGGTCGAGCCAAACGTCGCGGTAGCTCACGGATGCGTCAGTCGGGATCGGGGAGCGGATCCGCTCCCCGCTCAGATAGTGGCGGTTGAAGCCCTTGCGCTCCAGGACGTGGCCGACGGTGGGGTCGAAAGCCCCACCGGTCCGCGCGGCGAGCGTGAGCGCGAAGCGGGCCGCCTCGAACAGCAGCGGGCTGGCTGGGACCGGCTCCCCGACCCGGCGCAGGAGCTGCTGGACCTCGCTGGTCGGGTCGAAGCGGCTACAGGCCCGCTCCACCCTGGCGAACCAGCCGAGCGCCCGCTGGATGGCGGCGTGCACGCTGTCCTGGGGCTGCGGGCTGACGACCTCGATAGAGATAACCGTGTCCATCGCAACCGTGGCGCACCCGGACACAGGCGGGGTGGACGATCGGGTTCGGCTCACGCGCGCACCGCCTGGCTGAGCGCTTGCTGCACCGCCTGCCGAAACGCCTGGGAGCTGTAGGTAGCGCCGGTGACCCGGTCCACCTGGGCGCTCTGGCGCGCGACGACCTGCCCGGGCAGTGAGGCGATCCGTGAGACCGGGAAGGAGGTGGTGGCGCGGGTGATCGCCACGTTGGTGATGCGCCCGCTCTGGATCGTGACCGACACGGAGATCGAGCCGAAGCGGCTCGTGCCCGTCCCGCTGTAGGTGCCATCCGCGTAGCGGCTGCTCGACGTGGCAGCGCCGGACGACGCGGTCCGGCTCGCCTGGATAGGGGGCACCACGGTGGGCGTGGCGGAGGGCTGGGGCGCGGCGCGGCTGAGGGGCGCGCTGGTGGCCGCGCCGCCTGCCAGGCCGGCAGCGGCCTCGCGGGTGGCGGCAAGGCCGGCGAAATAGACCGCGGCGATGGCGGCGCTGCTCAGCGCTACCATCCGCCGGGACCGCGTTCTGGCCATGGATCGCTTCTCCTGGCCGGATGCCAGGGCATCCGGCGGCTGGTGGTCACCTCCATGACTGTAGGCACTGAACTTTAGACAGCGTTAAGACCCGGCTTGGAATCGGGTGTGAGCGGCGCAGGGAGCGCGGCTGGCGCAGCCGCGACGAGAGCTGCGGGCCCCGGACGGGTGGCAGCGCAGCACCTGCCGGGCGAGTGTCTCCAGGTGTGGCGGGAACAGGGCGAGCGGGCCCAATGGGCGCTCCGTCCCCCACGCGAGCGTCCGTTGGACCTGCCTCGTGTCCCTTGCAGCGGGTCGCCGGCGGATACCTGGCGGGCATGTCTGGGTGGGGGCGGCGGGCTCCAGAACACGCGCCGGGGGAGGCGGCGAGCGCCTCCCCCGGCCTGAAACGCCCGGGGTCCGTGGCGGGGCGGAACGTACCTCCGCCTGCCCGGGCTAGAAGGAGTACTGGTCGATGTTGTTCTTGTCGAACACCAGCGGCGGGCCGAGCAGCACTTCGCCGTCCTTGCCCACTGTCTTCTGGCCGAGCCGGCCGGCGGTGAAGGTCTCGCCTTCCTTGCCGGTGATCTTGCCGTCCAGCAGCAGGTGGGTCATGTAGACGGCCAGGTAGCCCTGGTCGACCGGGTTCCAGAGGGCGAACTTGCCGATCGTCCCGTCCTTGACGTACTGCTTGAGCTGGCTGGGCAGGCCCAGGCCGGTGAGCTGGATCTTGCCATTCAGCTTGGCGTCCTCCAGCGCCCGCGCCGTGGCGGCGATGCCGACGCTGGTCGGGGAGATGATCCCGGCCAGGTCGGGATACGCCTTGAACAGGCCCTGCGCCTCGGTGTAACTCTTCTGATCCTCGTCGCCGCCGTAGACGGTGGTGACCAGCTCCAGGCCCTTGTACTTCGGGTCCTTCAGCTCCTCCTTCATCCACTTGATCCATTCGTTCTGGTTGGTGGCCGTGGTGGTGGAGCTGTTGATGGCGATCTTGCCGGTGCAGTTGGGGATCAGCTCACAGATGATCTGCACCTGCACCCGGCCCACCTGCTCGCTGGAGGCCTGGTTCTGGAACAGGATCCGGCCATCCTTGGCGATGTCCGAGTCCCAGGTGGTGACCTTGATCCCGGCGTCCATTGCCTTCTTGGCGGCGGGCACGAGCGCGTTGGCGTCGTTGGCCGAGATCAGGATCGCGTCCACCTTCTGGGCGACGGCGGCGTTGATGAGCTGGATCTGCGAGGGGGCGTCGCCCTTCTCCGGGCACTGGAAGATGAGCTGATCGCCCAGCTCCTTGGCCGCCTCCTCCCCGCCCTTGCGGCTGTTGTCGAAGTAGGGAATGCCGGCCACCTTGCACATCATGTAGAGCTTGTAGCTCTTCTTAGCCCCACCGGCCGCTGCGGCCGGGGTGGCCGCCGCCGGCGCGGTGGTCGCGGCGGCCGTCGGCGCCGTGGCCGGGGCCCGGGTCGCCGCCGGCGCGGTGGTGGCTGCTGCCGCAGGGGCCGTCGTCGCGGCCGGGGCAGTGGTCGGAGCCGCTGCGGCCCTGGTCGGGGCGGTCGTCGGCGCCGCTGCCGCGGGCGCCGTCGTTGGAGCCGCTGCCGGGGCGCTCGTGGGCGCGGCTGGGGCGCCGCCCCCGGCGCAGGCGGAAACCACCAGTCCCAGCGCTATCCAGGGTGCCAGAAACGCCTTAGCAGATCGCTTCATACGGATTCCCTTCCTTCCCAGAGGTTGTGTGTGAGTGACGTCAGATCGGCTCGCGCAGCCAGGCCGGTTCATTTCCCGGCCAGATGACCGGCAAGCGATACCCGTTCTTGCCCTGTCCTCCTCTCCGCTTCCCCCCTTCAGGCCGACGCCACCCGCCGGCCGCCGCTCCGGGCGCGCAGCAGGCGTGGCAGGATGATCGCCAGGATCAGCAGCAGCCCGATCGCGATCGTCTGCACCTGGGCCGGGACGTTGTTCAGGCTCATCCCGAAGCGCAGCTCGCCGATCAGGAACAGCGCCAGCACCACCCCCAGGATAGTACCCTGCCCGCCGAAGATGTCCACCCCGCCCAGCACAACGGCAGTGATGACGTCCAGCTCGAAGCCGGCGCCGACGTCCGCCCGGGTCGCGCCGAAGCGCGCGTTCAGCATCAGCCCGGCCAGCGCCGACATCAGCCCGGCGAGCACGAACAGGATGACTTTGATGCGGTCCACCGCCACCCCGGCGAAGCGGCAGGCCTCCTCGTTGCTCCCGATGGCGTACACCAGCCGGCCGAAGCTGGTGCGGTGCAGCAGCAGCGCGAACGGCACCACCAGCACCAGGAAGATCGCCAGCGGCACCGGCACCGGTGTCCCCGGCAGGTAGCCCTGGCCAATGGTGGTGAAGTCGTCCGGGAAGCCGCTCAACGCCTCGTCGCCGACGATCGCCGAGGCCAGCCCGCGATACAGCGCGTAGGTGCCGAGCGTTACTACCAGCGACGGCAGCCGCACCCGGGTCACCAGCAGCCCGTTGGCCAGCCCGGCCAGGGCGCCGACCGCCAGCCCGGCCAGCGAGGCGAGCCAGACGTTCCAGCCGGCCTGGAACAGCACCCCCATCACGATCGCGCTCAGCGCCAGGGTGGAGGCGACCGAGAGGTCGATGTTGCCGCTGACGATGATCAGCGCCATCGGGAGGGCGATGATGCTCTTCTCCATGAAGTCGACGGTCATGTTGAAGAGATTGGTGACGTCCAGGAAGTTTTCGGAGAGGTAGGCGTTGCCGACGGCGCCGAGCAGCAGCAACACTATCAGCAGCGTCTCCCAGCGCAGCAGCAGCGTCGGCAGGATCGACGGCTCGCGCGCCGCGGTGCGACCGCTCGCGGTAGGGGTCATCGTCATGCCGGCGCCATCCGCCGGGCGCGCAGCGCCAGCGCCCGTTGCAAGCGCCGCGAGATAAGCGCGTCCACCACCACCGCCAGCAGGATCACCAGCCCCTGTACCGCAAGCTGCCAGAACGGGGAGATGTGCACCAGCGTCAGCGCATTGGCGATGATCCCCAGTAGCAGCGAGCCGAGCAGCACCCCGGGGACGGTGCCCGAGCCGCCGAAGATGTTCACCCCGCCCACTACCGCCGCAGCGACCGTCTGTAGCTCGAAGCCGCTGGCGGTGTCGTTCGCCACCGCGGCGAAGCGCGAGGCCCACAGCACCCCGGCCCCGCCGGCCAGCGCCCCGGAGAGCACGAACACCAGGAACAGCACCTGGCTGACCGGGATGCCGGCGAGCTGTGCCGCGGTCGGGTTGCTCCCGATGGCGTAGATCTCCCGCCCCAGCCGGGTGTGCCCGAGGAAGTAGGCGACCCCGATCGCCACCGCTGCCGCGAACAGCAGCAAGTTCGGCACTCCCAGCGCCTCCGACTTCGACATCTGGACGAAGCCGGCCGGCAGCCGGTAGGCGTCCACCCACTGCCCCTTGCTCACCACCAGCACCAGCCCGCGGTAGACGCTCAGCGTCCCGAGCGTCGCGATGATCGGCGGCACCCGCCCCAGCGTTACCAGCAGCCCGTTGATCCCGCCCAGCGCCATCCCCAGCCCGATCCCCATCAGCAGCGCCAGCACTGGCGGGAGGTCCGGGTTGTCACGCACCGCCAGCCCAACCACCATCGCCGACAGCCCGATGATCGAGCCGACCGACAGGTCGATGCTGCGGGTCAGGATGACCATCGTCTGCCCGAGCGCGACGATGGACAGGATGGCGATGTTGAGCAGGATATCGCGGAAGTTGTCCGGTGTCAGGAAGTAGGGCGTCCGCAGGCTGACCGCGGCGACGATCAGCAGGATGACCACGACGATGCCGGTCTCGCGGAAGCGGGCCGCGAGCAGCAGCAGGTTCGGGCGACTCGCCCGCTCGGTCACAGAGGCCATCGAGCCGTCCTTTCGTGTCATTGAGACGCCGCTGAGCCCGCTGCGGTTCCCACCTCGTTCAGGCTCGCGGTCGCGTAGGCCATGATCCGCTCCTGGGTCGCCTCGGCGCGCGTCAGCCGCCCGGTGATCCGCCCCTCGCGCATCACCAGGATCCGGTCGCTCATGCTCAGCACTTCTGGCAGCTCGGAGGAGATCAGCAGGATCGCCATTCCCTGCCCGGCGAGCGTGCTCATGAGCTGGTGGACCGCCGCCTTGGTCCCGACGTCGATCCCGCGCGTCGGCTCATCCAGGATCAGGATGCGCGGCCGGGTAGCCAGCCACTTGCCCAGCACCACCTTCTGCTGGTTGCCGCCGGACAGCTCCCGCACCTTCTGCCAGAGGCCGGCGGCGTGGACCTCCATCCGCTCCGCCCAGCTCTTCGCCTCGCGCTGCTCCGCGCCCCGGTCCACCCAGCCAAGGGTGGCGAACTGCTCCAGGATCGGCAGGGTGACATTCTGGGTGATGCTGAGCTGCAGCACCAGCCCGTGGTGCTGGCGGTCCTCCGGAACGTAGGCGATCCCGAGCGCCAGCGCGTCCTTCGGGTTGCGGATCTGCACCGGCCGGCCGTTCACCTCGATCGTCCCGCTGTCCGCCGGGCTCACCCCGAAGATCGCCCGCGCCACGTCCGTCCGTCCCGCGCCCACCAGCCCAGCCAGGCCCAGGATCTCCCCTCGGCGCAGCTCGAAGCTAATGTCGGAGAACACCCCCACCTTCGTCAGCCCCTGCACCCGTAGCGCCACCTCGCCCACCGGGACCTCCTGCTTCGGGAACAGGGTGGTGAGTGTGCGGCCGACCATCATCTGGATGAGCTGGTCGCTACTGACCTCGGAGACCCGGCGCGTCCCGACGTAGCGCCCGTCGCGCAGCACCGTCACCCGGTCCGCGATCTCGAACACCTCTTCCAGCCGGTGGGAGATAAAAATGATCGCCGTCCCCAGCTCCCGCAATCGGCGCATGATCCGGAACAGCTCGTCCACCTCGCGCAGCGAGAGCGACGAGGTGGGCTCGTCCATCAGCAGCACCCGGGCGTTCATCGACAGCGCCTTGGCGATCTCCACCATCTGCTGGTCGGCCATGCTCAGCCCGCGCACCCGGGTGCGCGGGTCCAGGCTTGTCCCGAGCGAGCGCAGCAGCCGCCCCGCCTCGGCGTACAGCTCGCCCCAGCGGATTCGCCGCGTCGTCGGGTCCATCGGCTGGCGGCCCATCAGGATGTTCTCGGCGATGTCCAGGTCCGGGAACAGGGCCGGCTCCTGGTAGATCGCGGCGATCCCGTGCTGCTGCGCCGCCAGCGGGGTGGGGAAGTGCACCGGCTGGCCATCCCAGAGGATCTCGCCCGCGTCCGGCTGGTGCACCCCGGCGATGATCTTCACCAGGGTGGACTTCCCCGCCCCGTTCTCCCCCAGCAGCGCATGCACCTCGCCCGGGAGCACCTCCAGCGAGGCGCCCTCCAGCGCGTGCACCCCCGCGAACGCCTTGGAGATATCGCGCAGCGCCAGAATCGGCTGCGCCCGGGCCGCCTCGCCCATCGTGGCACCTCTCGCTGCTTGGCAGGGATCGGCCGCCGCCGGCCGCGGTGCTAGATCGTAGCATTTGCAGGGCATGCTCTGTCCTGGAAGCCGGGGACAGCGGGAAAATGGGAATGCTGCGCAGATGATTGCTGTTGCAGCGCGCGGGGGCGTCCGCCCGCGGAGGGGAGGCTGAGCTGCGACGGAGGTGTACCGTGGAGACCTACACCCCACCTGGCTCGAGGCTGCGCTCGGCTGGCTGGAGCCGCCGCCGCTTCCTGCGGGAGGGCGCGCGCCTGGCGGCGCTGAGCGTCGGGCTGCTGGCCGCGACGGGGGGCGGCGCGGCGCTGGCGGCGCCGCTGCCCGATCTGGCCACGGGTGCGAGCCTGGGTCTGCCCCAGCCGCGTCCTGGCGGGGCGGCAGTGGCGGGCAAGCCGATGTATCAGGTGGACCCGCAGCATACTGGCCGGAGTCCCCACGCCGGGCCGCGCCAGCTTATGCTGCTGCGGGTGTTCGATTCGGGCGCGTTCCCCACTGAGGATCCGCTTACCCCCCGCCCGGACATCCAGAGCTCGTCGGCGATCGGGCCGGACGGCACGATCTACATCGCCAACTTCCCGGGCAACCTGTTTGCGCTGCGCGACCCAGGCAGTGGCGACGCGCTGGAGGTGCTCTGGCGGTTCCACCCGCTGCACGCCTCGTCCCTGCACGCCACCCCGGCGCTCGGGCGGGACGGCACGGTGTACCTGGGCTTCACGCTGGGCGCGGGCACGCCCGATGTCCACGGGGTGCTCTACGCGCTGCGGGCGCCCACCAGCGGGATCGATCCACAGGTGGTCTGGTCGGTGGACCTCGGCCCGGGGAACCAGACCACCTCGCCCACCGTGGCCGACGATGGCACGATCTTCGCCGTCAGCGGGATGGGGCGGCTCTCGGCCGTCGCTCCGGATGGGACGGTGCGATGGACGGCGCAGACCGGCCCGACGCTGCGGACGGCGCCAGCGCTGGGGACGGACGGCACGGTGTACCTGGCGAGCATGGATGGCAATCTGTATGCGGTCGCGCCGCCCACCGCGGGCGGGCAGGAGGGGACGGTGCGCTGGACGTTCGATTTCGGGGCGCACCTCGGCCCCACCCCGCTGGTGACGGCGGAAGGGCGGGGCGGGCAGAACGGCATTGGCAGTGGCGCCTCGCCGACGCTCGGCCCGGACGGCACGATCTACATCGGGGCGAACAACAGCAACTTCTACGCGATCACGCCGGCTGGCCAGCTCAAGTGGCTGTTCGAGGCGGAGCGGGAACTGGCTGGCATCTGGGCGACGGCGGCGCTGAGCGCCGACAACAGCACCCTGTACTTCGGTGCGAACAAGGGCGGCATCTACGCGCTCAGCGCCGCGGATGGCGCGCTGCGCTGGCGCTTCAACATCTACGGCTCGGTGTACAGCTCGCCCGCGCTGGACAGCCAGGGCATCCTCTACACTGGCAGCACGGTTGGACATGTGTACGCGCTGGACACCAGCACCGGCCAGCCGATTGCCGACTACGACAACGGGGCACAGGTGTGGAGCGCGCCGTCCGTCTGCCCTAATGGCACGCTCGTGGTGGCGGATCGGGAGGGGCGGATCATGGTGCTGGGCACGGGCTAGCGTCGGGAGCGGGGTGAGCCGGGTACGGGAAAGGCCCTGGAGCGGGGAGCTGAAGCAGGCCGGCCTGGCGCTGGCGCTGCTCTGGCTGATCGGCGCCAGCCTGCGGGTGACGCTGCTGGCCGTGCCGCCGCTGCTGCCGACGATCCACCAGGCGCTCGCGCTGACGGAGACCGGGGTGGGGCTGCTGACCGGCTTGCCGATGGGGCTGCTGGCGGCGACCACCGTGATCGGGTCGCTGCTCGTCGCCCGGCTGGGGGCGCGCGAGGCGCTGCTGCTCGGACTGGTGCTGGAGGCGCTCGGGGGCGCCCTGCGCGGCCTTGGCGCTTCGGCGCTGGTGCTGTACAGCATGACGGTGCTGATGGGGCTGGGGATCGCTATCTGCCAGCCGGCGCTGCCCTCGCTGGTGATGCAGTGGACGCCGCGGCGGACGGACCTGGCCACCGCGCTGTACTCGAACGGGATGCTTGTCGGCGAGATCGTCGCCGCCGCGCTCACCGCCCCGCTGCTGCTCGGGCTGGCGGACGGGAGCTGGGCGCTAGGGCTGCTCGTCTGGTCGATCCCGGTCGGGCTGACGGCGCTGGCGGTCTGGCTGCTCACTCCCGCCAGCCCGCCACGCCCGGGCGCGGTGCAGCGGCGCTGGTGGCCGGACTGGCGGAGCGGCCGGACTTGGCGGCTCGGGCTGGCCCTGGGCTGCGGCTCGATCACCTATTTCGGGAGCAACACCTTCATCCCGGAGTACCTGCACGCCCAGGGGCAGGAGGGGCTCATTGCCCCGGCGCTGACCAGCCTGAACGTGCTCCAGCTCCCAGCCTCCTTCCTTATCGCCGCGCTGCCGAGCCGTCTCGTCGCCCGCCGTGGGCCGTTCGTCGTCGCCGGCGGTGCAGCGGTGCTCGGGCTGCTCGGGCTGCTGCTGACGGGGGCGCAGTGGACGGTGCTCTGGTCCGGGCTGGTCGGGTTCGGTGCCGGCGCGGTGTTCATCCTCAGCCTGGCGCTGCCGCCCCGGCTGAGCGCGCCGCACGAGGTGCACCTGCTGAGCGCGGCGATGCTGACCATCGCCTACGTCTGTGGCCTGCTCGGCCCGCTCATCGGCGGGGCGCTCTGGGACCTAACCGGGCTGCCGGCCGCGGCGTTCGCGGTGATCGTCGCGGCGAACCTGCTGCTCATCCGGCTCGCCGCCAGTCTGGCGCTGGACGCCCCGCCCGCCGAGCTCGGCTGAGCCGCCGCGCCAGAACGTTCAGCCATCCTTCAGCTTCTCCCGCCGTGGCCTTCAGTGCCCCTGAGTACGCTGGCGCCAGACCCACGATGAAGGAGGCATTCGTGAAGACATCCCTCGGGCGCGCACTCCTGGCGACACTCGGTGGCATGGCGCTGCTGGCCGCCCCGGCCCTGGCCTGGGACAACCCCGTGAACGGCCGGCCCGACGGCTTCGACCACGGCGACAACGCTGGTGTCTACCTCTGGCACAGCGCCGACGGCTGGCACCTGCAAACTACCGACCCGGCGAAGACCGGGGCTCACACCTATACCGGGACGATCACCACGGACGGTGCCTTCCGCTCCGTGCACCTCGTCCGCCCCGAAGGCGACGACTCGGCGATGCTGAATGGCGACGGGCAGCTCAGCTACAGCTTCAAGACGGCCGATGGGATCGACGGCGTGGACTGGCGGGTGGAGGGCGGCCAGCACCTCACCTTCACCCTGTACGAAGACGGCCAGTTGATGTCGACCAGCAGCATCTACCTGGGCGATTCGCTGGCCCATCCGGACAGCAACGGCTTCACCGTCAACCGCTAAGCTCCCGCGTGCTTCAGTCGACGGCGCGCTGGAGCGCAGCCAGCGCCTCGAGCTGCTCTTCGAGCAGCTCGGGCGGGCAGGCCGGGCGCAGCACGAACTTGCTCGCCCCGGCCTGCACCCGCCGCTCGATCGCCTCGATACAATCGGCCAGCGTGCCGAGCGCGGCGAGCGCCACGGGCGGCTGGTCGGATCGGCTGCGGAGCAGATAGGGCTCCGCCAGCCGCTGCGCCTGCTCCCGGCTATCCGCGACGCAGTAGGCGAGCAGCACCCCGAAGTGGTCCGCTTCGATCTCCCGCCCGGCCTCGGCGGCGTAGCGCTGGATCTGGCGAATGCCGGCGGCGATCTCCGCCGGGGTGATGCTAGAGGGGAGCCAGCCGTCGCCGAGGCGCCCGAGGCGACGGTAGGCCGCGTCGCTGCGTCCCCCGAGCCAGATCGGCATCGGTCCGAGCGGCTTCGGATCGAGGCTGACCGCGTGCAGGGAAAAGAAGCGGCCCTGGTGAGTCACCATTGGCTCGCGCCAGAGGCGACGGAGCAGCGGGATCGCCTCGTCCAGCCGGGCGCCGCGCTCGGCCTTGGGAACGCCGCACGCCTCGTACTCGGGCTCACTCTCCACCCCGACACCCACCGCCAGCAGCAGCCGCCCACCGGCGAGAAAGTCGAGCGTCGCCAGCTCCTTCGCCGCGAGCACCGGGTGGCGCAGCGGCAGCACGTAGACGCTGGTACCGAGCTTGAGCCGCCGGGTGCGGGCGGCGGCGCCGGCGAGGGCGATGAGCGGGTCCAGCACGAAGGCGCGCCCCCCGGGCGGGGACAGCAGCCGGTCGCTCAGCCAGAGCGAGTCGATCGCGAGCGCTTCGGCGCGGTCGATGAAGCGCCAGAAGGCATCGGGGTCCGGCGCAGCGAAGGGCCAGGGGCCGAGCCCGACGCTGAGCACAACGGGGAAGCGGCCAGATGGCACTGGAGTCCTCCACAGGACCGCCCCGCGGCACGCCTATGTTGAGCGGTTACCGGGCGCTGGTCCGCACGCGGCCCGGCACAGTATCCCGCCCGGCGTCGCGGGCGGGCAACCGCGGCGCCACCCATCGGAGTGAGGTGCCGCGGCCGCGCTTCCGAGGAGCGCAGCCCGCGTGACAGCGGCCCGCCACGACGTGGCTATAATCCGCCCTGCCCGGGTTAGGTAGGAGGTGTGGCGATGCGGCTGGATGGAAAGGTAGCGCTGGTGACAGGTGGCAGCGGCGGGCTGGGGCAGCGGATCGTGCGGGCGCTGCACGCTCAGGGCTGCCAGGTGGCCGCGGTCTACCTGACCTCGCCCCAGGTGGCGGAGCCGCTGGCGGCGGAGCTATCGGCACGCGGGCCACGGGTGGTGGCGCTGCGAGCGGACGTGACGGACGAGGCCGAGATCGAGCGGCTGGTGGCGCGGGTGCTGGCGGAGTTCGGCCGGCTGGACATTCTGGTGAACGATGCCGCCTACAACCAGTTCATCCCGTTCGACGACCTGGCGGCGCTGGACGCGGCCACCTGGGACCGCATTCTCGACGCCAACCTGCGCGGGCCGTACCTGCTCTGCCGGGCGGCGGCGCCAGCGCTGAAAGCCTCGGGCAATGGCCGGATCGTCAACATCTCCTCCATCGCCGGACGGCGCGCCTCTGGCAGCAGCATCGCCTACGCCGTCTCCAAGGCCGGGCTGGACCACCTCACCCGCTGCCTGGCGGTCGCCCTCGCTCCCGAGGTGCTGGTGAACGGGGTGGCACCGGGGTTGATGGAAGGGACCCGCATGACCGCGAACCTGCGGCCCGAGTTCGCCGAGCAAGGACGCAGCGGGACGATCCTGCGCCGGCCGACGGGCAAGGACGACGTGGCGGACCAGGTGGTCACGCTCTGCCGCAGCGACAGTACCACCGGCCAGGTCGTGGTGGTGGACGCCGGCCGCGGGCTGCCGTAGGGCTGCGCCCTTGCTCCGGCGCGCTTGCCCCTCACGAGAAGAGGGCCGGCCGGCGGTGGGCGCCCGGCCGGCTAGCCGTGGGGGACCTCTTCCAGCCCCTCGACCCGCGGCAGCCGGACGATGTTCGGGTTGGTGAAGATATCGAACTCGTCCCGGCTGCGGGTGGAGAACTCGGAGACGATCGCCCCCTCAGGCCCGGCCTGGAACCAGTGGCGGCTCTCCGGGTACACCGTGTGCTGCTCGCCGGGACGCAGGACCACCTCATGCCAGGCAGTGAAGTACCGCTCCTGCCCCGGCGGCACGGTCGCCCGCGGGTTCGGGGTCGGCTCCCCATCGACGTACAGGTACACGCTGCCCCAGCGGCAGCGCAGCGTCTCCTCCTTGCCCGGCTCGCCGTGGACCGGCGGGTGCAGGTGCTCCGGGCAGATCTGGCCGGGGCGAAGCACGAGCTCCTTGGCGCAGACCCGCTCAGTGTTGACGTAGATCAGGAGCTGCAGCCCGATGCGCTCCAGGTCCCCCAGGCCGAAGTCGGCCACCTCGATCCGCTCCGCCTCAGCGGGCGTGATCGCGATCCCCGCCTGCTGGAACATCTCCCGCGCGTAGGCTTGCGCGGCGCGAAACGCCTCCTGGGTCAGCATTCTGGCCCTCCTGACCATCTATCTGGCCCGTCGAGCATAGCACAGCCGCTCGCGTCCCATAGGAGCAAGGAGCGTTCGCGCGAGACGGAGCGCATCCGCCGCGGCCGCGAGCGCGTATATCAGGCGCCACGACACGCTCGATACGGCATCTCGCGCTCCTTGAAACGGTATGCAGACCTGGAGGTCAAGCATGCGGCGCGTGCTCTGGCGAGCTATTCAGGCGGCCCTCGGCCTCGCTCTGGTAGGAAGCGCTGCGCTCGCGACCACCGCCGGCGCGGCGACCACTGGCGCCTGGAGTGTCGTCCCCAGCCCGAACGTTAGCAACGACCTGAACGAGCTCGATGCAGTGGCGGCGATCTCCGCGACCGATGTCTGGGCGGTCGGCTTCTTCCGGCCCGGAAGCATCTACCAGACGCTCACTGAACACTGGGATGGCGCAGCCTGGAAGGCGGTTCGCAGCCCGGACGTGGGCGCCAGCGACAACTTCCTCAGCGGGGTTGCCGCGGCCGCAAGCGACGACGTCTGGGCGGTCGGCCGCGCTTTCATTGGGTCGTCCAACCACACGCTGATCGAGCACTGGAACGGCAGCCGCTGGGCCGTCGTGCCGAGCCCGACCGCCGGCAGCGGCGACAACGTGCTCAACGCCGTCGCCGTCGTCAGCGCCAACGACGCCTGGGCGGTCGGCTACCGGCGCTCGCTCGGCGGCAGCTTCTCCACCCTGGCGCTGCACTGGGACGGGACGGCCTGGCGCGTGGTCCCGACCCCGGCTGGCGTCGGCCTCCTCAACGGGGTGGCTGCTGCGGCAAGCAACGACGTCTGGGCAGTCGGGAATAGGGGCGACGACGCAGGCACGCTGACCGAGCACTGGAATGGGTCCGCCTGGAGCATCGTCCCGAGCCCCAGCGGGACGGTCGGCGAGAGCTCCTTGCACGCAGTGGCTGTGGTGGCGAGCAGCGACGTGTGGGCGGTAGGAACACAGCGAGAGGGGATCCTGACGTTGACGGAGCACTGGGATGGAGCGGCGTGGAGGATCGTTCCCTCACCCAGTCCAATGCCGTCGGGCGATGTCCACGACACACTCAACGGCGTCGCGGCGCTGTCGGGCCGTGACGTCTGGGCCGTCGGCACAACAGCGCAGCTCGTGACGGATCAGACGCTCTCCGAGCAGTGGAATGGCAACGCCTGGAACGTCGTCGCCAGCCCAAATGTCGGGGTAGGGAGCAGGTTGAACGGCGTCGCCGCCGTCCCGGGCGGCACAGTCTGGGCGGTCGGGAGCGCCTCCAGGGCGGGCGGCTCCACGCACACACTCATCCTCCGGTTCATCGGCGGGTAGCCAGGGCCACTAGGCCGCGTGGGCCGGAGCGACCAGGGGCCCGGCGGGTACTCGGCCGCCGGGACCTCGACACCCGCCGCGGTCGCGCTTTCTGACCGTCCTGGCGCGGTCCGCCGCGGCCGCCAGTGCTCGGCAGGTGAGCGAACACCCTTCCCTCGCTCCCGCGACGCGAGCCTCACCGCGCTCAGCACGCCATTGTGCGCTGCCACCAGGCGCGCCGCGGCCGCCAGCGCTGGTGCTCCCCTCCTCGGTTAGTGACAGGATGGCCTGGCGAGCCAGGCCATGGCGGGAGCAAGCGAAGGCGGGTGCCGACAGGCGACTGATCGCTGCGAAAGGGCACCAGGCGGGAGAGAGGGGCGGTTGGTAGACTGGCGGGTGACGACGTCCGGATCCCGCGCCCCGAGGTAATGGGACCATGGGCGTCGGCTCCGCGGCCGGAGCGGGAAGCCGCGTGGCAGCGTAAGAGCACCGGAGGCCACCGCAGAGGCCGCCAGCCAGCGGCTGACGCGAGCGCGGAAAGGTGCCCCCAGGTGTCGTGCCATCGCTCACGCCGGGGCAGCGCCAGGGTGGCCAGCCGCTTCTGGTGTCGCGGCCTGGCAGCTCCGCGGCGATGGACGGAGCAGCAAACGGAGACGAGACAGGGGGAGACGGATGCGACTGGGGATGCAGCTCAGGTACACCCGCGGGCTCCGGGAGGCGGCCGACGAGGTCGCGGTGCTGGAGCGGGCCGGGCTGGACATCGTCTGGGTGCCCGAGGTCTACGGGATCGACGCCGCCACTCAGATGGGCTACCTGGCGGCCCGCACTGAGCGGGTCCAGATCGGTTCGGGGATTCTCCCGATCTACTCCCGCACCCCGGCGCTGCTGGCGCAGACGGCGGCGGGGGTGGACGAGCTGTCCGGCGGCCGGGCGATCCTGGGGCTGGGTGTCTCCGGGCCACAGGTGATCGAGGGCTGGCATGGGGTTCCCTACGACCGCCCGCTCCAGCGCACCCGCGAGGTGGTGGAGATCTGCCGCCTCATCTGGCGGCGCGAAACCCTGGTCTACCAGGGCGCCTGCTATACCCTGCCGCTGCCCCCGGAGCAGGGCAGTGGGCTGGGCAAGCCGCTCAAGTTGCTGACGCACCCGATCCGGAAGCGCATCCCCATCTATCTGGCGGCGACGGGGCCGAAGAACGTTGAGCTGGCGGCGGAGATCGCCGAGGGCTGGCTGCCGATCTTCTTCATCCCGGAGCAGGCGCCGGCGATCTGGGGCGAGGCGATCGCCCGGGGGCTGGCGCGGCGCGCGCCCGACCTCGGGCCGCTGGAGGTCGTGGCAGGGGGGCTGGTGGCGATCGGCGAAGGGCTGGAGCACGTCCGAGAGCAGGAGCGGCAGACGCTGGCGCTATACATCGGCGGAATGGGCGCCCGGGGGAAGAACTTCTACAACGACCTGGCGCGCCGCTACGGCTACGCCCGGGAGGCCGAGCGCATCCAGGACCTGTACCTGGCGGGCCACCGGCGCGAAGCAGCCGCGGCGGTGCCGGCGGCGCTGCTGGAGGCGACCACGCTCGTCGGGCCGCCCGGCTACGTCAGGGAGCGCATCGCCGCCTACAAGGCGGCCGGGGTGACGGTGCTCAACGTCACCCCCTACGGCCCCAACCCGGTGCGGACGATCGAGCAGCTCCGGAGGTGGGTAGACGACGCCTGAGCCCACCGGCGCCCGGCCGCGCTCCACGAGAGCGCCAGCCGCGCCAGCGGCGCCTCTCGGGGCACACCCGAGCCATGCGCTTACTGGGGCTGCAGCCGGATCGTCAGCGTCTGATACGCCCCGATGTCGAAGCGGACCGGGTTGGTGGGCAGCGGAGTTGGGCTGTCCCGCTGCTCGCTCAGCCCGTTCAGCTCCGCGCTGCGCACCTGGATCGGGGTGGCGAGCTGCACCCCGCGCGTCGCCTGCCCGGCGATCTCCTGCACCCGCAGGATGTAGTCATGACCGCTGACGTTGTCGAACTCCGCACCCTTGAGCGTCGTGACGATCACGTTCGGCTGGTCGGTCGCCAGCAGCCCAGCGCTCGGCCCCGGGAGCGCGCCGCTCGGCCGCGCCCGCAGGAAGCGCGCCAGCAGCTCGGTGGTGAAGCCGGCCCCGAAGTGGGTGGCGGCGACGGGGTCGAACCCGCCGCTGGACGAGGTGAGGGCATAGTGCGCGGTGTATCTCGAAGGCTCCCCCGGCTCGAGGGTAGGGAAGACGACCCAGCCATGATCGGTGGTGTACTGGTAGTCCTGCTTGGCGAAGGCGGTGGGGAAGAGGGTTGGGGCGCTGGGGTTGTTCTCGTTCCAGAAGCCCAGGGTCCCAAAGGCGCTCAGGTACGTCTCGCGGTTAGCCAGGCTGACGCCGAAGCCGTCGCCGCCCCGCACGTCGGTGACGGCGCGGCTGACGCGCGCCCCGTGGCTGGTCCCCGGAATCCAGTCGCGCTGGGGCACCAGGAAGCCGCTGGGCCCCTGGAACTCGCCGGCGAAGCCGGAGGCGACGTTGAACGGGAAGGTGTAGAAGTACCAGAGGGCGTCGTCGTCTCGCGATACCCGTGGCATGTGGGCGCGGTCGAGCGTATTGACGATGTCCAGGCGGGCGATGCCGGAGTAGAGCCAGAGCTCAGTGCTGATGAACGGTGTCCCGGCGCGGCTGATCGCCAGTCGAGTGCCGACCGGGCCGCTGTCCGTGGTAATGGTAACCGTGCCCGAAGCAACCTTCTGGGAGGTGCCATACACGAAGGCGCTCGCCTGCTTCGCGCTGATCAGCCCGTTGAAGGTGTAATCCGCGCCTGAGGCCACCAGCTCGCGGTTGGCCTGCTTGTCGAAGATGCTGGTGATCGCCCCTGTTCCCGGATCGACGCTGACGCGGTAGAACTCATTCTCGATACTGGCGCTGGAAGCCTGGCGGTTGCGGGCCGGGTGGCCGGCGGCGCGGGCGGGAGCGAGCCCGTACTCCTTGTAGCCGAACGCCGGCAGCGCGTCGGCGCGGAACAGCAGCGTCTGCCCATTATCGACAAGCTGTGTCGGCACGCTCGTTCCCGTCGCCAGATCTACCAGGGTTGGCGCGCCCGAGGCGCGCCAGCTCGACGGTAGGGTGGACGTAGGCACCCGCGCCAGGTCGGTCCGGGTCCAGGGCAGCGGATTGAGCACCAGGATGCAGTCCTGGTCGCGGCGGATGCCGTTGGCGAGGCTGGCGGCGCTTTTGGCGAGGAGCTGAGTGGCCAGGCTGCTGGTCTGCGAGGCGAGCTGGACGAACCAGACATCGCTGTCCTGCACCTGCTGCTGCGTCATCACCCCCGAAGCGCCAGCGCCGTTGTGGTCGTGGAACTGCAGCGCACCGCGATACGCAAGGTCAAACGCGTCAGCCGGGTAGGGGGCGTTGGACGTTCCGAGCAGGCGGCTCAAGCTGGTCAGCGTTTCCGCGGCGGGCGCGGAGCTCGTTGCCGCCCGCACCAGGCCGGTCGTGATCGGGGTGTGGGCGTCGTTGGTCTCCCAGCGGCCGGACCAGTCGCCGGAGTAGCGGGTAAAGCCGTTGCCGTACACCGCGCGGACGTGGTCGAAGAACTGGCTCGGGGTCGCGACGATCATCTGCGGGGAGGCGTGCTCCTGGTTCCACTGGTTGACGTTGCTCAGCGCCCCGAGCTCCAGGTCCGGGCTCGAGTTGTCGAAGCCATCCATGACGATGATCGAGTCGTAGGCGTAGCCATTGCTCTCGTAGAAGTCGATCATGCTCTGGGTGGCGGCTTCCATCTGTGGATAGGGGGATGAGAGCTTGTAGTCGGCCAGCCCCTCGGCGTAGCTCTTACGGCTGATCCAGGTGAGCACCTCGCTGCCGTCCACCCCCTGCCAGGTGAAGAGGGAGTCCTTGACCGGGATATCCGGCTCGCCGCCGAAGACGGTATTGATGCCGGCGACGAGATTGGTAACGCCGTTGGCGGCGAGGATCTGGGGCAGGGCCCAGGATGAGCCGGGCACGTCGTCGACGAACGCAGTGTGCGGGGTGACGCCCAGCGCGCTGCCGGCGCGGCGGGCCGGGTAGAGGAAGCGGTTCGCCTCCTCAGCACCCCATTCTCCCTCGTGGGAATTGACGTACCCAGCCGCCAGCTCGATCTTCCCGGCCGCTAGCTGGGCCTCCAGCCGGCGATACGCGGAAGGGTCGGTCGTGCGCGCCGCCCACTGGTCGTATTGCCAGACGTTCTCAATCGTCCAGTGGTAGCTGGGGTACTGCTCGGCGAAGCGAATCGCCTGGTCCAGGTACTGCTTTTCCTGCCGCTCTAGCTCCGGGGGCGAGGTGGTAAAGCCGACGTCCAGGTGAGACAGCGGGATGACGTACAGATACTTGATCGCGCCGGTCGCGGCGCGCGGCATCGCCCGCACGGACGTGGGTAGCAGCAGCGCCAGCAGCAGCACCAGGGACACGAGACGCCGCATCAAGGAGCCTCCCCCCTTCCTGCCACCCGCCTGGGCCACCGCGGGCGGCGGCCTATTCTGAGCCGGCTCAGCTCGCTTTGCAACTCTGTGGTGGGCGGGGAGCGAGCTAGGCGCGGGACAGCGTCCGACGCAGGTTGAGGGTGGTGAAGAGGAACAGCACCCCACCGATGGCGGCGAGCGCCAGGATCTCCCAGCCGGCGTAGGTTCCGCCGCGCAGCATGAAGTCCTGGAGCAGCCGAATGCCATGGGTAACCGGGAGCAGGTAGGCGGCCCACTGCATCGGCAGGAAGAACTCGTCCAGCGGGAGTACGAAGCCGCTGAAGAACACCGAGGCGAGCAGGACCAGCATCGCGAACTGCACCGCCTGGCGTTCGGAATTCGCCGCGACGGAGATGAACAGGCCCAGGCCGAGCGAGGCGAAGGTGAGCAGCGCGATGATGCCGGCGAACCAGAATGGGTCGCCCAGCAGCGGCACTCGGAGCACCCCGAGCAGCAGGCCGGTGATCGCGGCGGCAATGACCAGGCTGAGGAAGCCGTAGGCGAGGTATTTGCCGATCAGGATCTCCAGGGTGCGCACCGGCGCGATGCGGAAGATGTCGATCGCCCCGCTCAGTCGCTCGCGGACCATTGAGAGTGCGGTCAGGGTGATGCCCATATGCTGCAGCACCAGGGCCAGCACCGCCGGGGCAAAATACGTCACCACGGTCGGGTTAGACTGAGCCCAGTTCTTCAGCTCGGCCCGGGTCGGCGCGGCCACAACGTCGGGCGGGAGCTGGGTCACCTCAGTCGAGCCGGTCTGCTGGACGACGTACTGCTCGCCGCTCTGTACCACTTGCTGGATGAGCGCCCGATTCAGCTCCTGTACCTGGCGATAGGCAACAAAGCGGGTGTAATTGTCGCGCACCGGGTCGATCTGGTTGTACTCGACGCCGATCACCGACTGCTTGCCGGCCTTGAACTGCTCTGCGACGTCGGGTGGAGCGACCACTAGCAGGTCGATCTGCTGGCGCTGGAGCTCGGCGCGGCCGGCCTCCAGATTGTCGGTGACCCCGATCACGTGGACGGCCGGCCCGCCGAGCTGCTGGTAGAGGTTCACGTCGCGCGGGAGGTTGGCGCCGGGCGGGATCACGACCAGCGTCTCCAGCGGGCGACGCTGCCCGCTGTAGCCGACGCCGAACAGCGCCATGATGACGAACGGTCCGAGCACCAGGCTCAGCAGGATGCTCGGCCGGCGCATGACCTCGATCACCTCTTTGAAGAGGAAGGAGGTGACGCGGGTGAAGCTCTTAGCGATACCCAGGCCGAGAGCCGTGAACGCCTGCCCAATCGCTCGGAACACCGTTCCTCTCCACCGTGCCCTCGGCCGGCTCTTCCACCGTGGCCATGAGCCGAGCGAACACTTCGTCGAACGAGGGGCGGTACTCGCGGCTGGAGGCGACCTGGCCACCCTGCGCGGCGATCGCCGCGAGCACCCGCGGGGTTGCCTCGCCAGCGTCGTCCGCCACCACGAGCAGGCTCCGGGGACCGTGCTGCTGCACGCTCTTGATCCCCTCCAGCCCCTGCACGATCGAGCCATCAACGATGTTGCGCGTCTCGATCTCGATCACGTCGCCGCCGAGCGCCTGGTGGCGCAGCTCCTCCGGCGGCGCCAGCGCGATCAGTTCGCCCTGCCGTAGCACCGCCACGTTGTCGCAGTACTCCGCCTCGCCCACGTACTGCGTGGTGACGAACAGCGTCCGCCCGGCATCACGCAGCCGGCGGAACTCGTCCCAGATCGTCTGGCGCAGCACCGGGTCGATGCCAGCGGTTGGCTCATCCACGAACAGCAGCGCTGGCTCGTGCACCAGCGCGCAAGCGAGCTCGAGCCGACGCTGCATCCCGCCCGACAGGTGGCTGGCCCAGCGGCCACGCGCATCCCAGAGGCCGACGAGCTGTAGCACCTCTTTGACCCGCCGGCGCCGGCGCCGCCAGAGCATCCCGAACAGCGAGGCGACGAACGTCACGTTCTCCTCGGCGGTCAGTTCCGGGTACAGGACGAAGTGCTGCGGCATGTAGCCGATCTGCTCCCGGGTCCGTGCCCGGAACCGTCGAGGGTTCTCGTCCAGCACGCGGATCGTCCCCTCGGTCGGCTCGACCATGCCGGTGAGCATGCGAATGATCGTCGTCTTGCCCGATCCACTCGGGCCGATCAGCCCGAGGATGGTCCCCGGCGCGACCTGAAGCGAGACGTCGCGCACGGCGACCACGTCCCCGAACATGCGGGTAACGTGCTGCATGACGACAGGCATGGACATCTGGGACATAGCACCGCGCTTGTAACGCACGAACCGTGCCCATCTGGCAGCGCTTGGGGGTTTCCGATCCGTGGCGGCTCACTCAGGCGCGCTTGCCGCGCAAGCTTGGCGAACAACCCCGCGCTGGAGCGGCCGCGAAGTAGCCGGCGAGTGGCCCGATGTCCTACCCTATCCCCGCCGATGTGGCGCCAGCGGCTTCGGTTCACCGCGGCAGGGTGGCAGGGCAACGACTAGGCGGCAGTCACGTCGGCCGAGCGGGTATGAGCGAGCTTTCCCCCACGGCTCCCCCCACCGCCTGGCCCGGGCTCACCCCGGCGCCGCTGGCGGTTGCCCGTCTGCGCGCCTTCGCGCAGACGCGGGCGGGCGAGGCCTGCCTACTCGGGGGGCTGGTTGGACTGGCGCTGCTGCTGCGCGTGCCGTACGCGCAACTCGATCCCTGGATCACCGATGAGTGGCGGGAAGCAGCGCGGGGGCTCTCGATCGCTCAGGGGCGCGGACTGCCGCTGACCAATTACGACGCCTACATCGGCGCCCTCTGGAACTACCTGCTCGCCCTCGCCTACCTGGCGTTCGGCCCGGACTTTCGAGTACCACGCTGGACAGCCCTGGCGCTAGGGACGCTCACCATCGTGCCAACATATCTGCTTGGCCGGGAGCTGGGCGGGCGTCGCGCCGGGCTGCTCGCCGGGCTGTTCATGGCCACCTGCGCCATCCACATCCTGGTCAACAGCCACATCGCCTGGTCGAACTGCACCACGCCGCTGTTCACCACCAGCGGCTTCTGGCTGCTGGTCAGCGCGGCGCGGCGGCGAAGCGCCCGCTGGCTGGCGCTGTCGGGCCTGGCGTTCGGACTCGGCTTCCAGACGCATCCGAGCGCGGTGGCGGTGCTGCCGGGCGCCCTGGCGTTCCTGCTCTGGCGGGGACGGGCGCTGCTGCGGCCAGGCTGGCTCGCAGCGGCGGCGCTGCTGTTCCTGGTCGGCTGCGGCAACTACGTCGCCTTCGCGGCGCTAAACCCGGACGAGTACCTCGGCGCAATCCATCTGGAACAGGCGACGAACGACCGCCCCTGCCCCCTGCCGCCATTGGAGTGCTACACCCACAATGTGCTCCAGGCCGGCTTCATGCTCGCCCGGCTGCCGACGGGGACGGGGATTCAGCTCGAAGAGCTGAGCGAGCTGGAGCGGCTACCGCTGCTCTGGCTGTACGCAGTGGTGCTCGGCGGCGGGGCGGTGATCGCCGCCCGGCGCGGCGCCCCGCTGGGCTTGTGCGTGCTCGTCCCCGGCGCGTTGATGCTGGCGGTGTTCCAGCCGGCTTCGTACCGCCCGGTGCCCGAGGGGCGCTACGCGATGCCGCTGCTGCCGCCGCTGTTCGCCAGCCTGGCGTGTGTCCTGGCGCAGCCGCCGCGCTGGCTGCGCGCGCCGCTTCCAGCGCTGCTCACCCTCCTGCTGCTCGCCCTCCCGCTCTGGGGGCTCTGGAGCCGCTATGAGACGACGGCGCAGCGGCGCGCGGTCTACGGGGCGATCCTGAACGAGATGCTGGTAATTCAGCAGCAGGTGCCAGAGCGCGGCAAGGTGATCGTGGACTTTCAGGTGCGCCCGCTGGTGGACGAGCTGGGCTGGCACAATCGCTTGCCCGGTGTGCTCGTCCAAGCCGGCTTCGACGCACGCTTTGACAAGGTGGTCCACGCGAAGCGGAAGCCCGGGCGCGGCACGATCCTCCTGCTCACCTGCAAGGGCTACGCCAATGAGCGTCGCCTCCTGAAGCTTACCCCGCTCAGCGATGCGCCGGCCGACGCCTGCCACGTCGTGCGCGCCGTGATGGTGCAATAAGGCGCGCACTGCCGGGGTGAAGAGCTGGCAGCCCCGCGGCGGGCAGATCGCCGCTCAGAAAAGGCGCAGCGCGTGGCGGAGCGCGCTGGCAGCCAGCCCCCGCCCCTCCGCCTGGCTGGCCTCGATCTCCGCCCAGGTCTGCACAAAGAGATCCACCGGCACCGGACTGCTCATGAAGGCCGCCAGGCAGCAGTCATACACTTGCCGCCGATCGACCTCCTCGCCGACGACGACGAGCAGATCGGCGTCGCTGCGCGGGGTGGGCGTCCCGTGCGCGAAGGAGCCAAACAGCAGGATCGCCTGGACGCCCGGACACCGCGCTCCGGCCTGGGCGGCTGCCTGGCGCAGCTCGGCCAGCACCGCGTCACGGTTGACGAACCGACTGGCGGCATAGGTCGTAAATGGCGGCTGCATCGACAATGGCCTGCTGGGCCTCCTGCGCTGTGTAATAGTCCCTGGGCGCTCCCGCAGGAAAGCTGTTGGGATAGCGCGTGGGAAGGTAGTGTTTGTCAAGGCGCCTGGCTGCGTCGAGCAGGTCAGTGGCTACTGTCTGCCGTTGAGCGAGGTCAGCGAGCAGGCGAGTGACGCTGTGTCCCCAGCCCTCGCCGCCCAACGCCAGGAGGGCAGCCTTCACCGCTTTCTCCGCCGCCTGTTGAGCGGCGAAGCACGCCCACTCGTAGTCACCGGCGTCCCGCGAGTGGCGTGCGTGCTGAAGGTCGCGCTCGGCCTGCGCCAGCCAGTCTCCGGCTCGGTTTGCCACGTCTGCTGCTCACCCAGGGTACGGGGTCGCGGCTTCTGGAGTGTACGCCAGGTGCAGCCTGCCCCACACAGCATGCCCGACGCCGCCTTGGAAGAGCTTGCTGTCCTTCCAGCCCTGGCTTAGCATAGGCCAGAGGTGGGATGGGGCTGGCCGCTGGCTGAGGCGCCTTGAGGGCTCTGGCTCAGCCTCGCGGCGGGGTTGGGACACTCGACCGTCGATTCTGCTGATGCTCGTCCCTGTCGGCCGGGAGCGCGAGCGCGCAGCATGAAGTACACCGCAACGCGGTGTCGGCAAGGAGGCAACTATGACCGTGCTTGAACAGCCCCGAGTAGACCCGGTGGATCCGACGGTCGATCCCGCCGTGGAGCTGGAGCGTACGATCATGCACGATCCGTTGCTGCGGCACGCGGTGGCGGTCATCGCGGAATCGCTCGGCGGCTCCAACCGCGAGGCGCGCGCGCTGGACCTGGTAGAGCGCCTGTTTGGCGCCGCAGCGCACCTTCCCAGCAGGGTGGCGCCGCCACGGCCTGGGCAGCCGTCCCTGCTGCTGGACGAGCCCCGCCGGGGCGAGCCCGACGCTGTACCCTCGCGTCCGACCACACCCCGGGCGACGGAGCAGGACATCCCCTGGTGGGACTGGGGCTGAGGAGAGGTCCCGGCCCTTCCGTGCGGCACGGAGCGCGCCATCGCACCGGCGCGCCGTGGCGGTTGGCCCCGGATGTCGGGTTCCAGGCATCGCGCAGGCGCTACACTACGGAGGCTGTCGCGGGAGTGGAGCGCCTCTGGTGTGGACTGGAGCGATGATCGATCTTCGCAGTGATACGGTGACCCAGCCGACGCCCTCCATGCGCCGGGCAATGCTCGAGGTGGAGGTTGGTGATGACGTGTACGGCGAGGATCCTACGGTCAACGCGCTGGAAGCGCGCGCCGCGGCGCTGACCGGTAAGGAGGCCGGGCTTCTCGTCACCAGCGGCACGCAGGGCAACCTGGTGGCGCTGCTCACCCATGCCCCCCACGGCACCGAGGTGATCCTGGGCGAGCTCTCCCACATCGCCTGGTGGGAGGTGAACGGCATGGCGACGCTCGGCGGGCTGATGCCCCGCCTGGTGCCCGACGTCGACGGCGCGCCCCGTCCTGAGGACGTCGAGCGGGCGATCCGGCCGCGCAACATCCACGCCGGGCGGACGGCACTGATCTGCCTGGAGAACACGCACGCGGACCGTGGTGGGCGGCCTGTGCCGCCCGAGCGCATCGCCGCGGTGGCTGAGGTCGCCCAGCGCCAGGGGCTGCCGGTGCATCTGGACGGGGCGCGGGTGTTCAACGCCGCGGTCGCCCTCGGGGTGGATGTCCGCGCGATCACCCAGCACGTGGATTCGGTGACCTTCTGCCTGTCCAAGGGGCTGTCCGCCCCGGTCGGCTCGGTGCTGTGCGGCAGCCAGGCGTTCATCGAGCGGGCGCGGGGGATCCGCAAGATGCTGGGGGCGGGGATGCGCCAGGCCGGCTGGATC
>JAJPGT010000067.1 GCA_021325655.1 Pseudomonadota bacterium
ACAACCCGCACGGGCTACTCGGCCCGATCTGGCGGGAGCCGGCGAGCACCGAGCGGCGGTACTGGCCCCTGGACGCAAACTCGGCGTCGGGGCCAGGCCGTCCAGGGCCAGCACGTCTATCCTCCTCACCGACGGGCATCGGCCGCGCTCGCACAGGTGGCTCGGGCGGAACCGGGGGCTCTCCATGCAATGAGGGCACTCGATGAAAGCAGGAGGTCCCCGCACCCGTCCCGGGCTGGTGATCCGCCGCACCTTCCAGCCAGACCCGGACCGCGCGGCCGCGGCCCTGGCTGAGCTGCTGGCCGCGCCGCCCGACGGGCCTGTGCGCGAGCCAGGTGGCGACAGCGGGATCGACGGCGTACAGGGGTTTCCGTGCGAGGATGGCCCACGCCAGCGTCGAGCGCGCGCCGGCCAGGCCATTGGCCACCAGCGGGACCGTGACCGCCTGCTGAGCCCTGCCAACGGGCGTGTTCGCGCTCCTCGGCCTGGTCGGATACCAGCCAGCCAGGGGTGACCACTGGTCTGCGGGGAGTTCGACGCGGTGCCTGGTTTGCCATCTGGCAGTGACCATGCTATCATATACTCACACATGAGCAAGAAATCGCGCCAGCCACTCGCGGAGCCCTACCTGACGGTCGCGCAGGCGGCGGCGCACCTCGCCGTCCATCCGTCGACCATTCGGCGCTGGATCGACCGCGGGCGCCTGCCGGCCTACCGCCTGGGCGAGAAACGGATCGGCGTGCGGCCCTCCGACCTGGCCCGGCTGGTTGCCCCGCGTCCGCCACGGCGGGGGCACGGAGGAGACATGGCGCAATCCGAGCGGCCCGTGGTCCCTCGTCTGACGAAGGAGCAGCAGCGGCGGGGCCTCCAGGTCCTGGCCGAGCTCGAGCGCTTCCGCGACGAGCTGGCGGCCAGGCAGGGCAAGCTCACCCCCGAGTCGTGGGAGCTGCTCAACCAGTCGCGTGACGAGCGCACCCGCGACCTGATGCACGCGGTCGAGGAATGATCTGCACCGACGCGTCGGTCGCCGCCAAGTGGTTCTTCGCCGAGGAGCACGCGGCGCAGGCGAGCGCGCTGCTCCGCGACGCCCTTGGCGCGGCAGAGCCGCTCGTCGCGCCGCCGCTGCTGCCCAGCGAGGTCGCCAACGTCATCCGCCAGCGTCTGCGCCAGGGCGAGCTGGACCGTGCGGCCGCCCGGGCTGTCCTGGCTCGCTTCCTCGCCCTCCCGATCCGCCTCCAGGCGCCGGAGACGCTGTACGACCGCGCCCTGGTGCTAGCCGACGAGCACAATCTGCCGGCGGTCTACGACGCGCACTACGTGGCGCTGGCTGAGCTGCTCGGGGCGACGCTCTGGACGGCCGACCAGCGGCTGCTGCGCGCCCTCGGCGGCCGGCTGCCCTTCGTCCGCTGGATCGCGGAGTACGGAGCCTGAGGGCAGGCAGGGCTTCAGCATGCCTGCTGGGGGCTGAGAGCTTCACCGGGCGGCAGGTCGAAAAACACCTGCCTGATGAGGATGGGCGGAGGCTGAGACCTGATGTCGGTTGATGATCCTGACGCCATCTATCAACAATTTCGCGATCGGATCGTGGCGCACCTCCTCCAGAAGGGTTGGCAGAGGCTGCTGGGCAAGCGCATTCGCTACGAGCAATCCCTGTTCGAGCACTCGCTCAACACCCTGGACGTGGTGCTGACCTATCTCGCCATCTTCCGCCAGACCTGGCGTCCCCCACTGACCCGTGACGAGGAGGTGGCGCTCCTGGTCACGGCGGTTGCCCACGATGCCGGCAAGGCGACCAAGGAATTCCAACGCTACATCCGAGGGGAGTCGGGCTGGGTTGGCCACTGGTCTCCCGAACTTACCCAGACGCTGGTCAGCGAGCTCTACCAGCTCTGGGCGGAATGCTCGGACCAGGATGTAGCGACCGACGAGCGCCAGGTCCGCGAGGCGCTCGCAGGCGTCCGCTACACCATCCGGCAGGAACGGACAGCGGCCCTCGAAGCCGGCGAGCTGCTCAGGACCGATCACCTGAGTCCTCGCTGGCGCCTCTTCATGGACATTGTCGACGACGTCGACAACCTCGTCTCCTGCCCGAGCGTGCTCGACGCCGCCAGGCTTCTCGGGAGGGGGCAGAGTCCGCTCGCGCGGGTCGTGTCAGCCAGCTACCACCAGGCTCGGGTGCGCGGCGTCTCGACCGTGCTGCTGCACCGGGCGGCACAGAAGGCCTTCGTCCGCCGGGGCTGGCAACCGCTGCTGTTCTATCCCGAGGGGACGCTCTACATCAGCACCCAGGAAGGCGCACAAACACCTTCGCCCGACGAAATAGCTGACGCGCTGCAGACGATCACCGGGGCCGAGCTGAAGGCCCGTTCGCAGACGATGCCCCAGTTGGTCGTCGGGAGGGACATACGTCAGAACTTCTTGCCGAAGCCCGAGCTCTTTGATGCAGACCGTCTGCGCGACTACTTGCGGGTTGCAACGACCAGGGCGCGAGCGAAGCCCGCCGACAAAGTGAAGGCCTGGAATGTTGTCAAGGTCGTGGACGCGCTCCATCCGGAAGCAACCCAGCATGTTCGTCGAGATGGGCGGCTCCCGTCCCAGCCTTCCGCTGCTGAAGCAGCCCGCCTGGAGCGCTCGCTGCCAGAGGCCTATGCACAGGAGGCACGCCAGGCTCTGGGCTCGTCCCAGCCCGAGATGGCGATCTTCAAATTCTTCAAAAACGTCGTCGAGCGATTCTTTCCTCCTGACGGCAGCGCCTACTCCGTGGTGAAGCAGCACTATGAGCAAACGTTCGGCTCGGGATCCTTCGAGAAGCTCATGCAGATGTCTACCTTGCAGCCCGCCGAAGATTACCTCCTGGCCGTGCGCTTCTTTCACGAGCTGCCGGGCACCACCGTAGGATACCCCAGCGTGTCTAAGGTCAGATTGTTGCGGCCTGAACAACGCCAACGAGTGCTAATCGACCTGCTGGCCGGAATCGCCGAAGCCGGGTTTGCGCAGCTCCCCGAAAGACCAAGCTTCGCTGAATTTGCCAGGAGGTTTGCTCGGGTCGGTGTCCAGGACCTCCTGGCACCGGCCGGCCTGGACGTGAGTGTGCTGGCAGAACGGCAGATCAAGGCCTACAGCACGACGAAAGCTCGCCGGCCCGAGGAGGCGGTCTGCCCCGTCTGTAACACGCCGTTGAGCACTGAGAAGGGCGAGAGCTTTACAGCCCTCGCCGACTTCTATGGCGGCAACCCTGAGGCTTTCTCGAACCGGCGGGTGGCCCATGGGCGCAAGGCCGCGGACACGATCTGTGTAGGGTGCTACTACGAGCGCGTGCTCCAACAGCTTCTACTGGCCAGTCGCCCTGAAGAGGTGATCGCCATCTTTCCGCGCATGAACCTGAGCTCGCACGGTGCGGCCGTTCTCATCAGGCGGGTACGCGAGCTGGAGGAGCAGGCCCGCCGGCTGAGCGCGCCCGAGACGGCTGCGCCGGACCAGCGGTTCGACCTCGCCGCAAGCTGGAACCTGGCGGAGAAAGTTGGCTCAACGTCGATAGAAGACCTGGCAAGGGATCCGCGGCTGCTGGCCACAGCGTTCAGCTACCGGATTCGGGAGGAGACCCGTCGCACGTACCGGCGCGACCTCATCAAAGCCCTCCAGCAGGAGTTCGAACAGGATCTCGACGAACTGAACACCTTCTACGCAACAGCATTCCATTCGTTTGAAGAGGCGGCCGATGCGATCATCCAGAAGGCGCCACAGATGTGGGCGGGACTGGCGGCCGAGAGGACCGCGCCCCTCTATGAGCGGGCCTTCCGGCTCGCCGACGACTACGCGTTCGTCGTGCAGAAGGCCAACCTGGTCCTGATCCCGATCGGGCACGGCTTCGGCGGCTCGACCAGCTCCGAGACCAGGGCTGGCCTGGCCCGGCTCCTGGCGGCGCTCTTCCTCGCGACCGCCCTGGACGTTTCGGTGGCCATCGTGCCGTTCCACGAGCTGGCGGACGTCCTCGCGGAGCGCGGCCTCGGCATGGCGTACGTGCCGCCTGTCGCTCCGCTACGGCACCGGTTTCGAACGACCTGGATATCACTTATTGACAGTGAGCGCTGGCTTCAGGCTATTGCCGCGGCCTTTCGACTGGCAAGGCTGGCCGAGTACCCGGAGCGCAGCGACGTCTATCAGGCGCTCTCGGAGCCGTCGGTCGGGCGCATCATCCGGCGGATCGAGGAGGTGGGAAACGGGAACATGCTTGGCCCGGCGATGATTCCACAGCTTGAGGTACTGAAGGAGGTGCTTGGGTGACATCGGAAGAACAGCACAAGCCTGCAGTCGAACTTGCAGAAAGTGGCACGCAGACGATCCCGCGGCCGCTCTACGTGGTGCGGCCGGAGCGGTTCAATGTCAACGAGCTGAAGCCGAAGATCGAGGCCATTGCCAGCAGCTTTGCGGCTTACCTTGCTGAGTGGCGCGGCACCGGCAGCAGCCGCCACGCGCTGATGGGGCCCGCGGCCCGCGTGCTCGACCTCGTCCGCCGCGGCGACGCCGACTTCGGAGAGATCATGGGCCGGGCCTTGCGCATGCACGAGATGGCCGCCCCGTACCTCAGCCCGGGCGGCCGCCAGAGCCTGGAGAAAGCCGTCCGAGACCTGCTCGATGTCATCGCGAGTTGCCCGCTGGCGGCACGCCGGCGCGTGCTCGAGCAGGTGGAGTACCACGTCTACTACCTGCGCCGGCTGGAGCTCCTGCGCCGGCTCGAGAAGGTCTACGATGCCTGGCGCGACTTTGTACAGCAGCAGTACGGCCGCGACATCGCCGCTGTCCAGCGCGCTTGGGGCGACAGCAAGTACCAGGACTTCGCAAAGCTCCCCTTCCCGTCGCGCCGCCGTGCGGAGGAGAATTCGCCGCTCGGACGGGACGTCAAGGAGTTCCTGGAGAAGCACAGAGAGGCCGCCGAGGAGCTCGAGGAGGCTGAGGAAGGGGGACTCGCCCCGACCGACGCCGAAGGGGCTGGCGGCGAAGGCACCACGGAGAGGGAGTGACATGACAGACACCGTCGCGATGCCAAAGTCACTCGAGCTGCTGAAGGAGTACTTTGTCGAGCACCCAGAGCCCTTGCTCACCAACAAGACGATTCAGCTCGTGCTGATCCGCGAGGTGCTGGACTACCTGATCCTGCGCACCGAGGAGACCCGCGAGCTGAACACGGTCTTCACTCCACGCGCGGAAAACGACGACACGATCGTCGAGCGGGTCGCCTTTCTGGCCACCAAGCAGAAAGGCGCCGAGTCGCGCGAGCTTGGCGCGTTGCTGCGAACGCTCAACCAGCGCGACGACCGTGCTGACGATCTGTGCTACCTGAAAGACCGGCTCTGCGTGAAGTGCCCGCGGTGCGTCCTGTTCGGCGCTACCAGCACCGAGCGCGGGCGGCAGGAGCGCCAGCCGAACATCCGGCACCGCATCGCCTATTCGACAGCCTTCTCGCTGGATCTGTTCGAAGACATCGCCGATACGACGACCTTCAACGGCGTGAGCGAGGCCACGACCCTGACCGGGCAGACGCTGAACGTGCGCCACTCCGTTCGACCAGCGACGCTGTTCCCCAGCATCGTCACCCTCCAGAGCGTGACCTGGAAGGAGCTCGTCCTCGCGCTGAAGACCATCTGGAAGACGAA
>JAJPGT010000061.1 GCA_021325655.1 Pseudomonadota bacterium
GAACGGGTCGTCCTGACGACGATCCACGGCGCCAAGGGCGGCGAGTGGCGGGTGGTGTTCGTCGTCGGGCTCGAAGAGGGCCTCCTGCCCCACGCCCGCGCGCTGCTCGGCGACCCCACCGAGGGGGACGGCGTCGAGGCCGAACGCCGCGTCGCCTACGTTGCAGTCACGCGACCGCGCGAGGGCCTCTACCTGCTGTGCTGTCGGAGCCGGCGGCGGGGCGAGCGGACGGAGCCGCGTCGCCCGTCGCGCTTCCTCCGCGGGCTGCCACTCGACCTCTTGGACACCATCGAACGCGTCGACCAGGCGGCCTGATCCGCAATCGAGGAGGAACACCGTGACCACCCTGCCCGCACGCATCGACACCGATCAGGTCAAGCACGTGCATCCCGTCGAGGAGGTCGTCTCCCGCTATGGGATCGAACTGCGGCCCGTCGGCCGTGCCCTGGTTGGCCGCTGCCCGTTCCACCCCGACGGGGGCCGCCCCAATCTGTATGTCTACCCCGGCAACCGGAGCTGGTATTGCTATCGCTGCGCCGTCGGCGGCGACGTCATCAGCTTCGTCATGCGCCTGGAGCGGCTCGGCTTCCGGGACGCGGTCGCGCGCCTCGAGGGTGACTCCCTCGTCGCCTGCCCGACGCCGCCCCGCCCGGCTCGTCGTCCGAGCGCGCGCCCACGGCGCTCCTTCGCCTGGGGCGCCGCCGAGCGCGCCTGCCTCGCGGTCGCGGTCGAGCTGTACCACAACCGCCTGCTCACCGATCCGGCGGCGCTCGCCTACGTCGAGGGGCGGGGGCTGGAGCGAGCCACGCTCGAGCGCTGCCGCGTTGGGTACGCGAGCGGCGAGGAGCTGGCTGCGTACCTGCGCTGGCGGCGGCTGCCGGCCCAGGCCGCCGTCCGGGTCGGGCTGCTCAGGCACGACGGGCGCGAGTTCCTGGCCGGACGCGTCGTCGTCCCCGAGATCCGCGGTGGCCAGCCGCTCTGGCTGGTCGGCCGCACCGTCGGCCCCGACGGCGGCGACCCGAAGTACCTGGGTCTGCCGGGTGGCAAGCCGCTCCTCGGCTGGGAGACGGCCGTGGGCAGCCCGACCGCCATCGTCGTCGAGGGCGTCTTCGACTGGCTGACCCTGCGTGGCTGGGGCCTCCCGGCCCTGGCGCTGGTCGGAACGCACCTGCGCCCCGAAGCGCAACGCGGGCTTGCCCGCTTCGAGCGCATCTACCTGGTGCTCGATACCGACGAGCCCGGCCGGGCGGCCGCGGCGAAGCTGATGCGGACGCTGGGCAGCCGCGCGGTGCCGGTGCTGCTGCCGGGCGTCAAGGACGTCGCCGAGCTGGCGACCTGCCCCGATGGGCGGAGCATCTTCCACCGAGCGGTCCAGCAGTCCGAGCACGCACGCGCGGCCTGACCGCGACGCTCCCCTGGAGGCAAGCATGGAGGTTCACCTGAACACACATGGCTATGTGGTCGAGCTGACCAGCGACGAGCGCTCGGCGCTCGTCTGGGCGCTCGAAGCCGGCCGGGCCCTGCTGCTCGGCGATCCGAACCTCGCGATCCTCGCCGCCGAGGACGCCGTCCGCCCCGACCTGCTTGACGACCTGACCGATCGCGTGTTCCTGGCCGGCTGCCGCACGGCGACGGGCGAGTGACGGCATCGCTCCGGCTGGCGGTCCACCCGCCAGCACCAGCTGTGCCTACATTCCACAGGAGGTGCTGCCATGCCCTTCAACCTGAACCGGGTCGAGTTGATCGGCCGACTCGGCCACGACCCCGACACGCGGTTTACCTCGGACGGCCAGGCAATCACCAGATTCAGTCTGGCTACCGACCGGCCGGCCCGGTCCGACGAAGAGCCGGTGACCGATTGGCATCAGATCGTCTGCTGGCGGAAGCTCGCCGAGCTCGCCGGCCAGTACCTCGGGAAGGGGCGGCTGGTCTTCGTCGCCGGCCGGCTCACCTACCGCTCGTGGGAGGACCGCGAGGGCCAGAGGCGGCGGGCGACCGAGATCATCGCCACCGAACTGATCCCGCTGGACCGGCGCCCGGAGGCCGCAGCCGGCGAACAGCCTGCCGAGGCCGCGGACGATGAGCTTCCGTTTTAGCCGCTCGTTTTCGTTCCGCATCCGGACGGCGGGCGGGCGCCTGCTCTGCCAGCTCGCCGTGCCGCCGGCGGCGGGCATGGCGGAGCACATCCGCCGGGAGCTGGTGCTCGTCGCCAGCCCGACCGTGCCGCACCTCCGGCGCCTGATGGTCTACCGGCGCCTGGCTGAACCCGACGGTCGGCCCCGCGCGGCCTGAGGCGCGCTCAATACAGGGTACCGGGAGCGGAACTCTGCGAAGGGCTCCGCTCTCGTCTTTTTATGGAGGTGCTCTGATGACAACGCTCAGCGGAACACTGTGGCGCGGGCGATCCCCTGAGGTCGTACTCCAGACAGCGAACGCGAGCCCACCGATTCGGAAGTGGTCAGGGCTACCGGGCAGTGACCTGTCCTACGGATAAAGCGCAGCAAGCATGGGACGTGGCCCGGAGCGGCACCAGGAAAGCGGTGCGGTGGAGACTATGGTGGCGTCCCTCATTACAGCCAGGGAGCGAACGGGGTTATCAACGTACGATATCTTCGATCGGTTCCTCACTGTCAGCGAGGCCGCCCTAACCGGCGTGCGCGGACCAGAATGGCGGCAACTATCGGCAGGTCTCGAGAAGGCGCTGCCCGAGTTGCAACGGGCACTCGGCACCCTGCTGTACGAGGCAATGGGCGGCTACCACGATGTCTTGGGACCTTGCTATTCAGCGCTTGGTCGGTGCGACTCTCGCTTCGGCCAGTTCTTCACGCCGTGGTCCGCTGCACGGCTGCTGGCGCAGGTGGTGATCGGCGACTGCGTACGCCTCGCGCGCAAGCAGCAGATCCGCATCTTTGACCCCGCGTGTGGTTCGGGGGTGATGCTCTTAGCTATCGCCGACGCTCTCCCCCAATCGCTGCTCAGGCGGAGGCGGGTCATCTTCGCCGGAGTCGATATTGACCCACTCTGCGTGAAGATGACCCGCCTCAACCTGCGTCTGCACCACCTGATGGCCTGCACCCTGCTAGTCAAACTCCCGCATGAGCTGACGGCTCATGAACGTAGAGTGCTAGCGACCAGCATTAGCATCTAGAGGATCTCGACCTCCTCTCGATCCTCCTCCATGATCGGTACGCTGGGTGTCACGCTTAGGGCGAGCTGCCGCGCCCGTTCCCGCAGACGCGCTCGCTCTAGAACGATCTCCCGTGCTTCGGCCGCGATGCGCGCCCGTTCGGCCGGGTCTTTCGGGATCGGCAGCACCAGTTCCCTAATGCGATGACCCAGCGTGTCGATCACGTCACGGGTGAATTGCTTGGCCCTGATCTGCTTCTTCACAAGCGGTGAGTTCAGCACGCCGAGCAGCAAGTACGGGTCAAGCGCCCGCTTGTCGTTCACCCGAATCTTGTACATCCCGCCACAGAAGACGATCCGTGTGTCGAACTCGGTGAGCATACATGTTGTGCCGACTAGGTAAGTGCCGTCCCGCACCATAAGGATGTCCTCGGCACGCACGTCCTGGACATCCTTGTACTGCTGGTACAACTCCTCGCTGAGACTCTGCTTCGGATCGTACTTGAGCTCCCAGTTCGCAATATCGCTGGTGCGAATGAATGGCACAGGTCCGAGGCCGTATTCGAGCTTTCCAGGCTCATGGCCAGTGGCCCACTCGACCACTGGCAAAGGGACAGGATTCCCATCGGCGTCTGCCACGGGCGTACCATCTCGGCTGGTCCTAAACCGGACTTGCCCGTGCTCGTCCAGGGCTGGCCGTTTGTTCAGCTCGTCAAACGTGACCAGCTCGTGGGTCGCCCGTAGCGCCTCCAACCGCTGACGGATCTCCGGATCGTAGTACTTCGGGATAAGAATGAGATCTCGCAGTTGCGACCGCATCAGGATGAAGCCCAGATGATCTTGCTTGATGCCGTCCAGCGTCGAGGGGTCGGGCTGGTGCGCTTCGATGAACGGGCGGAACTGGTTGTATCGTTCTGCGATGGTAGGTAGGTCATCGAACGGGATCGGGCGAGCCATGGAATCGTGCCCGCATCGCTTGGCCACCGCCATGAAGATGGGGTATTCGGCCCTCGGGTTGCTCGTCTTGCGAAGGAACACCAGGCAAGTCTTCGCATGGGTGTGCGGCTGGAACAGGTCCTCGGGCATGCTGATGATGGCGTAGACCTCTGCGTGCTTGAGCAGCCAGTCGATCACATAGCGGTACTTCGGCATGCCGAAGATCGACTCCAGGAGCACGATACCCATCCGGCCACCTTCAGCGAGGAACTGAAGGTTGCGCTCCAAGAACAGGAGTTGAGGAGCCTGTTCTTCGAGCAACTTGCCTTTTTCGAAGACGAGTTGGCCTTCCTCGTCCTCATCCTTGCCCCATCGGTGTGCGAGGTCGAACTGCTTAAGGATGTTCTCGCCCCTCACCTTGATCTTGGAGCCATAGGGTGGATTGACACCCATCACATGCCATTTCCCGAGCTTGATATCTTTCTGCATCTCGGGCGGCCAGTCGCTGGGAGAGAGCAAGCTGTTCGCGACGTACACCGTGCCACCAGTGTCGTCACCCGTTGTGGCAGCGTAGAAGGTAATCCATGCAGCGGCCATCCGAGCGAGGAAGCCATCCTTGTCGATGCCCCGGAGGTAGCGCTTGATGTACTTGGCCTTCTCAGCGCCAAGTCGTTCGTGCGGCCACCCCTCCCGCTCCGCCTGCTCCTCTAGCTTGCGCCAGACGTGCTTCAGCGCCTCCACGAGGAATGTACCTCCCCCACAGGCGTCATCGAGGAAGTATTCGTCCGGGCGGGGGTCGAGAATGGTTATGATCGCCTCTACGGCATTGGTCGGGGTATGAAACTGCCCCTCAGTGCCGCGGGTAGCCGGCCCGATGAAGACTTCGAAGGCCGATATCAAGGCATGGCGGGGCGCTTCGGTGATCGCAAGCTGGTTGAGCTGGCCTACGACGTAGGCTAGGGAGTCCGGGTCGAGGAGAATCGCATCCCCTTCATCGAACAGAGTCTCGTACTCGTGCTTCACCTGCTCGAAGAAGCGGGTGAGACGTTCCTTCAGTTGGACATTGGTTTCGTCTGTGCCGACGCCAACCGTGACCGTGGCCTCTCTCTGGGTGTGCAGTTCGTCGTAGACCTTGAGCAGGCCGATGATCTTCATCTGCCTGGCCAGAGGCTCGTCGCGGGAGATACCAGTGGCCATGCCGGCCAGGTAGTTACGGATCTCCTTGAACGTCTTGACGAGATCTACCGGTGGGCTGAGATCGTCGCGTTTAGGGCGAGTCAGTGCCCCTGGGTCCTGGCCCCACCGGGGAATTGTGACCAGCGGGATGAACTCGAGAGAGCCGTCAGGCTTGATGCGCTTCCAAAGGACAACAGGCTGTTCTTGGCCGTTGTACCAGATGCCGAGCTTGGCGGAGGGAGCGTTCTGGAGATAAATCTGCAGTTGGTGCACTCCATCCTTGCGTTCCTTACGCTTGCACTCGACGACGGCGTACAGATCAGAATAGCCGGCTGTCCGCCAGGGGACAGTGAAGATTGCGGCATCAACTGGCCACTTCTCCTCGTCCGACGGGTATTCCTTCACTTTGAACTGCGGCCGAGTCCGAATATGTTCCCGAGGCCACCCGTATTCCTCGACTAGGCGCCGCGTGATGACCTGGGTCGCTTCAACTTCCTCGGGGCCGGCCTTTACCGGTTCGCCCGAGACGTAGTCCTCGATATAGCCAGGTCTGAGAAGCTTCCCAGTCCGCGTGTATCGCCTGGCTTCGCCCTCACCGATCTCGGCGCTGGCACCGTCTCCGCCGGCCGTCTCGGATTGGGGCTGGAGTAGGTCCGCTGTGCCGGTCGGCGGCGGGACATCACGTCCGTTGTTCGACTGAGCCTTGCGTCGACGCTTCATAGATTCCTTCGCTTGGGGCCCATCCAGCTTCCGACCGTTCATAGCGGGCTCACCTCCAACAACTGATGCAATCATGTGCGGCCATTATAGCACGGACTTCCCGAAAAGAGAATCTCTGTCCTGGTGCAACAAGATGTAGAGCGTGGTTACGTAAGCGTGTGCGAGTTCGGTCCTGCAGCTATTTCGCGGGCTCACTGCCACGCACTGAACTGACGAAAGTCCAGTACCACGCGGCAAGAATAGCAAATCGGGCGACCAGGATAGGAGAAAAAGAGATTCTCGTTCGGCTTTGCCACCAGAAAGCCCGCCGCACTCCACCTGCGGTTCCTGACCGCTTCCCGGCGTCCCGCTGCCTTCGCTGCGATCCCGAGGATCCATCGAGGGCGGTGTGACTCGCATCGACCACCAAGAGCGGAGCCCCGACGGGCTCCGCTCTCGAATTTCCGGAGGTATTCCATGCCAAAGCTCTACGAGGTAGTATCGCCGGCCCGGCAGATGGAGCTGGCCGTGCAGTCCCGCAGTCCCGCCAGGCTCGCGCAGACGTTCGCGGCCTTCGTCGGCCAGTTCTACGACCGGGCCGCGTTCGACGCGCTCGCCCGGCAGGCGAGCGCCCTCTATGAGATGGAAAGTCCCGACCGCGCGTCCGCCTTTCGGGCGCATCTCGATCGACGGCTCTGCGACCGCTACCACACCCCGGTCGCCTGGGAGGTCGCGCCAGCCAGCCGGGACCAGGCGGCATGAAGCGCTCGCCGGACACGCGCCAGATCAGCCTGCTGCCGCCCGACGCCGCCGCACTCCTCCATCTCGTCCGCGAGAATCTGCGCCTCCTCGAGGAGCTCGCCACCCGGTACGAGGTGCCACGCCTGGACGCGCGCCCCGAGGGACAGCAGGTGCGGAGCCCGGCGGATCTGGCGAGCTACCTCGCCCCCGAGCTCGCCGACCTGGCCCAGGAGCAGCTGCGGGTCGTCCTGCTGGACACCAAGAATCACATCCTCGGCACCCAGCTCGTCTACCAGGGCGGGATCAACGCCACCGCGATCCGCCTGGCGGACTGCTTCCGCGAGGCGGTCGCGCGCGGGGC
>JAJPGT010000092.1 GCA_021325655.1 Pseudomonadota bacterium
CCCCTGGGCCAACAGCGGCAGCAGCAGCACGGGGCCGAAGGCGAACAGGAAGTGGGGCAGGATCCAGGGATGGGGCAAGCCCAGCAACGGCACTTGCTGCTCGGGACTGCGGTGCCAGGCCCAGTCCCACAGCACCCCGATCTCCGCCAGACTCATCGGCCCCAGCCCCCACAGCGCAACACGGGCCGCCGGACTAAGGCGGCGGGGAGCAGGCCGAGCCCGCCCACCTGGGGCAGGCGGAGTGCTTGAGGTGCCTGGCCGCTGATGCCCGGACTGGTTCACCTGCATGCCAGGAGGGTGCGCACTGGCCACGCGGTCCACACCGAGCCTGCCGTGTCCCTGCTCACCAAGCGCCGAGCGCGGCCTCGCGGCGGGACCTTGCGCCGGGACTCTGGCGGCTGAAGCGCGGCCTGAGCCGCGCGCCTCTTCCACCCGGAGTATCCAGGCGGCACGAGGCCGATATGTATACCGCTGATAGGTCTGTCCACCGGTTCCGGCATGTGCGCTTGTGCCGTCCGATACTAGCAGCCCGGAGCGACACCAGTGTGAACCTGGGTGGCCACCATCTCCACCACGCTCCGCTTGGTGTTCGAGGTACATCTCAGCACGTTGGCAGTGCACAATGAGCAGGGAGCGGCGGGACCAGTATGCGTCTGCCAACCGTGGCGATCTTCGATCTCGGCGCCGAGCTGTACGATTGGTTTACCAGCCAGCCGCTCTGGTGGGGGAGCTGCGCTCGGCTGGCCACCGATCTTCCACGGCAGGCGCGGGTGCTCGACCTCGGCTGTGGCCCCGGGGTCTCGTCCCTCGTGCTCGCCCGCCAGCAGCCCGAGGCGCGCATCATTGGCGTAGACCTTGCCTGGCGGATGGCCCGGCGCGCCCGGCAGCACGTGCTCCGCGCCGGGCTAGATGGCCGGGTCACCGTGGTGCGCGCCAGCGCAGCATGCCTGCCCTGCCGCGACGCAAGTGTGGATGCTGTCGTCGGCCACAGCTTTCTCTACCTGGTACCCGAACGCCAGCAGGTGCTGGCGGAGTGCTGGCGCGTGCTCCGCCCGGGTGGGCGAGTCGCCTTCATGGAGCCGAGCGCTGCGCCGGCTCGCCCCGCGGCGATCCTGGCGCAGAGCCACGATCCGCGCTTCCTGGTATCGGTCTCGCTCTGGCGGCCGTTCTCGGCGCTGCACGGACGCTTCACCCCGGGGGCATTGACGCGGCTGTTGCGCGCGGCAGGGTTCGAGGACGTCAGCACTGAGCCGGTGCTGGGCGGACTGGGGATCATCGGCCGCGGCCGTAAACCCGGGCCGGAAGGCGGAGGGGAGCGGCGGTGAGCACCGCCCGGCTGCTGCTGACCCACCTGCGGCTGCACTTCCAGCTTCTACTGGCGCCGCTGTTCCTCTGGGGCGCAGCGCTGGCCGGCGGGCGCCTCACCCCCCGGCTGCTGCTCGGCTTCCTCGCCTTTCACGTTTTCCTGTACGGCGGCACCACTGCCTTCAACTCCGCCTATGATCGGGACGAGGGCCCGGTGGGAGGGCTGTACCAGCCGCCGCCGGCGCCGCTGGCGCTTCTGCCGTTCTCGCTCGTGGTCCAGGCCATCGGAGCGCTGCTCGCAGCCCTGGTGTCGCCGGCAGCGCTGGCGGTCTACCTGGCGATGGCACTGCTGGGAGCGGCGTACTCCCACCCGGCAACGCGCTGGAAGGCTTCGCCTGCCACCGCCCTGCCCACCATCGCGTTCGGCCAGGGAGTGCTCGGCTTTCTCGCCGGGTTCGCCACCGCCTCCCCGGCCCCGAACACGCCGGCGCTGGTCGTCGTGGTGGGAGCCGTCTCGGCGGCGCTGGTGGTCAGCGGCTTCTACCCGCTCAGCTCGCTCTTCCAGTTGGAGGAGGACCGGCAGCGGGGCGACCGGACTATCGGGGTCGCCTGGGGCGCGCCAGCGGCATTTGCCGTTGCCCTCGGCTGCTTCCTGCTGGCCCTGCCGTTGCTGGTCGGGCTCGCCTGGAGCCGGTTCGGCCCGCTCGACGCGCTGGCGCTCGCGCTCGGGATGGCCGTGGTGATCCTGGGCACGCTGCGCTGGCGGCGCCGCTTTGTTGCCACGGCGGTGCGCCAGAACTTCCTGGCGGCGATGCGACTGAACGCGCTCGCCGCGGCCTGCTTCTCGGCCTACCTGGTGTGGCGCCTGCTCTCACCTGGCTAGGAGTGTCTTTCGGGACCCTCACCCCCGCCCCCTCTCCCAAGTATGGGAGAGGGGAGACGGGCACAGCAGCCGCGGGTGAGGACAGCGCTAGGTCAGGAGCACCCGGGCCGTTTCGTACAGCGTCTGCTCGAACATCCGGAGCTCGTCCAACGCGACGTACTCGTCCACGGTGTGCGCCTGGGCCAGTCGCCCGGGGCCGTAGACGACGCAGTGCGGGCTGCCGGAGCGCAGCGCGCAGACCGCGGCATCGGTGTAGGCGCGGAAGCCGGCCAGCTCCGGCTCGGCGCCGGTCACCGCGCGGTGGGCCTGGCGCACCGCGGCGATGAGCGGGGAGGTGGGCGTGCAGACGACGGGTGCCCGGTCCGTCGTCTTCTCATCCAGCTCGAACCGGATGCCCGGGACGGCCTGGGCCGCCCGCTCGGCGGCCGCCTGGAGCATCTGGCGGATCTGCTCGACGCTGGCCGAGGGGGGATAGCGAATGTCGATCTCGGCCCGCGCCGCGTCTGCAACGACGTTCGTCTTGAACCCGCCCTGCATCACCCCGACCACCAGCGTGGCATGGCCGAGCAGCGGATCATCATCACCCACCTGGGCGATCCCCTGGTAGGCGGCTTCGACCGCCAGCGCCAGCGCCCGGTTGGCGTCTGCCCCGAGGTGCGGCATCGATCCGTGTGCCGAGGCGCCCCGAAAGCGCAGCTCGTACCAGGCGACACCCTTCTGGGCGACGAGCAGCTTGCCATCGGACGGCTCGGCGGCCAGGATGTAGCTGCTTGGTGGGACCAGCCCCGCCGCGCTGAGCGCCAGCGCGCCGGTCATGCTGGACTCCTCGTCCACCGTGGCCGCCAGGACCAGGTCGCCCGAGAGCCGGGCGCCGCTGTCGCGGAGTCGCAGCAGGGCGAGCAGCGCCGCCGCCAGCCCGCCCTTCATGTCACAGGCGCCCCGCCCCCACAAGCGCCCGTCCTCGATCTGCGCTCCGAATGGGTCGCGCGACCAGCCCTCGCCCACCGGGACGGTGTCCAGGTGGGCGAGCAGCACCAGCGGCGGTCCACCGCCCCCGTGCAGGCGGGCCACCACGTTCCAGCGCTCGTCAGACACCGGCACCCGCTGGTACGGCATGCCCTGCTCCGAAAGCAGCGCTTCGACGAATTCGGCGCAGGCCGCCTCCGGTACCGTGGGGTTCGTACTCGGGATATGCACCAATGACTGGGTCAGCCGCACGACATCAGGGGCGGGCAGTGGCATGGATGCTCCAGGCCGCGCAGTAGCGAGAGTCAGCCCGGGCAGGGTAGCAAGCGCATCCGGGCGGCGTCAAACCCCGCGTCGGGCCAGCACCTGGGGCAGACAGAGGGCGGGAAATGCGAACGCGTGGCACCCCTTATGCGTTAAGGGATACAGGCGAATACGTGTACTGACAACGAGTGGCCGGCTCCGGAAGGCCGCCCTCGGCGGAGGACGATGATGAAGCGCCACATCTGTCAGGACTTCTGGTCCTGCGGCGCGTGCGGCGGGTGGGTCTGCCCCGTCTGCCTGCCGCATCATCACTGCGAGCACGCCAGCTAACCGGTTGGGGCAGGGGCCTTGCCGACCGGTGTCGGCCAGTGCCCGGCGCATTGACCTCTCGCCGGGCACTGGCCGACACCGCTGCTGACCCTCCCGCGTGTAGACCTGCCGGGGTGACGCGTTCGCGCCGGCCCTGCCTGCCGGGCAACCTTGTTCCCTTCAGGACTCTCAGCCGTCGCAGTGGTGGTGCTCGCGCCTGCCGTTGGCTGGCCGCTCCCGCGGGCGGAGCGTAGCCAGGAACGATGCCCACTCGGAGACAGACCTCGTGCTCGATCAGTCGCTGACCCCTAGCCAGGCTGAGCAGCTCGAGCCCGCGCTGAGCGAGCTGGCGAGCATGCTCGCCGAGGGCGTGGAGCCCACAGACCCCGAGCTGGAGATGCTCCTGCTCTGGCGCGACCTCAGCGCAGAAGAAAGCTGGGCGCTCGACGAGCTGCGCGCCTGGACAAGCCTGCTCCAGCGGCTCAGGAGGTCGGAGAGCAGCGTCGAGGAGGCGCTGCGTGGCTTGACTGCGCGTGGTGTCTCCGAGCCGGCCGCCCGGGCGGCGGTCGAGAGCCTCGCCCCGCCAGCGGGTGGGGGCACCGAGCCCGCCGCTGCCGCTTCCCCCGCTGCCGCGGCCGAGGCCGTCCCAGCGGCGAGGCCGAGCACAGTCTCTCCGCTGGGAGCCGAGGCCCCGGTTGTGGCCGCGAGCGACGAGCAGCTCGCCGGGCTTCCCTTCGGGACGCTGGTAGTGGGCGAGACTGCCGAGCGACGGCTCGTGGTGCGGGGCGGGCCGGGGCGGATCACCGTCGATAACCCCGGCGTCGAAGTGCTCCCGGCTGTCCTGGAGAGCGACGAAGCCGAGATCCTGGTCCGGGTTCGGCCAAGCGCGCCCGGCGACCTGTTTGCCCGGCTGCGGTTCGAGGCGAATAGCGGCCAGGTGAGCGAAGTCTACGTGAGCGCCACCGCGGCGCTGCCTGGTGACGAGGCGGCGGAGCACCCGGCGCCTGTCGTCCCGGGCGCTCCCGGGACGGAGCCGGGGCCGGAGCGCGGCGCGGGGGACGCCGCGCCGGGACCGCTCCCGGCCGAGGCCAGTGCCGGGCTGCCCGCGGGCCGTCTTCCCCGGGCGCTCCAGCGTGTCCGCGGCTGGCCCGGAACGTCGCGGCTGGGCCTGCCGCACCTGGTGGCCGCGGCCACGGTAGGGAGCCTGCTGCTGGGCCTCCTCGCCGGGATCGTGGCGAAGCCGGCGCCAGCGGTCTCCAGCGCTGGCGCCGGCGGAGAGAGCCTGGAGCAGGCGGCGCTCGCGGAGGACGAGGCTCTCTCCGCCCCGGCAACGCCCACACCTCGCCCCCGGCTGGCGGGGTCCCCACGCGACCCGTCGCGTGGGGTGCCCCTGGCGCCCCGGGCCGACATCGTGCTGGTGAACACGATCTCGCTCCGCCCCAGCCGGCCGAGCGGCCGCGACCGCTTTGGCGGTCCCACCGGGGTGGCGCTGGACAGCGCTGGCAACGTGTACGTGGTCGAGCTCAGCGGCCGGATCCGCAAGCTCAACCCGGAGGGCGAGCCGCTGGCGCGCTGGGGCGGCGCCGGGAGCGAGCCCGGGCGGTTCGACGGACCGATGGGGATCGCGCTCGACCAGGCCGGCAACGTGTACGTCGCTGACACCGGCAATCACTGCATCCAGAAGCTGTCACCCGACGGCCAGCCGCTGGCGCGCTGGGGGACGCTGGGGAGCGCGCCGGGCCAGTTCAACAGTCCGCAGGGCGTGGCGCTGGACGCCAGCGGTAACGTGTACGTTGCCGACACCGGCAACAACCGGGTGCAGAAGCTGTCGCCCGACGGAGAGCCGCTGGCCCAGTGGGGCCGGGCCGGCACGGCGCCCGGGCAGTTCAACACCCCCAGCGGCCTCGCGGTTGATCGCGATGGCAACATCTACGTCGCCGATACGGGCAACCACCGCATCCAGGTGCTCTCGGTGTTCGGCCAGCCGGTGCTGCTGCTGGACACGCAGCCGGCGAAGCCTCGCCAGTTCAGCCGGCCGGTCGCGGTGGCGCTCGGTCAGCAGCATCTCTACGTGGTCGATCGCGAAAACGACCTCGTCCAGCAGTTCTCGCTTGATGGCCGGCTGCTGGCCCAGTGGGGACACGGCGAGGCCCCGGTGGAAGACCTGAACGAGCCGTCCGGGCTGGCGGTAGATGCTCGGGGCTTCGTCTGGGTGGCAGACACGCGCAACGGGCGGCTCCAGCAGCTCGAATTCGGCGCCGTGCTCCCCAGCCACGAGCCCGCAGCGACGCCGAACGAGGGCTGAGCCTTCGATTCGCTCCCTCCTGCTGCGGGCGCGCTTCCTGTCGGCTATCGTGGGGCCAGCGGCTGCGCGGAGCAGGCCGCTGCACGCGCGACAGGCCCAACGTTACCGCTCGCGGTCTCGGCGCGAGGAGGAGCTGGCATGACCCCGCTGACGCTGATCCTGGTCGCCCTGGCGCTGCAGATCATCCCGATGGCGCTGGTGGTGCTGTTCTATTTGACCCGCCGCGGCGCCAGCCGCGGCCCGCGCGGCTTCGCCTACGCCGTGGAGCAGGCGGGCGACGAGTGGCGCCTGCTCCAACTCGAGCGCAAGGTCGACCTGCTGCTGCGCCACCTGGGGCTCGAGTACGACCCGCTGGACCTGGTGGGTGAGCTGGCGCGCGCGGGGCAGACCTACCAGGCGATCCGGGCCTACCGCGCGGCCACCGGCGCCAGCATCGAGCAGGCGCGCCGGGCGGTGGAGACGCTCCAGCGCGGCCAGGCGCAGTCCGCCCCCTAGCTTCGCACTACCTGGCGGGGTCCCCACGCGACCCGTCGCGTGGGGTGCCCCTGGCGCCGGCCGGCGCCAGGTCGCCCAGCGCCTGGAACGCGGCGACGACCGGCTTGGGCGAGCCATCGGCGTGGTACATCCCGAAGGCGTTCTCCCGCGGGTTGAATCCGTTCGGAACGTCGTTCAGCATCCACTTCAGCGCCCCCACCGCGCCGTGGTCGCGCGCCCCGAGCACCAGTTGCGCTTCCAGCGCGGCGGCCTGCTGCTCGTCCAGGTTCACGGTCGACAGGCCAAACTCGCTGAGCAGCAGCGGCTTCCCGGGCACTGCCGCCTTCACGTCGTCCAGCACCCGCAGGCTCGCCGCGATCCCAGCATTAGACGGTCCCGGATACTGGTGCAGGCTGCGGAGGTCGAGCCAGGCATTCACCGGCAGGCTGCCCAGCACCACGTCGACGTGACCGACGGTGATCGGGCGGCCCGGATCGGCGGCGCGAACCGCGTCGAGCTGCGGCGTCAGCCAGGCGGCCAGCGTATCGTTGAGCGCCTGCTTCAGCGGCTCCCAGCCGGCGGAGTCCGGCGCGCCCAGATACTGCACGATGGTGCTGTTGTGCGCTCTGGCCCAGTCCAGAGCATCGTGCAGGAAGCGCCGGTAGGCAGCTAGCGTGTTGACGTACACGTAGGCCTGGTCGTCGCTCAGCCGCGCCGGGACCTCCCTCTGGCCCGGATCGCTGGCGCGGTAGGCGGGCACGTCCTGGCGGGCGACGGTCTCCCCCACCGCGGCGACGAGCTCTGGGCGTTGCAACGGGGCATTCAGCCCGGGCGGGTAGCTGGCGAGGGCCAGGTCGCCAAAGCGCGGCTCGTTCTTCAGGTCATAGGCCAGAATCGTCGCCCGGTCGCGATAGCGCCGGGCGATGGCGGCGTCCACCGCGGCCACCCGGGCCAGGTCGAGCTCGGCGTAGTCAGCAAAGGTCAGGATGAGCCGCAGCCCGTGCTGGTCGGCCAGCTTGAGCACCCGGTCCAGCTTCTTCCAGCGACGCGCCTGGACATCCTCGGCCAGTGCCCGCTGGACGAACAGGCGCAGGACCGACACATTAGCGGCTCGCGCCCGGGCAAAGTCCTGGTCGATCGCGGCCGGATCGAAGGCGTCGTCATCCCACATCCGCCAGGCACGATCCGCTGGCCCCTCGTAGTTGGCGCCCAGCAGGAAGCGCGGCTGCCCCGCCTCGTCGACGAGCGACTCGCCCTGGACAGAGAGACGCGGTGTTTCGGCGAGAGCCGGGGCGAGCGGGCTGGGGAGCAGTAGAGCAAGCGCAAGCAGAGAAACGATGGCACGTCGCACCAGGAACCTGCCGTGAAGCTGGACTGTGCCCGCGCCACGCCGAGCACGGCGGGCGAGGCCGGGGTAGGGTACACAACCGACCCTGCCGCGAGCCAGGCGCCGAGACCTCCTGGCGAATGTCAGGCTGGCGCATATGGCGACGGGGCAGACAGCCGCGGACTATCCCTCGGGCGGGGCGCTGCTGCGCTCCAGGTCGAGCACCGACTGGCCCCCGAGCCCGAGCGGGGCGGCTGCCTCCTCCAGGCGGACCATACGCTGGAGCCTGGCCAGCGTCTCCGCTGCCTGCTCGGCCCCGCGCTGGGCCTCCTGGGCCATCTCCCGCAGCTCGGCTGGAAGCCGCGGGTCGGTGGCCAGCAGCTCGGCGTAGCCGATGGTGAGCGCGAGCTGGTTGTTCATGTGATGGGCGGCCGTCCGAATCGCGAGCAGGGCCCCCTCCAGCCGGGCTCGCTCCAGCCCGACCAGCGCCGCCGCGGCGATCCCGGCCAGCGTCTCCAGCGCTTCGGCATCCTGGGCGGTGAAGCGCTTCTCGGGCTGGCGGGAGACGACGGCCAATACGCCCAGAGGCCGGCGCTCGGCGCGCAGCGGCACTACGAGGACGGCTCGGACGCCGAACTGCACCATCGCCGGCACCGCGTGGCTGTGGGTTCTGTAGTCGCCGAGGATCACGGGGCGGCCGGCCCGCAGCGCCTGGCCACTCAGCGAGTGGTCCAGGTCGAACGCCGCCATCGCCTCGGCCAGCCCCGCGGGCACCAGGGTACGCTGCACCAGCACCAGCCGGCGTTCCGCCTCCGCGAAGCGGTAGACGGCGCCCGAGTCGGCGCCAGCCAGCACCAGCGCCTCCTCGAGCAACGCGGACAGGACACTGTGGGCGTCCGGCTCAGCCACCAGCCGGCGGGCGACGCGGAGCTGGGCCGCCCGCCGCGCGAGCAGCCCCTCCTGTTCTGCCTCCAGCCGCTTCCGCTCGCTCAGGTCGCGCAGCAGCCCCTGGTAGGAGAGCCGCTGCCCGATCCGAACCGCCGAGGCGGCCACCTCGACGGCCAGCGTCTCTCCATCCTTGCGCCGAACGCGGCACTCGCCCCGCCAGTAGCCCGCTGCCTGGAGCTGCGCAACTGCCAGGTCGAAGGCCTCGAGGTCTTCTGGAGGGGTGAGGTCACGAGGGCCGAGGGACCGCAGCTCCGCGCGCGAATAGCCCAGGAGCCGTTCGGCGGCGACGTTTGCGAGCACGAAGCGGCGGGTCTGGCGGTCGACAACAAGCATCGCATCCAGTGCGCCTTCAACCAGTGCTTGGTACAGCGCCTCAGCCTCCTCCCGCGCCTGCATGGCCCTCGATCCCCATGGCGCTCTTGGGCGTTGTCCGTGGACGCATTGTACGGTATGCACTGCCTAGGTGTAGGTGTAGCCGTGTCACACTACACCGGCTGGAGCGGCGCGGTGCGTTCGAGCCACTCCGCCAGCGCCTCGGCCGGCATCGGCCGGCCAAAATAGTAGCCCTGCGCCGCGTCACAGCCCAGGTCAGCCAGCAGGCGAAGCGTCGCCTCGTCCTCGACGCCCTCGGCAACAACGCTCAGGTCGAGCCTGTGTCCAAGGTCGATCGTCGCACGGACGATGGCCAGGTCGGCCTCGTCACTCGTCATGTCCCGCACGAAGGAGCGGTCCACCTTCAGCTCGTCCGCCGCTACCTGCTTGAGATACGACAGCGAGGAGTAGCCGGTTCCGAAGTCGTCCACCGCGATGCGCACCCCAAGTCCGCGCAGCCGCTCCAGGACACGCAGCGCTGTGGCCGGGTCCGCCATCATCGCGCTCTCGGTGACCTCCAGGTGCAGCCAGGCAGGGGGTACGCCAGAGGCCTCGAGCAGGCGCGCCACCCGCCCGGGGAACAGGTTGTCGTGCAGGCTGCGCATGGAGATGTTGACCGCCACCGGGATCACGTGGCCCGCCGCGCGCCAGGCGGCGCACTGGTGCAGCGCGTCGTCCAGGACCTGTTCGGTCAGCTCCTTGATGAGCCCGGTCTGTTCGGCCAGCGGGATGAACTGATCGGGTGGGACGAGACCGCGCTCGGGATGCTGCCAGCGAACGAGCGCCTCGACTCCAACCAGGCGGCCAGCGCGCAGGTCGACCTTGGGCTGGTAGTGGAGCAGCAGCTCGCCCTGGCGAATCGCCCGGCGCAGATCGCCCGCCAGCGCCAGCCGGTCGGCGCTGTGGCGATCCTGCTCAGCGTCGTAGAGCGCGCAGCCGCTGCCGGCGCGTTTGGCGACGGACATCGCCACGCCCGCGTGGCGCAGCAGCGTCTCGGCGTCTTCGCCATGCTCCGGGTAGAGGGTGATGCCAAGGCTGGCGCCAACATCGAGCGCCTGGCTGTACACGGCGAACGGCTCGCCCAGCGCTGCTCCCAGCCGCTCCGCGCTCTCAAGCGCCCCGGCCGGGTCCGCCCCAGGCAGCAGCACCGCGAACTCGTCCCCGCTCAACCGGGCTACCGTGTCTGACGCCCGCAGCGCGCTCTGGAGGCGCCGAGCGACCTCGCGCAGCAGCATGTCCCCCACCTGGTGGCCGAGCGCCTCGTTGACCTCCTTGAAGCGGTCCAGATTGAGCACCAGCAACGCCAGCGGGGTCCCGTTTCGCCTGGCAGCCAGGATGGCCTGCTCGAGCCGATCCTGCAGGAGCAGCCGGTTGGGCAACCCTGTCAGCGCATCGTGCAGCGCCTGGTGGCGGAGCGCCTCCTCGGCTGCGCGCCGCTCGGTAATGTCGGCCAGGGTTCCTGAGATGCCGAGAGCCCTCCCGCTGGGATCGAGCGTCTGCCGGGCGACGACCTCCACCCAGCGAACCCCGCCACTCCGGGTGAGAAGGCGCAGCTCCTGTCGGCGCTCATCCCGGTGGCGCTCTGCTAGCGAGTGGAAGAGCGCCAGGCAGTGTTCCTGATCCTCCGGATGGATGTAGTCGCAGCAGGGGGTGCCCAGGCTCCTCGATACCTCGAAGCCCGTCACCTCGGTCCAGGCGGGGTTCAGGAAGACCCAGCGGCCCTGCGTGTCCGTCTGGAAGATGATTTCCTTGACGTTGTCGACGACCGAGCGATAGCGCGCCTCGCTCTCTCGCAGTGCTGCCTCAGCACGCTCGCGCTCGGCGATCTCCCGGCGGGCCTGCTCATACAGTCGGGCGCGCTCCAATCCGACCAGGGCCGAGGCGGCGGTCCCGGCCAGCAGCTCGAGGAGCTCGCCATCCTCCGCGGTAAACCGGACGCCTGGCCGACAGGTACAGATGCTTAGCGCCCCGAGCAGCCGCCCCTCGTGCAGCAACGGGGCCGCCACCCCAGCCCGGATACCGGCTCGAACCGCCCAGCCCGCCGGCCGCTCGAGCCGCTGGTAGTCGTTTTCGATCACCACCGCGCGCCGCTGGGCAGCCCGTCCGGCGATGCCACTCCCCAGCGGAAGCTGCACGGTCGCTGGCACCAGGTGCGGCTGGATGGTGGTGGTGGTCAGGTGGAGACATTGACCTGCCTCGTCCCAGCGGTACACTCCGCTGGCCTCGGCCCCGAGCAGCCCCTCCGCCTCGGTAAGGAGGGCGGTGAGCAGCCGGCCCGGCTCGTGTTCCAACGCCAGCCGGCGCGTGACGCGCAGCAGCGCGGCGCGGCGCTCCGCCTCCCGCCGGGCGGTGTGGTAAAGGCGAATGTTCTCGCACAGCGCCAGCACCTGGCGAGCGAGCACGCAGACGACCAGCACTACTGCCCCGAGCAGGACGCCGTTGTACCGCGGAGTTCGCTCGCCGGGCGTAATCGCCAGCAGGAAGGCAAAGCCGGCCGTGACCGCGACATAGGGTAGCACGTGCAATGCCCGCTGGTGCTGCTGCAAGGGCCCGCCGGAAGGGCTGGCTCGCCCGGCGCGCCACTGTCGGTGGGCGGCGACGGCCATCAGGAACAGGCCGAGCATCCAGGTGAGGTCCAGCCAGCCGCCAGTAGCATAGGCGCTCTGGACCTCAAGGTAGGCTAGCAGGAGATCGCCAGTAAGGAACAGCAGCAGTCCGAGTCCGAACAGCTCGAGCGCCGCCCGGCTGCCGCCGTCGGACTCGCGCAGCACGATGCTGGCGAGCCCGGAGAGCAGCAGCAGGTCACCCAGCGGGTAGGCCAGGGCGAGCGCAGTGGTGAGCAGGTCGGCCGCGGCGCGCGTGGCAAGCGGCAGCAGGATGAAGTACCAGGCCACCATCCCGCCGACGAGCACTACCATGCCGGAGTCCAGCCAGAACGTCGCCCGCTCGGTCCATGTTCGGTGCCGGGGCGCGAAGGCGAGCAGGCCGGGCAGCCAGCAGATGTAGGTGAGCAGATACGCGCCGTTGGCCCAGGACGGGAAGGCGCGCAGCCCAAGGACGACTTCGTAGTAGGCCCAGAGGCCGTTGGCCACCCAGTAGCAGCCCTGGCCGAGCGCCAGCCAGCGCCAGGCGCGGCGGGCAGTGGGAGCCAGTTCGCCGCGGCAGGCCACCCGCCAGGACAGCAGCGTGGGAGCGATGCCACCGATCAGGTAGCTGGCGTCGCCGATCAGCACGCGGTGCGACTCCTCTCCCCAGGGGAAGGCGAGCCAGGCGAGATAGGCGAGCAGATACAGGGCATGCCCCGCCAGGAGCATTGTGCCCCAGTCCCGCGCCGGGCGCACCACGGCCAGTGGAATACGCCAACGGGTTGTGAACAGCGCCACGCCCATATCTCTCACCATTACGCCCAGTATTCGACCAGCCCAGCGCCGGGCTGAAGGGTCCAGAGGGACCCGGTGGGAGGGGCTATCCGCCCCTCGTTCGCGCAACTGCCGCAGGCCCGCGAGATACTCATTTCGCCCGGCGAGCGGTAGACTGAGCACAGCCGCCGTTCAGAGCGGTGTCGCCCGGGCGCGGCAGGGAGGGGTAGCCATGAGGCGGGTCAACATTCAGGCGGCCTTCGTGGGGGAGCCAACGGCATCACAGGAAGGGCTGGAAGCGGACGACGACGCCGAGGCAGTGGTGCTGGCGGTGCGCGGCGGCGAGGTGACCTTCGTCGTCCCCGGCGGCACGCCCCTCGAAGAGCTGGCGAGCGCGTCGAGTGTGCTGCGCGGAACGCTGCGGCTGGAGCACGAGCGCGTGCTCTCGTTCGAAATCCAGGAGGGCGCCACTGGCGCCTATTTCGAGGACGAGCCGGCCGAGCTGCACGCGCGGCGCGAGGCAGAGCCAGCGGTCGGGATGTTCAGCGGCACCAGCGGGCCCGGCCCGCAGCCGGCGGGCGTGGCGCGCGACGTCATGACGCGCGAGGTGGTCACGGTCGCCCCCTCCGCGTCGATTCAGGAGGCGGCCGACCTGCTCGCCTTCCATCGCGTGAGCGGGCTGCCAGTCGTGGAGGACGGCCGGCTAGTTGGCCTGGTGAGCGAGGCGGATCTGCTCGGCAAGCGCGGCGCCACTGTGGCGGAGATCATGACTCGCCAGGTGGTCAGCGTCTCAGAGACCACCCCGCTCGCCGAGGTCGCAGCGCTGCTGCTCCAGCACGGGATCAAGCGGGTCCCGGTGCTCCACGAGGGCCGGCTCGTCGGGCTGGTCAGCCGCGGGGACCTGGTGCGCATGCTCGCCGCCCGCTGACGCGCGGCGGGCGGCGGTCCGGCCAATCGCCCCGCTCAGGCGGGCGCTACAAGCAGCGCTATCTGCCGGGCCGCGACGTCACCCCGGGAAACGCGGCTGCCGTCCGGAGCGAGGCGCTATCATCTCGCGTGCCGACCCGCCCGCTCTCCGACTCTACCGCCGACCCGCCCGTGGTGCATGGGCGCTCGCGCCCCGGCTATCGCCACCTGCTGCGCCTGGCGGCGCTCGTGGCGCTGGCGCTCGGCCTGGCGCTGTTCGGCGCCGCCTTGCTGACGGCTTGCAGCCAGCCCGTAGACCTCAACACGGTCGCTCCCACAGCGCCCGGGGGTGTGGTGGACAGCTTTCTCAGTGACAACGGGCTGAGCTTCCCGGCGCACGCGCTGGTCGGCTCCGTGCTCGGCGCCTGCGGCTGCGATGGCGGGGCGGTCGGGCTGCAATGGCTCAAAGCGGGCTGGCACGCCACCTCACCGGCGGATGAGGCGCGGGTCGCCGCGGGACTGCGCCGTGCGGCGGAGCTAGCCGGCGATCCGACGCGGCTAGAGGCCGCGATCTGCCCCTCCTTCCCCGATCACCTTCGGCCCAGCCAGGACCGGGCGCTGCGGGCGGCCGGGCTGCGCTGCCCGGCGCCGGTGCGGGACGAGTAGCACACCGGCGGCTGGCAGTCGCCGGGCGGGCCATCTCAGGCGCCAGCCCTGTCCACCCTGGCCAGCGGGCGCCTCGGTCCCGTGGCCGACGACGTAGGGAGCGCCACCGGGATACGCGCGGTCCCCGCCGAGAAGAGACGTTCCCGTGGGGACGTCCGAGACCAGATGTCCCCATGGTGCTAGAGGCCGCGTGGACGCGGAACGACGGGCAGCAGGATGTGGCTCGGCCGAGCCGCGTCGTGGAAGACGGTCTGGGTGGCTGTCTCCACCTGGCTCAGCGGCACCGTGGCGATCGGCGCCCCGGTGTTCGGGTTGCGGTCCCAGTGGGGAAACGACGAGGAGGCGACGTCCACCCGGATGCGGTGCCCGGGCAGGAACACGTTGCTAGTGGCGCGCAGGTTGATCCGATACTCGTACACCCGGTCGCGCTCCAGCAGCGAGGGGGACTGGAGGCTATCGCGGAAGCGGGCGCGCAGGATCCCCTCCGTCACGTTCATCGCCCGGCCATCCGGGTACACGTCCACCAGCCGCACGACCCAGTCGGTGTCCACCGCGCTCGTCGCCGCCCAGAGCGTCACCGAGACCGGCCCGGTCACCTCCAGCGGCGCGTCGAGCGGATCGGAGGTGTAGCAGAGGACGTCCTTGTTGCGCTCGACCAGCCGCTGGTCGTAGCGCCCCTGTGGATCCAGGTGCTCGCGGCAGCAGGAGTGGCCACCGCGGCTGACAGCCGGCGTGCGCGGGTCGTACACGTACACGTCTGGCGGCTCCTCGCCCGGCCGCTCGGTGGAGAGAGTGCCGTCGCCGGTGAAGGCGTTGGCCAGGCCACCCGAATGGAAGTAGAAGGGGGTGCTGACCGCCCGGCGCAGCGGCCACTCCTGCTCGTCGCGCCAGACATTCTCCCCCATCACGAAGAGCTTCACCGGTGGCTCGCGGGAGATACCGTCGTCCTCGCCCTTCAGCAGCCAGTTGTAGAAGCGGATCTGCGTCTCATCCACGATGCGGCTGCTGGCCCGAGGGCCGAAATCCGCCTCGCCACAGAACGGCGTCCAGGGCGAGTGGTACCAGGGGCCGATGATCAGCCGCTGGTGCTGGCGAGCGAAGGGGCTGCCGCCGTTGGCCTGGATGCCAGTGAAGTTCGCGAGCGTGCCGTCCAGGAAGATGTCGTACCAGCCGCCGATGTGCAGTCCGGCGGCCAGGATACGGTCGTGGCGCGGGGCGATCGCCACCTGCTGCCAGTACTCGTCGTAGGTGGGATGCCGCAGCCAGTCGAAGAAGTAGCCGAGCACTCTGCTCTCGCGGAACAGCGGCAGCTCCTCCAGCGGCAGGTACATCTGGTGCTGGCCGATGGTGTAGGTGGTGCTCGCCTCCGCCAACCGGCGCAGCGTGTCCTCGTCGCTACGCCGGCGGGCGGTGTCCATTGCAAGCTGGAGCGCCCAGTAGATCACGAACGCCAGGTGCAGCGCCCCGCCTTCGTAGGTCCAGCCCTCGTAATAGTCCGACGAGGTGATCGCCGGGCAGATCACCCGCAGCGCGGGCGGCGAGGTGATGGCCGCCAGCATTTGGGTGGCGCCGACGTAGGAGGCGCCGTACATCCCCACCTGGCCGGTGGTGCCGGGAAGCTGCGCCGCCCAGGCGATGGTGTCGAAGCCGTCGTTCGCCTCGTTGAAGAACGGGTACCAGTCGCCTCGCTGCGCCAGCGGCCGCGCACGTCCTGGCTTACCACCACGTAGCCTTGCTGGGCATACCACGAGGGGTGCGCGTAGAGGTTGGCCTGGCTGTGGAACCGATCGTAGGGGGTGCGGACCAGGAGCACCGGGAACGGCCCCTCGCCCTTCGGCCGGTAGATGTCCGCCAGCAGGACGGTTCCATCGCGCATGGGGCAGGGGACGCCGCGCTCGACCGTGACCGGGTGTCGCGTTACTGTCACACATCCCTCGCCGACAGAAGATGATGGCGCCCACGGTATCACACCGGCGCCACGGCTGTCAGACCGCTCTCTGGTGCACTGCTCCGAGCCAGCTAGGACGTGGAGGGTGTGCCGCCGCGCTGGCGAGCGAAGTAGTCTTGCATCCCCCTGGCGCCCCGCTGCGCGGCGATGCGGTGGTTCAGCTCGAACAGCTTCACTGCCACCGGGGCGAGCAGGTCCAGGACACGCTTGTTGGTCCCCACCTCTTCCTGAAACACCACCCGCGTCCCCGCACCGACAGGCGTCAGCGTCCAGCTCCAGGTACCCTCCAGCTCGCCGCTAACCCTACCCGCGAGGGAGACGGGCTCGTCCATCTGCTCGACGGTGCTGATGATCGACAGGGTGTAGGGGAGCAGAACCCGGAACTTGAGCAGGATTCTTGAGCCGACGCCGTCGCGGCGCTCGAGGAAGCGCGCCTCCTGGTAGATCGGCCACCAGTCCGGGAAGGTCGTCGGATCGCTGATCAGCTTCCAGACGGCGGCTGGCGGCGCCTGGACGACCCATTCGTCACGGAACCGGTAGCGCCTCATCGCTCCTCCGGCCGACAACGTACCTGAGGAGCAGCAGGAACAGCCAGCCGGCGAGGTTCAGCGGCTCCGCCCGCTCCAGCGCGGAGGTTCGCGTGGTGCCGCCGTCGCTCGCTGCCAACTGGCAGCGGTGGGCAAAGCGCGCCCGCTTGAAGCGGAACGGTGCCGCTCGAATGCGGCCAGGAGGTCGAACACGCGCTCGGGCGGCGCCTGGACCTGAATGGACGTGGTGTCCAGCGCGGCCATCTCCCGCTTCCTGGTTGTGTGAGCCGTGCCGTGCAGCGTACACCGGATGCGGAGGTAAATTCCGCCGCGGCTGCGTTGACACCGCTCCGGGGCGCCCCTACAATCCCGGCAGGCGTCGGGGAGCGAGAATGACGACGACACCCCTGCCCACCTCGGTGGCTGCCCGGCCAACCGCCAGCCTGTTCGCGGAGGACCGCGCGGTCTGGTCGCTGATCCAGCGGGATCGGCGACGCCATAACGAAACGCTCAACCTGATTGCAAGCGAGAATTACGCCTCGGAGGCGGTGCTGGAAGCGCTCGCCTCGCATCTGAACGTCAAGTATGCCGAGGGGTATCCACGCAGCCGCTACTACCAGGGCGTGGGCATCGTCGACGATATCGAGCAGCTCGCGATCGACCGGGCCAAGGAGCTGTTCGGTGCCGAGCACGCCAACGTCCAGCCCTATTCCGGCAGCCCGGCTAACATGGCAGCGTACTATGCGCTGGGCTGCCAGCCGGGCGACACAGTGATGGGGATGGAGCTGAGCCATGGCGGGCACCTGACGCACGGCAGCCCGGTGAACTTCTCCGGGCAGCAGTTCAAGATCGTCTCGTACCACGTGAGCCCGGACACGGAGACGATCGATTTCGACGAGGTCGCGCGGCTGGCACGAGAGCATCGGCCGAAGGTGATCGTGGCGGGATACTCGGCCTACCCACGGATCATCGATTGGGCGGCCTTCCGGCGCGTCTGCGACGAGGTGGGAGCTGCGCTGCTCGCCGACATCGCTCACATCGCCGGGCTGGTGGCGGGCGGGGTGCACCCCTCGCCAGTGCCGTACGCCGACGTGATCACCACCACCACGCACAAGACGCTGCGCGGCCCGCGCGGGGCGCTGATCCTGTGCAAGAGTCAGTACGCCAAGGCGGTGGACCGCGCGGTGTTCCCCGGCATCCAGGGCGGTCCGCACCTGTCCGCCATCGCGGCCAAGGCGGTCTGCTTCCGCGAGGCGCTCCAGCCGGAGTTCAAGCAGTACGCGGCGCAGATCGTGGCGAACGCCCGGGCGCTGGCGGAGCGGCTGCTGGAGCACGGGTTCCGGCTCTGGTCGGGCGGGACGGATAACCACCTGCTGGTGATCGAGCTGCGGGATCAGCCGTTCACCGGCGCGGCGTTCGCCAAGGCGCTGGAGCGAGCGGGCATCATCGTGAGCAAGTCCACCATTCCGGGGGAAACCCGCAGCCCGTGGCAGACCAGCGGGGTGCGGCTGGGGACGCCCGCGCTGACCAGCCGGGGCGCGGTCGAGCGCGACATGCGGCAGATCGGTGACTGGATCGCCCAGGTGCGCGACAACCTGAGCGAGGAGGCGGCGCTCGAGCGCATCCGTCTGGAGGTGCGGGCGCTGGCCAGCGGACTGGCTCCGATTTGATGATGCTGGCGATACGCGCCGCGTGTCCCGGCTCCATCCGCGGACCGCGGGCAGGGACGGTAGCCTGATGACGCCACCCCCGAGCGACTGGCTCACCGCGACCCGGCTGGAGGCAGAGGCGGTCGGTCCGCCGGGCCAGCGCGTGTTCCAGCTCCTGGTCCAAACGCCCGCCCAGTCCGCGCGGCTGATCATCGAGAAGGAGCAGCTCCAGGTGCTGGCGATGCTGGTGGAGCAGCTCCTGACAGGTCTGCCGGCGGTCCAGGTACGCAACCCCGAGCTGGAGACGGAGCCAGGGATCCCCGCCGGCCAGGGCTTTCCCGAGCACCCGGACGTGGAGTTCCGGGTGGCCCGCCTCTCGTTGGGGATCGACCAGGAGCACGATCTGTTCGTGCTGATGGTGTACGACACTGAAGACGAGCAGGAGGAGCCAACCTTCGGCTGCCTGTGTAATCGAGCGCAGATTCGCCGGCTGTCTCGGCAGATCGCTGGCCTGGTCGCGGCCGGCCGCCCCCGCTGTCCACTCTGCCAGATGCCGCTCAGCGGCGAGCCCCACCACTGCGCCGGGTCCAACGGCCACGTCTCGGCGGAGTCAGACTGAGTGAGCCGGCGCCACGTCGAATGGTCCGATGGGGCCATCCGGAACCACTGAGCCTCTGGCCGCGGCTGGCAGCGCCCCGCCCCCAGCACCCGGTCCGCGCCAGCGCGACGCGACCTCGCCCGTCGTCTTCGCCCACCCCAGCGAGCGCGAGTTTGCTCGCATCCTGAGCTTCTACCGCATCGCCTGGCAGTACGAGCCCCGCTCCTTCCCACTGCAATGGAAGGGCGACCGGGTGCTCGAGATGTTTACCCCGGACTTCTACCTGCCGGAGCTGGACCTGTACGTAGAGCTCACGACGCTGCGCCAGCGGCTGGTCACCCGCAAGAACCGTAAGCTGCGGCGGCTGCAGGAGCTGTACCCGGAGATCAACATCGTCCTGCTGTACAAGCGCGACTACACCCAACTGCTGGCCAAGCTCGGCTACGGCGAGGCCGACGTTCCGCCGCCGTCCCTGGAGGGTGTGCTTACCGAGGCAGAACGGATCCTGATTCCCGCTGCCCAGGTACAGGCCGCCGTCCGCCGGCTGGGCGAGCAGATCACGCGCGACTACGCCGGGCGCCGGCCGCTGCTGGTGGGGGTGCTCAAAGGCGTCGCCTTCTTCCTCGCCGATCTCGCCCGGGCGATCGACCTGCCCGTCGCGCTTGACTTCCTGGCGGTGTCGCAGTACCGCCCCGAGCGCGAGGGCGGCGCGCTGCGGATCGTGAAGGACCTGGATGAGGACATCGGCGGGCGCGACGTGATCCTGGTCGAGGACATCGTAGACACCGGCTTCAGCCTGCGCTTCCTGCTGGCGCACCTGCAAGCGCGCCACCCGGCCAGCCTGCGCGTCTGCGCCCTGCTCGACCGCCGGGGCCGGCGGCTTGCCGACGTCCCACTCGACTACGTCGGCTTCGAGATCGGTAGCGAGTTCGTCGTCGGCTACGGCCTGGACCTCCGCCAGCGCTATCGCAACCTACCGTTCCTGGCGGCGCTCCGGCCCGAGCGGCTGGCTCCGCCGGCGGGGAATAGCGGCCCTGCTGCGACCCTGGCAGTAGAATGAAAGCGGCGGAGTCTTCTGGCGGGGGCCACTGGTGCGACGACGAGGGAGCGCGGCGCGGCTGCTGGCGCTGGTGCTGCTGGCGCTGGGCCTGTTCGGCCTGACCTCCGGCGCGGCGGCGCAGTCCGGGCGGCCGGTGCTTGTCGCCCGGGTCGATGGCGCCATCTTCCCGGTGATGGCCGGCTACGTCAGCCGCGCCATCGACCAGGCCGAGCGGGACAACGCCGCGGCGCTGGTGCTCCAGATGGACACCCCCGGCGGACTCGACACGAGCATGCGCCAGATCATCCAGCGTATCCTCGCCTCGCGCGTCCCGGTCATCGTCTACGTCGCCCCCGCTGGCGCCCGGGCCGCCTCGGCCGGAGTGTACATCACCTACGCCTCGCACCTGGCAGCGATGGCGCCCGGCACCAACATCGGCTCCGCCACCCCGGTCCAGTTCGGCGAGGGCGGCGAGGTGCAGATGTCCGACGAGATGAAGGCCAAGATGACCAACGACGCGGTGGCCTACATCCGCGGGCTGGCCCAGCAGCGCGGCCGCAACGCCGACTGGGCCGAGAAGGCGGTGCGGGAGGCGGCAAACATCACCGCCGACCAGGCGCGCGACCAGCACGTCGTCGAGATCGAGGCGGCCAACCTGCCCGACCTGCTCCGCCAAGCCAACGGCCGCACCGTGCAGACCGCCGCCGGCCCGGTGGTGCTGGAGACCGCCGGGGCGTCGATCCAGCCGGTGGAGATGACCGCGTTCGAGGCGCTGCTGAAGGTCATCACCGACCCCACGGTCGCCTACCTGCTGGTGAGCCTCGGCAGCCTGGGCCTGTTCCTGGAGCTGTCCAACCCCGGCTCCGTGCTCCCGGGCGTCGTCGGCGGCCTGTTTCTCCTGCTCGGGCTGTACGCACTGGGGACGCTCCCGGTCAACTACGCCGGGCTGCTGCTGCTCGGCTTCGCCTTCCTGCTGTTCATCGCCGACCTGCTCACCCCCTCCCACGGGGTGCTGACCGTCGGCGGGATCATCGCGTTCGTGCTTGGCTCGCTGATGCTGTTCAACGCCCCGGAGGGCTCCCCGTTCCTCAGCGTCCCGATCGGGGCAATCGTCGCGGTCACGCTCACCCTGGCCGGGTTCTTCCTGTTCGTCGTTGGCGCGGTCGCCCGCACCCGGCGCAAACGGCCCGTCACCGGCCGCGAAGGGCTCATTGGCCAGATCGGCGAGGTGCGAACGGCGCTGAATCCCAAGGGGACGATCTTCGTCGCCGGCGAGCTCTGGTCCGCTGTCTCGGAGACCGGCCCGATCCCGGTCGGCCAGCGCGTGCAGGTCCTCGCCATCTCTGGCTTGACTCTCACCGTCCGCCCAGCGCCGTCGCCCACCACGCCGGCCACGCCGACGACCGCGCCCGCCGCCGGGCAGGGCGCCCCCTCCGCCTGACGGGGCCAGAGCCTTGCTGGCGACCACTCCCCGGACTCTTTAGACTAGCCTCAGGGACTTCTGGCTGCTGGAGGGTGCCGCGTGCCTACGATCGCTGCTGTCGTCGGCCGCCAGATCCTCGACTCGCGCGGCAATCCCACGGTGGAGGTCGACGTCGTCCTGGACGACGGCACGCTCGGCCGCGCCGCCGTGCCCTCGGGCGCCTCGACGGGCTCGCACGAAGCGCTCGAGCTCCGCGATGGGGACAAGCGGGTGTATGGCGGCAAGGGCGTCACCCGGGCGGTGGACAACGTCAACACCGTCATCGGCCCGGCGCTGGTCGGACGGTCGCCGTTCGAGCAGGCGGCGATCGACCTGCTGCTGATCGACTTGGATGGCACCGAGGCGAAGTCGCGGCTCGGGGCCAACGCGATTCTGGGCGTCTCGCTCGCCTGCGCCGTCGCGGCGGCGCAGGCGCTTCGCCTGCCGCTCTACCGCTACCTGGGCGGGATCGGAGCCCGCGTGCTGCCGACACCGCTGATGAACATCCTGAACGGCGGGCAGCACGCCGAGAACTCCACCGACTTCCAGGAGTTCATGGTCCTGCCCGTTGGCGCCCCTACCTTCGCCGAGGCGCTGCGGATGGGTGCCGAGGTGTACCACAGCCTGAAGCGGGTGCTGCACGAGCGCGGGCTGGCGACCACCGTGGGTGACGAGGGCGGCTTTGCGCCGGCGCTGTCCAGCAACGAGGCGGCGGTGGAGGTGATCCTCGCCAGCATCGAGCAGGCCGGCTATCGGGCCGGGGAGGACGTCGCGCTGGCGCTCGACATCGCCGCCACCGAGCTGTACCAGGAGGGCCGCTACGTGCTGGCCCGCGAGGGCAAGACGCTCAGCGCCGGCCAGATGATCGACCTGTACGAGCAGTGGCTGGCGAAGTACCCCATTCTCTCCATCGAGGATGGGCTGGCGGAGGACGACTGGGAGGGCTGGGAGCAGCTCACCCGCCGGCTCGGCAGCCGGGTACAGCTCGTGGGCGACGACCTGTTCGTCACCAACACCCGGCGGCTGGCGCTAGGGATCGAGCGCGACGCGGCGAACGCGATCCTGGTCAAGATCAACCAGATCGGGACGCTGACCGAGACGCTGGACGCGATCCGGCTGGCGAGCGAAGCCGGGTACCGCAGTATCATCTCGCACCGCTCGGGAGAGACGAGCGACACCACGATTGCCGACCTGGCGGTCGCCACCGGCGTCGGGCAGCTCAAGACCGGCGCGCCGGCGCGCACGGACCGGGTCGCCAAATACAATCAGCTCTTGCGAATCGAGGCGGAGCTCGGGGCCGCGGCGGCCTACGCGGGCCGCCGGCCGTTCCAGCGCTGAGGCTACGCCCTGGCCCCGGACGTGCAGCTTGCCGGGCCGGCAGATTGCGGCTCGGCCGACCTCCCGCCATTGAGCGCGGGAGACAGGGAGAGGAAAATGACAGTACGAGTGGGAGTCAATGGATTCGGGCGCATCGGGCGGCAGGCCGTCAAGGCAATGCTCGAGCGCCATGGCGACGAGATCGAGATCGTCGGGATCAACGACCTGTTCGACACCCGGACGAACGCGCACCTGTTCAAATACGACACCAACTACGGTGTCTACCCGGGCACTGTGGAGGCGACGGAGAACGCGATCGTCATCGACGGCCGCGAGATCCGGGTGGCGGCGGAGAAGGACCCGGCTGCGATCCCCTGGAAGCAGTGGGGCGTGGAGCTGGTGATCGAGTCGACCGGCGTCTTCACCGACGCGAACAAGGCGCGGGCACACCTGGACGCCGGCGCCAAGAAGGTGATCATCTCCGCTCCAGCCAAGAACGAGGACCTGACCATCGTTCTCGGCGTCAACGAGGAGCGCTACGATCCCGAGCAGCATACCATCATCTCCAACGCCTCCTGCACCACCAACGGCCTCGCCCCCGTGGCCAAGGTGCTGCACGAGCGCTTCGGGATCGAGAAGGGCCTGCTGACGACGATCCACGCCTACACCAACTCGCAGCGGCTGCTCGACCTCGCCTCCAAGGACCTGCGCGATGCCCGCGCCGCGGCGATGAACATCGTCCCCTCCGAGACTGGCGCCGCCCGGGCGGTCGGGCTGGTGATCCCGGAGCTGAAGGGCAAATTCACCGGAATGGCATTCCGGGTCCCGGTCTCGACCGTGTCGGTGATCGACTTCACTGCGGTGCTGAGCCGAGCGGCGAGCAAAGACGAGATCAACGCCGCGATGCGCGAGTACGCCGAAAATCAGATGAGGGGCATCCTGGCATACACCGAGGAGCCGCTGGTGTCCAGCGACCTGAAGGGCAACCCGCACTCCTCGATCTTCAGCGCGCTGGATACGCTCGTCGTCGATACCCTGGCCAAGGTCTGCTCCTGGTACGACAACGAGTGGGGCTACGCCTGCCGGATCGCCGACCTGGCGGCGTTCGTCGGGGCGCGCCTGCCCGCTGCCGCGCGCCGCTAGCAGCGGACCTCGTGGCCAGCCAGCAGCCTGCTCTGGGTTGCTGGCTGGCCACGCCTCGAGGGAGGCGGCCATGCCGTACCGGACCCTGCGCGACCTTGACCTGCGGGGCAAGCGCGTTCTGCTGCGCGAAGATCTGAACGTCCCGCTCGATAAGCAGACCGGCGCGGTGACAGACACCACCCGCCTGCGCGCCGCGATCCCCACCATTCGCTACCTTCAGCGACAGGGCGCGAAGGTCATCCTCCTGTCCCACCTGGGCCGGCCGGAGGGGAAGCCGAACCCGAAGCTCAGCCTGGCGCCGGTCGCCCGCGAGCTGTCCAACCTGCTGGGTGAGGGGGTGGAGTTCGTCCCGGACACCATCGGCGAGCAGGCGAAGCAGGCCGTCGCCGCGCTCCAGCCGGGCGAAGTGCTGCTGCTGGAGAACGTCCGTTTCTTTCCCGGCGAGGAGCAGAACGACCCACGCTTCGCCCAGGCGCTGGCTGCCCTGGGTGACGTGTACGTCAACGATGCCTTCGGCACCGCCCACCGCGCCCACGCCTCCACCGCCGGCGTCGCTCAGTACCTGCCGTCTGCCGCCGGATTGCTGATGGAGAAGGAGCTGCACGCGCTGGGCAGCATCCTGGAGAACCCGCGCCGACCGCTGGTGGCGGTGATCGGCGGGGCGAAGATCTCCACCAAGATCGGGGTGCTGGAGCACCTGCTGGACCGGGTCAACGCGCTGCTGATCGGCGGGGGGATGGCCAACACCTTTCTCAAGGCGCAGGGCTGCGAGATCGGCCGCTCCCTGGTTGAAAACGACCAGGTGCCGACGGCGCGCGACCTGATGGATCGGACGGAGCAGCGCGGGATCGACCTGCTGCTGCCAACGGACGTTGTGGTGGCCGACAGGGTCGAGGCCGGCGCGACGACGCGGACAGTGCGGGTGGAGCAGGTGCCGCCCGACCAGTTCATCGTCGACATCGGGCCGGAGACCGCCGAGCGCTTCGGCGAGGTGATTCGGACCGCGGGGACGATCTTCTGGAATGGGCCGATGGGCGTGTTCGAGATCCCGGAGTTCGCTGCCGGCACCCGCCGGATCGCGGAGCTGATCGCTACCTCCAACGCCACCTCCGTCATCGGCGGCGGCGAGTCGGTCGCCGCGGTCGAGCAGCTCGGCCTGGCGGACAAGATGACACACGTCTCGACAGGCGGCGGCGCCACCCTGGAGTTCCTGGAAGGGCGGGAGCTGCCGGGTGTCAAGGCGCTGGAGGCCCGCTAGCCAGCGCGCCCCGCGGCGGCAGCGCCGATCGCGGGCTGGGAGGCTGCATGCGAACGCCGATCGTCGCAGCGAACTGGAAGATGAACACCACCCTGGCCGAGGCGCTGGCGCTGGTCGACGAGCTGACCCCGCGGCTGCAAGCGCTCGAGACGGTCGAGCGAGTGCTCTGCCCCCCCTTCCCCTGGCTGGTGCCGCTGCGGGAGCGGCTGCGCGGCACCGGGATCCTGCTCGGGGCGCAGAACTGCCACTTCGAGCCGAAGGGCGCCTACACTGGCGAGGTGAGCGCCCCGATGCTGGCCGACCTGGTCGACTATGTCATCGTCGGCCACTCCGAGCGCCGGCAGTACTTCGGCGAGACGGACGAGATCATCAGTCGCAAAGTCCAGGCGGTGCTCGGCCAGGGACTGAAGCCGATTCTCTGCGTGGGCGAGAACCTGGCACAGAACGAGGCAGGGGAGACCCGCCAGGTGATCGAGCGCCAGGTGTGCGCCGACCTGGCCAGCGTGGCGGACCCGGGCGGGCTGGTGATCGCCTACGAGCCGGTCTGGGCCATCGGCACCGGCCGCGCCTGCGACGCCTCCGTGGCGAACGAGGTCATCGGCTTCATCCGCTCCCTGCTGCGCGACCTGCTCGGCAGCGAGGCGGCTAAGGCAACCCGCATTCAGTACGGCGGCAGTGTGACCGCGGAGAACTTCGCCGAGTTCATCGCCCAGCCCGAGATCGACGGGGCGCTGGTAGGCGGGGCGAGTCTGAAGGCGACCAGCTTCGCGGAGATCACCCGCCTGGCCGCTCGGTAGCCGGGCCGCGCTTCGCGAGTTGGCCCCGCGAGAGCGCGGCCGAGCGTGCCGTCTGGCCCGGCGCCTGGCAGAGCGGCTACCTGGGCAGCCCGTTGAGCGCGCGGTAGCGGTCGAGCGCCCGGCGCAGCCGGCGCGCCGCCTCGTCGAAGGACTCCACTGGCGAGTAGGAGAAGCTCAGCCGCAGGGTGTTGCTGCGCGGCTGGGTCAGGTCGAAGCAGACGCCCGGGACGTAGCTCACCGCCTCCTCCACCGCTATGTCCAGCAGCTCGCGGGTCTCCACCTCCGGCTCGAAGCAGAGCCAGAGGAAGAAGCCGCCCTGTGGATCGGTCCAGGTCACACGGCGGTCGTCGCCGAAGTGGCGCGCGAGCGCGGCGCAGAGCGTCTCCTTGCGGCGCTGGTACAACGCCGCGGCGCGGGCGATCTGGCCCGGCAGGTGGCCGGCGCGGATGAAGCGGACGGCGATGCGCTGCGACAGCAGCGGGGTGCAGTTGTCGTTCAGCATCTTCGCCTGCACCATCCGCTGGATCACCCCTTCGGCCGCCGCCACCCAGCCAACGCGGATGCCGGCGGCGATCGTCTTGGTGAAGCAGCTACAGGAGATCACTGCGCCGCCGCCGTCTAGCGCCAGCAGCGAGGGCAGCCGCTCACCCGTGAAACGCAGCTCCTGGTACGGGTCGTCCTCGAAGACGAGCAGGCCAAGGTCGCGTGCCACCTGGACGAGCGCGCGCCGCCGCTCCAGCGACAGGGTCAGCCCGCTCGGGTTCTGAAAGGTGGGGATGGTGTACACCAGCTTCACTCGGCCGCCCCGGCGCCGCTCGGCAACCACCGCCTGCGCGACGCGCCGCGGGTCCAGCCCTTCGGGATCCAGCGGGATCGGTAGCAGCCGAGCGCCGTAGTTGCGGAAGGCGGCCAGGTAGTTCGGGAAGCTGGGGCTCTCGACGACCACCGTGTCGCCCGGCTCAACGAACAGCTTCAGCGCCAGGTCGAAGCCCTGGGTCGCCCCGGTGGTCACCAGCACGTTCTCCGGCCCCAGGCGCAGCCCATCGCGGGCGTAGAACGCGGCGATCTGCTCGCGCAGCTCCAGGTCGCCCTCGCTGTCGGAGTAGTTCAGCAGCTCCGGCCCCTCCTCAGCCAGCAGCGCGCGGGCGATCTCCGCGATGAGTGCAACGGGGAGCGCCTCCGGGCTGGGGCTGCCGTGCGACAGGGAGATGATCCGCCCGGCCGCTCGCGCCTCGGCGCCACGCAGCGCGTCGATCGGCGAGCCCTGCACCGCCCGGCCGCGCTCGGTGTACAGGTCCAGCCGGTGCAGGTCGCGGCTCAGCAGCGTGGTTGCCATTCCTCTCTCCCCTCGCCCTCAATCGCGCGAGCATGAAGAAGGGGCCGTCCGAGCGGCCCCGCGCCCGCAGGCTCGGCCGCTACGAGGCAGCCGTCGGGCTACCAGCCGAGATACTTGCCGAGGCGCTCGTCCGGGAAGCGGCCCGCTTCGACGTCGCTGAGCGCGCGGTCCAGCTTGTCGATCCCCTCGTCCACGTCGGCGTGGCTGAGCGTTAGCGGCGGGGTGAACTCCAGTACGTTCGAGTACAGCCCGCCGTAGAACAGCAGCAGCCCGTTCTCGAAGCAACGGTAGACCGTCTTGGCCGTCTCCCTGGCGGCCGGCTCCTTGGTGGCCCGGTCGCGCACCAGCTCCACCCCGAGGATGCAGCCCTGGCCGCGGACGTGGCCGATGAGCGGATGGCGGCTCTGCAGCTCCTTGAGGGCGTCCAGCAGGTAACGGCCGAGATCGGCCGCGCGCTGCACCAGGCCATCCGCCTCGATCACCTCCAGCGTCGCCAAGGCGGCGGCGCAGGCGACCGGGTTGCCCGCGGTGGAGTACATGTTGACCGCGGTGTAGGCATCGAGGATCTCCTTGCGCCCAACGACCGCGCTGAGCGGGATGCCGCCTCCGAGCGCCTTGCCGAGGGCGATCAGGTCCGGCGTCACCCCCTCGTGCTCGAAGCCGAACCAGCGGCCGGTGCGGCCCATCCCGATCTTCACCTCGTCCAGCAGCAGCAGGATGCCGTGTCGGCGGCAGATCGCCTCCAGGCCCTTGAGGAAGCCCGGCGGGGGCACGACATCGCCGCTGTCGGCCTGGACGGCCTCGACGATGATCCCGCCGACCAGCTCGGGCGGGACAATGGTCTTGAAGAGATAGCCTTCCAGGTAGTCGAGCACCGCCTGGCCGATGGCCTCAGGGCTGGCACTGAACACCGGGCGGTACGGGTCGGGGTAAGGGATCTTCACCACGTTGCCACTGGCGGGCAGTCGGGCAGTGGCAGTGTGGCCGGTCAGCGCGGCGGCGGTGCCGGTCATCCCGTGGTAGCCGCCGATGAAGGAGATCAGCTTCGGCCGCCCGGTCGCCAGCGGGACCATCTTCCCCAGCGTCTCACAGGCGTCCGACCCGCTCAGCCCGTACCAGACCTTTTTCTGGAAGTCGCCCGGGGCGAGACCCACCAGCCGCTCCGCCAGCCGGACACTCGGCTCGTTGAGCGCGGAGAGGGTGGTGGCAAAGGACGTCTCGCGGAACTGGCGCGCCACGGCTTCCACGACCTTCGGGTGGCCGTAGCCGACGGCAGCGACGGACCAGCCACTGGTGAAATCGAGGTATTCCTTCCCATCGACGTCCCATATGCGGTTGCCCTGCTGCCGCTGGACGACCAGCGGGAAGAAGCGCACCTTCATGCATTCGGCCAGCAGCCGCTCGTCCAGCGCCTCGATCTGGGCAGGGGTGAGCGCGCCCGGGTGCAGGCTGGAAGCGGTCATCGTCAGCTCCTTCCAGGCGACCTGTGCTCGATGTGCAGCCTGTCGCGGCGGTCGAGCACAGCACAGCGAGCTCAGCGCGCCGGGGCCGCTACGTGGCGACCCCGGCCAGAGAGCACGCCGAAATCTCCTATGGCGCCGGAACCTTCTCCGGGACCACGACATCGAGCAGGTTGAACTTGCCGTCCTTGACCTGGATCAGCGCGACGGACTTGGACGGGATGCGCTCGCCGGGCTTGTAGCTGATGGTGCCCGAGGCACCCTTGAAGTTCTGTGTCTGGGCCAGTGCGTCGCGGATCGCCTTCGGGTCGTCCGACCCGGCGCGCTTGATTGCGTCGGCCATCATGTTCACCGAGTCGTAGCCGAGCGCGGCGAACACGGTGTCCGGCGGCCCGCCGTACTCCTTGGCGTAGGCATCGCTGAACGCCTTGGCGGTCGGATCGTCGCCGTACACGCCGAGGTGAGTCGAGAAGTAGACGTTGTTCGAGCGCTCCGGGCCGGCCACCTGGACCAGCAACGGAGTGTCGTAGCCGTCGCCGCCGACGATCGGCTGGTTGACACCCTGGTCCCGCGCCTGCTTGATGATCGTCCCGATGTCATCCGGCATCGCCGAGATGTAGACGAAGTCCGGGGCCGGGTTCAGGCTCTTGATCTTGGTGAACTGGGCGGAGTAGTCCTTGTCGCCGGTCTGATAAGTGTCTTCGCCCAGCAGGTTGCCGCCCAGCTCGGTGTAGCGCTCCTTGAAGTACTTGGCCAGGAAGCGGGTGTATTCCTGCGCCTTGTCCATCAGCAGATAGCCGTTCTTCCAACCATTCTTCTTGTAGGCGAACTCGGCGCCGGCTGCCGCCTGGACGTTGTCGCCGAACGGCGCCATGAAGATGTAGTCCCCAATGCTGGGGATAACCGGCGCGGTGGCGCCGACGGTGAGGAATGGGATGCCGGCCTGCTGGAAGATCGGCCCGATCGGGAGCACGTACTGGGTGTCCGTCAGACCAACCACCGCCTTGACCTTGTCCGACTCGACCAGCCGAGTGGCGGCGTTGGTGGCGGCGGTGACGTCGGTCTTGCCGTCGTAGACAACCGCTTCGAGCTTCTTGCCGTTGACTCCGCCTTTAGCGTTGATCTCCTTGAGCGCGAGCTGGCTCCCCTTCAGCGCCGGCTCGTCGATGGACGAGAGCGCCCCGGTGACGTTGTAGAGCAGCCCGATCTTGATCGTTCCGCCGGCCGCCGCGGCCGGGGCGCTGGTCGCCGCCGCGGCGGTGGTCGGCGCGGCGGCGGCCGCGGTGGGAGCGGCGGCGCGCGTCGCGGCTGGGGCCGCCGTCGCTGCGGCCGGGGCGGTGGCTGCCGCCGCAGGGGCTGCGGTGGTGGCAGCGGCAGGGGCGGTGGGAGCAGCCGCGGCGGGCGCGGTGGTGGGCGCGGCCGCCGGAGCTTTGGTGGGAGCAGCCGCGGCCGGGGCCGTGGTCGGGGCCACCGCCGGGGCACTGGTCGGAGCGGCGGCCGGGGCGGCGCAGGCGCTGGCGAGCAGCGCCAGCGCAAGCAGCGCGCTCAGGAACGCGGACGTGCGCATACGGGTTCTCCTCCGTCGTTCGTCAAACGTCGCCCGAGTCCGGTTTGGACCTGGAACGGGCGCAACACCGGGGCAGTGGGCCAGGGCGAGGGCGCCAGTGCTCGGGCGGCGAGGTCCGCGCCGAGACCAGACCCGAGCCAGCGAGAGGCGTGCGGTACCTGGCAGGATCACCTCCTCGACGATCTTTACCCGGTCGGCGAGCGGGTGGGGTTCGAGACGTCTGACGCCACGGCATCGGACACAGCGGCGGCGCGGCCGCGCGCCAGCGCGACAGAGCCGCGCGGGACGAACAGCGGCAGCTCGCGGTCGCCCATCAGCCCCTGGCGGCGGAAGATCATCACCAGCACGAACGCCACCGCCAGGATGATCTGGCTAAGCCCGAACAGCGGTGGGAGCTGCACGAAGCCGAGGTCCAGCCCGCCCTCGACGCCGCGCAGCAGCTCCGGGATCAGCGTCAGCAGGAAGGCCCCGATCACCGCCCCGGTGACGCTGCCCATCCCGCCGACGATCACCATGATGATGATCTGAAAGGTATAGGTGAAGTAGAACGCGGTCGGGGACAGAGCGGTTAGCAGGTGTGCCCAGAGCGCCCCGGCCAGGGCGCTGAAGAAGGCGCCGATGACGAATGCCAGCAGGCGGGTACGCAGGATGTCCACCCCCATCCCTTGCGCTGCGACCAGGTTCTCCCGCTGGGCCAGCATCGCCCGACCATAGGGTGAGCGCAGCAGGCGCCAGGCGACGTAGACGGCGATCGCCACCACCGCGTACACCAGCCAGACGTTGGTGTAGCGCGGAATGCCACCGAGCGGCCGGGCCCCCTTGGTGACACCCTCCAGATTCACCAGCACCGCGTTGACGATCACCAGAAAGCCCATCGTGGCGACCGCCACGTAGTGGCCGCTGAGCCGCATCAGCGGGATGCCGACCAGCGCCGCGACGAGCGCCGCCAGAAGGCCCCCGGCCATTCCGCCGATCAGCAGCGCGACCGGGGCTGGCAGGTGGCTCAGATCCAGCGTGGCGATCACGGGCGGAAGGTCCGGCAGCAGCGCCGGGTTCTTGAGCCCCGGCGGAAGCGTGAGCAGCGCCGAGGTGTAGGCGCCGATCGCCATGAAGCCGATCTGGCCGAGCGAGAAGACCCCAGTGAAGCCGCTGCTGACGTTCAGCCCGACCGCGAGGATCATGTTGATCCCGATCAGCTCGATGATCCGAACGTAGTAGTCGTTCTCCAGCAGGCTGGTCCCGAACAGCAGCAGGACCAGCAGCGCGACAAGCGCCAGGCCGGTGACGAACTGGGCGCGTCCTTGCGACACGGCCCTACACCCCCTCTCGCTCGCTGGAGCCAAGGATGCCTTGCGGCCGAACCAGCAGCACCACGATCAGCAGTGCGAACACGATCGCGTCGCGGTAGCCGGTCGTTCCGGCCGGGAGCCAGGAGGCCAGGAAGATCTCCAGGAAGCCGAGCACGTAGGCGCCGAGCACCGCGCCCGGGATGCTCCCGAAGCCGCCGATGACGGTCGCTACGAACGCCTTGAGCACCGGGATGAAGCCCATGATCGGGTCGATGCGGCCGATTCGCACCCCCCAGAGCACCCCAGCCACCGCGGCCATGCCGGCCCCGACGACGAAGGCGGTGGTGATCACCCGGTTGATGTTGATCCCAACGAGCTGCGCCGCGAGCAGGTTTTCCGCAGTGGCGCGCATCGAGACGCCGAGCATGGTGCGGGTGACGAACAGGGTGAACAGCACCAGCAGCACCAGCGCCGCCACCATAATAAACAGGTCGATCGTGGACACGCCGACACCGCCTCCGAGCTGCAGCCGCTGGTCCAGGAACTCCGGCCCCTTGAACGGCTTGGTCTCCCCGCCGTAGGTCAGGATGACCGAGTTCTGCAGGAAGATCGACACCGCCAGCGAGGTGAGCAGCAGGGTTACGTCGGGCGCTCCCCGCAAGGGACGGTAGGCGAGCCGCTCCATCAGGATGCCGACCCCGGCGGTGAGCACCACCGCGAGTACGGCCGCGAGGCCGAACGGCAGGCCCGCCTTCACCAGCGCAAAGGTGAAGAAGGGGCCAACCATCAGGAGCTCGCCGTGGGCGAAGTTGATCAGCCGCAGGATGCCGAAGATCAGCGCCAGACCGATCGCCATCAGCGCGTAGATGCTACCGAGCATGAGCCCGTTGATAAACTGCTGCGCGATGAACGCCATCCCCTAGCCTCCCAGGTAGGCCCGCTCGACGTCCGCGTTCGCCGCCAGCTCCGCGGCCGGACCGCTCAGCTTGATCCGCCCGGTCTCCATTACGTAGGCGCGGTCGGCCACCTCCAGCGCCATGTGCGCGTTCTGTTCGACCAGCAGGATGGTGCTTCCCTCCTCCTTGAGCCGGGCAATCACCTCGAAGATGCGATCGACCATCAGCGGCGCCAGCCCGAGCGAGGGCTCGTCAAGCAGCAGCAGCCGCGGTCGAGCCATCAGCGCCCGGCCGATGGCGAGCATCTGCTGCTCGCCACCACTCAGCGTCCCGGCCTTCTGTGTGGAGCGCTCCTTGAGCCGGGGAAACAGCGTGTAGACCCGCTCCAGGTCGGCGTCGATCTCCGCCGGATCGCGGCGCTGGACCGCCCCCAGGCGCAGGTTCTCGGCCACGGTCAGCCCGCTGAAGACCTGCCGCCCCTCCGGGCTGTGGGCGATTCCGAGCCCAACGATGTCATAGGGGGAAAGCTTCGTCAGCTCTTTGCCGTCGAAGCGGATGCTGCCCGAGCGAGGGCGAAGGATGCCGGAGATGGTCCGCAGTGTGGTGGTCTTGCCGGCCCCGTTGGCGCCAATGATCGCCAGCAGCTCCCCCTGGCGCACCTCCAGGGAGATCCCCTTGAGCGCCTGAATGCCGCCGTAGTAGACGGAGAGATCCTGCACCTGGAGCATCCTCGCGCTACCCCTCCCCACGCCCGGCCGCCCGGCGGCCGCTCTCCGCGCGGTTGCGCGTCCCGAGGTATGCCTCGATCACCGCCGGGTCGTTGCGTACCTGTTCGGGGCTGCCCTCGCAGATTGTCTGGCCGTAGTTCAGCACCTGGATGCGGTCGCACAGCCGCATGATCAGGCTCATGTCGTGCTCAACGACGATGATGGTCAGCCCGTAGCGCTCGTGAATCCCGCGGATGAAGCCGAGCAGCTCCGTGGTCTCCTGCGGGTTCATTCCCGCGGCTGGCTCGTCCAGCAGCAGCACTTTGGGATCGAGCGCCAGCGCCCGGGCGATCTCCACCTTGCGCTGATAGCCGTAGGGCAGCGAGGCGGCCGGCAGGGCATGCAGATCGGCCAGCCCGAGGTCGTCCAGGTGCTGCATCGCCTTGCGTTCCAGTTCCTGCTCCTTGCGAGAGAAGCTGGGCAGGGACAGGATCGTCTCCCAGAAGCCGGCCGTGCCGTGGAGCTGCTGGGCGACCTTCACGTTGTCCAGCACCGAGAGCTTGCCGAACAGGCGGATAGTCTGGAAGGTACGGGCGATCCCGCGCCGGGCGACCCGGTCTGGCCGCATCCCGGTGATGTCCTCACCGAGGAGCTCGATTCGACCGGTGGTGGGACGGAGGAAGCCGGTGATGACGTTGAACAGAGTAGTCTTGCCCGCGCCGTTCGGGCCGATGACGCCGAGGATCTCGCCCCGACGCAACTCCAGGTTGTACTCGGACAGCGCCAGCAGTCCGCGAAAGCGGCGGGACACCCCGACGGCACGGAGCAGCGTACCGTCGGTTCTTCCCTCCTGCCCGCGAGCGTCGACGAGGCTGGTCGTCATGGCGTGAAAATTATTCTAGGCCAGCCACCGGCCACCCGCTATTCCAGCCCGTAGAGCTGGCGGGCGGTCCCGCGCAGCACCTGCTCCGCGGCGCGCTCTGCCTGCTCGGCCCGCAGCACGCCGTCGCTCTGCATCTCGCCCAGCACCTTGCCCAGGACCGCCCGGATGCGCTTGGCGCCAAGGAAATAGTGCTCCGGGATGGAGTACGAATCGGTTGCCACCATCAGCTTGCTGAACGGGGCAGCGTCGAAGGCGGCACGGGTGAACTGCACCATCTCTCGGTAGGCCAAGTGCGGCACTTCGGGCGAGACGTCCATGTAGACGTGGGGATAGACGATCGTCAGGAAGGCCGCCTCGCGCACGTAGGGCCAGCTTTCGTGGATCAGGACGACGGGCGCGCCCCAGTAGCGCCGCTCCTCCAGGATGCTGCGGAGACATAGCGGGTTGCCGAGGCGCAGGTCCTCGTCGGTATCGCCGTACCCGGTGTGGAACTGGATCGGCAGACCCTGGCGGGCGAGCTGCTCCAGCGCCAGGTGCAGCGTGTAGTCCAGCAGCCGCTTGTCGGCGATCCGCACCGCCCCCTGGCGGTTCGCCGTCTCCTTCAGCGCTGCGAACGCCTCGCGGGCCGCGGCTTCGTCCGGCCGGCCGATCTCCAGCCCACCGCGGTAGGCGGCGATGCTCTTGGCACCCACAACCCCGCGCTCGCGCAGCGTGGCCAGCTCGTGGCGATAGCGCTCGATGAAGTCGTCGAAGCGGCTCGACTCCGGCAGGAGCTGCTGCTGCCGCAGCTCCAGCCGGTGCAGCCAGCCAACCCCGCAGCGCCCCAGCTCCCCCATCCGCTCTCGCGGGACGCCGCGCTCCGGCCCCGGGACACCGTCGTCCAGCAGTAGCGTGTCGTAGTGGGACTTGCGGAGGAGTCGGGCGCTGAGCCCATCGCCGCGGTGGGTGTTGTGATACTCCAGCACCGCCTGCTCATCGGGATAGCAGCCAAACTCTTCGGCAAGCTGGTTCATGGACCACTGGTAGTAGGCCATGTGCAGGACGTGGTCGCGCCCGAGCGCCGGCTCCAGCGCCTCGGTCCAGAACATGCGCCAGGTCAACAGGTCGAACGGCCCTTGATCCCTGGCCAGGGCGTGGCAATGGTTGTCGACGATGGGAACCGTGCTCAGGTCCAGCATCGGGCGATGCTCCCGTCAGTCAGTCGTCCACCCGCGCCGGGTGGACGGCTTGCGGCGGAGAGGCCATTCCTCTCCGCCGCAAGCGGCTAGAACACGTCGAAGTGCGCCTTGAACTCGAACTCCTCGTCGTTGTGCTCGAACGCCTCGCACTCCGCGAGCTTCACCTGCTGGTAGGCGCGCCACATCAGCTCTGGCATCAGCTCCTTGAAGAGCGGGTCGGCGCGGAAGGCGCTGACCGCCTCGCGCAAGCTGGATGGTACCGCGGTGATCCCGCGCCGGTCGCGCTCCGACTCCGGCAGGTCGGCCGGGTCCGTCGCGCACGGCTCGCCGGGATCGATCTCGTTCTCGATCCCGTCCAATCCGGCGGCGATCATCGCCCCGAGAGAGAGGTACGGGTTGGAAGAAGAGTCGGATGCCTTGATCTCGATGTTGCTGGTCGCCATCTCGCGGCCCCAGAAGGGCGAGGCGACGCGCACCGCCGCCTGGCGGTTGTCAAAGCCCCAGGCCCGGTAGGCCGTGGCCCAGGCACGTGGCTGCAAGCGCCGGTAGGAGTTGTAGCTGGGGCAGGTGAGCGCCACCAGGGCGTCCAGATGCTTCAGCAGGCCGCCGACGAAGTAGCGGCCGAGCTGGCTGAACGCCCCTTCAGCATTCGGGTCGTACATCAGGTTCTTGTTGGTCTTCTCGTCCCACAGGCTCATGTGGACGTGCGCCCCGCTCCCGAACGTCCAGGGGAACGGCTTGGGGGCGAAGCTGGCGCGCAGGCCGTATTTCAGCGCCACGGCCCGGGCGGCGTTGCGCAGCTTCATCTGGTTGTCGGCAGCTCGCAGCGCTGGGGCGTGGCGGATGGAGATCTCCTCCTGGGCCGGGCCACCCTCGTGGTAGACCATCTCCGGCATCATTCCCATCGCCCGCAGAGTGCGGGTCATCTCCGTCAGGTACTCGCCCTGGTAGTCGAACCCGGTCTCGTGGTAGATCCCGCTGTCGTCCGCTGGCTCCCACCGGCCGGTCTGCGGATTCTGCCGGCAGAGGTAGAACTCGTCCTCGAACGCCGCCTGCACTCGGATACCATGCTTCTCCGAGGCGCGCTGGATGATCCGCTTGAGCCAGGTGCGCGTGCAGGCATCGTACGGCTGGCCGTTGGACTCCACCAGGTCGCAGCACATACTGGCGTGGCTGGGCAGCCAGGGCAGGATGGTGAATGTCTCCGGGTCGGGCATCATCCGCAGCTCGCCGACTGGCTCCATCCCCTCGATCGGCACCACGGTGTTCACCAGCGTGAAGGCCATCTGCGCCTTGGTGAGGTTGATCCCGTGGCTCAGTCGGTTGGCCAGGTCATCCACACTGGTAATCTTCCCGCGCTGCACCCCGGTGAAGTCGCAGTACATGAAGCGGATTAGCTCAACCCCTTCCGTCCGAGCGGTATTGAGCACATCCTGCGCGTTCACGGAAACCCCCTCGTCCTGGACTGTGACGGGATGCTAGGCCAGGGCGCGGCAAGTGTGCAAACAGGTGCTGCGCCTTGCAGGCAGGACGCCACTCGACGGCGCACGGGCAGGACTCGTACACTTCGGCCAGGCGCGCGGGAGAGCCGCGGCCACAGGGAGTGCAGGCGGATGTGTGAGATCCTGGCGATGCGATCGGAGGTGCCGTTCCGGCTCGGCCAGATGCTGGCGATCGCCGAGCGGCTGGACGCCTGGGGTGACACCGGCTACGGCTGGGGCATCGCCTGGCGGGACCTGGAGACGCGCCAGGTGCGGGTGTACAAGCAGCCTGTGTCGCTCCTCGCCGATCCCCGGCCCTACGCCGCGGTCGGCGACCGCTCCACCCACGTCGCCTTCCTGCACCTGCGCTCCCCTAGCGATCCCACCACCGTGGGCCTGCCAGATACCCAGCCGTTTCTGAACCGCACCGGGTTCGCCTTCGCGCACAACGGCTATCTGCCAGCGCACAACGAGCTGCGGCCCCGCTTCGCTGGCCGCTATGCCGGCCGGGCTGACAGCGAGATCGGCTCGCTGCTGTTCGAGGACCTGCTCGGCGAGACGGATCCCGCCGCCGCGCTGCGCGAGGTCCACCGGCGCATGGGCGGCGACCGCGCCAACCTGATCGCCCTGTTCCCCGACGGCCGGCTCTTCGCCTACGCCTCGCACGTCGGCAACCTGCTCTGCTCGCTCCGCGACGACGACCGCGAGGTGCTGGTGACGAGTATGCACCAGACAGCGCCGGACGTCCCGCTGGTGCAGCGGCTGTTCCCGGGCGCCCAGGACCTGCGCGTGCTGCCGTTCGGCGAGATCGTCACCTGGGCGGCGGTCGCCGAGCCGGCCGTGGCCGCGCGGCGGTGAGCCTGCACCAGCCGGTCGGCGCCTCCCGCACCGACTGGCAGATCGCCCGGACAGAGATGGCCGCGCCGCGGGGCGCGGTTGCCGCCAAGCATCCGCTGGTCGCGGAGGTCGGGCTGCGCGTTCTGCGCGACGGCGGCAACGCGGTGGACGCGGCGGTAGCGATGTCGTTCGCGCTGAGCGTGGTCGAGCCGTTCATGAACGGCCTGGCCGGCAGCGGCTTCATGACTATCCTGCCCGCCGACGGCAACCCCGTGGTGGTCGACTACTTCGGTCGCGCCCCGCAGCGCGCCCGGGCAGACATGTACGAGCTGGCCGGCGATGCCCAGCGCGACAGCCTCGGCTTCCGCGGAGTGCAGGGCGACGCGAACCTGATCGGCCACCTGGCGGTGGCGGTGCCGGGCATGCCCGATGGGATGGCGCTTGCACTGGAACGCCACGGCACGCGGAGCTGGAGCGAGCTGATCGCCCCGGCGATTGCTCTGGCCGACGAGGGCTTCGATGTCTCCTGGCACTTCACTCTGGTCTCGGCGTTCTCGCTGGACCTGCTGCGCCGCTTCCCCGCCACCGCGGCGATCTTCACCGACAATGGCCTCCCCTGGCGCAGCCAGGACCTCGCCCACCCGACCCGGCTGGCTCAGCCGGACCTGGCCCGGACCCTGCGCCGGCTGGCCGACCAGGGCCCGCGCGAGTTCTACGAAGGCGAAACTGCCCGGCTGATCGCCCGCGACATGGCGGCGCACGGCGGCCTGGTGGACGAGGCCTCGCTGGCGGGCTACAGAGCGCAGCTCCTGCCGCCGCTGGCTGTCTCGTACCGTGGCCACGAGCTGCTGGCGCTCCCGGGCGGGAGCGGCGGTTCCACCGTGGTCGAAACACTGAAGATTCTGGAGGGCTTCGACCTGGCCGCGCTCGGCCACAGCTCTGCCGACGCGCTACACCTGATCGCTGAGGCGAGCCGGCTCGCCTTTGTCGACCGCTATACCTTCCTGGGAGACGAAGCGTACGTGGCCGTGCCCTGGGACACCCTGGTGTCGGCCGAATACGCCGCCCAGCGCCGGAGGCTCATCGACCCCCACCGGGCACTGGAGCAGCCCCCGGCGGGTGACCTGGGCGGTGTGCCGCCCGCGCCGCGGGGGCCCCGCGGCCTGGAGGGCTGCACTACCTACTTCGCCGCGATCGACGAGCAACGGAATGTCGTCTCCGCCACCCAGACGCTCACCAGCCTGTGGGGCGCGGGCGTCGTTGCGCCCGGCACCGGGGTGGTGCTCAACAACGCCATGAACCTGTTCGACCCGGCTCCCGGTGGCCCGAACTCGATCGCGCCGGGCAAGCGGCCGCTCTCCAGCATGGCGCATTTCATCACCCGCCGCGACGGCCGGCCGTTCCTCGCCTGTGGCGCACCCGGGGGACGGCGGATCATGGGCACGGTGATGCAGGTGGTGCTGAACGTGCTGGACTTCGGCCTCGGCCCGCAGGCCGCCTGCTCCGGCCCCTTCATCGATTGCAGTGGTGCCGAGCTGTGGGCCAGCGAGCGGCTCGGCCCGGCGGTGCTGGGCGACCTGGCGGCGCGCGGGCACCGGGTGGTGGCCGCGCCAACCTCATTCTGGCCCATGCCATTTGCCAGCCCGATGGCGTTGCTGGTCGACGAGGCCAATGAACTGCACGGCGGCGCCGACCCCTGGTACATCGGCCTCGCCGCCGGCTACTGAGCCGCGGACCCGGGCACACGCGGCCAGGCGGGGCGCGGCTCCACTCTCAGCGCGATGACCAGGCAATAGACCGGCTTAGCGCCCGGGGCGGCGCCAGGGCGGGCGAGCGGTTCGATTGCGGGGCCGCGCCGGCGCTGAGCGAGGCTGCCGTGCCGCTGGACTGCTGGGGCGGGCGCGCTCGCGGGCGGCCCGCTCTTCGCGCAGCTCAGCCCGGGCTCGTGGCTCGGGGACGCGTTCCACAGCAGGCGCCGCGGGCGCTTCGGCCGCTGGCGGCGGGCCGCCGGCTGGGGCGCGAGCCACGGCCCGGGTCGCTCTGGACGGTCGGGTGGGCACCAGGCTGAGCGCCGCCGCGGCGAGGTCCACCGGGTCATAGTCGTCCAGCAGCTCCTCGATCACCGCGCGCTGTGGCCCCCACTGGCCCGTGGTGAGCGCGTGGAGCAGCCGCTCCTGGAGGATCTCGGCCTCGCGCTGCTCGGCCTCGGCAATCGTCGGCACGTTCTCGCGTCGCAGCGTGGCACCGGTGACCCGCTCGATCAGGCGGAGCTCGCGCGTCTCCCAGGGGGTGACGAACGTCATCGCTTCGCCACTACGCCCCAGCCGTCCGGTGCGCCCAATGCGGTGGACGTAGTACTCCGGGTCGGGCGGGATGTCGAAGTTGATGACGTGGGTCACCTCCGGCACGTCCAGCCCGCGCGCCGCGACGTCGGTGGCGACGAGCACTTCGATCCTCCCCTCGCGGAAGGCTCGCAGCACCTTCTCGCGAGTGGCCTGGCTCATGTCGCCGTGCAGGCCGTCGGCCAGGTAGCCGCGCGCCTGGATCTGCTCCACCACCTCGTCCACCATCCGCTTGGTGGCGCAGAAGACCAGCGCCCGCTCCGGCCGCTTGGCGTCGAGCACCCGGCAGAGCGCTTCGAACTTCTGCCGCCCGGGCACCTGGTAGTAGACCTGGTCGATCTCGGGCACCGTCAGCTTACGCGGGCGGCTGAGCTGAATGATCTCCGGCTCGCGCATGTACTGGCGCGCCAAGCGCAGGATCGGGTCGGGCATCGTGGCCGAGAACAGCGCCGTCACCCGCTCGGTCGGCAGGTGCGAGACGATCTCCTCAATGTCTTCGAGGAAGCCCATATTGAGCATCTCGTCCGCCTCATCCAGCACAAGCATGGAGATGCCGCCAAGCTGCGCTGTCCCCCGGCGCAGGTGGTCCATCAGCCGCCCGGGGGTAGCGACGACCACGTGGACACCACGGCGGAGGGCCCGGAACTGCCGGTCATAGGGCTGGCCGCCATAGATCGGCACCAGCAGCACCCCGCGATGCCGGCCGATGCGGCTCACCTGCTCCGCCACCTGCACTGCCAGCTCCCGGGTCGGCGCCAGCACCAGCGCTTGCGGCTCGGCCCGCTCGACATCAATCCGCTCGACCAGCGGAATGCCAAACGCGGCGGTCTTCCCCGTGCCGGTCAGCGCCTGGGCGATCACGTCGCGGCCCTGCAGCAGGTACGGGATGGTCCGCACCTGCACCGGGGTTGGCTCCTCGAAGCCCATCTCGGCCAGGCTCCGCAGCACCGGCTCGCTCAAGCCGAGTTCTTGAAAGGTGCTCACCCATTCTCCTGGTCGAGGTGGTCTCGCCGGCCTTCTTTGCATATGCTAGGCCACTTCCCACCGTGATGGCGAGGCCACGAGCATCCTGGCATGACCAGTGCATCCGGCCTCAGGAACGACGATGCATTGGAAGCGGTTCAGCGGCCTTGCCCTGGGAGTGCTCACCGCCATCGGCGGCTTCGTCGACATGGGCGGCATCATCACCGCGGCGCAGGCGGGCGCGCAGCACCAGTTCTCCCTGCTCTGGACGCTGGTCCCCGGCGTCATCGGGCTGATTGTCTACGCCGACATGGCCGGCCGGGTGGTGATCGCCTGCGGTCGAACGCTATTCGACGTCATCCGCGACCGGCTCGGCTTTCGTCTTGCGCTGATCCCGCTCCTCGCTACGGTGCTCGTCAATACGCTCACCCTGGTCATCGAACTGGCCGGCATGTCACTGGCGCTGCAGCTTGCCACGCGCGTGTCGTACCTGCTCTGGTTTCCTCTGGCGGCGCTGCTGCTGGCGCTAATCCTCTGGCGGGCGAGCTTCGAGCTGCTGGAGAACGGGAGCGCGCTACTGGGCCTGGCGATGCTCGTCGCCGTGGTGGCGATGGTGAAGCTCGCGCCGCCCTGGAAGGACGTGGCGGTTGCGCTGGTACACCCGGATGTCACCGTCGGTGGGTCGCTGACCGGCTACCTCTTCGCCGCCATCGGGCTGCTTGGGGCCTACATGACCCCCTACCAGTTCTACTTCTACTCGTCGGGCGCCATTGAAGACGAGTGGGGCGGCCAGGACCTGGTCGTCAACCGGGTGACGGCGCTGCTGGGCTCCGTGTTCGGGGCGATGATCGACGTAGCGCTGATGATTGCGGCCGCGCTGGTGCTCTTTCCCCGGCACGCTCCGGCCAGCTCGCTGGGCGACGCTGGGCTACCGATCTGGGAGAGCCTGGGCCGGGGTGGCTGGGCGCTGTTCCTGCTCGGGGCGTTCGCGGTGTCGATGGGCGCCGGGCTCGAGTGTGCGCTGAGCGGCGCCTACTCGGTCTGCCAGTTCTTCGGCTGGGACTGGGGCAAGCGGGGGAAGCCACGCGAGGCGCCGATGTTCCATCTTGGCTACCTGGTAATGCTGCTGCTCGCGGTGGCGCTGGCCGCGACCGGCATCGACCCGATTCAGTTGACAGTGGTGACGATGGCGGTGGCCGCGGCGACGCTGCCGTTCACCTTCGTCCCGCTGCTCATCGTCGCCAACGACCGTGATTACATGGGCGAGCAGCGGAACACGCTGGCGATCAACCTGGTGGCAGGGATTGTGCTGGGGCTGCTTCTGGTAGTCACTGTCGCCACCATTCCGCTGGTGCTGCTGAGTGGAGGCAGCGGCTGAGCCACGTAGGGTTGGAGTATGGACCTGGGCAAGCACGTGCTGGACAAGGAGATCCTGGACCGAGCGGGGAGGCGGGCCGGCAAGGTGGATGACCTGCTGCTCGATCTACCGCCGGCTGGCGACGGAGGGCTATTGCCACAGCCTGAAGTGGTGGCGATCATCAGTGGGCCGATGGCGCTGGCGCGCCAGCTCCCGCCGCCCCTCCCCTGGCTGGCGCGGCAGCTCTACCGGCTCCTAGGACTGGCCGATCCGCGACCGATCGTGATCCCCTGGCAGCGGATCACCCACATCGACGTGGTGGTCTATACCGACCTGGACCGCGAAACGGCCGGCTTCCAGGCGCTGCCCCAGGCGGTGAACCGGCGCTTCATCCGCCGGCTGCCCGGGGCGTAGCGGCGAGGTGGGCTGCGATGCGGATCGAGTACCACCGGCTGATCGGCAAACGGGTGGTGACGCGCGATGGCGAGGCGATCGGCCGGGTGGCCGACCTGGTGGCGGAGCCGCGGGGGGAGCGGCTGTTTGTCACGGCGCTGCTGGTCGGGCCCTCAGCGCTCATCCGCCGCATCGCCTCCAAGCGGCTCTGGTTGTTCTCGCTCGCCCCGCCCCGGGTGGTCCCCTGGGAGCTGGTGCAGCGCGTAGACGACCGAGTCCAGCTCTCCGTCACCGCCGCCGAGCTGGACCAGCAGGCGCGGACGGAGGCGGAGCGGCCGAACGAGCGGCTACCGCTGGCGGAATCGCGGAGATGATCGCGCTGCTCCTCCCGTGGGTGATCACTCTACTGGTTGTCTCCCTGCTGGCAGCGTTCGTGTTCTACCTCGTCGGACTCGGCGCGCTGCCGGTGGACCGCCGGCCATTGACCCGGACCTACGACCGGCTCGGGCGATATATCGGGGTGACCGAGAAGCCGGACTATCACGAGAATCCTGGGGAGAACGACGCGGACGGGGAGACGTGAGCGATGCGGAGCAGGACGTCGGGGTGGTCGCGCTGGCGCGCTGTGGGGGAGCCCGCGGCGCGCCAGCATCAGCCGAACGGGCGGGAACCGAGGGCGGGCCGCTACCGTCCGCAGGGAATGTTTGTGCTGACGACCACCAGCGACTGCGGGGTTCCGACCGGAACGACGCCGCTGCTGTCGATTGGATGGAAGGCGGCCACCATCGCGTGGTCCAGCAGCGACGGGTCTGGCACGAAGAAGCAGCTCCTGATCGTCGCCTGCACCTGGCCGTTCTGGTCCGTCCGGTCGCTCGGTTGATCGACCCTGAGCATATCGAGCGGGTTCCGGGCGCGCGCCTTGATGATGACGACCGCGCCAACAACCGGCTGCCCCTGGCTGTCCAGCACGGTCGCGGTGGCGACGACAGAGTCACGCTCGTTACCAAACAGGCGGTGCTTGGACAACGTCAGGCTCGTCTGGAACCGGCCGGGCGAGAGGTCAGACGCGCTCGGCGCCAGGCTGGGGGCGGCGAAGCTGGCCGGAGCCGCCAGCAGCGCGAGCGCGGCGACCAGGAACGCGGCGAGCACGAGCCGCCAGATCAGGAACCGACGAGGGGCGTACATAGGCCAACCTCCACACTGGTTGTCGCCCGTGCCGGTCGTCCTCGGGCCGCAGCGCCTGGTCGCGCCCCGTCGCTCCAGCCACTCCCGCCCGTGCTCAGCCTGGCATAGGGCCAGGCCAGGGTTCGCTGCGCGAGGCTGCACAGCAGCCGAGCACCTCCCAGTCTAGCTCTCCAGGCCGGCTTTTCGAGACATCTACGTCATCATTTCACAAACTGTTTACCTGGCTCTAACGAGGGCAGACAGGAGCATGCTGAGTCAAGCGCTACACTGAAGCAATGATTCGGCTGAGCGGCGCCGGCGAGCGCGGAGCTGCCGACGATTTCAGGCCCGCAGCGCTACTATCACCGGCAGCCACAGATGGGGGGGCTGATGTCCAGCAGCGAGGCCGTGCCTGGTCAGCCGGCACCGGAGCTGGTGCTGCTCGATCCCGAGGGCCGTCCGCACTCGCTGCGCGCCTGGCGGGGGCAGCCGCTGGTGCTGGTGTTCCTCCGCTGGCTGGGTTGACTGCCCTGCCGCGAACATCTGGCGCAGGTGCGCCAGCAGCGGGCGGAGCTGGCTCGCTATGGAGCCGAGGTGGTCGTGGTCAGCTTCGAGCCACCGCAGCGCCTGCGGCAGTTCCTCGCCCAGGAGCGGCTTCCGTTCCCGATCCTGTCCGATCCCACCCGCGCTGCCTACCGCGCGTTCGGGCTGCGGCGCGGCGCGCCCCGGCAGGTCTGGACGCTGCACGCCGCGCGGGTCTATCTCCGCGGCCTGCTGCGCGGGCGACTCCCGCGCCTCCCGCGCGCCGATATCCATCAGCTCGGCGGCGACGTCGTTCTCGGGCCAGATGGCGCGATCGTGTACCTATACCGGAGCCAGGAGACGGCGGATCGTCCCCCGGTGGCGGAGCTGCTGGCCGCGGTCCGCCGTGCGGCGGGCGTTCAGTAGGTGGCGCGGCCGCCGCTGATATCGAACACCGCCCCGGTGGAGAAGCTACAGGCGTCGGAGGCGAGCCAGGCCACCAGCTCTGCCACCTCGGCGGGCTCTCCCGCCCGCCGCATCGGGATCTTGCTCAGCATGTACTGCACGAACTCGTCTGACACCTGGCGCAGGATGTCCGTGCGGATCACCGCCGGGGTGACGCAGTTGACCAGGATTCCCTCTGTCGCCACCTCCTTGGCGACCGCCTTGGTCAGCCCGATTACACCGGCTTTGGACGCGGAGTAGGGCACAGCCTGGGGGTTACCTTCCTTGCCGGCGATGCTGGCGAGGTTGACGATCCGGCCATAGCCCTGCCGCCGCATCGCCGGCAGCACGGCCCGGGTGCAGTAGAACGTCCCGCTGAGATTCACGTTCAGCACGCTCAGCCAGTCCTCATCCGTCAGCTCCCAGGTCGTTGCCGAGCGCCCGGCGATCCCGGCGTTGTTGACCAGGATGTCGATCCGGCCCCACTGCTCGAGGACCTGGGCCACCACCCGCTCCACCTCGACCGACCGGGTCACGTCGGCGGCCAGGTCCAGGACCTCGCGCCCCCTGTTCCGCAGCGCTGCCACAGCCGAGGCGAGCGCTGGCGCGTCGCGATCCACCAGGGCGAGCCGCGCCCCCTCGCGTCCCAGACGCTCCGCCACCGCCAGCCCGATACCGCGCGCCGCGCCAGTGATCAACGCTACGCGCCCCACGAACGCCATCGCCGCCTCCTTCTTGTTCTGCCCGCGACGCCCTCAAAAGAGCCCGCGCCTTCATGCTAGCGCGCCGTCGCTTCCAGCGCTTTCAGCGAGCTTTCAGCCTGCGCCGCAGCCGGCGGCACGATGCTTGCGCGAGGCTCTGGTAGCCCCAGCCGCTGCCAGGACCGCTCTTCCCCGGTAAGGGCGCAGAAGAGCGCCGCGGCCCGCTCCTCAGTGGGCTCCTGCGCCCTTCTGCCGGGTGGGGCTGGGCCGCCGCCAGGAGCTACCCGTATGCCAACGTCGCCTGTGCCGCCCGGAGCCCGCTCCAACCCATCCGCCTGGTCGCGGCGCGCGCCGCCGGTAGTGCTGGCGCTGCTGGGCTGTGGCATCGCCGCGTATCTCGCCGCTTACCAGCTTGGGTGGGTGCAGCAAGTCTGGGACCCGCTGTTTGGCCGGGGCAGCCAGGTCGTGCTCACCTCCTGGGTCTCGCGGGCGCTGCCGATCCCGGACGCGGCGCTCGGGGCGCTGGCGTACCTGGCCGACGCGATCACCGGGGCGATCGGCGGCGAGGACCGCTGGCGGCGACTGCCCGGGATCGTGCTGCTGTTCGGGCTGGTTGTCCTGGGCCTGGTCGTCGTCGCGGTGCTGCTGGTGCTGGCACAGGCGCTGCTGTTCCACACCGGCTGCACGCTCTGCCTGGTTTCGGCCGCGATCTCGTTTACCACCGGCTGGTTCGCCCACAACGAGGTACTGGCTAGCCTGCGGCAGGTGCGGGCAGCGCGGGCCCGGGGCGAGTCACTCTGGACAGCGCTGGCCGGGACCGCGGGGGTGCGCTGACACAATGGCAGCAGACGGGCTGGAGCTGTGGTGGCTCGGGCAATCCGGGTTCCGGTTGCAGCCGGCGGACGGCGGCCCCACGCTGTTCGTGGACCCGTTTCTCGGCCCTCACCAGGAACGCGTCTGGCCAGCGCCGCTCACACCCGAGGAGTTGGGCCGCCAGGCGGACGCGGTGTTGTGCACGCACGAGCATCTGGATCACTTCGACCAGCCCGCGCTGTGCCTCGCCGCGGCGGCGCCCAGCCTCCCGCGTGAGCGCATCGTCGGGGCGCAGCCCGACGAGCCACTCGACCTGGCCGGAGCGCGGATCGCCCCGATGCCTGCTCGGCATGGGGTCCATGTCCACATTCTCGCGCTTCTGATCTTTGGCCGCGGCGCCCGGCTGGCCTGCCAGCCGGGCGCCAGCTATAGGCAGGAGACGTCGCGTGCACGACTCCCATCGTTGAAACCACGAGGAGCACCATGAGCAAGAATCACGCGGAAGTTGTCGTCGTCACCGGGGCGGGCGCCGGGCTGGGACGAGCGATCGCCCAAGCATTTGGCAAGCGCGGCGCGCGCGTCGGGCTGCTGTCGCGTAGCCAGGAGCGCCTGGAGGCAGCCAGGCGGGAGATCGAGGCGATGGGCGGCCAGGGGCTGGTGCTGCCGGCCGATGTGGCCGACGCCGACGCGGTGGAAGCCGCTGCGGCGAAGGTAGAGCAGACGTTTGGCCCGATCGACATCTGGGTCAACAACGCCATGGCCTCCGTCTTCTCGCCGGCGCGCGAGATGACGCCCGACGAGTACAAGCGCGTCACCGAGGTCACCTACCTGGGCGTGGTGTACGGGACGCTCTCCGCGCTGCGCCGAATGCTTCCGCGCGACCGGGGGACGATCGTCCAGGTTGGCTCCGCGCTCGCCTACCGCAGCATCCCGCTCCAATCCGCCTACTGCGCCGCCAAGCACGCGATCGTCGGCTTCACCGACTCGCTGCGCTGCGAGCTGATCCACGACAATAGCCACGTGCGCCTGACGGTGGTCCACATGCCGGCGCTGAATACTCCGCAGTTCGACTGGGTGAAGAGCCGCCTGCCCCGCAAGCCGCAGCCGGTGCCGCCGATCTTCCAACCCGAGGTGGGCGCAGAGGCGGTGTACTGGGCGGCGCACCATGACCGGCGCGAAATGCTGGTCGGCTGGCCCACGGTCGAAGCGGTATGGGGCCAGAAGTTTATCCCGGGCTGGCTCGACCGCTACCTCGGGCGCACCGGCTACGACGCCCAGCAGTACGACGGGCTGGCGGACCCGAACCGGCCGAACAATCTCTGGGAGCCGGTGCCCGGCCCCTACAGCGCGCACGGCGACTTCGACAGCCGCGCCCGCGCCTTCAGCAGCGAGGTCTGGCTGACCACGCACCGCGGCTGGGTCGCGGCGGCGGCCGCCAGCCTGGCTGGCCTGGCCTTGGTGGCGCTCAAGCGTCGCTGAGCGCCAAGGACGGATCGCGATGGAGAACAAGGCCAGCGGCGCCGAGCGCATCCTGCACCACGGCCGCTCGTCGCTCCGCCCCCGCTTCATCCAGCCCGTTGTCATCAAAGAAGGCAACCTCTTCCTGCTCTGCACCGATGCCGGCGACATTCTGCCGCAATCCGACCAGGGGCTGTATTTCCACGACATGCGCTACCTCAGCGAGCAGGCGATGCGGCTGAACGGTGTTCCGCTGGTGTCGCTGCTCGCCAACGCGAGCGAGGGCTGGCGGGCAGTGTTTGAGCTGACCAATCCGGATATCGAGGCCGATGACGGGTCACTGCTGCTGCGCAAGGAGACGCTCGGTATCCGCCGCGAGAAGCGGCTGGGTGACACCTACACGGAAGTGCTCCAGGTTCGGAACTACGCCGCTGAGCCTGCCAAGCTCACGCTCTGGTTCGGCTACGGCGCCGACTTCGCCGACATGTTCCACGTCCGTGGCGCGGCGCCGGGGAAACGCGGGACGCTCCAGCCACCGCGCTGGAGCGGCTCGACGCTCACCTTCCAGTACGACGGGGCGGATGGCCACCAGCGCCGGACGAAGATTCGGTTCAGCCAGAAGCCCGACCAGCACGACCAGCAGGGGGCGAGCTTCCACCTGGTCTTGAAGCCGCAGGCGCGCTGGGAGCTGACGGTGACTGTGGAGCTGACCGACACGCGCGGTGGGGCGCTGGAGTCCCGTCCCGGTGCCGCCCAGGGGGCGGGGGTGGAGACGCTGCGCCGGGTGCACCAGGGCGAGGAGAGCACTGGGATGCGGGTAGACACGGATAATGCCCTCTTCAACGCGGTGCTGCGGCGCTCGTTCCTCGATCTGCGGATGCTGGCGATGCAGCAGAAGCAGCAGGCGTTCTTCGCCGCGGGCGTACCCTGGTACGTGGCGCTGTTCGGGCGCGATAGCCTCGTGACCGCGATCCAGATGGCGCCCTTCGAGCCCGAGATGGCGGGCCATACCCTGCGTGTGCTCGCTGCGCACCAGGGCACCAAGGTGGACGACTGGCGCGACGAGCAGCCCGGCAAGGTGCTGCACGAGCTACGGGTGGGGGAGATGGCCAACCTAGACGAGATCCCCCAGACGCCCTACTACGGCAGCGTGGACAGTACCCCGCTGTTCCTGGTGCTGCTGGGGATCGCCAGCACCTGGTCGGGCTCGCTAGACCTGTTCCATGAGCTGAAGGACGCGGTGCATGGGGCGCTGACGTGGATCGAGGAGTATGGCGACTCGGATGGCGACGGCTTCATCGACTACAAGACGCGTTCGAGCAAAGGGCTGCGCAACCAGGGCTGGAAGGATTCGGGCAACGCCATCGTGCTGGAGGACGGCCAGCTTGCCGAGCCGCCGATCGCGCTACCAGAGGTACAGGGCGCTGTCTATCTAGCCTGGACCTCGCTGGCCGACCTGTTCGAGCGCGACGGCGACGACGGAACTGCCAGACGCCTGCGCGAGCGCGCGCAGCGGCTGTACGAAGCGTTCAACCGCGACTTCTGGCTCCCGGACGAGCGCTACTACGCGCTGTGCCGGCAGGCCGACGGCCGGATGTCCAGGAGCATCGCCTCCAATCCGGCCCACGCGCTCTGGACCGGCATCATCGCCCCGGAGCACGCGGGCGACGTCGTCCAGCGCGTGCTGAAGCCGGACATGTTCTCGGGCTGGGGCATCCGCACCCTCTCAGCCAACCACCCCGCTTACAACCCGATCGATTACCAGGTGGGTAGCGTCTGGCCACACGATACCGCATTCATCGTCGCCGGCATGCAGCGCTACGGCTATCTACAGGAAGCGGCTCGGGTGTTCAGCGGAGTGCTGGAGGCGGCCACCCGCTTCGAGCACTTCCGCCTGCCAGAGACCTTCGCCGGCTACGACACAGACTATTCCAGCGTTCCGGTGAAGTACCCGGTCGCGTGCAACCCGCAGGCCTGGGCGGCCGGCGCGCTTCCCTTCATGCTCCAGACGATGCTCGGGCTGCGCCCAGACGCCTTCAACAGGCGGCTGCGCATCGACCATCCGTTCCTGCCCGAGCGGCTTGGCTGGGTGCACGTCCGCGATCTCTGCGTGGGCGCAGCAGCAGTGGATCTCCGCTACGAGCGCGCTGGCGCCGGAACAGTCGTGGCGGTGGAGCGCACGCGCGGCGACCTGGAGGTGGTGGTTACGCGCTGAGCGCTACGACTGGTTGGCGCGGTGCTCCGCGACTGGGCGGCTGACCCGGCGATACACCGCGTACGGTGGCTGTCCGGCGCGCCGCGCCTGCTCGTACCAGCGCACCACCATGCCCTTGCCGCGGAGCCGCTCCAGGACGTACTCCAGCGTGCCGGCGTCCACGTCGCGCTCCGCCAGCGGCGACCGCCGCAGAATCTCCCAGTTCGGCAGCGCCTCGGTGTCAGAAAGCGCCGCCAGGACGTGCGGCTCCAGCTCATCGGGCAACTGATGCCAGCGCATGAGCCAGGCGACGAACGCCAGGCCAGCGCCGATGAAGAACACCGGCATCAGGACGAACGGGCCCAGGCTTGTTGGTTCTCCCATCACCCCACACAGTCTCCCGGCCGCGGATTCCACCCCCGGTCGGGCGCAGAACAGAGCGCGGCCCTCGAGCGGCGGATGGCTATCCACCGGGGCGATGTCCGTTCGGCGGACCACCGTGGAGTAGAGCCTGATGGGCTGGCGGCTCGCTCCCCGCGGGCACCAGTTCGGGAGCTTCCGACTCGGGAACGATCTCGCGCTCCACTGGGCCAGAGGCAGGCTCTTGTGCCTGACCCTGGTCGTCTGCCGTGGACTCAGCGCGCGCCTGCTCGTCCTTGCCGAGCCGCGAGAACAGGAAGGTCGCGGCCCCCAACAGGAGCGCCGGGAGGAGCAAAACGAACTCCTCGCCCTGGTGCAACAGTAGAACAGCGCTCAATGGTCCTCCCCACGCGCCCACCGCCACGAATGCCCAAGGCAGCGCCTGATCCTTCCTACGGGGCCAGCGCGAGCATGCTGGTGGCCGGGCTGTCTCAACAGTGGCCACACGGCCTGCCTGGCAACAGGGCAGGCCGTGTGCCACCAGGTGACTACATCTTGAACTTCGGCTCCAGGTCGGCCAGGAAGTCGACCTCTGACTGGGCCCCGCTGGAGTCGACGAAGAAGAGCATGCCCGCGACGGTCCGCATCGGCTTATCGACCTCGACCATGCGCTCATCCGACCACAGCGGGTTGGTTATCGTGATCTTGATGGTCTTGGTCTCGCCCGGGTTGATCGGACCGGCGGGATCGACCGTCATCGGGTACTGATACTCGCCGCTCGGAGTGGCGCCCGCCGACTGATTCACGAACGTGAAGTAGGACGTGGTGAACTGCTTCACGGTGAGCGGCTTGTCTCCCGTGTTAGTGACCGTCATCGGCAGCACTACGGTCTGCGAATCCTGGTCATACGACGCCAGCCCCGGGTTGACCTTGGCCGGGGCGGCCGGCGCGGAAATCTCGGGTGGGGCGAACCGCAGCACCTGCTGCGGAATGCGCACCGGGTAGGCAGCCTGGATGTAGATCCAGCCGATCACCAGCAGCGCGATCGTCGCGAGCGCAAAGAGATTGACGACCTGGTGGTCCTTCTTGGTGATCAGGCCCACATCCTGGCCATCGGTGTTCAGCGGGATGCGGAGGGTAATCGGGAGCCGGGTGACGGTCGGCTTCGGTCCGGTCCAGTAGACCATCCAGCCGAGCCCGAGGAAGAACCCGAGCCAGTGCCAGATGACCAACTGGCCCAACCCGTAGTTCTCCAGGTTGATCGTCTGGCCGTTGAGCAACTGGATCGGGTTGGAGAAGCCGCCCGCGTCCTGCACGGTGATCCACTTGCCAGGGCCGAGGAGCGTGCCGGCACCGGAGACGGCGAACGAGGGATGCACGTGCCATTGCCCGGGCGCGCGGCCTTCAACGGTGAGCTTGAACTCGTAGATGTCGCCCTTCTTGATATAGATCGCGTCGGGCGCTTCGGCTCCATTAATCACGCGGTCCTTGAGCAGCACCACCGGGCCGGGCGCGATCACCCCGATGAACCCGACATCAGGTTGGGCGAGGTTGTTCGGCCAGGTATCCAGCACCTTGACCTTCCCGGTAATGGTGAGCTCCTCCCCTTGCTTCACCGTGTCAGTCGAGAAGTTGACGTCGTAGAACGCCACGGTCTGCATCCGCAGGAAGCCTTCCTGGGATCGCTCACCGTGCGCGTAGGCGACCGCGGCGCCGACGATGACCATGGCGAAGCCCAAGACCAGGGACAGAACGAGTGGTCGTCGTTGTTTCATGGTGACGCCCTCCACGCGTCGCGCGGTCTTCGCTCGCTGTCCATCATGTTAGAACCGCTTGATGAAGCGGCCGATCGGCCAGATGGCGAGGCCACGGCCGATAAACTGGCCGACCCAGTACCCGGCAACGGCGACGGTAGCGCCAAAGACCAGCGACACATACTGGGTTTCTTCCAGGAAGCTGCGCAGCGAGCCATGCTCAACGAGCCGTAGGTACTCCGGGGTCTGGCTGCGCAGGTACTGGATGCCCTGGACGTCGGCCACCGTGAGGATGTGCCCCATGAAGTTCACCGGTTGCAGGTAGGGCGCTAACGGCACGTAGTTGGATTCCCAGAAGATGAACGCCCAGACCATACCGCCGATGACCGAGGTGAGGACGAAGCTCTTGGTCTTCAGCAGGATGGTGTCTAGCAGGATGCCAGCCGGGACGATGGTAGCGGGCCAGACGAAGTTCAGCGGGTACCAGACGAAGTCGTACCACTGGTAGACGCGCCCGATCCACGAGGCGAGGAACATACACACAGCGGTGTAGGTTGCGCCGGTCGGGAAGCGCCACGCGAGCCACTGGATGTATTGCAGCGCCGAGGGGATGATGATCATCGCGAAGGGGGTGACGATTGGCCACCACTGGCGATCCTTCCAGTCGGTCCAGAAGTCCCAGTCCCCCGCGAACAGCAGCTTGGTGATGTCCGCCGCGGCGCCAACGACGAACGCTGCCGTGACCCAGAAGACGATGTCCCACTTGCGGTCGATGTAGACGTATTTCTTGTCGAGCAGCTTGCGCAGCTCGGCCGCATTGTAGGCTGGAGCTGTGGCCGCCATCTCCAGGTGCTCCTTTCCCGTCTCCGCTCACCGCGGATGCATCACGGATGAACCGCTCGGTGCGGACGGCCCCGCCACGTGGCGGGGCCGTCCCCTTTCCGTCAGCGTGCCGCCGATCAGGCGACAGCCGGTTTGGCAGCAGCCTTCTCCTGCTCGATCTCGCTCTCGATCCCGAGGAGGCGGAGCAGCGTCTCCGCCCACAGGGCGAAGATGCCGGAGGCCAGCCAGCCGTAGGTGACAAATGGCCAGTGGAACGGGGCCGCGAAGAACTCCTCTGTAATCCAGAGGCTATGGCCCCATTCATTCATGGCCACCTGCATCATCTCGGTCACGCTGGCCGCGATCAGCAGGAAGAAGGACCACGGGAACCCCTTCTCTGCCCCGTAGACCTTCGGCAGCCGGGTGCGCCCGTACAGGTACGTCCCGATGGTCATGGTGATGCCCAGCGGGAACGCGCAGTAGAACATCACGATGTGCGGCGGAGTAAAGGCCGTATCGCGCACCGCCGTCTGGTGCCAGGCACCATCAGAGTTCGGGAAGAAGCTCGCCATGAAGTAGAGCACGAGCGAGGTCGCCCCAACCAGGCCCCAGAACACCGCGATGCGGCGAACTTCCTCTTCGTGCGTCACCTCTTGCGCGATCGAGCGGCCGGTATTGATCAGCCAGGCCCACCAGCCGATCGTCCCCACGCCCACGCCGACCAGCTCGAGGATCAGCAACGTCCGCCAGTACAGCGCGAACTGCGGGCTGGCGGCGTCGATCCCCGCCGTCCAGGCGAAGTTGTGCATGTACGCGCCGAGTGCCACGAACAGCACGGTAAAGCCGAGACAGGCGAGGATGCAGGTTCGCCAGCCACCCCACCAGTCTATAGCTCCATACGTGCGCTTCCCAGCGCGCTCAAGTGCTTCAGTTCGTGCCGACATATTCCCTCCTTGCTCACCCACACGCGTGGCGATTCGTCACGTAGTTCATGAATGAGCCCTATCGCCCGCGGATTACTCGCTGCAGTCGGCTCTCACCTCCTTCTGCACTGCAGCCGGGGCGCAGCCCGGGCCTCTGCCCGGCCCTACGGCGCTCCGAGGTGTCCCCATTCCTGCGGCACCCTGTCGCCTGGCTGCGGTGAATCGCTCGGTTCGTTGCTGAGCACAGGCTGCCCGGGACGCGGCCTCGACCAGGACGCGCCGCGGAGCAGCAGGCGCGGTGTCAGGGCACAATGACGGCTCGTCCCTCCAGCTTGCCGTGGTCCAGCGCCTCGATGGCATCGTTGATCGCGTCGAGCGGATAGCGCGTTGTGCGCAGGGTCACCCGCCCCTGGCCCGCCAGCGCCATCAGCTCGCGCAGCTCGGTGAAGTTGCCGACGAGGTTGCCCACGACGCTCACCTCGCCGGTGATGAAGTCCATGGTTGGCACGTTCAGCGTCCCGCCATAGCCGATCACGTAGTACGTGCCGCCCTGGCGTAGCATGCGGAACGCCTGCTCGACCGCTGGGCCTTCGCCGACGAAGTCGAGCACCGCCTCCACCCCTGCCCCACCCGCGAGGTCGCGCACCTGCTCGACCGGCCGCTCCTTGGCATCCACCAGGTGGGCCGCCCCCAGGCTCTTGGCAAACTCGAGCTGCGAGGGGCGGGTGTCGACGGCGATAATCTCCGCGGCGCACAGCGCCCGCAGGCACTGCAAGGCAATGTGCCCCAGCCCGCCAATGCCGATGATCGCCGCGCGCGACCCGGGTGGCAGCGTCGCCGCCGCCTTCTTGGCCGCGCGATAGGCGGTCAGGCCGGCGTCGGCGTAGGGCGCGACCGCGGCCGGCTCCAGGTTCGACGGCAGCTTCAGCACCGAGCGCTCGGAGGTGCGGAGGAGCTGCGCGAACCCACCGTCTGCCCAGATGCCGGGGAAGACCAGGCTCTCGCAATACATGTCCTGACCACGCCGGCAGGCGGGGCAGATGCCGTCGGTGATGACCGGGTGGACGATGACCGGATCGCCCACCTTCACCGAGGTCACGTTGCTGCCCACCGCCTGGATCCAGCCAGCGTTCTCATGTCCAGGCGTATAGGGCAGCGTGACGGGAACCTTGTCTTTCCAGAGGCCCTCCAGGATGTGCAGGTCCGTCCGGCACAGCCCCGCTCCGCCGATGCGGACGATCACATCGTGCGGCCCCTGGATCTCAGGCTCCGGGACATCGGTCAGCTGAAAGGGCTGGTGATAGGCAACGACGCGAGCTGCCTTCATTCCTGATGCTCCCGCTGTGTGGTTCGCGCGTGATGATGAATCCAACGCCGCTTTCGGCTGGACGCTGACGGACCAGACCAGCGTCGGGCAGCCAGTCTCATTGCGCCGCTCCTGCCAGGGCATACCGGGTTTCGAGCAGCCCCCGGCACAGGACTGTGTTGGCGTCCATGCTCACCCGCATCAGCCGAATCCGCTGCAGATGCGCCTCGACGTCCTCCACTTCCCGCCCCTGGGCGTCGGTGATGGCCGGCGCCCGCGGGGAGCAGTCCAGGCCGAGCTCAGCGCGGATGGCGCGGTACGCCCGCGCTTCCGGGCTGTCCGGCAGCTCGGCCAGCGTGAGCCCGCGCCGGACCTGGGTCCGAGGCAGCGAGCCCAGGAGCTGCTCCTGCCGCTTGAAGAAGGCCTTGCGCCGGAACAGCCGGCGCAGGCTTTCCAGGTTCTCCGTCGCCTCCCCGGCAAAAGTCTCCTCGAAGGACCGCCGCTGGCTGACGCCCAGCGAAATCTCCTCACCCGCGTGATGGTCGAGCAGCTCGATCACCACACGCTCCACCCCCGGCAGGCCGTGCACGGCCTGCCGGGCATCCTCGGCCATCAGCCAGGAGAAGTTCGGCGCGCACCAGAACGTGGGCAGGCGCAAGGCGACCCGCACCTCGGCGCC
>JAJPGT010000036.1 GCA_021325655.1 Pseudomonadota bacterium
CGGCGCCTGGCCGGATCGGGTGGCTGGTGATCGCGGTGCTGGTGCTGTTCGGCTACCGGGCGCTCGAAGCCTGGACGCTTCGCCGCCAGGCACCCGGCCTGGACGTGTCGACGCTGACCGGCGACAAGCAGGACGATGCGGCCGACGCGGGGACGAGCGTCGAGACGGGTAAGCAGCGGCACGAGTTGCTGGTGGCGGAGCTCAAGTTCCGGCTGCCCGCGGTGGAGGTCCGCTCGCCGGCCATCCTGCCCGGCGGCAGCAGGCCCAGCGGGCTGGCGTCGATCGCCGAGGCCAGCGGCGTGACCGGAGCGGGGCTGGCCGGGGCGATCATCCGGTTCTTCGGCATGATGTGGCCGAACCCGCCGCGGATCCAGGTCCGCGCCTGGGTGGAGCGTCCCTCCGACGACAAGGTGACGCTGGTCACGGTGGGCCTCGCGGACCCGCGGTCGGGCGCCACCATCGCGACGAAGACCCTGGCCGCGGGCAGTCTCGACGACGCCGCTGCCGCGGTGGCCGGGTATGTCGCCAGGCATATCTTCGCGCGGGACCGCACCGTGCCGCCGTGGTGCGGCAGCGCGACCGACGGCGCCGATCTGGCGGCGCTGCTGCTGCACGCCGTGAACCGGGAGCAGTATCCGCGCTTCTACCGGGGCGCTACCGGCTTGCCATGTCGCTGGAGATGCTCGCGAACCCGCACGCCGACCTCGGCCAGATCGACGTGACCGTGCTCCGGGACGCGGTGCGGATCCTGACCCGGTGCGGCCTGGCCGGCGACGACGCCGCCGACGGAATCCGCGGCCGCGGCCAGGCGGCGATGATGGAGTGGCTGAGGCCCCGGCTGCTGGACGCCGCTGAGCAGGAACTGACCGCGATCCAGCGGTACCTGACCCGGTGGCACATCCTCTGGGGGATGTTCTGGACCCGCAACGAACGCGGAGTCCTCCGACCGTACCGGCGGCCCCGGCACCGGCAGGCCTTCCACGACGGGGTATGCGTCGCGTTGCTGCTTGTCGCCGTGCGCAAGGCGCTGATGCCCGGGGCGAAGGACCGCGGCGAACTGCGTTACGCCCGCACGATCGCCCGGATAGTGACCGCCATCTCCGGAGACAGCAAGGACTTCGCGAACGTGCTGCGCGACTTCCCGGCTAGGACGGGGAAGCCGCGGCCGATCACCGCCCGGCTGCGCACCCGTCGCTGGCCCTGGCACTGCAGCACCCCCTCCTGGCCGGCCGCGTACAACCTGGCCTGCGCGTACGCGGCACTCGCCGCTCGCTCGGGGACCGAGCCGGACCGCCTGGTGGCGAAGGTGGTCGACAGCCTTGAGTTCGCGGTCTGCAACCCCGAGTGCGAGATGGAACGCCCGTCGGAGTGGATCGGCAACGACCCGGACTTCGGCCGGCTGACCCGGACGAACAACGAGACGTTCCTGGCGTTCCTGGATGATCAGCGGAAACGGGACTACCCGGCCGACGGCTAGTCTGGTAGCCGTGCCGGTGTACGTGATTCACGAAAATCCTGACTGGTATCCGCCGATCGAGGCCGCGCTGCGGGCCGAGGGCGTGCCGCATGAGCAGTGGCTCCTCGGTTCCGGTGTCATTGAGCTCGATGAGGTCCCGCCGGAGGGTGTCTTCTGGTCACGGACGAGCGCGTCGTCGCACACCAGGGGGCACCCGTTCGCGAAGGATCACGCGCGCGCCATCCTGAGCTGGCTGGAAGCGCACGGCAGGCGGGTCGTGAACGGGCGCCGGGTGCTGGAGCTGGAGGTGAGCAAGGCCGATCAGCTCACCGCGCTGCGCGCGGCTGGCATCGACGTGCCCCGCACCGTCATGGTGGCGGGTCGTTCGCAGCTCGCCGCCGCGGCGGCCGCGATGCCGCTGCCGTTCATCAGCAAGCACAACCAGGGCGGCAAGGGCCTGGGCGTCCGGCGCTTCGATTCGCACGCGGAGTTCACCGCGTTTGTGGCGGGGGACTCCGAGTACGAGGAGCCCGTCGACGGGATCGCGCTGCTCCAGGAGTACGTGCCGGCCGCGGCGCCGTTCATCACCCGGGTCGAGATCGTCGGCGGCGAGTTCGTCTACGCGATCACCGCCGACACCAGCAGCGGTTCGTTCGAGCTGTGCCCGGCGGAGGCGTGTGACGTCGGTTCCTCGGGTCCGGCGTTCGCGTTGCGCCCGGACATCCCTTCTCGTATTGCTGCTCAGTACGAGGACTTCGCCCGGCGGCACGGGATCGAGATCGCCGGTTTCGAGTTCATCGAGACCGCGGACGGGCGCGTCGTGACGTACGACGTGAACACGACCACCAACTACAACCCGGCCATCGAGGCGGTCGCGCCGCGTCCCGCGCTTCGGCAGGTGGCGCGTTTCCTCGGGCAGCTTCTCAACGAGCACGCGGAGGTGTGCTGATGCGTTTCGGGTACTGGATGCCGATATTCGGCGGCTGGCTGCGCAACGTGCCCGACGAGGGGATGAGCATCGCGTGGCCGTACATCAGGGACCTGGCCGCGGACAGCGAGCGGCTCGGCTTCGAGCTGACGCTCATCGCGGAGCTGAACCTCAACGACATCAAGGGCCATCGCGCGCCGTCGCTGGACTGCTGGACGCTCGCGCCCGCCGTCGCGGCGGTCACCAGTGAGCTGGAGCTGATGCTCGCCGTCCGGCCGAACTACCACTCACCCTCGCTCACCGCCAAGGCGCTGTCCACGCTGGACACGATCGCTCCCGGCCGGGTGAGCCTCAACGTGGTCTCGTCCTGGTGGCGCGACGAGGCGACCCAGTACGGGGCGCCGTTCGACGTGCACGACGCCAGGTACGCGCGGACCGACGAGTGGCTGGCCGTCACGTCCAGCCTGCTGCGGTCGGACACGGTGACCCACGACGGTCCGCTGTACCAGCTCTCTGGCACGATCCTTGAGCCCAAGCCCGCTGTGCCGCCGCCCGTCTACATGGGTGGCGAATCGCCGAAGGCAAAGGAGGTGATCGCCGCGCGGGCGGACGGCTACCTGATGCACGGCGACCCGCCGGAGGTCATCGAAGCGAAGGTCTGCGACCTGTCGACGCGCCGCGCCGCGTTGGGGCTGCCGCCGCTGGTGTTCGGCGTGTCCGGCTACGTGATCTGCCGGGAGACCGAGGCGGCGGCGCAAGCCGAGCTTTCGCGCATCCTCGACGTGAAATCCTCGCCCGAGGCGTACGCGTCCTACCAGGACTTCCTCGCCGGATCCCAGCTTGAGTCCCAGGTCTCGCTGGAGGAGTACAGCGTCTCCAACCGCGGCCTGCGCAGCGGCCTGATCGGCACGCCCGAGCAGATCATCGACCGGCTCGCCGCCTACGAACGCGCCGGGATCAGCCTGGTGCTGCTCCAGTTCTCCCCGCAACGCGAGGAAATGGCCCGCTTCGCCGAGACGGTGATCAGCCAGTACCCGTGACCGCGCGGCCCCGGCACGCGATCCCGGGCTACCG
>JAJPGT010000034.1 GCA_021325655.1 Pseudomonadota bacterium
CACCCCTCGGCCTGAACGAGCAGGCCGGTCGTCGCGCGCGGCGAGAGCGGCGCGCCGGTGCCGAGCGTCGTGACCCGCATCGCGCCGGCATCGTACCAGGAGCCCCCGAGCCACATCCCGGTCGACGGCGCCAGTCGGCCTCCACGTTCGGCCGAACGCCGGCGCTTGCCCTTGCGGGTATGCCGCTCGACGCGCGGCCTCGCAGGCTGCCGGAAAACTCCGAGCGACCCGCAACGGCGGCGACACCATACGCTCGGCCCGCTGCTTCGGCCACGACCGACTGCACATAGCCGACCGAACGCCTGCGCGAAGCAGGCTCCTTCATCAGCCTAGGGCCTGTCGTCAATGGGCACGTTCGGCCCAGAGGATAATAAACGCGGTTGTCCACAAAGCGCCCTAGCTGGCGGCGTGCTTGTCGTAGCGGGTGGCCAGGCTGCGGAACTCCTTGCAGCGGTTGATGGTGCGCTCGACCCGTGCGCGCAGGCGGTAGACGGCGCGGTCGAAGGGGCCGGTCCGGCACTCGCCGCGCCGGTGGGGGATGCCGCGGCGGCGGCAGGCGCCGCGGATCTCAGCAATCCCTATGGTGCGGCTTCCGCGGCCCTGGTCTCTCCATAAAACCCGCACATCGGGTTAGTTACGGTCACCACGCCGGCTGGCGGCGACCGTTACCAAGCAGCAAGTCGCACCTGGAACTCGGGATTGAGTGCGCGCACTCGATCGAGTATAGCCGCGCGCTCGGCGTCCATTCTGCGGCCGGCGACTAGGGACGCGAAAAAAACGGGACAGTTGGCGTCGCCACACGGGCATTGGCGAATCTCGCCGGTCCGAACGAATTGGTCGTAGGTCCCGCGCAACCTGGCGACGTCCTGCTCTAGACCAGCCAGTTTCTGTCTGAGCGCAGCGTCTGAGACTTCGTGGCGCGATGGGATACGGCGGATCTCGGTCCCGTCGCGCAGGCGATGAACACCGGTGTTGAGCGTCTCGATCGTGTCAGAGAGAGCCTTGCGGAAGTCCGCTAATGAACTCTCGCCGTAGAACGGCGTATAGAACGCGGGCCGAGCGAACAACTCCGACAATAGGGCGACGATCTGTTGATCTGTGGTGGCCGAGTCGGCCTCACTCACGAGACGCCCCAGGTCGGCCGGGGTGTCTGGAAAGGCGACGCCCTCGACGAATCGCTTGAGCAACGACTCGGCGCGGGAGCGGAGTCGCTCCTCGAACTCAGACCCAGACCAGATCTCGCACTCCAGAACATTGCGCGTGCGGGCGTACTCCACAATGCGATCGCGCAGCCTCGCTGGTACGCTGGCGCTGGTCACGATCAGGAACTTGTCCAACCTGCACTCGGTCGCCAAAACCCGATCGAGATCTGCTCGGGCCTTGTCGTAAGTTAGGCGTCCGCGGTTAACGCACTGGACGCACACAACCTGCCCGCCGGTCGCGTGCTCGCTTTCGCGTCTACCGCGGATGTCCCGGCCTGAATCGGTGCCGAGTTGGCCGTACCAGTCGATGCACAACCAGCGCTCGGTCCTCAGGAGATAGGCGAACACCAAGCGCTCAAACTGCGAACCATCGAAGTCTTCGAAGTGGATCGGTCCGACCAGCGCGGTTAGGGACTTCCTGGGATTTGTCATGGACAGGACAGGCACCTTGAGTGCGTCTAGTTGAGTCGCATCGGGAACTAGTCTACTGAGGGGAGCGCTCGGCAGGAGATTTCCTCAACCGAACTGCTGGCTCTTGATAATCCGAGCGGCTTGGATCGGGTCGGACCGCGTCGAGCAGGTCCTGTCGCGTCAAGCGGTCCAATTCGGCCGAGGCGCGCTCTCGATCGTCTACGCCGCACTGCTGCGAGCCGGTGCGCGACCTCGCGGTGATCCCGGACACGCCGACGGCGCTGATCATCGGCGCCGCGGCTCGTGACCCACCTGCTCAGCTTCTCGACCCTCGGCATCCTCGGAGTCGGCCAGCAGACGCAGCTCAACTTCCTGCGCCAGACCGACCGCGACGTCACATAGCTGCGCCTCGCTTCCTTGCGTCGATGGCGCTGAAGCCGTTCTCGACGCAGCTCCTCGCCGACTTCACCACGTTCAGCGCGGCGCTGATCGTCTACTGGCTCCAGCGCGGCGCTGATCGTCTACTGGCTCGACGTGCTGCTCGCCGGCGTGCTGCTCTACCCACACTGGCGGCGGGCCCAGCGCGCCGGGCTCGTCGAAGAGGACACGCCGCCGGGCGTCTCGGCGGCGACGCGCCGGGCGCATCCTGGTCGCGCAGACGCTCCGTGCTCGTGTAGCTCAGCTGCGCGGTGGCGCCCCGGATCCGGTTCCTCTCGCGGCTGACGGCGTGACCAGCTTCTACTAAGGCGCGTTATGTGGGTTGACGATAAGGGGCCTCCGCGTGCAGAGATGAAGTGCTTACCTTCTCTCGCGCGGGAGGCCCCGGTCCATGGTGCCGCTGGCGGAGCTGTTCGTGCAGGCTTACGTGCTGGTCGACGACGCGCTCAAGGGCGGCGCGGTCGCGGTGCCCCGGCGCCCCGGGCCGGCGCCCGCGTGCACGGACGCCGAGGTGCTGACGGTCGCGCTGGTGCGCCACGTGCTCGGCCGGCCGAGCGGGGCCGCGTTCTTGGCCGAGGTGCGCCGCGACTGGGGGCACTTCTTCCCGATCCTGCCGGCGCAGAGCGAGTTCAACCGGCGGGTGCGCTGGCTGTGGGGCGCGTTCGAGGCGCTGCGCCAGCGGCTGACCGCGGGCGTGCCGGAGGACGCGTGGCAGCAGGCGGACACCAGCGCCGTGCCGGTCAAGCACCCCAGCCGCGTGCGCGGCGCGGACGGCTGGCAGGGGCCGAACGGCCTGGTCGCCGGCTTCGGGCGCGACGCCGCGCACGGCGAGTGGTTCTACGGCTTCCGGTTGGCGCTGCGCACCGACCTGGGCAGCCGCCTGGTCCGCAGCTGGGGCCTGGTGCCGGCCGCGGTCGACGAGCGGGCGGTCGCCGACTGGCTCCCGGAGGGCGCGCCGGTGCCCGGCGGCTTGCTGCTGGACCGCGGCTTGCTCGGGCGCACCTGGGCGGCCGGCCATGAGGCGCGCGGCACCCGCGTCGCCTACGCCCACGGCCGCGCCGACCGCCAGCGCCTCCCGCGCGCGCTCCGCCGCCCCGTCGCGGTGCTGCGCAACCGGATCGAGACGACCACCGGCGAGACCACCGAGCACCTGGGCCTCACCCGCCACCGCGCCCACACCGCCTGGGGCCTGCTCGCCCGCACCGCCGCGACCATCCTCGCCCACACCCTCATCCGCCTCGCCCTGGTCTGACCGATGAACCCACATTACGCGCCTAAGGGGCTTCTTCTCCCAGCACCGCCAGCGCCTGCAGAGCCTCCTGCAACTTCCGGAGCGTCCCTTCGTCGAGCCGCGCGAGCTTCTGCCGCAGCAGCCCGTGCTGCTCGTGCCCTCCACGGATCTCCTGGAGCGCGGCCTCCGCCGCCGGGGTCAG
>JAJPGT010000047.1 GCA_021325655.1 Pseudomonadota bacterium
GACCAGGCTGAAGAGTAGCGGGAACGTCCTCAGCAGCCCAGCGCGCGCGGGACCAGTGTAGCCTCCAGGGCTTTGTCGACGCGGACCTCCTTGCCCTTCCGTACGCTGCCCACTGCTGTCGCCGAGCTGTATCTCCGTCGAGTACCATGGACAACAGTACCAGCTCCGCGCTCACCGCCCAAGCCGTCCGCCAGGCGCCGATGGCCGTGACCCACGCCCTCCTGGCCATCGTCTTCCACGCGCGCGCCCGCGGCAAGCCCATCAGTGGCCTCGGCAGCCACTCCTTCGAGGAGCGGGTCCGGCGTGGTCGAGCGCCGGACGGCCAAGCGCCTGGCTGCCCTCGGCTACCGCGTGGCCCTGGAGCCGCTTCCCCGGCCCTCTCGCCCACCTCGCCGCCCGAGCGCCTTGTTCAGCATGGTTACAGTCGCCCACGACGGTTGAAGCAGGCCCGCCAGCAAGGGTATACTCCGAAGGCTTCGACTGAAAAGGCTGAAAGGGCAGCGGGCCGTAGCGCAGCCTGGTAGCGCACCTGAATGGGGTTCAGGTGGTCGGAGGTTCAAATCCTCTCGGCCCGACCACGAAGAGTCAAGAGACCCGCCGTCTTCGGCGGGTCTCTTGTTCGTTGTCCCTCGCTCAGCTACGTTGTACGGGCAGTGTCACTGCCCGCCCAGCCATCAGCGCGACCGGCTGGGACAGCCGTCGGACAGCTCGCGCAGGCAAACTTCGGTTCCCCACGCAGCAGCGCTGGGCGGGTTGCGCTGGCCGTGCCGCGGCGTAGGAAGGAGCCTTGGAAGACGACCCACGGATCCTGCTGGTCGATCCCTCGCGCCACCAGCGATGCGCTGGGTGGCGAACCGCGTGGCCGTGGCGGAGCGGGCAGCGGATCCGGCGCGGAGCGGCCACCGCGGCGTGCAATCGAGCTCGGATCCGGGTCCGGCTCGCGGCTGGTGCGCTGGCGGCTAGCGCTTGCGCTTCCGGGCGGGGACCTGTTCCGGCGCTTGTTCCGCGCTCTCGACCGGCACTTCTACGGGAGCGGACCAGTCGACCTCGGGGAAGAGCCGCTCCACCTCGCTGGCGAAGCGCTCCGGGTCGCCAAAGTCGAGCTTATACACCGGGTCTTCCACCAGCGGGTCCTCCGGGAAGGTGAGCTTGACCCAGCCCTCCTCGATCCCGCGCGCGATCTGGCGTGTGACCATGTTCCGGAAGATGTCGTAGTTCGTGTACCGTGGAGAGATCGCCTGGTAGAGACGCTCTCCCTGTCCCCCCGCGGTCCACAACTTCTCGATCAGGAAATTCACGCTGGGCTGCTGAATGTCCACCCGCCAGCGCCGCGGGTAGTACCACTGGCGAAGGCACTGCTCGAGCTGTGCCAGCCGGCCGATTCGCATCCGGCAGTAGGGACACTCCTGCGGCTCGCCAAGCACCTGGGGTGTGAACGACTTGTCACACGACTGACAGCGAAGATCCACGGTCACCTCTGCACGATTGCCGGTTCAGTCAATGCCGCGGATTGTAGTTGTTCCCAGGCTCCAGCCACAAGCCATTTCCGTCTGTGGGACGGGACGCTGGGTGGAATGGGCGGCCCCTGGGAGCGTGGGCGCTCTCACCCACACCAGCCCAGCACCGAATTGCCCACGCCCGATCGAGGGCCCGGAATATTGACAGCGCCCGATTCGGGGCTATACTGAAGCTGAGGGGCTGGCGCCCGCCACGGCGGCCGAACGATCGGCGCGGCTGGCGCCTAATGAAAGAGTGCGGTTCTGTGGGCCCGTCTAGAGCCCTAGACGGGCCTGACTGTCTCTGACATGTGAACTATACGGTGGAGGAGACGGAAGGAGCAGGGACATGGCGAGCATGCGCATTCTTTCCGCGCGGGGCGACACGGCGGTCGAATGGGACGCCGCGAAGTTTACGGAGGGCGACCCTGAGGCGCGCGCCGCTGTGGCCGAGGCCGAGCGCCTGTTCCAGGAGCTGAAGGCGAAGGGGGCCACCGCGTTTACGGTACGGCCAGGCCGGCCGGCGGAGCGCCTGGACGTGTTCGATCCCCTGGCCGAGCAGATCGTCATCGTGCCTCGGGTTGCCGGCGGCTGAGCAGTGGTCCTGCTCGTCATCGCCGCTGAGCTGCTCTTCGTTCTGCTCATCCTGGCACTCTTGACCCGGGCGCCCTATGGCGTGCTCGCCCACCCGGCGCTGTACGTCGACACGCGCTCTGACTGGCGCCAGGCGCAGGAGCGTGCCGAGGCGCTGCTGCGCGACCTGCTCTCCCCAGACGAGTATGATCGTCTGCTGCGGCGCGGCTACCTGGAGCTACCGAGCCGGCTCCACCCGAACTGGGTGTACCGCGTCCCGCGCCACCAGGGGCAGGTTAAGGTCTTCGAAGGCGATACTCCGGTCCTGGCGCTGTGTGTCCAGTCGGTGGAGCCGATCCCGGATGCCGACGCGGTCATCATGCACAAGCTGATGATCGAAGGCGACGAGGAGACGTACCTGCGGGTGGCCAACCGCTTCGAGCCGACGCTGTACGGGTTCATCGCCATCCGGCCCCGCGCCCGCGTCTGAAGCACCCAGCCGGCGCTGTGCTACCATCCTGGTGCGATCAGCCCACCGGTAGGAGCGCCATGTCCTTGCTGCGTAGTCTCCGGCGTGACGTCCAGGCTGCCCTGGAACGTGACCCGGCCGCCACGAGCGCCTGGGAGGTGGTCCTGGCCTATCCGGGCTTCCACGCCCGGCAGCTCCACCGTCTGGCCCATTGGCTCTATCGCGCCCGGCTGCGGCTCCTAGCCCGCCTGGTGTCGCACGTCGGCCGCTTCCTGACCGGGATCGAGATCCACCCGGGCGCGGTCATTGGCGAGGGGTTGTTCATCGACCATGGGATGGGTGTGGTCATCGGCGAGACGGCGGTGATCGAAGACGATGTAACGATCTACCAGGGCGTTACCCTGGGTGGCACCAGCCGGCTGCGCGAGAAGCGGCACCCCACCCTTCGCAAGGGCGTAATCGTGGGTGCCCACGCCCAGCTTATCGGGGCGATCGAAGTTGGCGAAGGCGCTCGCATCGGCGCTGGTTCGGTGGTGGTGACCGACGTCCCGCCGTATACCACCGTGGTGGGGGTGCCGGGCCGCGTCGTCGCCGTCCGCTTCCCGGACAACCGCCCGATCGCCCGGCTGCCAGACCCGGAGGGCGAGGATATTGCTGCGTTGACTCGACGCGTGGAGGCGCTGGAAGCCCGGCTGGCAGAGATGGGCGAGGCGCTACGCCGCGCCACGGGTACCGCGCACGCGCGCGCCACGGAGTACTGGACCAGCGGGGAGCTGGCCTGAGGCTGGACGTATCAGCTTCGGCTCAAGAGTCCAGGTCGTAGGCGTACAGGTTGAAGCGATCCATCAGCCCGATCAGCTTCGAGGCATAGCTGGGATCGGTAGCGTAGCCGGCTGCAGCGATCAGGTGGGCGAAGGCACGGGGGTCAGAGCGATGCTCCATCGCTGCGGCGTACCGCCCGTTCTCGGCGAAGAAGCGCCCGTGGTCGATGAAGGAGTCCTGGAGGTCGGCGTAGGCGCGGAACGGCTCGTTCTGCACCGTGTCACTGCCGGCGATGTGCTCCCAGACGCTGTACCAGACGACACCTGCCGAGCCCGGTCGCTCGCGCGCCTTGATCCCGAAGTAATTGTTCGCCTCCCGCGCCAGCCGGCTGGAGCCCCAGTACGTCTCCAGAATCGCCTGAGCCAGGGTGACAGAGGCCGGCACACCGGTTTCGCGCTGTGACGCCTGCGCCGCCCGGGCGATCGAGAGGATGAACGCTGCCTGGCTCTCGGTCGCTGCTGGCGGGGACGGCAGCGGGCGCTCGACGATGGCGGCGCTCTGGACCGGGCTGGTGCTCGGCGGCTCCTGAACGGTGTCGGCCGGCGCTTGCGGTGGTGCCTGCGCTGGCGGAGGTGGCACCACTGGTAGCGGCATCTTCCCCCCGGGCACCAGCAGGAGCTGATCGATCGTGATGATGTACGGCGGCCTGAGCCCATTCGCCTCGATCACGTCCTCGGTCTTCGCTCCATAGTAGGCCGCGATATCGGCCACGGTGTCGCCGGGCTGGACGTGGTGGACTACGCCGTCGACCGGCGGGATCAGCAGCTCAGTCCCCGCGAGGAGCAGGTCCGGGTTCGCCAGGTCGTTGGCCCAGATGATCGTTTCGTTGCTCAGCCCGAACCGCTGCGCGATCTCGCGCACGGTGTCGCCGGCCTGCACGACGTAATGGCCCAGGGCGAGCGCCCGCGGCCGCGCTCCCTCGTCGCTCGGGGTCCGAGCGGTCTCTGGCTGCGGGTGGTCGCGCACGGCGGCTGCCACCCGCGGGGGCCCGGCCACGGCGACGCTGGAAGCGACCTCCGGGGGAACGTCGCAGAGTCGGCCCTGTCCCAGGGCGCAGCCCTCAAGCGCCCAGCGGTCGCGTGCAAGCGCGCGGACCGCCGGAGCTGGCTTCGGTGCCAGTTGGCCGACGGCAGAGGGAGCAAACCCAGGCGGTGCCATGGTCCGGGCGCCAACACCCACAGCGCAGGCGAGGAGAATGGAAAGATGAAACCCCCAGCGACCCAGCGGCCAGCATCGGAGGTGGGAGGTGTTGCCGCTGCCCCGTCGGTGGCGCATCCGCGCATGCGACCGACAGACGGCAGGCGGCAAGCCGGCCACCTGCAAGAGATCACCCCAGCCTCGTGATGAACGAGCGTCATTATCCCGATCCGCGCCGATTTTTCAAGCTCGAGCCCGCATGACACTCCATGACGGTTCAGGATGGTCCTCTTCGATGCGGCCTGGGCCTCGCCGACCGCCTGGATACTGCCAGGACGGGCGTGCTACACCACCGCCTGCAAGCTGGAGGCAGGCATGGGGAGGGACGGCGGCGTGCGACGACGGCAGGGCGTGCAGAGCTGGCTCCCGCGATTGGTGGGCGGGTGGGTGCGCCTGTGACCGTCTCCCCCGGCAGCCCTCCCCTGTTAAGCGAAGGCGAGCCCGTGCTCCTGCTGGATCGCCAGGGGCGACGGACGCTGGCCACCCTGCGCGCCGGGCGGACGGTGCACACCCACCGCGGAGCTGTTCGCCACGACGATCTGATCGGGCAGCCGGATGGCGCGGTAGTGCGCACCTCCCGGGGCGACCGGGTCATCGTGACCCGTCCTCGGCTCATGGACTACGTGCTTGAGATGCCGCGCACCACCAGTCTGGTCTATCCCAAGGACGCCGCGTTCGTCCTGCTCTGGGCCGATGTCTTCCCCGGGGCGCGCGTTGTCGAAGCCGGCCTGGGTAGCGGGGCACTCACCCTGGCGCTGCTGCGGGTGCTCGGCCCCCACGGCTCGCTGGTCTGCTATGAGATCCGCCCCGACTTTATCGCCCGCGCCCAGGCGAACCTGGAGCGGTTCTTCGGCTATCCGCCCACGCTGCTGATCCGTGAGCGGGACGTCTACCAGGGCATCCTGGAGCGCGATCTCGACCGCGTGATCCTGGACCTGCCGGAGCCCTGGCGCGTTGTCCCCAGCGCCGCGACGGCGCTGCGGTCTGGCGGCATCCTGTGCGCCTACACCCCGTCCATTGTCCAGGTGCAGCAGACGGTGGAGGCGCTGCGGCAGAGCGGGGCGTTCGCGGCGATCGAGACGCTGGAGGTGCTCTATCGCCCCTGGGTGGTCCGGGGCGACGTGGTGCGCCCGGAGCAGCAGATGATCGGCCACACTGGCTTCCTGACGCTGGCACGGCGCATTGCCACCCCAGCAGACGCGCTGGAAGTGCCAGACCTGGCGCCGGGCGAAGACGTGGACGTGCCAGGCTGATCGCTGCAGCGATCGGTTGAAGCGGCGACGATTTTGATATACTGAACTGTTGTCTGCCACCTGGGAGCCGACACCAGGGGGCCGGGAGTTCTTCCCGGCGTCTGAGCGTCGACTGTCAAGCAGCACATAAGCGCCAAGAGCACCATTTTCTGGGGTTTGGCTACAGAGCCACTTCCCGCCGTGTGGCGGGGGGCCACCTTGGGGGTGGTGCTTTATCGTGCGTACTCACTGCCGGGTGTGGAGGGCATTGAGCTCATGTCGTGGCCAGCCCCACCTGACGCGCTCTGGGTCACCTCCGGTACTGCCGAGGGGGAGACGGAGCTGAACGCGTTCGACAACGCGCTGCTCAACGCGGGGATCGGCAACCTGAATCTGATCCGGGTCTCGAGCGTGATCCCGCGCGGGGCGCGGATCGTCGATCGCCCGCTGGCGCTTCCCCCCGGCACGCTCGTTCCCGCGGTCTACTCGGTTCAGACGAGCGACGTCAAAGGCGACACCATCAGCGCGGCTGTCGGGCTCGGGTTCAGCCGCGACAGCCACGGGATGATCTTCGAGCATGGGAGCGGCTCGGCCGATTCGGCTGAGCGAGTGGTCCGCGAGATGGTCGCGGCGGCATTTGCTCGGCGAGAGCTGGAGCTCGCCGAGGTGGTCGTCCGAACGGCGGAGCACCGTGTCCAGCGCGTCGGCTGCGCGCTGGCGGCGGTGGTTCTCTGGTGGAGGGACTTGGGTTGAAAAGCGTTGGTCGGCACATGATCCTGGAGCTGTGGGGTTGCTCCAACCTCAACTCGGTGGAAGTCGTGGAAAGCGCGCTGCGAGACCTCGTGGACGCGACCAACACGACGCTGCTGGACCTCCGGGTGTACCCGTTCACCCCGATCGGGGTGACCGGTGTCGCCATCGTGTCCGAATCACACATCATGATCCACACCTGGCCTGAGTACGGCTACGCCGCGGTGGACGTCTTCACCTGCGGCGAGCAGCGCTCCCCAGAGGCCGCTCTGGCGGTCATCAAAGAGTACTTCGCCCCTGAACGGATCCAGATTATGGAGATGAATCGGGGCATCGTTGGTGTCTGACGCCGGCCAGTGGTTTGCCGAGCCGCCCATCCGCGGCTGGCAGCAGCGGTTCCAGGTGCGGGAGCGCCTGTTCGTGGGCGATTCTCCCTACCAGCATGTCGAGGTTCTGGACACGGTGCCGTTCGGGCGGATGCTCACGCTCGACGGCGCCGCCCAGACCACTGAGGCGGACGAGCACGTCTACCACGAGATGCTCGTCCACGTGCCACTGTTCCAGCACCCGACGCCACGTCGGGTGCTGATCATCGGGGGTGGCGACGGCGGGACGCTGCGCCGGGTGCTCCAGCACCCGGTTGCGCTGGCGGTGAACGTCGAGATCGATGAACTGGTAGTCCGTGCCGCGCGCGAGCATCTGCCCGGCATCAGCGCGGGCGCCTTCGACGATCCGCGCGCGCAGGTCATCATTGGCGACGGCGCCCACTTCCTGCAGGAGACCGAGCTTCGCTTCGACGTGATCCTGGTCGACTCGACCGATCCGGTCGGGGCGGCCAAGGCGCTGTTCTCGGCAGACTTCTTCCGCTCGGCCCGGCGGGCACTAGCGCCGGGCGGGCTGTACGCGATGCAAAGTGGCTCGCCGCTGCTGCAATCCGCCGAGCTGGCCGAGGTGGCGCGTGCGCTGGCCTCGGTGTTCCCCAGCGTCCGGACCTACCTCGCCTCGATTCCGGCCTACCCGGGCGTGCTCTGGTCGTTCACCCTGGCAGCGCGGGATGGAGCGCTGGAGCTGCCGCCACAGGCGGAGCTGGAGCGGCGCCTGGCGGCATCGGGCATCCAGACGGGCTACTACACCCCGGAGGTGCACCGGGCCGCCTTCGCGCTGCCCGCCTTCGTCGCCGCGCTCGTTCGGGGAGAACCGCGTGTCGCCGGGCACCCTCTTCCTGGCCGCTAGGCCGGGGCCAGGCGGCCGAGCCGGAATCCTCGGCGCTCCGCTGGACCTCACCGAGAGCTGCCGGGCCGGTACCCGCGCCGCGGCGCAGCGGATCCGGGCGCTGTCCCACTCGATCGAGACGTACAGCCCTGTCCTGGATCTCGACCTGGAAGACCTGGATCTCGCCGATTGGGGCGACGTGGACCTGGCCGGGCGCTCGATGGACGCGGCGCTGGCGGCGATCGAAGCGGCGTTCGCGGCGGTGCTCTCCCATGGTTTTGGGCTGCTGCTCGGCGGCGAGCACACCGTCGCGCTGGCCGGTTTTCGCGCCGTTCGGCGCCACTACCCGGACGCGGCGCTGATCCAGCTCGACGCGCACCTGGACATTCGGCAACAGTACGAGGGGGAGGCGATCTGCCACGCCACCTGGGTGAACCGGGTGGGCGAGGAGTTCGGCTTCGGCAACGTCGTCCAGCTCGGGATCCGCTCTGGCACGCGCGAGGAGTTCGGCCGCGCTCGGCGCGACTGTCTGCTCACGTCGTTCGACCTCGACCTGCCCGAGCCCATTCGCGAGCAGCTCGCGGGCCGGCCGATCTACCTGAGCCTGGACATCGACGTGCTCGATCCTGGCACAGCGCCAGGCACCGGCTGCCCAGAGCCCGGCGGGGCGACGTTCCGCGAGCTGCTGCGCGCGCTCTACGCGCTGCGGGGGCTGCGCGTCGTCGGGGCGGATATCTGCGAGGTGCTGCCGGATACCGACCCTGCAGACGTAACCGCCGTCGCCGCGGCGAAGATCGCGCGCGAGCTACTACTGATGTTCGCTCGCTGACCGGTGGCGCCGCCGCGGCTCGGGTGGCAGGCTAGGGTGGTCATCGAGGTCGTGGAGGAACAGGCCGCGGGCCGCGGCGGCGGCGAGCGCCCGCGACACGTCGACCTGCCACGGGCCCTCGGCGCTGAGGCGCACCGCGATCGTCCCGCCCCGTGTCTCCACCTCGCGCTCGCCGTCCAGCGCCAGCGTTCCGGTGCCGACATTCAGCTCGACGCACTCGCCTATGTCGATGACCCGATAGGAGCGCACTGGCACGTGCTTGATCAGCCCCGGGGCGATCGGCACCCAGGCCTGCCGGCCGCCAGGGCCGAGCTCGAGGTGCAGCCCGCACGGCTCGTCCACCGCGATCGGCCGCACCACGGTGCCGAGCGCGGACAGCCCGATGCTCCCGGGCACGGCGCAGGTGAGCACCACCTCGGCGAGCTGGCTCGCATCCCACAACGCGCGCGCACCGACGAAGGTGTCATGGGAAACGGCCAGGTCGACCAGCGCCAGATCGCGGAGCTCGCCGTCGATCCAGACCTCGAGGCGCTTGCGGCGAATCGCGACCTCCTCCAGCGGGACCGCGCCGGTGGCGACCAGCCCCGCCGCCATGCCGGCGACGGTGCCCTCCAGCATAGTGGGGAAGACGTTGTTGGTGCCGGTGGAGACGCTTACCAGCGGGACCTCGCCGCAGCCGCGCGCCACCACCCGGTTGGTGCCGTCACCACCGAGCACGATGATGCAGCCGGCGCCGGCTTCGGCGAGCAGCTTCGCGGCGCGGGTCGAATCCTCCTGAGTCCAGCCAACCCGCATATCCAGCAGGCGCACGTCCATGCTGATCCGCAGGCCGTCCAGGCTCCGCATCCCGATGCCGTAGCTGTCTGGCATGATGAGCGCCTGCTTCACCCCGACAGCGTTCAGGCCGGCCAGCAGCCGGCGCACGATGCGCACTTTCTCGTCGTTCCCGAAGACGGAACCGTGTGCGACGAGGCGCCGAATGTCACGCCCCGAGGCCGGGTTAGCGACGATTCCGACCAGACTCATCCGTTGAGTTTCTTCTCGATGAGATCGAAGGCTCGTTCGAGCTGCGGGTCTCGACCAGCTTCGAGATCTGCCGGCGTGAGGTCGACTTTCTCGTCGGGCTGCACCCCGACGCGGTCGATCTGAGCGCCCGACGGCGAGACGAAGCGGTGCACCGTGATCTGGACCTGCGAGCCGTCGGAGAGGGTTTGGACCTCGGCGACAGCGACGCTGCCGGCGGTTGGATTGCCAACCAGCGTCGCCAGGCCGTACTCCTTCAGCGCCGCGGCGAGGATCTCCGAGCCGGAGGCGGTCCCATTGTCCACCAGCACCGCTACGGGGGGCAGCGGCCGTATCGGCGTTGTCCCTTCCGCGTTCAGCGGCGTCTTGCGCCGCGCCCGGTCGATCTCGATCCCGATCGGCTTGCCCGAATCGACGAAGAAGCCGGCGACCGTCGCGACGGCGCGGAGCGAGCCGCCGCCGTTGCCGCGCAGGTCCAGCACAATCCCCTTCGCCCCACCCCGCGTCAGCATGCCAGCCAGCGCCTGCGCCACCTGCATCGGGACCTCGTCGGAGAACTGGCGGATGCGGAGGTAGGCGATGCGCGGACCGTTGCCGCGCGAGCCGATGCGGGCATCGACCGGCTGGATCTGGAGTTGGGCGCGCGGCACCTCCACCATCTGCGGGCTCGTGTCGTTCCCGCGCTCCACCCCGATCTGGACCGTCGTGCCTTCGGGGCCACGGACAGCGTCCGCGACCGCGTTCAGGTCAAGCGCAGTGACGTCCTTCCCCTGCACCGAGATCAGCCTGTCGCCCGCGTGCAGCCCGGCGCGCTCGGCGGGGCTGTTCGGAAACACCTCCACCACCATCGGCGGAAGCCCGGCGCCGGGCTTGCTCAGACGCACGCCGATGCCGGTGTACGACGACTCCGCCTTGCGCTGGGCCTGCTCCGCCTCGATGTAGCTGGTGTGGCTGTCGCTCAGGCTGTCCAGCATCGCATGTAGGATCGCCACATCCGGCCGGACGCGGTTCGCCCAGTCGAAATGTTTGGTGACCACCGTGCTGTACGCGGAGGCGAAGGCAGCCCAGTCGCGCTCCGCGTCATCCGTCGGGCCGGGGAGCGCATCGACTGGCTCTGTGTCCAGCGGGAGCGCCTTGTCCTTCAGCAGTGCATCGCGCAACGCGTTGCGCGCGGCGGCGATGAGCTGCTCATGGTCCACCCGATCGACGTAGCGCTGCAGCACCAGTTCGTAGACGCCGCCCAGCTCGCTCGCCGGAAGCGCTACGCTCTGCTTGGACTCATCGCCGCTGGCTGGTGTTGGCGTGGCCTTGACCGGGGCTGGCTGGGCCGGCGCAGCCGGCGTTGGCGTCGCCTCCTGGGCGCCACAGGCCGAAGCGCCGAGCGCGAGCGTCAGGAGCAGTGCGACTAGGAGTGTGCGGAGGCGCTCTGGCATGCCGCCCTGTGTTGTCCGCGGCGCATGCGCCATCATCCGGGCACACGCTCTAGCGGCATTATAGGTCATCCGTTCCGGTGGGCCGTGATTACGCGGCGCCAACGACGCGTGCAGCAGTGGCCCAGCGCTGCGCCAGCCCAGAGCAGGAGCGCTAGCGGCGGTACCGCTGGGAAGCGTAGCGCTGCGAGGCCATGACCGGGGTGGCAGAAACAGGCGCCTCGCGCTTGCGCCGCCGCCAGGGGGGAGTGACCAGGACTCGCCGCGGGCTCGGCTTCGGCAGGCTCTCCGCCTCGCCGGTCGGGCTCGGCTCGTACGGCACCACGTTCGCGAACACCTGCTCAAGCTGCTCCAGGTTGAGCGTCTCCTGCTCCTTGAGCAGCGCGGCGGCGGCGAGTAGCACCTCGCGATTGGTCTCCACGATCTGCCGCGCCCGCTGGTGCATCGCCTGGATGACCTGGCGTACCTCGTGCTCAATCCGGCGCGCCGCCTCTTCTCCAAAGCCGCGGTAGTCCGGCGCGTCGCTCCAGAGGCTGCGGCCCTGGAAGACCAGCGGCCCCACCTGCTTGCTCATCCCGAACTCGGTCACCATTCGACGCGCGATCTCGGTGGCGCGCTGGAGGTCGCTGGAGGGGCCAGTGGTTACTTCGCCGTACAGCATCTCCTCCACCACGTGGCCACCGAGCGCCGTGGCGATCGCCGCCTCGAACTCCGACTTCGACCACATGTTGCGGTCCTCCTCGGGTACCAGGCGGGTGTGCCCGCCGGTCATCCCGCGGGAGACGATGGTCACCTTGTGGACCTTGTCGGCGTGCGGCTGGGCCCAGGCCACCAGGGCGTGGCCGATCTCGTGGTGGGCCGTGATCTCGCGCTCGCGCTCGCTCAGCACCCGGCTCTTGCGGCGCGGGCCGGCGGTGATCCGATCGATCGCCTCTTCGATCTCTTCCGTCCCGATCCGGGCCAGGTTCCGCCGCGCGGCGAGGATCGCCGCCTCGTTGATCAGGTTCTCCAGGTCGGCCCCGCTCAGCCCCGCAGTCAGCTTCGCCACCTGGGCCAGATCCACGTCGGGCTCCAGTGGCTTGCCGCGGGCGTGCACCTGGAGGATCGCGAGCCGGCCAGCCGCGTCCGGCAGGTCCAGGTGCACCTGGCGGTCGAAGCGGCCCGGCCGCAGGATCGCCTCGTCGAGCACGTCGGCTCGGTTGGTCGCGGCGAGCACGATCACGTTCGAGCGCGGGTCGAAGCCGTCCATCTCCACCAGGATCTGGTTCAGCGTCTGCTCGCGCTCCTCGTGCGCCACGCCCATATTGCTGCCGCGCTTGCGCCCGACTGCGTCGATCTCATCGATAAAGACGATGCAGGGCGCAAGCTTGCGCGCTTCCTGGAACAGGCTGCGGACGCGCGAGGCGCCAACGCCCACGTACAGCTCAACGAACTCGGAGCCGCTGGCGGAGATGAAGGGGACGCCGGCCTCGCCAGCGACGGCCCGGGCGAGCAGGGTCTTGCCGGTGCCGGGCGGGCCCACCAGCAGCACCCCGCGCGGAATGCGGGCGCCGAGCTGCGCGAACTTGGAGGGGCAGCGCAGGAACTCGACGACCTCCTCCAGGTCTTCCTTCGCCTCCTCCACCCCGGCGACGTCTGAGAACCGCGTGGTGGGCCGATCGGCGATAATCGTGCGATAGTTCCCCGCCGCCAGCTTGGTCGGAGGGGGGAGCCCATTCCCGGCGCTAGTGTCGTCGCGGGGGCTCGGTACGCGACGCGTACGCAGTAGCCAGATCATCCCGATCCCGACAGCGAGCAGGGCCAGCGGGAGCGCCAGGGCAAAGAGCTGGGTAGGGATCGACCCGAGCGCTTGGGGCAGGGATGCGAAGATGGCCTCTCGGGCCGAGGGCGGGATGATTGAGACGATCCCGACGATGGCGATCAGCCCAAGCAGGGCGATGGGGAACGGCGAAGGGGGGCGCTGAGTTGGCTGGTGGTCTCTCATGGTGTCATCACATCACACAAGTCGATTCACGTCGCCGGGAGATGCGTGATCCGGTCTCTTCCGTCATGCCTAACAGGCAAGATGTGTTCCAGTTCACCACGCCCCGCCGGTGTCCCTCGCAATTGTACGCGCGATACATAGGTGTACCGCTCTCCGCGCATCCTGGTAAGGAACACAGGTACCGGGATCGACTGGTCATCCGGCCGTCCCTGGTCGATCCTTTTTACCGGAAGCGGCGTACCGTCCGCCTGCTTCAGGCGGAGACGCGGCCCTGGGTAGGATGTCCAGGCCCGGCCCGGAGCGATACGCCCTAATGAGGAGCTACGGCGCGCGCACCACTATGGCCGCGCCTTCGCGGCCGCTCGCCGCGCCGGCGTGGGCGGCGGTGCGGCTGGCGCTGCCCGACCTGCTCCTGGTGCTTCTGCTCTGTGCGCTGCCGGTGCTGTTCTTCTGGCGGATGCTGCTGGCGACGCCGGATCAGCGCCTGACGATCCAGGAGGGCGACTTTACCCAGGAGTATTTCCCGCTCGCGCTGGTAGCAGCGGCGGCGCTGCGGTCGGGCGAGTGGCCGATCTGGAACCCGCTGACCGGTATCGGGCAGCCGCTCCTCGCCGATCCGCAGACGGCGCTCCTGTACCCGCCCACCTGGCTGTTCCTGCCCCGGCTGCGGGGACCAGATGCCACCTCCTTCCAGGTGTTCGAGTCGCAGATCCCGCTGCACTTCGCCATCGCCGCGCTTGCCGCGTACGCGCTCGGCCGCTACCTGCTGCGATCGCGGTTCGGGGCGCTCGTGCTCGCGCTCACCTTCGCCTACTCGGGTTTTCTGACCTCGTATCCAGCTCAGCAACTGCCGATCCTGCGCACCGCGGTCTGGCTCCCGCTTCAGGCGCTGGCGCTGCTGCTCGCGCTCGATCGCCGTAACTGGCGTTGGGCAGCGGCGGCGGGGCTCGCTACGGCGCTCGCCATCCTGGCCGGCCACCCGCAGACGCTGCTGTTCCACCTGTACGCTCTGGGAATTCTCACCGTCTGCTGGTGGTGGCAGGTGCGCCGGACTCCCACGGCCCGCGGCTGTGGGCTCGCGCTCGGGGCGCTCGGCCGCCTCGGGTTCTCGCTGGGGATCGCCTTTCTGCTGGCGGCGCCACAGCTCCTGCTCACGCAGGAGTTTACCCGCCTGTCCACCCGTTCCGATGTCTCGTTCGCATTTCTCGCCCATGGGTTCGCGCCCCGTGAGCTGCTGCTAGGAATGCTCGCGCCGCGGATCCTCGGCGGGCCGCCGCCCTACGTGGGCGGGCTCCCGCCCTACGTTGGGGTGCTGCCGCTGCTGCTCGCGCTCCTGGCGCTGGCGCTCGCCCGGGGTCGGACCACGCTGTTCGGCGTGGCGCTGGCCGGGTTCGGGGCGCTGCTGTCGCTCGGCGGCCAGAGCGCGCTGTTCTCGCTGCTGTACCTGGTAGCGCCGGGCTTCGGCCTGTTCCGCGACCAGGAGCGCGGAATCGAGCTGTTCGCCTTCGGGATGGCGCTGCTCGCCGGCCGCGGCGCGGCGTCCCTGTCGGGCCCCCTGACACCGCTGGCGCGGCGTCAGATCCGGCTCGTCTTGCGCCTCGGGGTGGTGGCAGCAGCCCTGGCGGCACTGGCTGTGATCGGGCTCGGCTGGCTGTTCCTGGCACAGAGCGACGGGCCGACCCGTGACCGAGTGCAGACCGCGCTAGACGCCAGCGCCTGGTTCGTGCTCATGCTGGGGGCCGGGCTGCTCCTGCTGCACCTGGCGCTGAGCCGCCGCGCCGCCCGCGCGCTCTGGCCCGTGGGGGCGGTGGCGCTCGTGCTCCTCGACCTCTTCTCCGTCGGAGCCGATGCCAACCTCGCCGACCGCCGCCCGGACGACGTCTATCGCGCCTCCCAGATCGTCCAGCGCCTGCGTGCCGAGCCGCCGCCGTTCCGCGTGGTCGACCAGGACATCCTCAACGGCCACCATGGGCTGGTGTTCGGTCTGCCGGCGCTGGAGCCTGGCTTCATCTTGAAGGTGAAGCGGTACGAGGAGGTGCGCCAGGCGGCGACGCCGCAGCGCTTATTCGATCTGTTCGATGGGCGGCTGCTCGTCACCCGCGATCGGCACGACGACCTGGAGCTCCTGCTCGAGGAGCCGTACGGCGACGCCACCAACCGCCTGTACCGCCTGCCGCCCGGCCCCGGCCGAGCCTGGCTGCCGGCCGAGGTGCAGGTGGCGCCGGACGCGGCAGCCTCGCTGGCCGCAGTGCTGCGGCCGGACTTCCAGCCAGCGCGCACCGTGATCCTGGAGGGTGCGCCCGCCGGCACGCGCCCATCGGGCAGCGGTCAGGTAGAATCCGTGCGCCTCGGCTGGTCGCAGACCAGCATCCAGGTGCGCACCGAGCAGGGGACCTACCTCGTCGTCTCTCAGGCGGCGTATCCGGGCTGGAGCGCCCGTGTCGATGGGGCGCCGGCCGATCTGCTGACGGCGGATCACGCGCTCGTCGCGCTCTGGGTGCCGCCAGGAGAGCACCGGGTGACGCTCTCCTACTGGCCGACCGGGCTGAATCTGGGGCTGGCCGCGGCCGGCCTCGCGTTCAGCGTTGCCCTGCTCACGCTCTGCGCGCCGCCGCCTGGCCGGCGTGCTGGAAAGGGACGCACACCCTGAAAGCGGTTCTCGTCGTCTCCCTTGTCCTTGGGATCGTCATCCTACTGTTCCTCGCCCGTCGGCGCCTCTGGCTGGCGCTGAAGCTGACCGCGGGCGGGTTCATCGCAATCAACCTGGTCCGCTTCTTCCAGGCGCGCGATCAAACCGACCGCTTCGTCGTCTTCTTCGCCGCGCTCGGCGCCTTCGGGCTGGTCTGGCTCGCGCTCTGGGCCATCACCCGCGCAGTCGAGCGCCACCGCCGCCTGCACCCGCCACCGGTACGCCTGCCCCAGCGCCGCCCGCGCTGGCGCCTGTAGCCCCCGGGCGCTGAACCGTCTAGCTGGCGCCGCGCTGGCGGGCGGGTGCCGGACCAGGGCTCGCGACCTGTCCTCGCGGCTCCGCCCAGTGCGCGAGCTGCTCGGCGATCGGCCGCAGCGCACGCTGGGCGTCGCCCAGCAGCGTGTGGCCGTCGCAGACCGTGGCATAGGTGGTCGAGCGGTAGCCCAGGCTCAGCAACTGATAGGCGCGGGCGCTCAGGCGCAATCCCTGCAAGAGCCCCTCGTGCACACGCTGCGCCTCGGCGGGGGGCTCCAGCGCCGCCAACGCCTCCGCGGCGCTGGCGAGCTCCCAGCGCTGCACCGAGGCGGTGTTCGCGAGCATCTCGGGGTTCGGAGACTCCTGGGTGTGGGCGAGCCAGTCGGCGTAGGCGCGCTCTACACGCTCAACAAGTGGCTGCACCTGGCGCGCGTAGGAGATGAGCGCGGGGCTCGGCGTCTGCTGGTTGCCGCCCAGGAGGCGCGCGGCGCGACCGAGCAGCGTCCGCGCCGTGGCGAAGGAGGGTGAAGCTGCCATCGGCGGCACGGTAGCGGCCCCGCCCCGCCGCTGTCAACCGCGCGGGCGCTCGCTTCTAGTGGCGAGCGCGGCCGATGATTGCTCCCCGCCGTCGGGCGGGCTATACTCGGACCAGTTGCATAGGCACACGGGAGCCGGGATACCGGCTGAGAGGGTGGCTGTACCTCGCCACCGACCGTTGAACCTGACCTGGGTAATGCCAGCGGAGGGAGCGCGCAAGCGATCACCAGAAGCCACCCAGGGTGGCTTTTTTGCTGCTCGCCGTTCCCTCCCCGGAAGGGAGAGGCGTGTGGACGCGATTGCCGAACGATCCAGCGAGCTTGGAATTCAGCCCGTCCCGCTCGGTCGGCGCGCGCTGGGGTTCTTCGACTCGTTCGTGCTCTGGGCCGATCTTGGGATCTCGTTCCTGGTCATGGTCGTCGGGATGTTCCTGGTCCCTGGCCTGGGGCTCGGCCAGGCGCTGCTCGCGACGTTGATCGGGGCGGTGATCGGGAACCTGCTGCTGGCGCTGGGCGCCCTCATTGGGGCGGATGTCGGCGTTCCCACCATGGTGCTGCTGCGCCCGGTGCTAGGGATCCGGGGCTCGTATCTGCCCACGGTGCTCAACGTCGTCCAGCTCATCGGCTGGGCCACATTCGAGGTCATCGTCATGGCGCAGGCCACGGATCTGCTCACGCAGCGGCTGTTCGGGCTGAGCGCCTACCCGCTGTGGGTGCTCGGCTACGCGGTGCTGACGACGCTCTTCGCAGTCTGGGGGCCGGTGCGGCTGGTCAAGCAGTTCCTGGAGCGCTATATCGTCTGGCTGGTGCTGGCGACGACGGTCTGGATCACCGTCGCGCTGTTCACCAGCTACAACATCGGTGAGCTGCTGGCTCGCCCGGGCACCGGGGACCTGACGTTCCTGGCGGCGGTGGACCTGGTGGTCGCGCTGCCGATCTCCTGGTTCCCCCTGGTCGCCGATTACTCGCGGCTGTCAACCAGCAAGAGCGCCGCGTTCTGGGGCACCGGGCTCGGCTACTTCATCCCGCAGGTCTGGTTTTACGCGCTCGGGGCGCTGCTCGTGCTCGGGCCCGGGGTGTCCGCCGATCCGAACGCACCGGTCGCTCCGTTGCTGGCGGCGATCGCCGGCCTGACCAACGGCTGGATCGCGCTGCTGATTCTGCTCATCGACGAGACGGACGAGGGCTTCGCCAACGTCTACTCAACCGCGGTGTCGATCCAGAATCTGGCTCCCTGGCTGAGCCAGCGCAATCTCTCCATCGCGATCGGGGGCCTGGTGCTGATCCTGGCCGAGGCGCTGCCGCTGACGCAGTACGAGAGCTTCCTGCTGCTGATCGGCTCGGTGTTCGTCCCGCTGTTCGGGGTGCTCGCGGCCGATTACTTCGTCGTACGCCGTGGCCGCTACGTGGCCCGCGAGCTGTTCGAGCGACCAGGCGCCTACTGGTATCTCGGCGGGGTGCAGTGGGGGGCGTTGGTCTGCTGGCTGGTCGGCGCAGCGGTATACCTCGCGATCGGCGGCATCGCCCCGCTCGGGATCGACGGGCTCGCACCCTGGCTGGGGGCGACGCTGCCGAGCCTGGCGGTCTCGTTCCTGCTGTACCTCGTCGCTGCGCAGGTCGGTCTCGTTGGTGGGGCCAAGGCGAGCGCCAGGGAGGGCTGAGATGGCGGGCGTCCCGCGACTGCTCACGATCGCCGGCTCCGACTCGGGCGGCGGGGCGGGGATTCAGGCGGACCTCAAGACGTTCTCCGCGCTCGGCGGCTACGGCATGTCGGTGCTCACCGCGATCACCGCGCAGAACACCCTCGGGGTTACCGCGGTGCACGAGCTTCCGGTGGACGCGGTGCTGGCCCAGATCGATGCGATCGTGTCGGATATCGGGGTCGACGCGACCAAGACCGGAATGCTGGCCAACGCGGATCTGGTGCGTGCGGTCGCCGACCGGGTGCGGCGGGGCGGGCTGCCGCGCCTGGTGGTCGACCCGGTGATGGTGGCCAAGGGGGGCGACCGCCTGCTGCGCGAGGACGCCGTCAGCGCAGTGCGCGAGGCGCTGCTGCCGCTGGCAACCGTAGTGACGCCGAACCTGCCGGAGGCGGAAGTGCTGCTGGAGCGGCGGATCGAGTCGCGGGACGACATGCGCGCCGCCGCCCGGGCGCTGGTGGCGTTAGGGGCGCGGGCCGCGGTGGTGAAGGGCGGCCACGCCCCGGGCGACGATGTGGTGGACGTGCTGTTCGACGGCGAGGCGATCCACGAGCTCCGCGCGCCGCGGATCGAGACGACCTCCACGCACGGCACCGGCTGCACTTTCGCCTCCGCCATCGCCGCGTACCTGGGGCACGGCTGCACCCTGGTGGAGGCGGTCGAGCGGGCGAAGCGCTACCTGTGGGAGGCGATCAACGCCGCCTACCCCGTTGGCCACGGCCACGGCCCGGTGCACCATTTCTGGCGCTGCTGGGCTCCGGGGCAGCCCCCCGAGTAGCCGAGCGCGATTCGCTCGCAGCAGCGGGCCATGGTTCGATCCCCGCGCCCTTGGAGGGGTGGGCAGCGGGAGGTGCGCGGTCGGGGGCGCTGGGGTACAGTCGGCAGCGGGGCGCCGTACACCCTGAGCCCGGTGCCGGGTGTCACAGAGGAGCCAGCGGATGCAGGAGCTCGCGCCAGGCATCGTTCGGGCCGGCTGCCAGCGGATCAACTGGTACCTGCTCCAGGAGGGTGCCAGCCTCACGCTCATCGACTGCGGCCTGCCCCGGCAGTGGCCGGCGGTCGCCGAGAGTGTGCGCCGGCTGGGTCGGCGTCTGAGCGACGTCGAAGCCGTGCTCCTCACCCACGCGCACACCGACCACGCCGGCTCCGGCGAGCGCCTCCGCCGCGGTGGGGCACGGGTTCACGCGCATCCGGCCGAGGTGCCGCAAGCCCGGGGCGGGCTGCCAGCCGCGACCGAACGGAGCGCGCTCGTGTATCTCTGGCGGCCGGCGGCGCTGGCGACACTCTGGACACTGCTCCGCGGCGGCGGTCTGCGGCTGGAGCCGATCCGCGAGGTCGTGGAGGTCACGGACGGGGCGACGCTCGACCTGCCGGGGTGGACGCGGGTAATCCATCTCCCCGGCCACACGCCCGGGAGCGTCGGCTATCCGCTCGAGGAGCGGGAGCGCTCTGCTCCGGCGATGCCCTGGTGACCGTGAACCTGCTGACCGGGCGCAGCGGCCCCCAACTGCTCCCGCGCGCTTTCACGGTCGACAGCCACCAGGCGCTCGCCTCGCTCGATCGGGTGGCCGGGCTGCCGGGCTCGATCCTGTTGCCCGGGCACGGGGAGCCCTGGCGGGGCTCCCTCGCGGAGGCGGCCGCTCGCGCCCGCGAGGCTGGCGTAGCGTCGCACCATTCAGGCGGCCTGGTGGGCGTGGCACAGCGGGCGCCACGCGGGCGGCAGGATGGGTTCATGCACCCGCTGGCGGGCAGGCGTGGCCGCGCGGGTGGGACACTGGAATGGCGCTAGTGGGGCGGGCCGAGCAGGACGGGCGTTTGCGGCAGGGTCTGCGAGTTCAGGTAGAGCACCGCCGCGAGCGTCCCCAGCAGCATCAGGCCGGCGAGGGCGAACGCGGCGATCGAGATCCAGACGGAGAAGTTACTGATGCGCTCTCTCACGGTCGGGTCGTTTCACTCCTCTCCACGGGCTCCTGCGGATCACAGGGTGGCTACGGGGCTGGGCGCTGGCCCCATTCTGCGCTCCACCGCGTCACGCACCTGGTCGTCTAGCGCCGCGTAGGCGCGCAGCAGGCCAAAGCAGCCGGCGAGCATCATGTCGCCGTGGGGCACCGCCTCGTAGACGGAGAGCTGCGTCTGGCGCAGCATCGCGCGGCGCGGCCCAACCACGGCCACGAGCGGCAGGTGGCCGTTGCGCCGGGCGCCCTCGAAGACGACCGCGCCGTGGCCCTTGGTGCCGAAGACCTCGTCGTTGGTCAACACGCCGCCGCCGAGCCGCCGGATCAGCGTCTCCAATTGCGCTGGGCTCACCTCGCCGGTGTGGTGCTCGAACAGTCCAGCGATGTGGCCGCCGCGCAGGTCGAACGCCAGGCAGTGGAAGTTCCCCACGTTCACCACAATCGCCTCGTCGCGGCGGCCAACTCGAGGGTCTTCGAGCGCGCCAAGCACCGCCGCGGGCGCGGTGTCCATCAGCAGTAACGGGTAGGTGGCCGGAACCGTCTCTGCCACCGACTGGAGTCGCGTCAGCCGGGCCGGGATCTCCTCACGCCGGAAGGCGAAGGCGGCCAGGCTCTCCCACGCTGCGAGCCGCTCCTTGAGGAAGTCGAAGCGGAACACCCGGTCGCTGTAGCCGGGTGGCGCCGCGCCGTGATCGAACACCGCCACCGCGATCCGATCGAGCTCGGGCCCGACGCCGAACAGCCGCAGCGCGGACAGGATCTCCTCCAACCAGAAGTCGCGCAGCGTCACCACCGCCGCGCCGGGAACGCGCTCGGCCTCGTCCTCGCTCACCACCTGGATGCCCATTGCGCGGACGGCGTCCAGGTCGTCGTCGAACGTCTGGGCCGCCTCGGGCGTGGCGTAGACCGGCAGGCCGGCGCGGACGTGGTCCATCGCCGCCCAGTGGCTCGGCCCGCCACCCATCGTCACCCCGCGCAGCACCAGCGGAAGGCGTTGCCGGGTCGCCTCGCGGATACGCTGGGCGACGACGACCGTAGGCGACGGCATCACGAGCTTGTAGTCGTTCTCCAGCTCGCGCTCGGAGTCGAACAGCAGGATGTCCTGCGTCCCGGTACCAACGTCGACAGCGAGAATGCGCATCGGTTCTGCTCCGCAGGATTGTAAACGGGTGGCGAGTTGGGCCGCAGCCGGCGCGTATACTTAGCGGCGCATGGCTCGCCTCTCGCTCGCCGTTCAGGTGGTTCTGGCGCTCGCTGGCTGGGGCGCGGTCGCCGCCATCGTCACGCGCACCTACCCAACCCAGCCGCAGGCGCTGGTGGCGTTTTACGGCGCGCTGTTCGTCGCGCTGTCTGCCACCGCCGGCTGCCTATTCTGGCTCGCGCTCCGAGCCCTCAGCCGCAAGAACCCGCCCCACCCGACGCTCAGCTACCTCAGCCACGGGATGGTATTCAGCGCGCTGGCGCTGTTCGGCCTCTGGCTCCAGTCGCTGCGCATGCTCTCGCCGCTGCACGTGGTGCTCCTGTTCGGGCTGTTCCTGTTCTTCGAGCTGGCAGTGGCGCTCGGGGGCCGGGGGACGTGAGGGACGACCCCTGGGCTGCCCTGGCGCCACTGTACGATTGGGAGCACGGCGCCTTCGTCGACGACGTGGCGGCCTACCTGGCTCTGGCGCGGCGGACCGGCGGGCCGGTGCTGGAAGGGGCGTGCGGTACGGGGCGGGTGGTGCTACCACTGGCCCGCCAGGGCTTCGCGGTCGTCGGCTTCGACCGTTCGGCGGCGATGCTCGCCCTGGCGCGGGCGCGCGTCGCCGCCGCCGGGCTGCCCGGCGACCGGGTGCGTCTGTTCGAAGGCGACCTGCGGAGCGCCGAGGCGGGCGGGCCGTTCGGGCTAGCGATCCTGGCGCTGGACGCGCTCGGGCTGCTGCTGGAGCAGTCGGACCAGCTCGCGGCGCTGCGGAATCTCGGTGGGCAGCTACGCCGCGGCGGACTGCTGGCGATCGATGTCGCTAACGGCAACGCACGCGGCGGCGAGCCGACGGAGGAGCTGCGGCACCATTTCACCCGGCCTCATCCGGAGCATGGGCGTCCCGTGACCAAGTGGGTGGCACGACACACCGATCCCGCGGAGCAGGTGGACGAGCTGTGCTATCTGTATGACGAGGTCGGGCTGGACGGGCGGGTGACGCGTACCGTGGCGTGGCACCGGCTGCGCTATTTCCACCGCTTCGAGCTGACGTGGCTGGTCGAGCGGGTCGGCCTGCGCATCGAGGGGGTGTACGGCGACTACGACTTCAGCCCGTTCGCGGCGGAAAGCCCCCGACTGTTCGTCGTCGCCCGCCGGCCCGACGATACCCCGTTGGCGACTGACCCCGGCCTGGGGCGCAGCGTCGCGCCGACCGGGTAGTGGTCGGAGCCGACCGAGGGCAGCACCGCGGCGCTCACCGCCTCCAGGTCGCGGGTGTGAAAGATGTAGTCGAGCCGTACCAACGGCACCGGCCAGGGGCGGCGCTGGCGCCGGATTCGCACGAAGACCGGGAACGTGTGGCCGAAGCCGCGCCCAGCCGTCGCGAACGCGTCGTCCAGCAGACTGGTCAGGCGCCCATAGGCCGCAGACTGCTCGGTCAGGTTGAAGTCGCCGGCGAGGATGAGCGGCGCTGGGAGAGCTTCGATGCCGCGCAGGATCCGTTCGACCTCGCAGTCGCGTATCTGGCCATCGTACAGCCGGACACCAGCCTCCCAGGGACCCAGCAGCGGCACGGTAGGGTGCGCGGTCACCAGGTGCAGCGGGCCGAGCGGACCACGCATCTCGGCCGCGAGCGCCAGCGGCTCCTGCTCGTCGTTGCACACCAGCACCACCTTGCGGAGTGGGTAGCGGCTCCACCAGCCGAGACCGCGGTAGCCTGGGTGCGGACCGGTTACATGATAGGGATACTCGGAGGCCAGCATCGCTATGAGCCGCTGGCAGGTGCGGGCGTCCAGCTCTTGCAACGCGAAGCAGTCTGGCCGCTCGCGCAGCACCAGCGCCGCCACCTGCGCGGCGTTGCGGGCGCCGCGCAGCACGTTCGCGGTGATGACCGTGATTGTGCCCGGCGGCCGCGACGCGGGGCGGCTGCGGAGCAGGCGCCGGCCGTAGAGCGCCACGAAGGCCCCGGCGAGGCCGACGAGCATGCGCCGGAGCCAGCGGCTCCGCTGGCAGCGCGCCACGCCGAGCGCTACTGGCAGCGGCAGGTAGGCGAAGGGGAGGAAATCGGTTCCCAGCGCGAGCGGTGAGACGCTGCTCAACGGTGTGCGCCGCGCCAGCAGCAGGGCCAGCAGCAGGGCGGCGTACACACGGGCCAGCAGCCGCCACAGCGGCCAGCGACAGGGGATCATATCGGCTGATTGTACGGGTAGGCAGCCTCGGGCGGGCGATAGCTCGGACTGGCGTCACGTCCAGTCCCATGCCCGTGCTCACCGGTCAGCCCTTCTTTCTCAGCGGGCCGGGGCGAGCCGGTTATAATGCGCGGAATGCTGCGTGCTTCGCACTCTGGAGAACGAAATGCCCGAGCGTGATCGTTTCGAGGCGCTGCTGTCCGAGACCCTCCGGCAGGCCGCGCCGGTGGCCGTCATGGGCGGACCACAGCCCGAATACCCCTTCACCTATGGGCTGCCAGACCCAGCATCGTTTCCCAGCCGGGCGCTGCTCAGAGTGGCGCGTACGGTACTGCTGGAGCAGGGGCGCGAGGCCTTGCAGTACGGCAACTATCAGGGCGACCCGGCACTGCGGTCGCTGGTTGCGGACCGGTTGCGCTGGCTCGACGGGGTGGAGGTAGGGCCAGAGCAAATCCTGATTACCAATGGCTCCTCTCAGGCGATCGCCCTCGTTGCTCAGGCACTGGTCAACCGGGGCGACACCATCCTGGTGGAGGCGCCTACCTTCCTGGGCGCGGTCCGCACCTTCGAGCTGTTCGGGCCGCGGGTGGTCGAGATCCCGCTGGACGACCACGGGATGCGGATCGACGTGCTCGAACGCACCCTGACCGATCTGCGCCGCGGGGGGATTCAGCCGAAGCTCCTGTACACGCTCCCGACCTTCCAGAATCCAGCCGGCGTGACGCTCACCCTGGACCGGCGCCGCGCACTCGTGCAACTGGCGGAGCGGTTCAACGTCCCGGTCCTGGAGGACGACCCGTACGGCGAGCTCCGCTTCGAGGGCCGCGCACTGCCGAGCTTGCTGAAGCTAGACCGCTCTGGCCTGGTGATCCGCTGCGGGTCGTTCTCGAAGATTCTCGGCGCTGGGCTGCGGCTCGGCTGGCTGGCCGCGCCGGAGTCGCTGCTGCGCCGCCTGGTGCAGCTCAAGGTCGATGGCGGGACGAATCCCTTCGCGTCGCACTTCGCGGTCGCCTTCGCCCGCCGGGGCCTGCTGGAGCGGCACGTGCGCTTGCTCCGCAGGGTCTACCGGGCGCGGCGGGACGCGATGCTCGAATCGCTTGAGGCCCACTGCTCCGAGCACGCCACCTGGACGCGGCCGCAGGGCGGCTTCTTCATCTGGGTGCAGCTCAAGCCGGAGATCGACCCGGCGCGGGCGCGTGAGGAGGCTCTGGCACGTGGGGTGGCGTACCTGCCGGGCCCGGCCTGCTACAGCAGCGGGCGTGGTGCCAACCAGCTCCGCCTCGCGTTCAGCTACCTGCCGGAAGATCAGATTCGGGCAGGCATCGCGCGGCTGGGGGAGGCGCTGGCGGCGGCGCGGCGCGCCCCGGTCGCCGCGGGTGCGCCGCGCTAACGTCCCCTGGCCCGACGGTAGCCATGTTCCTGGACAAGCTCCTCGCGTCGTGTCGCCAGAACCAGAGCCTGCTCTGCATCGGGCTGGACCCGGATCCAGCGCTCGCCCCGCTCGAGCTGGTTGGCCGAGCGGACTGGGCGGCACGTTTTGGCCAGGGCATCGTCGAGGCGACCGCCGACCTGGTCTGCGCCTACAAGCCGAACCTGGCGTTCTACGAGGCGCTCGGCACCGCCGGCTGGCAGGCGCTGGGGGCGACGCTGGCGGCGATCCCGCGCCACATCCCGGTCATCGCGGACGCCAAGTGTGGCGACGTCGGCCACAGCGCCCGCGCCTATGCCCGGGCGCTGTTCGATACCCTGAACGTTGACGCCGCCACGGTAAATCCGTACCTTGGATTCGACAGCTTGGAGCCGTTTCTGGCCTACCGCGACCGGGGCATCCTCGTCCTCTGCCGCACCTCGAATCCCGGGGGAGCGGACTTCCAGGATCTGCCCTGCCGGCTGGACGGCCAGGAGATGCCGCTGTTCGAGGCGGTCGCGCGGCGCGCAGTGCAGTGGAACCGGGCGGGCAATGTGGGACTGGTCGTCGGAGCAACGTATCCCACTGAGGTGGCGGCGGTGCGCGGCATTGCGCCAGACCTGCCGCTGCTGATTCCGGGGATCGGCGCGCAGGCGGGCGATCTCGCCTCCGCTGTCCGAGCCGGGGTAGATCGCCAGGGCGAGCGGGTGCTGATCGCCGTCTCGCGGCAGGTGCTGTACGCCTCGCGTGGCACGGACTGGGCAGCAGCGGCCCGGGCGGCGGCGCTGGCCCTGCGCGACGCGATCAACCAGGTACGGGAGTTGCAGCGATGAGGCCACCACTCGAGCTGCGCCTCGGCGACGTCGTCCGGCTCCGCAGGCCACATCCCTGTGGCTCGACTGATTGGACCGTGGTTCGGCTTGGCGCGGATATCGGACTGCGCTGCCTCGGCTGCCAGCATCGGGTGCTGCTGCCGCGCAGCGACCTGGAGCGCCGCTTCGAACGATTCGTGAGTCGAGCCAAGCCAGTTGAGCCCCTCGTTGACGCAGACACACCTGGCGACGGGTGAAACCGCGCCCCAGGGCGCCGGCGGGCCAGCCGACGCGGAGGGGGTAGCGGGCGACTCGATCTGGGCCAATCGGCCCTTCATGCTGCTCTGGGCGGCGCAAGCGATCAGCCAGACAGCGCAGAACGTCGTCTGGTACGGCATCCTGGTCCTGGTGCAGACGCGCTGGAACTCCAGCACGCACATGAGCCTGGCGGTGCTGACGCTGATGCTGCCCTCGGTGTTCTTCGGTATCGTTGCCGGGGTGTACGTCGACCGCTGGGATAAGCGCGTCGTCTTGATCGCCTCGAACGCGCTCCGCGTCGTCGTCACGGTCGGCTACACATTCGTCGACGGATACCTCCTGGCGATCTATGCCGCCAACTTCGCCTTCGCCACCATCTCCCAGTTCTTCACCCCGGCCGAGGCCTCCACGATTCCGGCCATCGTCCCGCGCCGGCTGCTGCTCCAGGCGAACGGGCTGTTCAACCTGACGTACACCGCCTCACAGCTTGTCGGGCTGGTGCTGCTCGGCCCACTGGTGGTGAACCTGTTCGGCACCGACGCGATCTTCTACGTCGTGGGGGCGCTCTTTGCCATCTGTGCCCTGCTGGTTTCCACTCTCCCGAGCCAGCCAGCGGACCAGACGCACGGACCGCGCAGCGGGCGCGAGGCGCTCGACGCGCTACTGGCGGATGCGCGTGAGGTGGCGCAGTTCGTCCTAGCCGATCGGGTCGTCTTGCTCGCCCTCGGCCACTGGACACTCTCGTCCATCCTGGGCATCGTGCTGGCGGTGCTGGCGCCCGGCTTCGTGGTGAACGTGCTCGGGATCGACGCGGCTGACAGCGTCTTCATCCTGGCGCCCGCCGGACTCGGGATGGTGGTCGGCACCGCGCTGCTGAACCGACTCGGCCAATGGTTCGACAAGCACTGGGTGACCAACGCCGGGCTGGTCGTGTTCAGCGCCTGCATGCTGCTCCTCGGCCTGCTCGGTCCAAGCTGGGCGTTTGTCTACCACGGCCTGCAGGCGCTGCTCGGGCACCGCCTGCCGCTGCTCGGCTTCTACGGACTCATCTCTGTCGTCATGCTGGTCGCGCTCGTGGCCGGGTTCGCGTTTGTCGCTATCTTCGTCCCGGCGCAGACGCTGATGCAGGAGCGCACCCCGGTGGCATTGCGCGGCCGCCTGTTCGCAGTGGCGATGGTCCTCAGCAACGTCACCAGCATCGCTCCCCTGCTCCTAGCTGGCGCGGTGGCGGACCTGCTGGGCGTCGCCCGGGCCTTCACGCTCCTCGGCCTCACCCTGTTCGCCGTCTCGGCGGCGAGCATCCGGGTCTCCCAGCGCCCGGGGGCAGCGCTGTTCGAACCCGAGCGGCCATAACCGATTACGCGGGAGCCGGGCCACGCAGCGTCCGCCACCGGCCCTCCGACCCGGCGTTGATCCCATGGAGCAGGGCACGGGGCGGCGCGAGCAGGGGAACGGCGCGGATGAGGCAGCCCGTGGGCCTCATCCGCGCCGCGGAAGGCCAGCGCGCGTTGGGGACGCGCCGGCTAGATCACCGAGACGGTATTGCTCCCGAAGTTCGCCACGTAGACCCGGTTCATGTCCGGGTTCACCGCGACGCCATGCGGATTCGTTCCAACAGTAAAGGTCGCCACCACCGTGTTCGTCGTCTCGTCGATCTTCGAGACGGTGTTGCTCCCCGAGTTCGCGACGTAGGCCCGGCTGGTCATCTGGTCGATCCCGACGCCGATGGGATGGCTCCCGACCGTGACCGTTTGCATCACCTGGTTGGTGGTTGCATCGATCACCGAAACCGTGTTCGTCCCGCTGTTGGCGACATACATCCGATTCGTCTTGGTGTCGATGCCGATCCCTTCCGGAGCGGAGCCGACCGGGATCGTCGCGACGACCTTGTCCTGCGTGGTGTCAATGACCGACACGCTGTTGCTGGAGCTGTTGGTGACATAGACGCGGTTCGTCTTGGGGTTGGCCGCCACGCCCCAGGGACCCTTGCCAACAGGGATCGTGGCGGAGACAGTGTGGGCGATCTCGTCGATGACGGAGACACTGTTCGCACCACTGTTGGCCACATACACCTTACTGTCCTGTGGGTCCTCCCAGATCCCGATCGGCGCGGTGCCGACGGTGACGGTCGCGTCCAGCGCGCCATTCTTGATAATCGAGACCGTGTTGCTGGCGAAGTTCGCGACGTACACCCGGCCGGTCCGGGTGTTCACCGCGACCCCGGCCGGTGCGTGGCCCACGCCAACTGTTCCGATGACCTGGTTGGTCGTGCCGTCGATAATCGAAACCGTGTTGTCGCCGAAGTTCGAGACGTACACCTCGCTGGTGAGTGGATTGAGGCCCACGCCATAGGGGCTCTTGCCGACTGGAATCGAGACGATCGATCCCGAGTCCGGCGTCGTGGCCTGCGCGCCGACGGCGGTGAGGGCCAGGGCCAGCAGACTGCCGAGGAGCGAGAGCGAGCGTGGCGGCACGGTCGACCTCCTGGGTGGGAGAGCGTTGTACTGCGCGGTACGGTACGCTGGCCGCTCAGGCGCCGGTCTTAGAGCCAGGTTAGCCGTTGCTTAGAGTTGGCTGGAGCGGCGTCTCGGGCCCGATCCATGCGTGCAGCCGGCGCGACCTAGTACAGTGAATGGGTTGCGAACGGCCGCCCGCTAGAGCCCGGCCGAGGTCCAACGCAGCACGAAGGGCGAGGCACGAGCAGATCGATGACAGGCTCTCACGTCGCGCAGCCGCCCGGCAGTCTCTCCCGCACCACGGGGGAGGCGCGACCCGGGCTGGCAGAGAGTGAGCTACACCCGGACCCGATCGCACAGTTCGAGCGCTGGTTTCGCGCTGCGCAGCAGGCGGGCATTCCCGCCCCGGAGGCGATGGCGCTGGCAACCGCTTCTCCGGACGGCATCCCTGCGGTGCGGATGGTGCTGCTCAAGGGCTTCGACGAGCGCGGCTTCGTCTTCTTCACCAACTACGAAAGCCGGAAGGGGCGAGAGCTTGCCGCCAACCCGCGCGCGGCGCTCGTCTTCTACTGGCAGCCGCTCCACCGCCAGGTGCGCATCGAGGGGGAGGTGGCGCGGGTGGCGCGCGAGGAGTCCGAGGCGTACTTTCGCACCCGGCCGCTGGAAAGCCGGCTGGCGGCGCTGCTCTCACGCCAGAGCGCGGTGATCCCCGATCGCGAGCACCTGGATGCCGGGCTGGCGACGTTGCTGGAGGAGTATGCCGACGGCGAGGTGCCGCTCCCGGACTACTGGGGCGGGTACCGGGTGGCGCCGACGGCGATCGAGTTCTGGCAGGGCCGACCGAACCGGCTGCACGACCGCTTCCGCTACCGCCGCCAGGCGGATGGCCGCTGGGCCGTGGAGCGGCTGGCGCCATAGCCAGCCGCGGGCCGTGTCGGGGGGCGGCGGCGCCCCGCCGCTCCCCGGGTGCGGCTACAGGTAGTACCGCTCGCTTTTTACCCGCTGCTCGTACTCGCGCCGTGCCGCCTGGACGGTCGGCACTTCAGACACCTCGGCGATCGGCACGTCCCACCATGACTCGTAGCTGGGCACGCCTACCGAAGGGTCTGTCTCGACCACGATTACCACGGTGCGGTCGACCTTGCGCGCCTCGCGGAGCGCCTCCTTGAGCGCGCCGATGCTGCGCACCTGGGCGACGTGCGCGCCCAGGCTCTGGGCGTTGGCGGCGAAGTCGACCGGGAGCGGCTCGCCGGTGAGGAGTCCGGTCCGCTGGTCGCGGTAGCGGTACTGAGTGCCGAAGCCCTGGCTGCCAACGGAGCGGCTCAGCCCACCGATGCTGGCGAAGCCGTGGTTGTCGATCAGGATAACGTTCAGCTTGTACCCCTCCTGGATCGAGGTCACGATCTCGGAGGGCATCAGCAGGTAGGAGCCGTCGCCGACCATCACGTAGACCTCGCGGCTGGGGTCGGCCATCTTCACACCTAGCCCGCCGGCGATCTCGTAGCCCATGGTCGAGTAGCCGTACTCGAGGTGGTAGCCCTTGGGGTCGCGGGTGCGCCAGAGCTTGTGCAGGTCGCCGGGGAGGCTGCCGGCGGCGGCGACGACGACGTCCCGCGGGCCGGAGGCTTCGTTCACCGCGCCGATCACCTCGCTCTGGGCTGGCAACGGCTGGTGGCCCAGGGAGAAGAGCCGCTCCACCTCCTGGGTCCACTCGGCGCGATAACGGGCGACGGTGGCGGCGTAATCGTCCGAGACGCGCCAGCCTTCGAGCCCGGCGCTGAGCTCCTCCAGGGTGACGCGCGCATCGGCGGTGAGCGGGAGGGCGCTGTGCTTGAAGGCGTCGAACTCCGCGACGTTGACGTTGATGAACCGCACCTCCGGGTGCTGGAACGCCGTCTTCGAGGCGGTGGTGAAGTCGCTGTAGCGGGTGCCGATCCCGATCACCAGGTCCGCCTGGCGGGCGAGCAGGTTGGCGCCGGGGGTGCCGGTGACCCCGATGGCACCGAGGTTCTGCGGGTGATCCCAGCCGAGCGAGCCCTTGCCGGCCTGGGTCTCGCCGACGGCGATGCCGGTGCGCTCGACGAAGCGCGCCAGCGCCTCGCTCGCCTCGCTGTACAGCACCCCGCCGCCAGCGACGATCATCGGCTGGCGGCTCGCCCGAATCAGCTCGATGGCCCGGCTGAGCAGCGCCCGGTCGGCGCGCGGCCGGGGCACGTACCAGACGCGCGGCTCGAACAGCCTGGCGGGGAAGTCGAACGCCTCCGCCTGGACGTCCTGCGGGAGCGCCAGCGTTACTGCTCCGGTGTCGGCCGGAGAGGTCAGCACCCGCATCGCTTCGGGGAGCGCGGTGATGATCTGCTCCGGCCGCTCGATGCGGTCCCAGTAGCGGGAGACGGGGCGGAAGACGTCGTTGGCAGAGATATCCTGCGTCTGGGGCGACTCGAGCTGCTGGAGCACCGGGGCGACGTTGCGGCGGGCGAAGATGTCGCCGGGGAGCAACAGCACCGGGAGGCGATTGACCGTGGCGACCGCGGCGCCGGTGACCATGTTGGTCGCGCCGGGGCCGATGGAGGTGGTGCAGGCGAAGGTGCGGAGCCGATTGCTCATCTTGGCGAAGGCGGCGGCGGTGTGCACCATCGCCTGCTCGTTGCGGGTGAAGTAGAAGCGGAACTCCGGGTCCTGGTGCAGCGCCTGGCCGATTCCGGCAACGTTGCCATGGCCGAAGATGCCCCAGCAGCCGGCGAAGAACGGCTGCCGCTGGCCGTCCCGCTCTACCTGCTGCTGCTTCAGGAACGCGATGATCGCCTGCGCGGTCGTCAGGCGCCTGGTCGACATAACCCTCCTCCCAGCTCCTGTCCTTGGTAGATTGGACTTACAGCCCGCCACGGGCGGCGACGAAGTCCTCCAGCTCGGCCAGTGTTGGCATCGAGTTGGCGCAGGCCGGGCGGGTGACGACGATCGCCCCAGCCGCGTTGCCGAGGCGGGTCGCCTCGCGCCAGCCGAGGCCGCGCAGATAGCCGTAGATGAAGCCGCTGGCGAAGGCGTCGCCCGCGCCCAGGATGTTCAGCACCTGCACCGGGAACGGCTCCGCGTCGATGATCTCGCCCCTGGCGGTGTACACGGTGCCGCCCCGAGCGCCGCGCTTGACCACCAGCGCGTTCGGACCGCGGCTGAGCACCTGCTGAATCGCCTGGTTGACGTCGCCCTCCACCCGGGGATCGGAGATCTGGGAATGCGTGATCCCGATCCGCGCGGCGCCGGCCGCCGCCTTGATCTCCTCCTCTGTCCCGATGGCGACGTCCACGAGCGACAGCGCCAGCCGAGTGACGACGCCGAAGGCACGCGGGTCATGCCACTGGTCGGCCCGGAAGTCGATGTCCAGGAACACCGTTACGCCCGCGCCGCGGGCGATCTCGGCGGCGTACAGGGTGGCGGAGCGGCTGGGCTCCTTGCTCAGCCCGGTGCCGGAGATGAGCAGCGCCCGGCTGTCAGCGATCGGGGTGGCGAGCACGTCGTCGATGTTGAGCTCGATGTCGGCGCAGTTGTCGCGGTAGAAGACCAGCGGGAAGCGGTCCGGCGGCTCGATTCCAAGCACCACCGCGCTGGTCCGGTGGCCCGGCTTGCGCGGGATGAACCGCGTCTCCACTCCCTCGCGCTGGAGAAAGGCGAGGATGAAGTCGCCGACCGGATCTTCGCCCACCGCGGTGAGCACCGCCGAGCGCAGGCCCAGCCGGCGGGTGCCGACGCTGATGTTGGTGGGGCAGCCGCCGACGTAGGCGGCGAAGCTGGTGATGTCGACAAATGGCGCCCCGATGTCGTTCGAGTACAGGTCGAGAGAGGAGCGTCCCATAGTGATCAGGTCATACGTCGGCTGTGCCATCCCTACCCCCGCCCTGGCATGCCGCCGCGCCGCCAGTCCCGAGCTGAACGGATGAATGCATGCGGTTAGCGCGCCTCGCTCTGCGCCACCGCCGGCTTCTGCCAGTTCAGCAGCGTAGCGTAATCGGGATCGAGCGTGAAGTTCCAGGCCCGCGATAGCCCGGCCATGACGTTCAGGTAGTAGCACTCGTGGCCGGGAGTGGCGGCGACCACGTGGTAGCCGCGCGGCACCAGCACCAAGTCCCCGTCCTGTGTCGCTACTGTCTGATCCAGGGTCCGATCGGGTGTATAGACCCGCTGGACCGCGAAGCCCGAGGGCGGATTGACCCCGAAGTAGTAGATCTCTTCCAGGTAGCTTTCCCGGGGCGGGTCTTCGGTGTCGTGCTTGTGCGGCGGGAAGCTGGACCAGTTGCCGCCGGGGGTGTAGACCTCCACCAGGATCAGCCGCTCAGCCGGGGAGCTGGGCGGCAACAGATGGTGGATGTACCGCTCTGTCTGGCCCTCCCCGCGCCGCTCGGCGACGATCTCCTCCGCCCCGATCAGGCGGATGGGGTAGCCCCTGGTCGCCTCGGCGCCGGCGATGGCGAGGTGCAGGCTGGTCTCGGGCTGGATCTCGAACGGGGTGCGCGGTGGCAGCAGCAGCACCGGGGGCGGCACCCGCTGCCAGAGGCTATCGCGGGTGCCGACGCCGGGAAACCGCTCTGAACCGGCGTGGACGCTGCAGCGGCCTCCCAGGACGATCAGCGCCGTCTCGTTCGGGCCGCTGTCGCCGCGGAGTGTCTGGCCGCTCCGCAGTCGATAGGCGTCGAAGTGGATGAACCGCCAGGCCTCCCCCTCTGGCCGCACCCCGACCACGCGGCCGCTATGGTCTGGGATAGCCTGCGCGCGACGGAGAATGTTCACGGCTCGTGCTCTCCGACAGAAGGTGCTGCGCTGGCTCCAGGAAGCTCGCACCGCCGGGGCTGTCCGGAGCGACAGAAGCACTCCAGGCTGGGCCGATAGAGCGCCGGGCCAGAACCGCGGCCGTTCCCATGCCTGGGCGCTGAGCGCAGCCGGCGCGGGCGCTTACCACGGCGCGCCCCGGCGGACACATCATACCCCAGCGCGCCCCACCCGACGACCGTCCTCGAAGGCCCCAGCCGTTTCCCTGCTGTATGCTCTGGGCAAGCGATTTCAGGCGGGCGGCGGGCTCGGACCCGAGGAGCTGTCGGTGTGCAGAGGCGCCATCAGCGTCGCCCCCTGCTATAGTGTGAAAAGCTGACCTCGATTCTGCCTGGCACTCGGCGCGGTGGCTGGATGGCTCTGCCTGGATCCGATCCCCGAGGCGATACGGACACTCGCCGCTCCGTGCTCCTGGTGGAGGATGACGAGCACGTCAGCCAGCTCCTCGCCGCGCTGCTGGCGGACCGTGGCTACCGCACCCTGTGCGCTCGCACGGGCGCTGCGGCGATCCGGCTGGCGCGCCAGCATCGCCCGGATCTGATCACGCTCGACCTCCGCCTGCCGGAGCAGGACGGCCGCTGGGTGCTGGAGCGGCTCAAGGCGGACGCGCAGACGCGCGACATCCCCGTGGTCGTCATCTCCGCCTTCACGCAGGTGCTGCCGGCGGGGGAGCGCCGGAAGGTGGCCTACGTGCTCGGCAAGCCGTTCGACCTCGACGAGGTGCTGGACGTCGTCCAGGCCACCGTCGGGAGCCCGTACCTGTGAGTCCACTGCCAATCGTCGAGCTCTACTCGGACCTGGGTTGACCCTGGGCCTACGCCGCGGCGGTCCGCTTGCGCCAGGTCCTGCCCGAGTTCGCCGGCCGAGTGGAACTTCGGCTCTGCTGCCTGTCGCTGGAATTGGTGAATCGGCGCGGGACCACGCGGGGTATCCTGGACGCAGAGATTCCGCTCGTCGCCCGCCTGGAGCCCCGGGCGGAGTTCGCCGGGTTCTCTGAGCGGCCGGAGGATTGGGCGAGCACGATGCTGCCCGCCTTCGAGGCGCTCAAGTGCGCCGAGCGCCAGGGCGCGGAGGCCGCGCTCCGCTTCGGCTGGGAGGTCCGCTACGCCTTCTTCGCCCGCCGCGAGAACGTCGCGCTGCGCCACGTGCTGCAGGAGATCGCCCGGCGCAGTGGGCTGGACCTGCGCGCCTTTCAGCGCGATTGGGACAGCGGCGCGCTGCGCCCTGCCGTGCTGCAGGAGTCTCAGCGGGGCTGGCGCCAGCTCAAAGTGCCGGGCAGCCCGACGTTCGTCCTGCCCAGCGGACGGCTGGTCCCTAACCCCGGCATGCCGGAGATCGAGATGGACCGCCAGCAGCGCATCACTCGGATCGGGCCGGTCCCCTGCACTGGAGACGGCTGCCTGGACCTCTACCGCTCTATGCTGAGCGAGGCGGCGCGCGAGCCGCAACGTGCTGGGGATTCTCCCGATCCGTCCTGAAGCTGGCAGAGCATATGCGGTTGGCTCGCGGGGGGCCGAACAATAAGCCAGCCGGTGGCCGGAGGCTGGGCGGAGACAGCGGAGAAGCTGGAACGCGGCTATCGCACCGAGCGCGATCTGGAGCGACGCAAGTGGCTGGGAGCCGTGTGGCGCGTGCGGCCCGGGGACCGGGTGGCCGACGCCACGCCCACCTCACTGCTTTCGCCCGCGAGCCCGAACGCGTCCGCCAGCGGCACGGTTGGCAGTGGCTCGCCGCCCTCGAGACCCTGCCCGCCGCATGACCGCCCCCTCTACGACGAATTGGTAGCAGAGCGGGAGCGCCGGCCCGCACGAAACCGGGGGCGAGGATGGCCCGCGCCCGCGCCGGGCGGGGGCCGGCGGGGTCGTCGGCCACCAGCAGCACCACGACCGCCTGCCGGAATCGCCCGATCGGCGCGCCCGCGCTCCTCAGCCACGTCGTACCCCAGCCAGCCAGGGGTGGCCACCACTCCGCGGGACTCGATACAGCGTCTGGCCTGCTCTGGACCAGGGAGTGTGCTATCGTATGCTCATCTATGGGCAGCAGCAAATCGCGCCAGCCACTCTTCGAACCATACTAACGGTCGCGCCAGCCGCGGAGCACTTCTCGGTCCATCCGTACCATTCGCCGCTGGATCGACTGCGGGCGGCTGCCGGCCTACCGTCTGGGCGAAAAGGGGGTCGGCGTGCGGCCATCCGACCTGGCTCGGCTGGTGGCCCCACGCCCGGCGCGGCCGGAGCAGGGAGAACACATGGCCCAAAAGCAGCCCGTGATCCCGCCGTTGACAAGGGAGGAGTAGCGGCGGGGCCTCCAGGCCGTGGCGGAGCTTGAGCGTCTCAGCGCCGCGATCGCGGCCAGACAGGGCGGTAAGCTCACTCCTGAATCCTGGGAGCTGCTCAACCGGTCCCGCGACGAGCGCACCCGCGACCTGCTGCGCGCAGCCGAGGAATGATCTGCGCCGACGCGTCGGTCGCTGCCAAGTGGTCCTTCGTGGAGGAGCATTCGGTCCAGGCGTGGGCGCGGCTGTGCGACGCGCTCGCGCAGCAGGAGCCGCTCGTCGCCCCGCCACTGCTGCCCAGCGAGGTCGCCAACATCATCCGCCAGCGTCTGCGGCAGAGGCAGTTGCGGCTCGACGAAGCGCGCCCTGCTGGCCCAGTTCCTGGCCATCCCGATCCGTCTCCAGGTGCCGCAGACGCTGGCGGACGAGCACGACCTGCCGGCGGTCTACGATGCCCACGACATCGCCTTGGCCGAGCTGCTCGGGACGACACTCTGGACCGCCGACCAGCGGCTGCTGCGCGCCCTCGGCGGTCGGCTGCCCTTCGTCCGCTCGATCGCCGGCTACAGGACCTGATATTAGGGTGTATCTGCGCCCAGCCGGTCGAACGCCGCGCGCGAGACGCGGGCGATCGTCGCCGCCGCCTCGTCCGGCGGCTTGTTCTGGGTGAGCACCGCGATCACGTAGCGGCCGCGCGGGGTGTAGACGATCCCGGCGTCGTGCCGCGCCCCCGGCAGGTCGCCCCACTTGTGGGCCAGCTTGGCCCACCAGGGCAGCTCGTCCGCCAGCCAGGCGTGATCCTGCTTGCTCTCCAGCAGGCGTAGCGCCTGCTCGGAGGTGGAGGCGTCGACCAGCCCGCCGGTCGCGATGACCGCCAGCAGCGTCGCCGCGTCGCGCGCGGAGATAACGTGCTCGGGGGGATCGGACCCGCTGCCCGCGTTCAGCGGTGCCAGCCGCGTCTGCTTCAGCCCCATCGCCGCCAGTGTCTGATTGACGCTCTCCACCCCCACCAGGTCCAGCAGCACCCGCGCCGCGATGTTGTCGCTGTGGACGATCATGGCGTCGGTCAGCTCGGCCACCGTGTAGCTCTGCCCCACCTGGGCCTGGAGCACCCCGGCGCCATCGGTCCAGTGCTCCGGCTTGATCGTCAGCCGCTGCTGTGGCGAGACACGGCCGAGCCGCTCCTGCTTCAGCACTTCGACCAGCAGCGGGAGCTTGAACAGGCTGGCTGCTGGGAACGGTTGGTCTGGCGCCCGGGCCGCGCTCGCGCCGCTCGACAGATCCAGGACGAACACTGCGACACTGCCGCTACCGCCCGCGGCGGCCTGGTCCACCGCCTGCTGCAGCAGCGGATCGGGGACGGGAATGGGCGGGCCAGCCCGGCTACTCTCGACAACCCTGGGTCGGACGAACGTCCAGTGCTCCACCGCCTGCCAGCCGAGCAGCGTCACCTTCACGAGCGCCGCCCCGAGCAGCAACAGTACCAGTCCGCGCACGAGCCAGATCAGCGGAGTCAGGCCGCGGGCGGCGGGACGCTGGCCCCGCCCGTTGCCGGTGGGCGCGGGACGACCGGAGACGCGACGCGTTGCTGCCAGGGCTGCCTCCCGCAGGTCAGGCCGCGAGCGGCATCAGGGCGAGCGCTCGGGGATCTTCAGTCGCTGCCCTTCGAAGATCGTCTCGCCCTGCAGCCCGTTGGCGTCCTGGATCTGCTTCACTGTGACACCATACCTGGCCGCGATCCCGCCCAGCGTGTCGCCCGCCTGGACGGTGTACACGGTCGCGCTCGCGGCGGGGGTAGCGGTAGCGGTGGGCTGCGGCGTGGGCGGCGCCGTTGGGGCGAGCAGCGCCGCGGGCGGCTGGGTGGGGGCTGGCGTCACCACCACCGGCGTCGGCGCCGGCCGTTTGGCGGCGTCGCTCTGCGGGCTGGCCGGGGCGGTGAGCAGCGCCAGCAGCGCCGCGGCCACGACCAGGCCGAGGAACACCACCGCGCCCACGTACAGCCAGGTCCGGTTCGCCACCGCGGTCGCTCCGGGCCGCTCCTCCACCGACTCGAACTCTGGCTCATCGTCCACCACCGCGGTCCGCGCGGCTGGCCCGTTTGGACGCTCCGGCGCGCGTTCCCAGTGCCCGGCTGCCGCAGCGGTGATGCTGGGCAGCGGCACCGCGGCCTCTTCGGCCGGCTCGGACTCGACCACCTCCTCGTCCAGGCGGTACGCCGGCCGGAGCACCAGGTAGGCCAGCGCACCGAAGACGTTGAACAGCAGCGCGGCCAGGAACCAGAGCCACGGGGAAACGCCCCGCGCCCGCGCGTCCGATGCCACAGCCCAGGCGAGCACCAGGCTCGCCAGGACGATCCACCCCGCCGCCAGCGTCAGCAGCACCGCCTTCCCACCTTCGTCGCCAGGTTCGCTCTCTGCCCAGCCACCATCCAGCGCATTCCCCTGTCCGGGCGCGTGCGCGCGCTCGCCTCCCGCTAGTGCTCTGGCACGATCAGCTTCTGGCCGACGCTCAGCTTGCCCCGGTCGGGAAGCTTATTCAGGGCCTGGAGCGCGTCCACCGAGTTCCCGCTCTGCTGGGCGATCTTGCCCAGGGTGTCGCCCGGCTTCACCGTGTAGTTCGGCTCCAGCACCCGAATCTCCGCCTTCACCCCCTGAGGGCTCGGGGTCGCGGTCGGGGCCAGCGTCGTGGGCTGCGCGGAGACCGGAGCCGTCGCCACGCGCTCCTGGCTGGCGGTAGGAGCCGCGGCCACTGTGGGCGCCGGGGTGGCGACTGCTGCGGGTGAGGAAGGCCTCCCGCCGAGGGAGACGATCTGGGACAGGACGTAGCCCAGCACCACGACCGCGATCGTGACCACCGCAATCGAAAGCGCGTGGCGCTCCAGCGCGCTACTCTCCCGCCGGCGTCGGCGTGGACGGACCCGCCGGGCCGGCCGCGCCGGCTCCTGTGGCTCCGCCTCCGGGCGATCGCTCACCCGCGGCTGCCCCGGCCTGCGGCTGGCCCTGAGCGGAACCACCCGCCCGGGTGGCTCATCCTCAGGAAGGAAGTCGTTGTCGTCGTCGAGTGCGAAGCGGCCGCGCGTACTCCCGCCTCCGTCGCCAGGCTGGCGGCGTTGTACCACCCGCGCCGGCCAGAGTCAAGCGGCCGGGCCCGACTCCACCAGATGAAGGCGTCCGGGCGCAGTCCGTGGCATCCGACGTGCCCCACCTGGCTCAGGCAACCGGACGAGCGAAGGAGAACGACATGGATGCCAAGCGGCGGCAACAGAAGCGGAAGCGCCAGGCCAGTGAGCCACGTCCCGAGGGCGAGCTGGGCGGCCGGCCGACCACCGGCGGAATGGCGCCCGGCGGCGCGGCGACCGGACTCTCCCAGGGGAGCGGCTACCCGAGCGTGACCGGCGGCGCCGGCGGAGCGACCACCGGCGGGGTGCTGCCAGTGGGCGCCGGCGGCGGCAGCGGGACGAGCGCGGGTGGACTGGCCGCGGGCGTCGGCGGCACCGGCGGCACCCGCCTGACCCCGCACGGCGCCGGAGCCGCGGCCGGCAGCTACGGCAGCGGCGACATCTGGTCTACCGCGTCCGACAACCCGCAGTCGGAGAACGAAACCGGCGAGGCCGGCACCCGCACCGGCAGCGGCGGGGTCGAGCCCGCCACCCACATCTCCCAGCCATAGCCGCGGTCGGATGACGTTCGTAACACGGAGAGGGCTCCGGCCACGCTGGGCCGAGCCGTCAGGCCAAATCGCCGCGCACCAGCCTCGGTGATTCGCCGCGCAGCAACGCAAGCTTGCGTCAGGAAGCAGCGGCCTACTGCCCGTCCGGCGGCGTCCAGAGGTGCCGCGCCAGGTCCACCCGCCCGTCGGAAAGAAATGCGATGCCTTCTGCTTCGAGCAGCGTACGCTGGCGGTCGGGGTGGTTGAAGGCCCAGGCGCCGGTCAGGCAGCCCTCGCGGTTCACGACCCGATGCGCGGGGACGTTGTGGCCGTCCGGCAGCTCGTAGAGCGCCCAGCCCACTTCCCGCGCCTTGCGGGGATCGCCGAGCGCGGTGGCGATGGCGCCGTAGGTGATGACGCGCCCGGGCGGGACCTGGCGCACCAGGGCGTAGACACGGGCCTGGAAGGCGGTCCATGCCTGGGGGTCCGGGGGCTGGCGGGGGCGCTTCATCGTCGTCGGCCCATCAGGGGTTGCCGCTGGCGACCTTGTCGTCGGAGCCAAGGCTGCCTCTGCGGGCGCCGCCGGCCATGAGGAGTCCGAGCTGCTCGGGGGTGGCGGCCCGGGCGTCCATGATCGCCGCCAGCTGGCCGTTCGACATGACCGCGATGCGATCGGAGAGGGACATCACCTCGTCCAGCTCGGCCGAGACCAGCAGCACCGCCGCGCCCGCCTGGCGCGCCTCGATGATCTTGCGGTGGATGAACTCGGTCGAGCCGACGTCCACCCCGCGGGTCGGCTGCGCCGCGATCAGGAGCTGCTGCGGTCGGGAGAACTCACGCGCCAGCACCGCCTTCTGCTGATTACCGCCGGAGAGCGTCCCGGCGAGCGCGCGGGGGGAGGGGGTGCGGATGTCGAACTCGCGGATGAGCCGAGCCGCGAAGCGCAGGATCGCCCGGATGTTCAGCAGCGGGCCGCGAGAGAACGGTGGCTGATCCACCGTGGAGAGCACCAGGTTGTCGGCGACGGAGAAGGTGAGCACAAGCCCGTACTTGTGGCGGTCCTCCGGGATGTGCGACACGCCGGCGTCGATCGTCGCTCGGCTGCCACGGCCGGTCAGGTCGAGCCCGTTGAGCAGCACCCGGCCGGCCTGGACCGGGCGCAGCCCGGCGATCGCTTCCACCAGCTCGGTCTGGCCGTTGCCCTCCACCCCGGCGATGCCGACGATCTCGCCAGCCCGGACGTCGAGGTCAATGTGGTCCACTGCCACCCCGCCGCGGTCCCCGAGCACCGTCAGGTCTCGCAATTGCAGCAGCGGCGGGCCGGGCTGCGCCGCCGGCTTGTCGACCCGTAGCAGCACCGGCCGGCCGACCATCATCGCCGCCAGCGAGGCCTCCGTCGCCTCGACGGGAGTGGTCGTCCCAACTACCCGGCCGCGCCGGAGCACGGTGATCCGGTCGGCGACGGCGAACACTTCGTGCAGCTTGTGTGTGATGAACAGGATCGACGTGCCCTGCCGTGCCAGCTCGCGCATGACACGGAACAGGGCGTTCGCCTCCTGCGGCGACAGCACCGCGGTCGGCTCGTCCAGGATCAGCACCTGGGCGTTGCGGTAGAGCGCCTTCAGGATCTCGACCCGCTGCTGTACCCCCACCGGCAGGTCGCGGATGCGCGCCCGCGGGTCCACCGGCATCCCGTACCGACGCGCCAGCTCCTTCAGCCGCCGCTCGGCTCCTTCGCGGTCCAGCAGGATGCCGTCCCGGGTCGGCTCGTTACCGAGCACCACGTTGTCCGCGACGGTGAGCGGCGGGACGAGCATGAAGTGCTGGTGCACCATCCCGATTCCGCGCTCGATCGCGTCGCGCGGGCTGCGGAAATGGACCGGCTGTCCCTCGACCAGGATCTCGCCTTCGTCCGGCTGGTACAGCCCGTACAGGATGTTCATCAGCGTCGTCTTGCCGGCGCCGTTCTCCCCGAGCAGCGCGTGGATCTCCCCTCGCGGCAGCGCCAGGCTGACGTGGTCGTTGGCGAGCACGCCCGGGAACCGCTTGACGATGCCCCGGGCCTCCAGCAGCGGAGCTTCAGCGCTTCTCATACGGAATCCCAACCGCGGCGGGCGGGGTGGCGCGGCCGATCGCCCCGGCCACCACGATGATCGTCAGCACGTAGGGCAGCAGTCCGACGATCTGGTAGGGGACGTTGATGCCCTGGATCTGGAGCGTGACCGGCAGGGCCTCGGCGACACCGAACAGCAGCGCCGCGCCCCAGGCGCCGAACGGGGTCCACTTCCCGAAGATCATTGCCGCCAGCGCGATGAAACCGCGGCCGTTAGTCATCAGCGGCTCGAAGTGCGGGATCGCCTCCAGGGTGAAGTAGGCCCCGCCCAGCCCGGCCAGGAGGCCGCCGATGAGCACATTCAGGTAGCGCACTCGGTAGACGTCAATCCCCACGGTGTCCGCCGCCAGCGGGTGCTCGCCCACGGCCCGCGTCCGCAAGCCCCAGACGGTGCGGAACAGGACCAGGTGGGCGACGAAGACGAGCACGATCGCGGTGAATGTGATCGGCTGGTGCTGGAACAGCACCCTCCCAACGACCGGCAGATCGCCCAGCAGCGGGATGGATAGCTCTGGCAGCGTCTCCTGTCCGCCCGGCACGCCGGTCATGAACAGAAAGCGGTTGAAGAAGCCGGTGACGCCGACCGCCAGAATGTTGATGACCATACCGCTGATGATCTGGTCCACCTTGAAGCTGATCGACAGCACCGCGTGCAGCAGCGCCATCAGCGCCCCGGTGAGCAGCGCGACCATGAGCCCGATCGCCAGGCTGTGGCTGTACACCTCGGCGATGAAGCCGAAGAACGCTGCGCTGAGCATCATCCCCTCGATGCCGATGTTCACCACTCCGGAGCGCTCGCAGAAGATGCCCGAGAGCGCGCCCAGGATGAGCGGAGTGGAGCGGGCGACCGCGACGGCGAGCATCGCGACGATGACGTCAGTGGGCATCGTGCATCCGCTCCTTACTCAGGCTTGCTCCAGTGGGCGGCCAGCGTTGGCTCCGGCTCGGCGGCGCCGACCGGCGCGGTCTCGGGGCGCGGGAGCCGAATGCGGAACAGCCAGCGGATGATCGCCGGGGCGGCGACGAAGATCAGCACCAGGGCCTGGATGAGCGAGATGATGTCGATCGGGATCTGCGACAGGAACTGCATCCGGGTCGCGCCGGCCCGGAGCGCGCCGAACAGAATCGCCGCCGGGATGACCCCGAATGGGTCGGTCTTGCCGAGCAGCGCCACCGCGATCGCGTCGAAGCCGTAGCCAACGCTGAAGCCGGCGGTGTGGTAGTAGTTGAGCCCCACCACCTCGATCGTCCCCGCCAGCCCGGCCAGGGCGCCGCTCAGCGCCATGGTCAGGACGATCGTGCGGGTGACGCTCATCCCCGCGTAACGGGCGGCGTTCGGGTTGGCGCCCACGGTGCGGATCCGGAACCCGAGTGTGGTCCGGTACAGCAGCCAGTACACCCCCGCCGCCAGCAGCAGCGCGATCACAAAGCCCCAGTGCAGCCGATAGCCGGCGAAGAGCGGGGGCAGCCGGGCAGACTCCAGGATCTTCGGCGTCTGCGCCACCGCCACCAGCGGGTTGGGGTCCTTCATTGGGCCGGCGACCAGGAAGCTGGTCATCTGGATCGCCACATAGTTCAGCATGATCGTGGTGATCACTTCGTGCGCCCCGGTCGCTGCCTTCAGATACCCGGCGATGCCAGCCCAGATCGCCCCGGCCAGACAGCCGGCGGCGATCGCCAGCAGCAGGTGGAACGGCCAGGGGACGCCGGTCAGCGCGTAGCCGACGAACACCGAGGCGAGCGCCCCGACAGAGATCTGCCCCTCGGCGCCGATGTTGAACAGCCCTGCCTTGAACGCCAGCGCGACCGCCAGCCCGCCGTAGATGTACGGGGTGGCCCAGACGAGGGTTTCGGAGATCGACTGGAGCTTGCCGAACGAGCCCTCCCACAGGCCACGGTAGGCGAGGATGGTGTCGCCGCCGCTGACGCTGATCAGCAGCGCCCCGAGCACCAGCGCGGTGACGACCGCGAGCACCGGCAGAAGGATCGCCTGAACGCGCGCCGAAAGCACCATGCCGCGTGCATCCCAGAACGCGAATGGGGCCGCCACTGGCGGCCCCACATTGTACGCGTGTTAGCCGGTAGGCACGAGCGCTAGACCGAGGCCGGGCATTGCCCGGTCGGCTTGCCGCTCCAGCCGGTGTTGACCTTGCCCGAGGTTACGTCGGCGCTAAGCTGCTGCATCTTCTGTTTGACGGCGTCCGGCACCTTAGAGTCCAGGTCATGGTAGGGCGCCAGGCCCACCTTGCCATAGGTGTTGCCGCCCTTGAAGCTGCCATCTTGCGCCGCCTTGATCAGGTCGAACACACCCGGGGTGATCAGCTTCATCGCGCTGGACAGCAGGATCGGATCGGCCTGCTGCAGTGTGTAGTACTGATCGGTGTCGACCCCGATCCCGAGCACCCCGCTATCTTTACGCTCGGCGATCGCCAGCAGCCCGCCGTTGCCGGTCTGCCCGCCCGCGGCGAAGATGATGTCCGCCTTCTGGTCCATCATCTGCACGGCGGTCGCCTTGCCCCAGTCGGGGTCGGAGAAGCCTTTGGCCAGGCCGCCAGGGTGGCAGGCAGACAGCACGTGGATATCGCTCTTCAACGCCTTGGCGCCATTGATGTAACCGACGCCGAAGGCCTCTACGGGCGGGACGATCGGGGTGCCAAGTACCTGCCCGATGGTGCCGGTCTTGGTCATCTGCGCCGCCAGCGCCCCGGCCAGGTAGCCGGCGCGGTCCTCGTTGAACACCAGCCCGGCCACGTTCGGGACCGTGTCCTGCTGGAACTGATCGACGCCGATGAACTTGATGTCCGGGTACTTCTTCGCCTCGTCGACGGTGGCCTGGCCGAGCGCGAAGCCGACGGTGACGATGACGTCGTAGTTGTCCTGGGCGAACTGCTCGATGTTCTTCCCGTAGTCCTTCGGGTCGGTCGTCTCGATGAACTTAACGTCGGCGCCAAGCTGCTTGCCCGCCTGCTGTACCCCCTCCCAGGCCGACTGGTTGAAGCTCTTGTCGTCGATCTTGCCGACGTCTGTCACCAGGCCTACCTTGAGCTTCTTTCCAGAAGGCGCCGCGGCAGCGGTTGTCGCGGCAGGGGTCGGGGCCGCGGCCGGCGCTGCGGTGGCCGCGGGGGCGCGGGTCGGCGCCGCGGCGGCGACGGAGGTCGCGACGGCCGCCACGGTCGGCGCTACCTGGGCCGCCACGGTCGGGGCGGCGCGGGCGACACTGGTGGCTGCGGCGGCGACCGTGGGCGCGGCCTGGGCCGCCACGGTCGGAGCGGCAGCAACGGCGGTAGGAGCGGCGGCGACGGCCGTCGGGGCAGCCGCGGCCGCCTGAGTCGCGGCCGGCGCCGGGGCGGGGGCGCCGGCACAGGCGGTGACCACCAGGCTGGTGCACGCCGCCAGCGCTGTGAGCGAGACAGGGATCCTGAACCGCATGGATTTTCTCCAGTTCAGGCCAGGGTAGGCGCTCACAATATCCCTGGCCGTGCAGGTGTCTCAACGGAGTATAGGCCCGCCCCGGCGCGGCTTCAACGCGCCGGGGCGCGGTATCACACTGCCCGGGGCCCGCGGCGCGCCGAGCTTCTCCGCTGCCTTCCATCTCCACCGGGCAGCGGGACGGGCCGAGCCGGCGACCGCTGCCGCTGCGCGTCCGCGCGAGAGCGGCGAGGCAGGGCCGCGCTCAGCTTCCCCGCAGCTCGCGAATCTTGGCGGTGAGCGCGGGCAGAATCTGCTTGTAGTCCCCCACCACGCCGAAACGGGCGTGGCGAAAGATGTTCGCGTCGGGGTCGCGGTTGATCGCGACGATATTCTTCGCCCCGGTCACCCCCGCGATATGCTGGACCGCGCCCGAGATGCCGACCGTGATGTACAGATCTGGCGTGATCGTCACCCCGGTCAGCCCCACCTGGAGCGAGGGCGGGACCCAGCCGGCGTCGGTGACCGCCCGGGTGGCGCCCACGGCCGCCCCGAGCGCCTCGGCCAGCTCTTCGACATAGTGCCAGTTCTCCGGGCCGCCCAGGCCGCGGCCGCCCGAGACGACGATCTTGGCGTCGCGGAGCCGCGGCCCTCCGGTCGGCGCCGCCTGTACCGTCTCCAGCAGCCGGGTCTTGACCTGGGCTTCGTCGATGCTCGGGGCCAGTGTCTCTACCCTGGCCTGGCGGCCTTCCTGGCGCTGGGCCGGGTCGAAGGCCCGCGGCCGCAAGGTCGCCAACTGCGGAGTGGTGCTGTGGGTGTATTCGGCGATTGCGTTGCCGCCGTACACCGGCTTGGTCATCACGACAACACCATCCTGCACCCGCAACGCGGTGCAATCAGTAGTCAATCCGGCTTCCAGCCGCGCTGCGAGCCGCGGCGCCAGCTCGCGGCCGCTGGCGGTATGGCCGATGAGGACGACCGTCGGGCTGAGCTGTCGGACGGCCTGCTCGACCGCGGTGACGAACACGTCGCCGACGTAGGTGCGCAGCCGGGGATCGTCCATCACCACGACCCGGTCCGCCCCGTAGGCGCCCGCGTCGTCGACCAGCTTCGCGACGCCCTCGCCGGCCAGGAGCGCCAGCAGCTCGCCGCCGAGCTGATCGGCCAGAGCCCGGCCGGCGCCAAGCAGCTCCAGGTTCATCGGGCTGAGCCCGCCCTCCGCGGGCTCGAGCAGGACCAGAACGCTCGCCGTTGCCATACCGTCCTCCGCCCTAAATCAGCTTCGCTTCGCGGAGCTTCAGCGCGAGTCGTTCGCCCGCCTCGGCCGGGGTATCGGCCTGGATGATCTCCGCCTTGGTCTCGCGGGTTTCGTGGTACAGCCGCTGCAAGTGAGTGGTGGGCCGCAGCGTCGCGGCGTCCAGGCCCAGATCGGCCGCGGTCCAGACCGGGATCTGCGCCTTGCCCGCCGCCATGATCCCCTTCAGCGGTGGATAGCGCGGTTCGTTCATCTCGCTGGAGACCGCCACCAGCGCCGGCAGCGTCACCTCCAGCACCTGGTAGCCGTCCTCGATCATGCGCTCCACCCGCGCGGTGCCGTCGCTCACCTCGAGCTTCTGGGCCGGGCTGATCGCCGGCAGCCCGAGCAGCTCGCCCACCATCAGCGCGACCTGGCCGGCGTCGGTGTCGCTCGCCTGCCGCCCGCTCAGCACCAGGTCGGCCGGTTCCAGCTTGCGGATCGCCGCCGCCAGCGCCCGGGCGACCAGCAACGGATCCGTTTCGTCGATACTCGGGTCGGTGATCTGCACCGCCGCGTCCGCTCCCATCGCGATCGCCCGCTTGAGAACGTCGCGCGCCTCGGGCGGCCCGAGTGTCACCACCGTCACCTTGCCGCCGTGCTTCTCCTTCAATCGCAGCGCTGCCTCCAGCGCGTTCGCGTCGTAGCCGTTCATCACCCGGTTGACGCCGGGCGGCGGCACGACCCGCTTGGCCGCCTCGTCCACCTTGAACATGTTCGGCGGGATGTCCGGATCAGGAACCTGCTTGACCGTGACCACGATGTGCACACTCGTCCTCGCTTCGCCTTCTCGCAAGATGGGTTCGCCGAGTCCAGGCCCGGTCCGTCTCCGGGGATGCTGCACGGTGCGCTCTGCTCCCAGGCGGACCGCCCCCCGGCCGTTCCGCTGCGTTCAGTGTATCGGGACAGCGGCCACGCGTCCGCGAGTGCCGCGCGCCCGCCAGTGCGGGGCAGCGCTACTCGGCCGTTGGCGCCGCGCCAACCATGAGGCTGACGATCTCGTCACTGGTGGTTGCGCTGGCCGGCCGCTCGGCCACCTTGCGGCCCCGCCGCATGACGACGATCCGATCGGCGACCGCGAACACGTCCTGCAGGTTGTGGCTGATCAGGATCACCGGCACCCCGCGGTCGCGCAGGGTCCGCACCAGCGCCAGCACCTTGCGCTGCTCTGGCACCCCGAGCGCCGCGGTCGGCTCGTCCATGATCATCAGCCGCGCATTCCAATACACCGCCCGGGTGATCGCCACTGCCTGCCGCTGGCCTCCGGAGAGCTCGCGGATCGGTCGGCGCAGGTCGGGAATCCGGATGTCGAGCTGGGCGAGCACCTGGCGAGACTCGCGCAGCATGTAGTCCCGGTCGAGATTCTTGAACACGCCCAGCGTTCGGCGGACCGGCTCGCGCCCAAGGAAGACGTTCGCCGCGGCGTCGAGGTTCTCGCATAGCGCAAGGTCCTGGTAGATCGTCTCGATCCCGAGCTGGCGCGCCTCTAGCGGCGAGGTGAAGCTGACCGGTCGCCCGTCCAGCAGGATCTGGCCGCCATCCGGGCGATAGACGCCGGAGATCAGCTTGATGAGCGTCGACTTGCCGGCACCGTTGTCCCCGACTAGGCCGACGACCTCGCCGGGGAAGACGTCCAGGCTGACATCGTTGACCGCGACCAGCCCGCCGAAATGCTTGTAGAGGCCGATCGCCTGCAGGATCGGCTTACCGTTCGCGGACTCGGACCCGGTCGCGCTCACGTGACCACCCGCGCCTTCGCCTGGTCCACCAGGACGGCGATGATGATAACCACCCCCACCGCCACGAACTGCCAGAAGGGGTTGATCGCCAGGATCACCAGGCCGTTCTGGATGACGGCGATGATGAGCGCTCCGATGACCGTCCCGCTGATGGTGCCTTCGCCGCCGAACAGCGAGGCGCCGCCGATCACCACCGCGGCGATGGAATCGAGCAGGAGCGGATCGCCCGCGTTGGCGGCGCCATTGGTAAAGCGCGCCGCGTACAGGACGCCAGCGATCGCCGCCAGCAGCGCGGACAGGATGTAGATCTGGATCGTATGGCGATCCACCGGGATGCCGGCGCGCAGCGCCGCCTCGCGGTTGCCCCCGATCGCGTAGGTGCGCAGCCCGAAGCGTGTCCGCGCGAGCAGCCAGTAGCAGATGAGCACCAGGATGATCGCCAGCGTCAGTGGATGCGGGAGGATGCCGATCACCTGGCGCAACTGGGCGCCCTCCAGGCCCGGGGGCGGGCTGAACAGGCTCACTCCGGCCTGCGGGTGGTAGTACAGCAGGTAGCCGTTGCCGATCTGGCCCAGCCCGCGGATCTGGACGCTGACCGGCTGTCCTCCCGAGAGGATGAAGCCGGCGCCGCGAGCGATGCCGTACATGCCGAGGGTGGCGATGAACGGCGGCACCCGCAGCTTGGCGATGAGCAGCCCGTTGACCAGGCCGGTGCACACTCCGGCGAAGACTCCGGCCGCCAGCCCGACGAGCACGACCAGCACCAGCGGCGTGCCCTCGACCAGTTGGGTCATGAGAATCGCCGCCATCACCGAGGCCAGCCCCATCACCCAGCCGGTGGACAGGTCGATCCCGCCGGCGATGATCACGAACGTCTGACCGAGCGCCATGATCAGCATGATCGCCAGGTTGGCGCCGATGCTCTGGAAGTTGAAGAGATCGAAGAAGCCCTGGCCCGTCAGGGAGAAGAAGACCACCAGGGCCAGCAGGAACAGCCAGGCCCAGAACTGGCCGAGGAGCTGCAGCGCCCGTCGCTCCGGCCGCTCCGCCTCCTCGCCTGGGCCGGCCGCCTCAGCCACGGCGTCCGAGGCGGCCGGCGGGCTCGTCCAGCGGGAGACGAGGGGCGGGGAGGGCTCGGCCCCGCTCGCGGACGTTGCCCGCTGCCCCTCGTTTCCACGCGCCATGATCTGCCTCTTACTGGCTCTTGTAGATTGCGGCCTGGGCTTCGGGCGTGTCCACGTTGGTGCGGTCGATCACCACGTAGCCAGTGGTCACGCGCTTCTTGATGCCGCTCGTGTCGCCCTTGATCGCATTGACCGCGTACTCCACACCGGTGCTGCCCATGTCGGCCGGTTTCTGGGCGATGACCAGGTCGACCACGTTATCCCGCAGGTCCTTGATCGCCTGCTCTGGCGCGTCGAAGTTGGCGATCTTCACCGTTCCGGTCAGGTTCGCGTTCTTGACCGCCTGCGCCGCGCCCTCGGCGCTGAACAGGTTCGTCCCGAAGATCCCGGCCAGGTCCGGGGTGCGCTGGAGCAGCGCCGTGGTCTGCTCAGCCGCCTTCGCGGCGCTGTCGTCGTTGTAGTCCACGCCTACCAGCGTCACCGCGCCCCCCGAGGCCTGGATCGACTCCTTGCACCCCTGCTCGCGCTGGTCCGTGGTGCTGATACCCGGCTTGACGTTCTGGATGTAGAGCTTCCCCTTGCCGCCGATCGCCTTGATGAGCGCGTCACAGGCGATCTTGCCACCCTGGACGTTGTCCGAGCCGATGTACGACAGCGGGAAGGTGACCGGGCCCTTCTCGTAGTCGCCGTCGCCGATGTAGGTGTCGACGGTGATCACCTTGATGCCGGCGTCGTTGACGCGCTTGAGCGGCTCGATCATCGCCTGCTTGTCGGTCGGCGCGATCAGCAGCGCGTCGATCTTGCGCGCGATCAGCGCGTCGACAATCGGCGTCTGCTGCACGGGGTTGAACTGGGCCGGGCCGTCGACGATCAGGTCAACCCCGAGCTCCTGCGCCTTCGCCCGGGCGCCCTTCTCCATTGTCACGTAGAACGGATCGCCCTTCACCCCCACTACCAGCGCCACCGTCAGCTTCTTCCCCGCCGCGGCTGGAGCGGTCGTCGCTGCTGCGGCCGTCGTCGCGGCTGGCCTCACAGTCGCGGCGCTCGTTGCGGCCGGAGCGCTCGTCGCGGCCCCGGCGGGCGCAGTGGTCGGCGCCGCTGTGGTCGTCGCGGCCGAGGCTCTGGTGGCGGCCGGCGCGGTCGTCGCGGCCGGGGCCGTCGTGGCCGCTGGCCTGGGCGTTGCAGCCGCCGGAGCCGTGGTGGGTGCGGCCGCGGCCGTTGTCGGAGCCGCGGCCGGCGCAGTGGTCGGCGCCGCGGGGGCTGACTGAGCGCAGGCGGCCAGGGCCGTCGAGGTGACCAGGAGTCCGCTCAGCAACCAGGATCGCAACTGCATCATCACTCCTCGCAGATACGAGCACCAGCGCTCCGCGCTGATGCGCTTGGCCGCTATCCCGCCCGCCCTTGCGTGCCGCAAGCCCGCCTGCCAGCCGGCGTGGCTGGCTCAGCGCCTCGAGCACGCGCTGGACAGCCCACCGGATGGCGTGACCTACCAGTCGCGCCGGCTCTACGGGAAAGCAGTTGGGAAGATGCTTTCACATGGATGCGGATGTTGTCAAACTCGGCCACAGGCCCGACGCACATCCGCCACGGCCGCGCGGGTAGTACCCTGCCTAGGAGGCGTCGCCGAGCAGCGGCCAGGCGCCGAGCGACGCCTGTGGTTTCGCCGGTAGCCCCGGAACTGATCATGTGAGGCAGCCAGATGGCACGCATCAGCACCGACCAGCAGGTCGTCACGCTCATCAACGTCTTCACCGTCGCGCCGGAGCATCAGCAACGGCTGATCGATCTCCTGGTAGAGGCGACCGAGCAGGTGATCTCCCGACTGCCGGGCTACATCTCGGCCAACATCCACCGCGGTCTGGACGGGACGCGCGTGGTCAACTACGCCCAGTGGCGCAGCGTGGCCGACTTCGAAGCGATGCTGCGGCACCCGGAGGCGCGGCCGCACTTCGAGGCGGCCTGGCGGCTGGCGACCAATGAGCCGCACCTGTACGAGGTCGTCTACACCCACTCCGCGGCCGGGTGAGGCTCAGCCAGACGCCTCGCCATCTGGGGCGAGGCTTTGCTCGAGCAGCTCGGCGACGTCGGCCACAGGCAGCGTGTCGTACACGCCCTTGGCGCGGGCGCCGTCCTCGAACATCATCAGGCAGTAGGGGCAGGCGACCGCGATGGAGCCGGGCTGGGCCTGGAGCGCCTGCTCCAGGCGGAGATGGTTGATGCGCTTCCCGCGCGTCTCCTCCATGAAGACGCGCGCCCCGCCCGCGCCGCAGCACATTGCCCGCTCGCGGTGGCCCGGGATCTCGCGTCGCCGTACCCCGGGGATGGCGTCGAGCACCGTCCGCGGCTGGTCGTAGATATCGTGGTAGCGGCCCAGGTAGCACGGGTCGTGGTAGGCGATCACCCGCTCCAGTGCCCGGTTCGGCTTCAGCTTCCCCTCTCGGACTAGCTCCGCCAGGAACTCCACGTGGTGCGTCACCTGGTAGCTCCCGCCGAGCTGCGGGTACTCGTCCTTGAGCGTGTTGAAGCAGTGAGGGCAGGTAGCCACCACCCGCTTCACCTGGTAGCGATTCATCGCCTCCACGTTCTGCTGCGCCAACACCCGGTACAGGTACTCGTTGCCGGCCCGGCGCGCGGGGTCGCCGCTGCACGTCTCCTCCAACCCGAGGATAGCGAAGCGCACCCCGGCGCGCTGGAGCAGCCGGGCGAACGCTCGGGCGACGCGGATGTTCCGCTCGTCGTGCGAGCCGGCGCAGCCAACCCAGTAGAGCACCTCCGCCTCCGGGTCCTCGGCCAGTGTCTTGACGCTGATATCCCTGGCCCAGTCGGCGCGGGTGGCGCGCGGGAAGCGCCAGGGATTGCCGCTCGCCTCCAGGTTGTCGAACAGCCGCTGCACATCCTGGCCAAAGCGGCTCTCGACCATCGCCAGGTGGCGACGCATGTCGATAATCTTCGGCACGTGCTCGATGAACACCGGGCAGGCCTGCATGCAGGCGCGGCAGGTGGTGCAGTCCCATAGCGTCTCGTCGGTGATGACCTGGCCGACCAGGGCGCGGGACGCGGACTCGCGCGCCTGCTCGTGCGCCGCGGTCGTCGCCACTGCTCCGTGCTCCTGGCCCCGGGCGCGGAGCAGCTCCGGCCCGACCTCGAGCAGGTGATGGCGCAGATCCAGGATGAGCTTCTTGGGCGACAGCGGCTTGCCGGTGCGTGACGCCGGGCACTGCGCCTCGCAGCGGCCGCACTCGGTGCAGGTATAGGTGTCCAGCAGGTCCTTCCAGGTGAACTGCTCAATCCGGCCCACCCCGATCGGCCGGTCCTCCTCCAGCGCCTTCTCGACATCCAGGTAGGAGAGCTGCCCCTTCGGCTTGCGGGAGTGGAACCAGACGTTGAATGGCGAGGTGATGATGTGCAGGTGCTTGGAGTGCGGCAGGTAGGCCAGGAACCCGAGCACCAGCAGCATATGTGCCCACCAGAACAGCGTGTGCAGCGTCAGGTTCGCGCTCTGCCCGAGCGGCCGGACCAGGCGCGCCAGTGCCGCCCCCACGTAGAGGTAGCGCTCTGGTGCGCTGGTAGCCCGCTCGTACCCGATCCCAAACGTCTCGTACAGCAGCGCGGTGATCATCAGCGCCGCGATCATCCCCAGGATGAACAGCGCGTCGGCGGAGAAGTTCAGCCGCAGCGGGTGGCTCACCAGGCGCCGGTAGAGCGCCATCCCGACGCCGACCAGCACCAGTAGCTCGAACGTCTCCAGCAGCACCAGATAGGGCGGGAACTGGTCGATCCAGAGCGAGCGGATGCTGGGGATGAGGCCCCGAATCAGCATCACCGCGGTGTTTACGGTGATGACCAGGAAGCCCCAGAAGATCAGCGCGTGCATGATGCCGGCGTAGGGCTCGCTGAGCAGCCGCCCCTGCCCGAGCACGTGCCGGCCGAAGGTGCGCCAGCGCTCGGCCGGGGCGTCGAAGCGATCCTCCGGGGCCCCAAGGCGCAGGTACTGGTAGAGCCGCCAGGCGCTGCGCGCGAACAGCGCCCCGAACACGACGACGGCAATCAGGAGCAGCAGATTGCCGGGAAGGATGCCGAAGTACGGGAAGCGGGTGGCGAGCACAGGCAACTCCTCCTCGTGCCGACGCCGCGACGCCCCCGGCGTGCAGTTGTTTGCCGGGGTTGCGGTCGAATTCTACCAGGGTGCTCGGACCAGAACGGCCGGTAGTCGCCCGCTGCGCCGGAGCAGGCCGCGCGGCCAGGCGCGCCGTGCTGCTCCTTTCCCATTCCCAGGCTGGTCAGCCTGGCTTCTCGCTCTCTCGCTCTCGACGACTTGCTTGACGCTATTCGCTGTTGGACACTGGAGCGGCCGGCTCCGCGCTTGGCAGCCGCCGTCGCGGCGCATCACGGTGCAGGTGTTCACTAGCGAGGGGTGAGGGGCATGAAGTGCGTGCTACTGCCCGGAAACAAGGATGTGGTGCTGGCGGAGCGCCCGACGCCGGAGCCGGGGCCGGGGGAGGTGCTGGTCCGGACGCGCGCCTCGGCGATCTGCCGCAGTGACATGAGCATCTACTACGGCAATCCGCTGGTCGGTGCCGCACGCAGTGGGAGCGAGCTGGTCATCCCCGGCCACGAGCCGGCCGGCGAGGTGGCCGCCGTCGGAGACGGGGTCACCGCGGTGCGGCCGGGCGACCGGGTTGCCGTCTACCTGGCCTTCGGCTGTGGCTACTGCGAGTATTGCCTGAGCGGCGAGCGGGTGCTCTGCCCACGGCGCCAGATCATGGGCTTCGATGTGGACGGCGGCGACGCCGAGTACGTGTTGGTCCGCCAGGAATACTGCCTGCCGCTGCCTGACGGGCTCTCCTATGAAGCCGGCGCGGTGATGACCGACATGATTGGGACGCAGTTCCGCGCCCAGCAGCGGCTCGGCGTCTCCGGCGCGCACTCGGTGGCGATCTTCGGGCTCGGCCCGATGGGTGGGGCCGGGGTGATGGTGGCCAGGGCGCGGGGGGCGCGGGTAATCGCGGTGGACGTGCTGGAGCCACGGCTGCGGCTGGCTGCCGAGCTGGGCGCGGACGCCACGGTGGACAGTAGCCGCGAGGACTCGGTTGCCCGGCTGCTGGAGCTGACCGGCGGCGAGGGCGTGGACGTGGCCATCGACTGCTCGGGCAACCCGGCCGCGCAGAACGCGGCCCTGGATGCCGCTCGGCGGCGCGGCGCAGTCGCATTCGTCGGCGAGTCCCGCAGCACCACCTTCAACCCGAGTGACCAGTTGCTGCGCAAGGTGCTGACGCTGATCGGCGCCTGGTACTTCCCGCTCTGGCAGTGGCCGGCCATCGCGCGCTTCGTGGTAGAGCGGCGGGTGCCAGTGGACAAGCTCGTCACGCATCGCTTCCCGCTCGAGCAGGCGGCGGAGGCATTCCGCCTGTTCGACCAGCGGGTGACGGAGAAGGCCGTCTTCGTCTGGGGCTGAGCCGACCGTCGAGCAGGCCGGGAGTAGCTCCCGGCGGAGCGGGATCCGCCGTGGAACCAGCGCCGGGGGCGGCGATGCGACCTCGGGGACGGCGAAGGATGCAGGTTCATCCGGGGCTCCTGGTGGCCGCGGCGGTGGCATGCACCCTGGTGCTCACCGTCCTGGCGTTCTGGGCGGCCCAGGCGTGGCTGCCCCCGGAGGAGCCTCTGGGCGGGCGTCTAGTGGCCAGCGCGACCCTGTTGCTGGCCTGGGCGACGCTGCTGCTGGTGTTCGTCACCGGGGCGCTGGCGCTGTTCGCCCTGCGCGAACTGCGGGCCGCGCAGCAGGTGGCCGGGATGGACGAGCTGCTGACCCGGCCCGAGTATCAGGCGATCGCGAACAACATCGTCACCGGCTATTACGAGCGCCTAGTAGCGGGGCAGGAGCCACTGACCCCGGAAGCGGCCACGCGAGCCTGGAACGACCTGCGGCGCTACCTAGGTCTGTTCGAGCGGATCGGCTTCCTGGTGCAGTCCGGGCAGGTAGAGGTGGAGTACGTCTGGGTGGCCTACCACTCCCGCCTGGAGTGGATCGTCTGTAGCCCGGCGATCCGGCAGAGAATCTTGTCCCGCCCCCAGGCGTGGCAGGTGCTCATCTGGCTGTGGGACGAGCTGCAGCGCTACCGCGCGGCCACGCTACCGGACGAGCCAGGGCGCTGCACGGTGCAGGTAATTCGGAGGGGAGCACTCCTGGAGCTCCGCGCGGCCGCTCCGGCCTGATTCCGAAGCGTTCCGTCGACGCTGGCTGGCCCACGTTGACACCCCGCGCCGCGCTCCGCTACGGTCCCCGCCGTGGAGCTGCTGCGCTGGCGGGCGGTCGGCATCGGATTCCTCGTCGCGGTCGGGCTGGTGGTGCTGTTCGGCCGGCTGGTGGTGGCCGGGGCGCCGGGGCTGGGGATCGTCTACCAGTTCATCGCCCTGTTCCTGGGCGCCTTCGTCGCCGGGCGGCTGGCCGGCCGGGCGGGGATCTTCCAGGGCAGCGCGGTTGCGGTGCTGTACATCCTGGCTGTCGCCACCTGGAGCGTCTGGGTGGATTACGACACCGCCACACGCTACGGACCGGCGGCGCTGGGTCCGCTGAACCTGGGTGACATCGTGGTCGGCGACCTGGTCGCCCTCAGCGCCGGGGCGGCCGGCGGCTGGCTGGCCGCGCGATAACCTGACCGCCCCTCTCTCACACTTGGGCGAGCGGAACGGGGGTGAGGGCTGGCTCACTCCAGCCAGCGGCTGAAGAACGCTGCCATCCGCGCCCGGTACTCGTCCGGGCGGTCCTGGTAGAGCATGGCGTGGGCGACGCCGGGGGCGATCCACAGCTCCTTCGGTTCCCGCGCCGCGGCGTAGAGCCGCTCGGTGTTGTCCGGGGTACACAGCTCGTCTGCACCGCCGTGGGCGAGGAAGACCGGGCGCGGGGAGATGCTGCCGATCACGCGGATCGGGTCGGCGGCGCGGACGGGGTAGCGCTGCTGAAGGGCGATCGCCCGGCAGGTGAGCTCGGCGAGCAAGGGCGTGATCGGACCCGGGTAGCCGCGCTGGCAGGCGGCGCGCGCGATGACACCCCGCAACGTCGCGAAGGGGCTGTCGGCGGCGACGGCGGCGATGCGCGGGCAGTCCGCCGCCGCGAGCAGCGCCGCGACCGCACCCATCGAGATGCCGAGCACGCCGACCGGGGCGTCGAGACGCCGGGCCGCTTCGTCCACCGCGGCGATCACGTCCTGCCGCTCGGTGAACCCGACCGAGGTCACCTGCCCGCCGCTCTGGCCGTGCGCCCGCAGGTCCAGCGCCAGGATGTGGAAGCGGGGCCAGAGCATCGCCGCGACCGGGTAGGCGAACTCCTTGCTCGCGCCGTAGCCATGGACCAGCACCACGCTGGCCCGCGCGGTCGGGGAGCGGAGGAGCCAGGCATCCAGGGGAATGCCGTCCGGGCTGGGGAAACGGAGCGGCTCAGGCGCCAGGCCCCAGTCGGCCGGATTGGCCTGGAGTTCGCTCCGCGGCGGGCGGACGACCTGGCTGGAGCCGTACAGGCCGGCGCCGACGGCCAGGGCCAGTGTCCCGAGCAGCCCGCCGCCGAGCGCCAGCAGGCCCTGCCGACGCCGACTCGCGCCTCGCCGCTGGCGCGGGACGAGCTCTGAGAGCAGGCCGTCGAGGCGGTCAGAACCCGATCGCCGCGCCATCGCCTCGGGGGTCGGAGCCGGCGATCAGCACGCCGCGCTCCTGGTCGATCCGGATCGCCTGCGCCGTTCCCATGCCCAGGTCCAGCGGCGACGAGATGGCCACTCTGTGGCCGCGCGCCCGCAGTTCCTCGGCGACGCGCTGGACGTCCGAAATGCGCGACTCCAGCACGACGGTGTCTGGCGGGTGGTGCTTGGCCGGGCCGCCGTGGACCCAGCGCGGCGCCTCGACCGCGAGCTGTGGGTTGAAGCCGTAGTCGACCACGTTGGCCAGCACCTGGAGCTGCGTCTGCGGCTGCCCATCCGCGCCGCGGGTGCCAAAGACGAGCGCCGGCTTGCCATTCTGGAGCGCCAGCGCCGGGATGAGGGTGTGAAACGGCCGCTTGCGGGGGGCAAAGACGTTCGGATGCTCGGGGTCGAGGCGGAACGAGGCGCCGCGGTTCTGCAGCATGACCCCGGTTCCCTCCGCGACGATCCCGCTGCCAAAGGAGTGGAACAGGCTCTGGATCAGCGAGACGACGTTGCCCTCGCGATCCGCCGTGCAGAGGTAGATGGTGTCGCCGTCGGGCTTGGGGCGGCCGGGCTCGACCCGCGCCGCCGCGCGCCAGGGGTCGATCGCTCGCCGCCGCGCCTCCGCGTACGCCTTGGAGGCGAGCCACTCCGCCGAGCAGGTCATCGCGGCCGGGTCGGCCAGGTAGCGGTCGCGGTCGGCGAACGCCAGCCGCTTGGCCTCCACTATCCAGTGGATCGTCTGCGCTGAGTTGTGACCAGCCGCAGCCAGGTCGAAGCCCTCAACCAGGTTTGCCATCTCGAGCGCGGTCACGCCCTGCGTCGGCGGCGGTAGCTCGCACAGCTCCCAGCCCCGATAGGTCGTGCGGAGCGGCTCGACCCACACAGCATGCTGGCTGGCCAGATCCTCCTCGTCGAGCAGTCCGCCCGCCTCCTGCACCGCGCGGGCGATGCGCTGGGCGGTTTCGCCCTCGTAGAAGCCGCGCCGCCCCTGCTCCGCGACGCGGCTGAGCGTCGTCGCCAGCGCCGGGTTCGCCAGCCGCTCCCCGGGCGCGGGGACGCGCCCTCCGGGGGCGTAGACGGCCAGGGAGGCCGGGTGCTCCTGGAAGACCGGCAGCTTGTCTGCAATCGCCTGGCTCAGATTGGCGGTGATCGGGAAGCCCTCGGCGGCGTAGCGGATCGCCGGGGCGAGCAGGCGCCCTAGCTCCAGGCGGCCGAAGCGCTCCAGCGCCGTGACCCAGCCGTCGACCGCGCCGGGGACGGTGATCGACAGGCCACCGCGCAGCGGCATCGTCGCGTGGCCGAGCGCGCGGGCGGCTTCCACCGAGGCCCGCCGCGACGAGTGGCCGCTGGCATTCAGCCCGAGCAGCTCCCCGGTCGCCGCCCAGTACACTAGCAGGAAGAGGTCGCCGCCGACGCCGCACATGTGCGGCCAGGTGACCCCGAGCACCGCGTTGGCGGCGATCGCCGCCTCGACGGCGTTGCCGCCCTCCTGGAGCACGGTTGCCCCGGCCAGCGAGGCGAGGTAATGCGGGGCGGCGACGACGCCACTGTCACAATAGACGGGAGCGCGAAACGTCTGGCTCATGCTGAGATCCGGGTGTCGGGTTTCGAGTCGCGCGGCGGGGCCGCCCGCGGCGCTGGCGGCGAACCCGAGAGCGCGTCGCCGCTAGCGTCCGGCAAGAAAGTCTAGCAGGCCGAGCGCAAGCGTACCGGCCGTGGTGAGGTTCTCGGGCAGGACGTGCTCGGCGGTGTCCAGCGGCGAGTGATAGCGGGGATCGTCGCTGCGATAGATGAACACCGCCTCGATGCCCACGCGCAGGAAGCTGGCGTGGTCGCTGCCACCCGCCAGCGCGCCCCCTAGACGCGAGGCCGGCCAGCCATGCAGGTCGGCCAGGTGCAGCGCCTGCGCGACGAGCGCCTCGCTCCCAGCGAACTGGAGCGTCTCTCCCACGGACAGCATGTCCAGGTCGATCATCCCCACCAGCGCCTGCCGCTCGGCCGGGCTGAGCTGCTCGACATAAAAGCGGCTCACGAGGAGGCCCAGCTCCTCGCCATCGAAGGCGACGAGCTCAAGCGTGTGAGGATAGGGTCGACCGGCCATCACCCGGGCGGTCTCGAGCAGCACCGCCGTCCCGGAGCCGTTGTCATTCGCGCCTGGCCCGTTCGGGACCGAGTCGTAGTGGGCTCCGACGACGACGGTTCTGCCGCTCGCGCCCGCGCGATGGGCGACGACGTTGCGGCCGGTGCGCTGCTCGACCGTGCCCTGGACCGCCAGGTGGGCGGTGAGCGGAGTTGTGACGAGCGCTGCTCGCAGCGCCTCGCCCTCCTCGCCAGAGAGCATCACGGCGGGAATGGCGCCCGGCGCAAAGAGGCTGGCGGCAATGGTGCCCGGGCCGTCGTTGTACAGGATGACGCCGACCGCGCCGGCCGCGGCGGCGTTGGCGACCTTCTGCGCGAAGCGCAGCTCGCCACGCCGGATGAGCGCCAGCTTCCCCGCCGCCGCGGCTAGCTCCTCGGGCCTGCCCAGTCCGGCGTCGACCACCTCGGCCTCGACCTCGCCGCTGGCCGAGTAAGCGACGGCGGCCGGGGTGAACACGTCGGTGTGTGCGCCGACCAGGCGCAGCGACGCGCCGCCATCGACGTACGCGGTGATCGGAAACTCCTGCCCCCGCGTCTCGTAGCCGAGCGCCTCGAACGCACTGCGCAGATAGTCAGTCGCCCGCGCCAGCGCCTCGCTCCCGGCCGGGCGGGGGCCGATCTCCGTCGCCAGCACCTCCACCGTCTGCTTGGCCCGCTCACCCGAGAACGCCTCGACGGGCGCGGACGAGGGGGTGGACGTTTCCTGCGCCACGACCGCAGCGGGGGCAGTGGAGGCGCTACTGCCGAGCAGGCTGGCAAGGAGCGCTAGGGCGAGGAGGACGAGCCGAAGCTGAGGGTTCACCCGATCGCCTCGGCGGCGTCGAGCAGACTCCGGCCGAGCATCGCCGCGGTCACCGGGCCAACCCCGCCCGGCACCGGGGTAATCGCGCTCGCCACCTGGCGCACGGAGTCGAACTGGACGTCGCCCACCAGCCGGTCTCCCACGTAGCTGGTGCCAAAGTCGACCACGACCGCGCCGGGTCGAACCATCGTCGCGTCGATCAGCTCCGGCCGCCCGGCAGCGACCAGCAGCACCTCCGCCGCTCGGGTCGCCGCGGCCAGATCGGGGGTGCGGGTGTGGCAGACGGTAACGGTCGCATGCGCCTGGATCGCGAGCAGCGCCAGCGGCAGCCCCACCACCCGGCTGCGGCCGACGATCGTTACCCGCCGCTCGGCGATCCCGATCCCTGCCCGGCGCAGCAGCTCTAGCCCCGCCAGCGGCGTGCTGGGGACGAAGCGGGGCCGGCCCTGCGCCAGCAGCCCGGCGTTGAGCGGGTGAAGCCCCTCGACGTCTTTGTCGACCGGCAGGCACTCGACCGCCCGCTCCAGGCTGAGCCCGGGCGGCAGCGGTGCCTGGAGCAGGACGCCATCCGTCCACGGATCGCCCGCGAACGCGCGCAGCCGCGCCTCCAGCTCCACCTGGCTGACGTCAGGCGCCAGCACCTCCGCTTCCACCTGAAGGCCGTTGGCGCGGAACGAGCGGCTGATCTGGCGCAGGTAGGAGGCGGCAGCGGGGTCGTCGCCGACCTGGACGACGACCAGCCGCGGCACCAGGTCGCGCCGCTGGAACAGCGCCGCCGCGCGCTGCCGGTTCTCCTCCCACACCTGGGCGGCGATCGCCCGTCCGTCGATCACGGTCGCGGTCATCCGCGCTCCCTGGAGAACAGGTGTGGGCAGCCCAGCGGGCTGCCCACGCTGCTTCCTCGCCCCGTTGCTGGTGCTAGCGGCCTGTCACCTCGGCAATCGACTCGTACAGGATGTCCGAGATGCGATCGATAACCTCTTCCGGGGTGATGAACGGTGGCGCCAGCTCGATCCGGTCGCCGACGGCGCGGGCGTACAGGCCCAGATCACGCGCCATCGCCAGCACACGCTTGGCCGTCTCCTTCTGCGGGTCGAACAGCTTGCGCGTCTGGCGATCTTCGGCTAGCTCCACCGCGGCCATCAGGCCCAGCCCGCGGACTTCCCCCACCGCCGGCAGCTCGTACAGCCGCTCCAGTCCCCGCAGCAGCCGCTCGCCCATCCGGGCGGCGCGCTCGACCAGGTTCTCGCGCTCGACGATCTCCAGCGTCTTGATCCCGACCGCGCAGCAGACCGGATGCCCGGAGTAGGTCGCCGCGTGCATGTAGCGCTGCCCGGCGGGCGCCTCGCGGATAGCGCGGGCGATCTCTTTGGACATGATGATCCCGCCGAGCGGGAGATAGCCGCTGGTCACCGCCTTGGCGAAGGAGACGATGTCCGGCTGGACGCCCCAGTGCTCCAGCGCGAACCACTTCCCGGTCCGGCCGAACCCGGTGATCACCTCGTCGGCGATCAGCAGCACGTTGTACTTGTCGCAGATCTCGCGGATGCGCGGGAAGTACGTCTTCGGTGGGACGATCACTCCGCCTGCGCCCATCACCGGCTCGGCGATGAACGCGGCGACCGTCTCCGGCCCTTCGCGCAGGATCGCCTCTTCCAGGAAGTTCGCCGTCTTGATCCCGAACTCATCCTCCGGCAGGTCGCCCCAGGGCGACTGGAAGCGGTAGGGCGGGTCGATCTGGATGAAGTTCGGCGCCAGCGGCCCGAACATGGTGTGGTACATCGGCAGGCCGGTCGCGCTCATCGCCCCCAGGGTCAGTCCGTGGTAGCTGAACTTGCGCGAGATGACCTTCACCTTGTCCGGCTGGCCATTCACCTTCCAGTAGTAGCGGGCCGTCTTGAAGGCGGACTCGTTGCTCTCGGCGCCCGCGGTGGTGAAGTACACCGCGTCCATGTTGGGGTAGGCTTTGCTGACGATCTTCGCCGCGAGCTGGATCGCCGGGGGGTTGGACGAGCCGGCGTAGGCGCTGGCGAAGGCGAGCGTGCGCATCTGCTCCGCCGCGACCTCGGCCAGTTCGGTGTTGCCGTGGCCCAGCGTCACGTTCCACAGCCCCGCCAGCCCGTCGATCACCTCGCGGCCGGCGGCATCGTAGAGCATCGCCCCGCGCCCTTTCACGAAGATGAGCGGGTCCTGGTGCTCACTCGGGTGATAATTGGGGTGGATCAGGTGCTCGAGATCCAGGCGAACCAGTTCCGGCGCGGCAACCGCCATTGCGTTCCTCCCATGCGTGCTCCGCTCGGCGCACTGCGCCGATTGTAGCACCCGTGTCCTATTCCCCGGCTCGCGCAGCCGCCGCCTGGATTCCTCACTTCGGGCGCGGCGGAGATTCGCCAGCACCGAGGCGCGCCATGCTAGCATGCCCGATCCTGGGAGGGCTCTCTCTGACCGCGTCCACCGTCCCGCGACTGCGTCAGGCGCGCCGGGCAGGCTGGGGCGTCACGCTGGCCGCCCCGGCGGGGCTGTTTGTCGGACTTGCCGTGCTGTTCACCTGGCCGCTGGCGCTGCACCTTGGCACGGTGCTGCCGGCCGCCAAGCTACCCGATGCGCTGCTCCAGGTGCACCGCCTCTGGTTCGTTCCCAGGCTGCTCGCCGCCGGCCGCGACCCCTACGGCTGGACGACTCTGCTGCACTACCCGGCCGGGGCGCGCCAGTACCTGGAGACGCTCATCCCGCTCGTCGGGGTGCTCGCCTGGCCGGCTCTGGCGCTGGGCGGCCCGCTGCTCGCCTACGACCTGGCGGTGCTAGCGCTCCTGGCGCTCAACGGCTGGTGCGCCTACCTGCTGGCGCGTGACCGGGTGGGCGACTCGGGCGCGGCGGTCGTCGCCGGGATCGCCTATGCCTTCAGCCCCTACCTGCTGGCCCACCTGCGTGTGGGGCATCTGAACCTGGTTGCCGCCTGCTGTCCCCCGCTGTACCTGCTGTGTCTGCTGCGGGCGCTGGAACGCCCCGGCCCGCGCTGGCCCCTCCTCGCCGGCCTGTGCCTGGCGGCCACGCTGTACACCGATCTCCAGTGGGCGCTGGCGCTCACGCTGCTGTCCCTCCCGCTCGTCGCCTGGCGGACGCTGGTTTCAGCCATGCGGGTGGCCCACGGCGAGGGGGTAGCGGCGGCGCGCCGAGCAGGTCTGCGGGGCCTGACCCCGCCACGGGCGCTCGTCCACGGCGCCCTGGCGGCTACCGTCGCGCTCGCGCTCGCGGCGCCGCTGCTGCTCGGCATCTGGGCCGAGGTCAGCGCTGGTGCCTCCGCGCCCGGGGCCAACCAGGCGCTCCGCAACTCTGCCGCGCTGGTCGCGTTCCTGGCGCCGCAGCCCGCCCAGCCGCTCTGGCGCGACACCGTCCAACCCTGGTATGCCGCGCATGGGCTCGACCAGGGCGATGAGCAGGTCGTCGCTCTCGGCTATCTCCCGCTGGCGCTCGCCGCCAGCGGCCTGGCGTCCCCGCGCACGCGGCGGATCGGCTGGCTGCTGGGGCTGCTCCTGTTCGTCGCGCTGGCCCTCGGGCCGCGGCTACACTTGGCGAGCCGCGACGTGGAGACCGCGCTCCCGCTCGGTCTGCCGCTGCCCTACGCCCTGCTCCAGCGGCTGCCGCTGGTCGGCTTCGGCCGCGCGCCGGCTCGCTTCGCCGCTCCCGCGACGCTCTGCCTGGCGCTGCTCGCCGCCTGGGGCGTGGTTGCGCTGCGCCAGCGTCTGAGGCGTGCCCGCTGGGTTCCCGGCCTCTGCGGCCTGCTCGTCGCGCTCGAGCTGCTCCCGCTGCCCTTCCCGCTCAGCCGCCCCGACGTCCCGGGGCTCTATCAGGCGCTGGCGGCCGAGCCCTGTCCTGGCCCGGTCTTCGAGCTGCCAGTGGAGCCGGGGAGCGAGCTGGAGAAGTGGCGGCTGTTCTTCCAGATCGCCCACGGCTGCCCGATCTCCGGTGGCTACGTCTCCAGGGAGCAGCAGGCCACAGCGATTCAGCGCCGCTGGCAGGAGTACGCGCAGCGCCCGGCGGAGGCGCAGCGCCCGGCGGCGGAGGCTCTGCGGGCCGAGCTGCTCGCCGCCGGATTCGTCGAGGTCGCCTTCTGGCGCGAGGCGTACGCGAGTCCCGACGAGGCGGGCCGGGAGGAGGTGGCGCTGCGGCTCCTCGCGTCCAGCCCGCGGTACGACGGTCCCGATGGCGCGCTCTACCCGCTGCGATGACCCCGGGCCGTCAGCCGCAAGGCCCCACGCGCAAGACAGCCCGGGGACCGCGCGTGCCACCCACCTCCCGCGTTAGCTCGCCAGTCTGTGGAGCGAGTTGGAGCAGCCTGTCCCGCTCGACGCTCACGGCGTACAGCCGGGCTCCGTTCCGTCACCAGGGCCAGCCAGCCACGGGCGCTATCGCAGGCGCCGGGCCGCATCTGCCTATAATCTCGGCATGAGCGACATGCTGGAAGACCTGGTGTCTGTCTGGGATGCGTCACCGCTCGCTGGGTCCGAGGGCGCGCGTGAGATGCTGGCCCCCACCCCCGAGGTGACGACGAACGGAGGGGCGGGGCCGGCCTTCACCCGACCCGACCTGGAGCGGGAGCAGCGCAAGGGCGTGCCCGAGGTGGTGTACAGCCCGGGCAAGACGGTGGAGCAAGCGGTAGAGATGGCCCGGCTGCTGCTCGTCCGCAATGGGCGGGCGCTGCTGAGCCGGGTCAGCCCGGAGCTGGAGGCGCGGCTACGCGAAGCGTTCGCGGACTACGAGGTGCAGGTCTTCTCCGCGTCGCGAATGTGCGTTGTGCGGCGCCCCGGATCTGCCCGGCGAACGGGCGGCGGCTGCGTGGGGGTGCTGACCGCGGGCACGTCGGACATTCCGGTCGCGGAGGAAGCCGCGGTGCTGGCGGCGGAGATGGGCTGCGAGGTGATCCAGGCGTATGACGTCGGCGTGGCCGGGCTGCACCGGCTGCGGCAGCCGCTCCAGGAGCTGAAGCGCCGCCGAGCGGACGTTATCATCGTCGCCGCCGGGATGGATGGCGCGCTGCCCTCCGTCGTCTCCGGCTTGGTCGACGTGCCGGTGATCGGGCTACCAACCTCCGTCGGCTACGGACTGGGCGGCCGAGGGGTGGCGGCGCTGCTCACGATGCTGCAGACCTGCTCGCCCGGGCTGACCGTGGTGAACATCGACAATGGCATCGGCGCCGGGGCAACCGCGGCGCTCATCGCCAATCGCGTCGCCGCCGCCCGCCGGGCAGCACAGGGAGGGGGCTAGCTGCGGGACTGGCCCGGCCCGGCCGGCTCGGTCTGGAGCTGTTGCTTCCGGTACTCCTGCACCGCCGCTTTGAGCGTGCCCAGGGCCACGGTGGCGCAGCGCACCCGGCTGGTCACCACCTCCTTGCCCATGGTGTCGACGATCTCTTCGAAGCCCATCTCCTCGACTTCCGACGCCGGCCGGCCTTCGAAGTGCTCAGCGACAATGCTCGCTCCGGCCTGGCTGATGGTACAGCCCGAACCCTCGAAGCGGACCTTCTCCAGCACGTCGTCCTTGAACTTGACGTGCATCGTCACCACGTCGCCACAGCCGGGGTTGCCCCCGCTGACGGTCACGTCCGCGTTCTCCAGCGGGCCCTTGTTACGCGGGTGCTCGTAATGATCGAGCAGGAAGTCGATGTAATACTGTCGGTCCATGCACCTCTCGCCGCGAGCGCGCTCGCGGCGGCGCGCTCCAATTGGGATACTACGCGTGGCGCGTGATTCCGCGCTAGCCGTGGATTAGGTGTTGCCCCGGGCGTGGCCCTGCTGGCGCAGGAGCATGCCGCGGCCGTTGCCCCGCGCGCGACTGCTTCACCAGTTTCAACACAAACAGGGGCCGATCGCTTCCCAACGGACGCCAGAGGGGCGGGACTGGAGCCCCGCCCCTCTGGGATCGTGGCCTGGCCGCGGTTAGACTTCTTTCTCGATCGGGGCCTTGACCAGGGAGCCCCACTCAGTCCAGGAGCCATCGTAGTTGCGGACGTTCGGGTAGCCCAGCAGCTGGGTCAGGACGAACCAGGTGTGCGCCGAGCGCTCCCCGATCCGGCAGTAGGCGATGATCTCGCTCTTATCGGGGGTAATCCCCCTGCTGCTGTAGATCTGCTGCAGCTCTTCAGGGCTCTTGAAGGTGCCGTCCTCGCGGGCGGCGGTGCCCCAGGGGATGTTCTGTGCGCCGGGGATGTGCCCCGCCCGTTGGGCGCCCTCCTGGGGGTAGCCCATCATATGGATCACTTCACCCCGGTACTCCTGGGGCGAACGGACGTCCACCAGCGCCACGTCCTTGCCCACCCGTGCCAGCCGCTCGCGGATCTCGTCGCGATAGGCGCGAATCCGCTCGTCGGGCTCCTGGGCAGTGTAGCTGGTCGCCGGATAGGTGGGCACCTCGCGGGTTAGCTCCCGCCCTTCGGCCAGCCACTTGGCCCGGCCGCCGTTCATGACCTTAAGGTTGGTGTGGCCGTAGTAGCGGAACAGCCAGTAGGAATAGCAGGCGTACCAGTTGTTCTTGTCGCCGTAGAAGACCACGGTGGTGTCGTTGCTAATGCCCCAGCGGCTCATGAGCCGCTCGAAGCCCGGCTTGTCGATAAAGTCCCGCTCCACCGGGTCCTGTACATCGACGTGCCAGTCCAGCTTCACCGCGCCGGGGATGTGCCCCTGTTCGTACAGCAGCACGTCCTCGTCGGCCTCGACAAGCCGCACGTTCGGATCATTCAGATGCGCCGCTACCCAATCGGTTTCGACCAGCGCGTCCGGGTTGGCATAGCCGCTTGGCATGGTTCACCCCCTTCGGCCAGGCATCCCTGCCCGGCAGTCGTGCTCATTCTAGCACGTTCTCCATGTGGTCGCTCAACAATGTCGGAAATTCGCTCATTCTGGAACGCTGGGGGCGGGTATCGGGTGGGGGCATCACCCTTCGAGCAGCTTGCGGCGCTCGTCGGGCGCGATCGCCTCGCGGCCTTTGATGAGGCTGAAGATGCGGGCGCGGAGCCGCATGTCGCCGATCAGCACTGCGCCAACCAGCCGGTTGTCCAGGAAAAACAGGCGCTGGTAGTTGCGGCCGCGCGCGTCGAGCCGCTCCAGCGACTCCAGGTCTGGGTACAGCTCCGGGGTGAGCCCGATCACCCGGATGTACGAATCGAACAGGGTGCTGGAGTACATTGGGACGTCTTCGTAGATCGTCTGTTGGCCGAGCATGTTTAGCGCCGCCACCCGGCCATGGCCCTGGGCGTTGCCCCAGGTGCCAAGCTGGTTGTAGCGCTGGATCACTACGTCGTGGAACTGGGCGATATCGCCGGCGGTATAGATGTCGGGCACGTTCGTGCTCAGGTGCTCGTCGGCCAGGATCCCGTTGCCGATCTTAACCGGGGTGCCGGCGAGCAGCTCGGTATTCATCGTCAGCCCCAGGCCGACGCCGATCATGTCGGCCTCGAACGTTTTGCCCGTCTTGGTCGTTACGCCGCACACGGCGCCGCCCTGTGCATGAACCTCTCGCACCTCTTCGCCGTAGTAGACCTCCACCCCGGCGTCGCGGGCGATATCATCCACCAGGGCGCCCCCGTCCTCGTCGAGGACGCGCCGGAGCCAGTAAGGGCCGCGAATCAGCCAGATGGTCCGCAGTCCGTGGTGGCGGAACGCCTCCGCCAGCTCGTAGGCGATGAAGCTCCCCCCCACGACCACGGCGGTCTGGGCATGCTCCATGTGGGCGTGGATCGCCTTCGCATCGTCGAAGTACTGGAAGTTGTAGATACCGGCGGTGCCGTCCGCGCCGGGCACCTTCAGGTGGTTCGGCCGGCCGCCGGTTGCCACCAGCAGCGCGTCGTAGGGCAGCTCGGCGCCGTTGTCGAGCAGGACGGTCTTCCCTTCGCTGTTCACCTGGGTGACCGTGGTCTCCAGCATCAGGGTGATGCCCCGCTCCGCGTGCTGCGCCACGGTGCGCAGCAGCACCTTCTGCTCCGGGGTGCGTCCCTTGAGATAGGGCGGCAACGCGACGCGGTTGTAGAGGGGATACGGCTCGTTGCCAATGAGGGTGACCTGGCAGGTGGGGTCGTTCTTGCGCAGCGTCTCGGCGCACGTCGTGCCCGCGACTCCGTTGCCGACGACGATGTAGCGCTTCGGTCGGTCTGCCACGCCTCTCTCCTACGCCTCCCGCGCGGCGCATCGCCCCGGCCGAGCGTGCGCCGGCGCCATCCTTGCTCGCATGATGCGTGTTTCCCGGACGGCTGGCAACCGGGTGAGAGGCTGGGCCCGGGCCAGGTACCATGCGTGCAGCAGGAGGGTAGATGCTCCATCCGTGTGCACCGCCGGTTTCCCGCTGGCTCAGCGCGGCGCCGCCCGCGCCGGATGCCGCCATTTCCCACCCGGCCTACCAGGAAGCGCTGGCCGAGATCTATGCTTACTCCGCGGTCCCACGCTCGGTCGCGGAGCAGCGAGCGGACCGCCCGCGCAAGCGGGAGCGGATGCGCCGGCTGCTGGCGCTCCTCGGCGGGCCAGAGCGCGCCTACGCCTCGGTGCTGGTGGCGGGGACCAAGGGCAAGGGCTCGACGGCGGCGTTGCTCGCCTCCATCCTAAGGTGCGCCGGCCTGCGAGTGGGTCGCTACACCCAGCCACACCTGCACACCTGGCGCGAGCGCACCTGGCTGGACGGTGCGCTCATCACGCCCGAACAAGTCGTCTCGCTCTGGGCCGAGATGCGCCCGGCGCTGGCTGCCATGGAGACCCAGGTGGACACGCTCGGCCGGCTGACGACGTTCGAGGTGGGCACGGCGCTGACGCTGCTCCACTTCGCCCGCCAGGCAGCCGATCTGGCGGTCCTCGAGGTCGGCGTTGGCGGCCGCCACGACGCGACCAACGCGGTCGAGCCACTGCTCAGCGTCATCACCCCGGTCAGCCTGGACCATCAAGCCGTGCTGGGGGAGACGCTCGCGGAGATCGCGGCGGAGAAGGCGGGGGTGATGCGACCCGGCTGTCCGGCCATCCTGGGGCCGCAGCCGCCAGAGGCCGCCCGGATACTGGAAGAGCAGGCTGCCAGGCTCGGCTGCCCGCTCCAGCGCGTCGGGACGGACTGGCGCTGGGAGCCTGAGTCCAACCGCGCTGCCTCCGGGCCGTTCGCGGTGGCCGGGCCGAACGGTGTGTGCTTCGTCGACCTGTCCATGCCGCTGGTTGGCCGGCACCAGCGCGACAACGCCACCGTGGCGGTCGCCGCGGCGTGGGCGCTCGCCCACGGTGGCTGGCAGATCGGTGAGCGCGCGGTTCGAGCCGGCTTGTGCCAGGTAGATTGGCCTGGACGGATGGAGGTGCTGGCCCGAGCGCCGCTGCTGGTAGTGGATGGGGCGCACAACGGCGATTCCGCCGCCCGGCTGCGCGACGCGCTGCGCGAGGCGTTTCGCTTCGAACGCCTCTGGCTGGTACTGGGCATCACCGACGGCAAGGACCTGGAGGGCATACTGAGTGCGCTCGCGCCGCTGGCCAGCGGCATGATTGCCACTCGGGCCGACCATCCTCGGGCGCTGGACCCGCGGCTCATCGCCGCCGCAGCGCCAGGGCACATCCTCGCCGTCACCGACACAGTGGCCGCGGGGCTGGAGGTGGCCTGGTGGCTGGCGGCGCCGGATGACCTGATCTGTGTCACCGGGTCGCTGTTCGTGGTCGGCGAGGCGATCCAGGCCGGCTACCGGCGGCTGGGAGGCGCGGCGGGATGATCGCCTACGTCGACGCCTTCAGCGGCTGCTCCGGCGATATGCTGCTCGGGGCGCTGCTCGACGCCGGGCTGGAGCTGGGCGAGCTGCGCCGGGTGGTCGGGGCGCTGCCGGTCTCTGGCTACCGGATCGAGGCGCTGGCCCGCCGCGGCGAGGGGCCGGCCGGGACACAGGCGCGGGTGGTGCTGGAGCCAGATTCCCAGCCGGAGCGGAGCCTGAGCGACGTTCTGGCGCTGGTCGAGCGCGCCGGGCTGGAGCCGCAGGTCGCGGCCACGGCGCGCCGGGTGTTCGAGCGGCTCGCCCGCGCCGAGGCGGCAGCGCATGGTATCCCGGTGGAGCAGGTCCACTTCCACGAGGTGGGCGCGGTCGACGCGCTGGTCGACGTCGTCGGCGTGGTCTGGGGGCTGCGGGCGCTGGGCGTCGACCGCTGCTACGCCTCCCCGCTGCCGACGGGCGGCGGCCAGGTCCAGACGCGCCACGGAACGCTGCCGGTGCCGGCCCCGGCGACGCTGGCGCTGCTGGCGGAGGTCGGCGCGCCGCTGCGGCCAGTATCGGTCGAGGCGGAGCTGGTGACGCCCACCGGGGCGGCCCTCCTCGCGGAGCTGGCCACGTTCTCCCAGCCCCCGCTGCGCCTGTGTCGGGTCGGCACCGGCTATGGCAGCCGTGCGCTGCCCTGGCCGAACCTGCTGCGTATCTGGCTCGGCGAGCCGGTGGCGGAGCCCGCCAACCCCGAGCAGGTGGTGCTGGTCGAGACGAACGTGGATGACATGACCCCCGAGCAGCTCGGCTACGCGATGGAGCGGTTGTTCGCCGCCGGCGCGCTTGATGTGACTTTCACCCCGGTCCAGATGAAGAAGAACCGCCCCGGGACGCTCCTCACGGTGCTGGCGCTGCCGGAGCGTGCCCAGGCGCTGGCAGAGGTGGTGCTAGCGGAGACGAGCACGCTGGGAGTGCGGCTGGTGCCGGCCAGTCGCCTGGCGCTGGCTCGCCACGTCGGGACGGTCGCCACCGCCTACGGCCCGGTGCGAGTGAAGGTGAAGCACCTGGGCGAGCGGCGTATTCCCGTGCCGGAGTACGAGGACTGCGCCGCCCGCGCCCGCGAGTCCGGCGTCCCGCTGCTGGAGGTCTACCGCGCTGCCCTGGCGGCGGCGCAGCAGTAGTTCAGTGCTGCACCGTCACCCGCTGCGCGCGTTCCAGCAGCGCGCCCTGCGTGTCGGTCAGCCGCGCCAGCAGCACGTACTCGCCGGGCGGGATGCTGGAGAGGTCCAGCGTGGGGCTCGCCAGCGGGCCGTTGTACAGGGTCCAATCATCGAGCTGTAGCTCCAGAGTGCTCACCGGGAAGTCGGCGCTGACGGCGATAGTCGCCTGAGCCCCGAGGGGGCCGGGCGGGACGGTGATGCTCCACGCGGGTGGCGCGGGATAGGTGGCGACCCCGTAGCTGAAGAAGCGCGCCTCGAGCGGGTTCAGGTTCTGTGCCGTGTGCTGCTGGGCCAGGTCCAGGTAGGCGCGCGGGGTGGCAACCTTGTCGTGGAACAGGGCGACGTAGTCGCGCAGGAACTGGACAAACGCTTCGTCGCCCATGGTGTCGTCGAGTTCGCCTAGGAAGCGGGCGCCCTTGCGATAGACGATCGTGAAATACGGGCCATCGGATGGAAAGTCGTCGATGGACGAGTTGACCGGCTTGTTGCCCGCCGCGGCGACGCGATTGGCGTAGCCGCTGCTGACCCGGGCGGCCCAGTCGGACGGGAAGAGCGCCGGCCGCTGCAGCCGGTCGTACAAGAGCGGGGCATAGGTGGCCATCGCCTCGTCCAGCCACGGGTCGTGAAGCTGGTCGTTGCCCACCCAGCTATAGAACCACTGGTGGGCGATCTCATGGGCGATCAGGTACTCGCCGTAGCTGCCGTCCGGCGGATCGGGCAGGACGGTGTCGGCCCCGATCATCACCAGGCCGGGGTACTCCATCCCGCCGTAGGAGGGCGGGAGATCCACCTCGGCCACGTCCAGCTCCGGGTAGGGGTACGTGCCAAAGGTGCTACTGTACCAGTCGACGTACCGCTGGGCGACGGTGGCGAAACGCGGGCCGAGCTCTGGCCGCAGCGCGTACACGTCGATCTCCGCCGCTCCGGCCTGCGCCTGCGAGCGCTGGAAGCTGGGCGACACGACCAGCGCGAAGTCGCGCACGCTGCCGGCGTGGAAGGTCCAGCGGCGGCCGTCATGGGAGACCAGGGTTCCGCTGTGCGCGGCGCTGATATCCACGTCGGCGCTGAGCGTGACGTCGAAGTCGGCGACCTCGGTGAAGAAGGCGTCCCCGACGTCTACGTACTGGTGTCGGAACCAGCCGTCCCGATAGGGGACGACGATCGGGAACCAGTTGCCGAGGGCGATGGTGCGGGCGCCGACGCCGAAGCGGCCAGGCTGATGGGGCACCGCCAGGCTGAACCCGAGCGCCACTGTGGCCCAGGCGCCGGGGCTCAGCGGCGTGGGGAGCAGTACGTCCAGCACCGTGCCGTCCTGAGTCCAGGTCGTTGGCGCCCCGTTGGCGCTGGCGCTCTGCAGCGAGAAGGCGCCGTAGTAGGCCGGGGTCACCTGAAAAACGAGCCGGTCCAGGGGCACGCCGGTGAGGTTCGGGTAGCGCACCTGCTCGGCCACGTCCAGCGCCGCTTCGCTGTAGCGGAGCGTGGCGTCGAGCGTGTAGTGGGGCAGCGGCGGCGGGCTGGCGAGGGAGGCTGGGGGAACGGCGGCGCTCAGCAGGAGCACCAGCGCGAACAGAGGCGCCAGGAATTGTCTGGACAGAGCACACCTTCCGGCCGCGTGCGCGCGGCGGGTGTCGCATTATAGGAGCCGTGCTACGCCGCGCGGCCGTGTTGTCCCCGGAGGAACGCCGATGGGGTGGCAATGTCGGGACATTCGGCCCGAACGACGCCGAATGCAGGGTTCCCGGCCCAGCGGAACGGTATACTTCGCCGACTCAGCCATGTCCGACCAGTCGCCGCTCGTCTCTGTCGTGATCCCGAACTGGAACGGGGCTCGCCTGCTGCGGCCCTGCCTGGATTCGCTCCGGCGGCAGACCTACCGTCCGCTGGAGGTGATCGTCGTGGACGGCGCTTCCCAGGACGGCTCGCAGGAGCTCGTGCGGCGGGAGTACCCGGAGGCGCGGCTGGTCGCGCTCCCGCGCAATCTGGGCTTCGCTGGCAACGTGAACGCCGGAATTCGTGCCGCGCGGGGGGAGATCATCGCGCTGCTGAACAACGACGCCACCGCCGAGCCGGACTGGATCGAGCAGCTCGTCCGCGGCTTCGACGATCCGCGCGTCGGCTCGTGCGCCTCGAAGATGCTCCTGGCCGATCGGCCGGGTGTGCTCAACGCCGCGGGCGACTTCTTCGGTCGCAATGGGCTGCCAGGGAACCGCGGCGTCTGGGAGCCGGATCGCGGCCAGTACGATGCCAGCGAGGAGGTCTTCGGGGCCTGCGCCGGGGCGGTCGCCTACCGCCGGGTGATGCTGGACGACATTGGGCTGTTCGACGAGCGGCTGTTCTACCAGTGCGAGGACGTGGACCTGGCGTTCCGCGCCCAGCTCGCCGGCTACCGCTGCCGCTACGTCCCGAACGCGCGGGTGTACCACCGGCTCAGCGCCAGCGGCGGCGGAGGGTTGGCCTCGTACTACTGCGGGCGGAACTTCATCTGGGTGCTGCTGAAGAACACGCCGGCGGCTCTGCTGCGGCGTTACTGGCCGCGCATGCTCGCGGCGCAGGTAGGGCTGGCGCTGCACGCGCTCTGGCACATCCGCGAGCCGTCCGCCCGCGCCCGGCTGCGCGGCCAGGCGCGGGCGCTGCGGGAGCTGCCGCGCATCCTACGCGCCCGCGCCGAGGTCCAGCGCCGGCGCCGGGTCAGCGACACCTATATCGAATCGATGCTCGCGTGATCGCCTCATCGCGCCCCCGGCTCTCGGTCGTCATTCCCGCGTACAACGAGGAACGGCGTCTGCCCGCGACGCTGGAGACGCTCTGCGGGCGCTTGCAGCAGGCCGGGTACAGCCACGAGGTGCTGGTGGTGGACGACGGCAGCCGCGACGGCACCGTGGCCGCGGTAGAGCACGCCGCGCGCCGCTATCCCGAGCTCCGCCTGATCCGGGCGCCGCATCGCGGCAAGGGCCACGCAGTAAAGACCGGGATGCTAGCGGCGCAGGGCGACTATGTCCTGTTCTCCGACGCGGACCTGTCGGTCCCGGTCGACCAGATGCTGCGCTTCCCGGAGGCGCTGGCAGATGCCTTCGAGGTCGCGATCGCCTCACGCGAGGGACCCGGCGCCCGCCGCCACGGCGAGCCCAGCTACCGCCACCTGATGGGCCGGGTGTTCAACCTGCTCGTCCAGGCGCTCGCCGTGCCCGGGGTGCAGGATACGCAGTGCGGGCTGAAGTGCTTCACACGCGACAGCGCCCAGGCAGTGTTCAGCCGGGTGACCATCGACGGCTTCGGATTCGACGTGGAGGCGCTCTACCTGGCCCGGAAGCTGGGCTACCAGGTGCGCGAGATTCCGGTGGAGTGGCGCCACGTACCCCAGAGTCGGGTGAACCCGCTTCGCGACACCCTCGACATGTTCCTGGACGTGCTGCGCGTTCGCCTGAACGATCTGCGCGGGCTGTACCGCGAGCGGAGCCGCGGGGATGCGGGTGCCGGGGCCGTGGCGCGGGGCTCGGAGTCGCGCCTCCCGAGCCCGGAGGCGCCTGGTCCCGCAGGCGAGCCCTGAGCGTCCGTCGGTACAGCGCGCCGAGGGCACCCCGCGCGGCGAGGGTGGAGTCCAGGGCCCTCGTTCTGCCGCGCTGAGTTCCCTGGCGGGGTGAGGCCGACCGAGCCCGAGCGCGGCGCGGCGGCGCTGCTATACTGCCTCACAGTCCCCGGAGGAGCCATTGCCCGAGCGTATCCTCGTTTGCACCGCCTGGCCCTACGCTAACGCCTCGCTGCACCCGGGCCACATGGCCGGGGTGTACGTCCCGGCCGACACGTTCGCCCGCTTCCAGCGGCTGCGCGGCAACGAGGTGCTGATGGTCTCTGGCAGCGACTGCCACGGGACGCCGATCACCGTGCGCGCGGAGCAAGAGGGGGTCAGCCCGGCGGAGATCGCGGCGCGATTCCACCAGGAGTTCCTCGGGTACTGGGAGCGGCTGGGGATCAGCTATGACCTGTACACCACGACGATGACCGACAACCACCGGCGGGTGACGCAGGACATCTTCCTGAAGCTGCTCCGGCAAGGCGATATCTTCACCCAGACGATGGTCTCGCCCTACGATCCGGTGGTCGGACGCTTCCTGCCGGACCGTTACGTGGAGGGTACCTGTCCCAACTGCGGCTATCCGCGCGCTCGGGGCGACCAGTGCGACAACTGCGGTCGGCCACTGGACCCGCAGCAGCTCATCGACCCGCGGAGCACGCTCTCCGGCCAGCCGCCCCAGTTCCGCGAAACGGAGCATTTCTTTCTCGATCTGCGGCGGGTCAACGCCGTGCTGCTGGAATGGGCCCGCCAGCAGACCCAGTGGCGCCCGAATGTCTACAACTTCACCATCCGCTACCTGGAAGATGGGCTCCAGCCCCGCGCGATCACCCGTGACATCGAGTGGGGCATTCCGATCCCGGTGGCCGGGTACGAGGACAAGCGCATCTATGTCTGGTTCGAAGCCGTTATCGGCTACCTGTCCGCCAGCGTCGAGTGGGCGGCGCTGCGGGGAGAGCCCGACGCCTGGGAGCGCTGGTGGAAGCAGCCCTCGCGCTCGTACTACTTCATTGGCAAGGACAACATCGTCTTCCACACGGTCATCTGGCCCGGCGAGCTGATGGCCTATGGCGGGCTCAATCTCCCCTACGACGTCCCCTCCAACGAGTTCATGAACTACGAGGGGGAGAAGTTCTCCAAGAGCCGCGGCGTGGGCATCTTCATGCCGGAGCTGCTGGAGCAGTTCGACCCGGACCCGATCCGCTACTACCTGACCGCGAACGCCCCGGAGCAGGCGGACAGCGACTTCTCGCTCCGCGAGCTGGTGCGACGCAACAACGACGAGCTTGTGGCCACCTGGGGCAATCTGGTCCACCGCACGCTCACCTTCGTGCAGCGCTACTTCGAGGGGCGGGCTCCGCGCCCCGGGGGCGACCCATTGGTGCAGGAGGAGATCGAGCGGGCCTGTGCCGCCGTGACCGCGGGGCTCGAAGCGGCGCGCTTCAAGGACACCCTCGGCGAGGCGTTCGCTCTGGCGCGCTTCGGCAACCGCTACTTCGACGAGAAGGCGCCCTGGAAACTGGTGAAGCAGGACAGAGAGGCCTGCGCCGCGATCCTGGGCGACCTGCTGCACATTGTGAACGCGCTGAAGGTACTGCTCGCCCCCTTCCTGCCGTTCTCCTCGGCCCGGCTGCACACGCTGCTGGGCTACCAGGACTCGCTCGAAGCGCGCGGCTGGCGAATGGAGCCCCTGCCGACCGGCCAGCCCCTGCCGCCGCCGACGCCGTTGTTTACCAAGCTGGAGTAGCGCGACGGTCGGCCAGCTTCCCGCGGCGTCGCGGCGCGCCCTCCCCCGCCTGCGCGCCGATCTGCTTGCGCTCGCCTGGATCGTCGTCGCCTATCTGGCGCTGGCGTGGGGGTACGCCCGAGCGACGCCACCCTGGAACAACCCGGACGAGCCCGCGCACTACGCCTACGTCGAGTATCTCGCGACCCGAGCGGCGCTGCCCACCCTGCGGCCCGGCGACTGGGACTCCACGGCGCTCGAGGCGCTGAAGGCACAGGCTCGCTTCTCCAGCGACGTCTCATTCGCCGGTGCCACCTACGAGTACCACCAGCCACCGCTGTACTACCTGCTCGAAACGCCGGTCTACTGGCTGACTGCCGCGAGCAGCCTGCGCGCCCGGGTACTGGCGCTGCGGCTGATTTCGATCCTCCTGGGCGCGCTGACCGTCCTGGCCGGCTTTGGCGCTGCCCGCGCCGCGTTCCCGAGCCGGCCGTGGCTCTGGCCAATAGCGGCGGGCGTCATGGCGTTCACCCCCATGTTCACTGCCATCTCGGCCGCGATCAACAACGACGCACTGGCGAACCTGCTGGCCGCGTGCGCCGTCTGGCTGCTGATGGCGCTGCCGCGCCGAGGCGCGACCGCGCGCGAGGCGCTGCTCGCCGGAGCGCTCGCCGGGCTGCTGCTGCTGGCCAAGCTAACCGTCTACCTGTTCGTCCCGCTCCTGCTGCTCGCGCTGCTGGCAGGCAGTGTCATCGAGGCGCGGCCGACGCGCCGCTCCCCACAGCCCACTCCTGCCGGCGGGGCGCCCGCGCTGCCCACGCCGGGTGCACGCGGGCGCTCACTGCGCCCTGGCAGCGAACCCGGGCATCTGCCGCTCGCGGCCCGCAACCTGGCGCTCGCCCTCGGGGTCGCGCTGGTGCTCTCCGGCTGGTGGTTCGCCCGTAACGCCGCCGTGTATGGTCTGGCGGACCTGCTGGCGACCGGCCGGCACGACCAGGTGGTCGTGGGCCAGCTCCGCTGGTCAGAGACCGGCCTGGCACCACTGGAGGCCTGGTGGCTGTTCGGCTCAACGCTGTTCCGCTCGTACTGGGCCCAGTTCGGCTGGATGGGCATTGTCGTGAGCGACCGCCTGTACTGGCTCTACCTGGTGTTCGCCGTGCTCGGCGGCGCTGGCCTGGCGCTGGCGCGGCGCGAGCGGGCCTGGCGCGGCGAGCGCAGTGGACGAGCCATCCTGGTTCTCGGCATAAGCGTGCTCGCGGTGGTGGGAGAAGTCCTCTACTACAACCTCACCTTTGTCCAGCCGCAGGGGCGCTATCTGTTCCCGGCGCTGGCGCCGCTGTCGCTGCTGCTGGCGCTCGGCTGGGATGCGCTGGCGCGGCGCGGCGGGTGGCTCGCCGGGCTGGTCGCTGGCTGCGCGGTGTTTGCCCTGGGCGTCGCGGGCGAGGAGCTGTTCGGAGTGCTGCTCCGCCCGGCTGGACTCGTGCCGCCCGCGTTGCTGGCCCTGCTGGCGGCGCTGGCTGGACCGCGCCTGGGCGCTCGTGTGGGCGCATTGGCCCTGATGGTGCTGGCGCTGGCGGCGCTGGACCTGGCCTGCCTGGTCGGCTTCGTCCAGCGCTTCTTCGCCGGCTGAGCCCGTTCGGGGCGTACAATCCGCGCAACCGCAAGGGAGCACGAGGATGACCCTGGACGCCGCGCCGACGAGCGGAACCGACTTCTACCTGCTGGACGAATGGCTCACGCCGGAGGAGCGCGCGATCCGCGACCGCGTTCGCGCCTTCTGTAACCGGGAAATGGTCCCGATCATCAACGACTATTGGGACCGGGCCGAGTTTCCATTCGAGCTGATCCCGAAGCTCGCCGCACTCGGCATCGCCGGCGGGACGATCAAGGGCTACGGCTGCCCGGGGATGAGTACGATTGCGGCCGGGCTGGTGGGAATGGAGCTGGCGCGGGGCGACGGCAGCGTGAGCACCTTTTTCGGGGTGCACTCCGGGCTAGCGATGCAGACGATCGCCCTGCTTGGCTCCGAGGCGCAGCGCCGCCACTGGCTTCCCCCAATGGCCCGCCTGGAGCGGATCGGCGCCTTTGCCCTGACTGAGCCGAACCACGGCTCGGACGCGGTACTGCTGGAGACGCGCGTCCGGCGCGATGGAGACAGCTACGTGCTCGACGGGGAGAAGCGCTGGATCGGCAACGCCTCGCTCGCCGACGTCACGATCGTCTGGGCCCGCGGCGACGACGGCCAGGTGAACGGGTTCCTGGTGGAGAAGGGGACGCCCGGTTTCGAGGCGCAGGTCATCACCGGCAAGACCTCCAAGCGGGCAGTCTGGCAGACCCACATCAGCCTGCGCGGGGTGCGTGTCCCCGCGGGCAATCGCCTGCCCGGGGCGAACAGCTTCGAGGATACTGCTCGGATCCTCACCGCGACGCGCTACTCGGTCGCCTGGGGCGCGCTGGGCCACGCCCTGGCCGCCTACGAGGCGGCGCGGAGCTACGTGCTGGAGCGGGTCCAATTCGGCAAGCCGCTGGCCGCCTTCCAGCTCGTCCAGGACAAGCTGGCGCGGATGCTGGCCGCGATCACCGCGATGCAGCTCCTCTGCCTGCGGCTCAGCCAGCTCTTGGAGGCCGGGAAAATGACGCCGGGGATGGCCTCGCTGGCGAAGATGAACAACGCCGCCAAGGCGCGGCAGATCGTCGCCGACGCGCGCGACCTGCTGGGTGGCAACGGGATTCTGCTGGAGAACCATATCGCCCGGCACCAGGCGGACATGGAGGCGGTGTTCACCTACGAGGGCACCGACCACATCCAGGCGCTCATTTTGGGCCGCGAGATCACCGGGCTGTCCGCCTTCTCTGGCCGCTGAGCGAACCGCTGGGGACAAGCAGATGAAGGCTGGTGGCGAGCACGCCATGGAGGTATTGGCGCGGTGAGTGACGACGGAATGCAGTACTTCGCGCTGTTCTATGACGTGGTTGACGACTTCGTCCGGCGCCGGGCGCCGTACCGAGAGGAGCATCTGCGCCTGGCCCGGGAGGCGCATCGCCGGGGCGAGCTGCTCCTCGCCGGTGCGTTCAGCGACCCGGCCGATCGCGCGCTGCTCGTGTTTCGTGCGCCCCATCGCGCCGTCGCGGAGGACTTCGCTCGGAACGATCCCTACGTTACGCATGGGCTCGTCGTCCGCTGGGAGGTACGAGCCTGGACAGTCGTGATCGGCGCTCAGCCGACCGAGGCGCTTCCGTCGGGCGGGACAGCGGCAGCACCCGGCGTGGAGCGATCAGTCGGCGCGAGCCCGAACTCCTGACAGCAGCGATGAGGCTTCCTCCCGCAGCGCCCGAGCCGCAGCGGCGATGCCATCGGCAGTGAGGCCGAGCATCAGTCGTTGCTGGGCCTGCGAGGCGTGGTCGACGAGCACGTCCGGCACGCCGAGACGGTGCACGCGCACCTGGCCGAGGCCCAGGCGGTCGAGGGCCTCGGAGACGGCGCTGCCAAAGCCCCCGGCGATGACGTTCTCCTCGACAGTGAGCAGGGCGTCGAACCGCGCCGCGAGCGCGCGCAGCAGCGCCTCGTCCAGTGGCTTGACGAAGCGCGCGTTGACCACCGTCGTCTCGATTCCGTCGGCCGCGAGCCGGTCCGCGGCCGCGAGGGCCGGGGCGACCATCGCCCCGATCGCCAGGATCGCCACGTCGCTCCCCTCGCGCAGTACCTCCGCCTGGCCGAGCGGGATCGGGTCGAACGACGAGTCCAGCGGCACGCCGAGGCCGGCCCCGCGCGGGTAGCGGATCGCGGCTGGGCCGGGATGGGTGATGGCGGTCACGAGCAGATGCCGCAGCTCGTTCTCGTCCTTGGGCGCCATCACGACCATGTTCGGGATACAGCGCAGATAGGTCAAGTCGTACACGCCCTGATGGGTGCGGCCGTCCTCGCCGACGAGCCCGCCGTTGGGGACGGCGAAGGTGACGTCCAGGTTCTGCACGCAGACGTCGTGGATCACCTGGTCGTAGGCGCGCTGCAGGAAGGTGGAGTAGATCGTGCAGACCGGCTTCATCCCCTGCGTCGCCAGCCCGGCGGCGAAGGTGACGGCGTGTGCCTCGGCGATGCCGACGTCGAAGAAGCGATCCGGGAAACGCTGCCCGAAGCGAACGAGATTGGTGCCCGACGCCATCGCGGCGGTGATTGCGACGATGCGCGGGTCGGTCTCCGCGAGCTGGATGAGCGTGTCGGCGAACACTGCGCCGTACGCGGGCGCAGCCGGCTTCTTCGCCCCCACGGCGGCGATGCCGTGCCATTTCTCGTTGTCCGCCTCGGCGGGCTCGAATCCCTTGCCCTTGGTGGTCACCGCGTGGATCAGGACCGGGCGGTTGAGCGTACGCGCGGCCCGCAGGGTCTCCTGCAAGGTCACGATGTCGTGGCCGTCGATCGGGCCGAGATAGGTGAAGCCCATCTCCTCCCAGAACATTGTGAACAGGAGAAAGTCCTTGACGCCGCGCCAGGCGCGGCGCGCCGCCTGCTGCATCTGCTCCCCGAGCGGCAGCCGCTCCAGCCCCTTCCAGACCTCCTCCTTGGCCTCCCGATAGCGCGGGTGGGTGCGGACTCGCATCAGGATGCGGGAGATGGCGCCGACGTTCGGGGAGATCGACATCCCGTTGTCGTTGAGCACCACGATGAGCGGGCGTTCCAGGTGCCCGGCGTTGTTGAGGCCCTCGTAGGCCAGGCCGCCGGTGAGCGCGCCGTCGCCGATCACCGCCACCACCGCGTAGTCCTCGCCGCGCAGGTCGCGAGCGACGGCCATGCCGAGCGCGGCGGAGATAGACGTACTGGCGTGCCCGGCCCCGAAGACGTCGTGCTCGCTCTCCTCGCGCGCCAGGAAGCCCGACAGCCCCCCGGCCTGGCGGATCGTTCCGAAGCGATCCAACCGCCCCGTGACCAGCTTGTGCGGGTAGGCCTGGTGCCCAACGTCCCAGACGATCTTGTCACGGGGCGAGTCGAACACGGTGTGCAGCGCGAGTGTCAGCTCGACCGTGCCCAGGTTGGGCGACAGATGCCCGCCGGTCCGGGCGACCGTCGCGGCGAGCTCGCCCCGGATCTCCTGTGCCAGGGTACGCAGCTCGTCGGCGCTGAGTCGCTTCAGGTCGGCGGGGTCGCGGATGTCATCCAGGATTCGAGCCATATCGCTGCCTTCACCCTTCTTGGCCACGGGGAGGCGTGGTTCAACCGTCCCGGGCCGGGCGTCTGTTCGAAGCATGGTACCAGCATTGAGGCCCGGAAGGCGCGCCGTGCGGCCGGGTCAACTGCCCACGGCCGTCGTGGCGCGCTGCCGCCAGGACGCCAATCGAATGCCACGCCGCTCCAGAACGAGCCGGGGGTGCGGGTCGGTGAGGCTGGCGAGCTCCCGCTCGCGCCCGTCGACGTAGCGGGTCGCCTCAGCGAGCGCGGCGTCGGGGTACCCCGGGTGCGTCATCAGCTCGGTCCAGCCGGGCTCCAGATCGGCGAGCTGCCTGGCGAGCGCGCGCTGGTCGAAACCGTAGCCCAGCCCGAGCCCGGCGAAGTGGTCGGTGGTACGGAGGCCGGCGGCGCGAATCGCCTGCCGGAGCCAGCAGGCGCGGGCCGACACGAGCAGCGCGCGCAGCAGATCGCGGGTGGCGCGCCGACGCGGGCGCTCTACAGGGCAGCGGACTGCGGGGATGCCGTATTCGCGCGCCAGCAGCAGGGTGATACGTCCCACCAGCGGCTGGGTGTGGATGTGGTGATGGGAATCCAGGTGGTCGAGCTGCGCCCCGAGCGTCAGGGCGCGTTCGATCTGCGCCGACAGCTCGCGGCGGAGGTCCTCCGGGCGCAAGCGACCCAGTTGCGCTCGTGCGAGCCAGACGCCGAGCACCGGGAACCGGCCGTCCGGCCCCACCAGCGAGGGCACCCGAGCGGCCGGGGTCAGTGGGGCGCCGGCGGTGAGCGTGAGGTGCAGCCCGAGCCCCAGCGAGGGGCACGCGCGCCAGAAGGCGACCGCCTCCGCCGCCCAGGGCTGATTACTCATCAGGCTGGCGCTGCGCACCAGCCCGCGCTGGTGCGCTTCGATCACCCCACGATTGACCCCGGGGCTGATCCCGAAGTCGTCGGCATTCACGATCAGTGCGCAACCCTCAGCCATCCACAACCCGCCCAGCCGTCGGCCGACGGCGATTGTATACTGCCGCGTCACCATCTCTGTTGAGGAGAGCGGGTCCTGTCGTCGGCTATCGAGCGCGCCCTGCGGCTCTACGACGATCAGGGCCTTGCCATTCGGCTTCACGTGTGGGCGCGGCACGTCCTGGCGCCGCTGGACCAGATCGCCGCCTATGTTCCTCGGTGCGGGGAGATCCTCGACGTTGGCTGCGGATATGGCCTGTTCAGCAACGCCCTGGCGCTGGAGGAGCCCCGGCGCTCCGTCGTGGCGCTGGATCCGGCAGGCCCGAAGGTCGCCGCTGGACGGCGCGCGGGCCGCTCCCTGCCCAACGTGCGCTACCTGCAGGGGACGATCGATGCGGCCCGCGGCGGCTCCTTCGACGCGATCACGGTGCTGGACGTGCTGTATCTGCTCCCACCCGCCGAGAAGCGCTATCTCCTCGCCTGCTGTCGCGAGCTGCTCAAGCCCGGCGGAGTGTTGCTGCTCAAGACGAATGACACCCGGCCGCGCTGGAAATTCCTGGTGACCTGGCTGCAGGAAGCGATCATGACCCGCTCTGGCCTGACACTGGGGCGCGGGCTGCACTTCTATAGCGAGGCGCAGCACCGAGCGCTCCTGTGCGACCTCGGGTTCGAGGTGCAGGTGGTCCGCCTGGATGGCTGGTGGCCCTACCCGCACCTGCTGTTCATCTGCCGCCCGGCTGGGGGCGGACAGAGGCGGGAGGGGGGGTCGTGACCCGGCCACGCCTGTCCGTCGTGATCGCCGCGTATAACGAGGAGAAGGTCATCGGGGCGACTGTGCCGCGTGTGGCGGACTATCTTGCCCCTGGCAACAACGAGCTCATCGTCGTGGACGACGGCAGCCACGACCGGACCAAGGAGATCGTGCGTGCCCTGCAGAGTCGCTATCCCCAGCTCCAGCTCCTGTGCCTGGAGCGCAACCAGGGCAAAGGCGGCGCGATCACCGCTGGCGTCCTCGCCTCCCGCGGCGAGTACGTCCTGTATACCGACGCCGACCTGGTCTACCCGATCGAGGGCGCGGCTCCGTTCATCGCGGCGCTGGAGCAGGGCGCAGACGTGGCGATCGGGTCGCGCAGCCACCCGCGGACGCTGTTCGCGTTGCACCCGCGCCACTTCTCGTACATCTACCAGCGGTATCTTGTGGGGCGGGCGTATATCTGGACGGTCAACACGCTGCTCGGCCTGGGGGTCAGCGACACCCAGTGTGGGTTCAAGTGCTTCCGGGGCGACGTGGCCCGGGACATCTTCCGGCGGCTGACGCTGCGGGACTTCGCGTTTGACGTGGAGGCACTCTATGTAGCCCGGCTCCTCGGATACCGGGTCGTGGAGCTGCCCGTCTACTTCCTGTATCTCGGCGAACAGTCAAGCGTAGAACTGGTGCAGGACTCGATCCGAATGTTCGGCGACCTGCTCCGCATCCGGGCCAACGGCCGGCTCGGCCGCTATGGGACCCGCCCACGTCGGTAGGGCTACTTCTTCTCCGGCCCGCTCTTGCCGAGGTCGTCGATGTCCAGCGTCTCGATGAACTCCTTGAAGACGCTGAGCTTCTCCTCATCCACCTCACTCGCCTCGGCCTTCTCCGGCTCACCCTCGGACTCCGCCTCGAACACCATGCCCGCCTGGTCGAGGACCGACTCGTCCACGTAGATCGGAACCTTCGTCCGAATCGCCAGGGCGATCGCATCGGAGGGGCGCGAGTCGACCTCCACGTGGCGGCCACCAGCGTCGATGATCAGCTTCGCGTAGAACGTCTCATCGGCAAGCTGGTTGATGACCACCTGAGTAAGTCGCCCATTCAGCGCCTGGATGACGGAGCCGAGCAGGTCATGGGTCAGCGGGCGCGAAACCGGCACATTCTGCATCGGGATTGCGATTGCGTCGGCCTCGAAATGCCCGATCCAGATCGGAAGATACCGTGATGCAGTCTTCTCCTTGAGCATCACGACACGCTTGTAGTTTGTCATGTTGACGCGAATGCTCTCGACGAAAACCTCGATCACCACGTAGCTCCTTCCAGATGGACGCGCCACCACCCCCCACCGGGGGACGACCGAGCGTGCCTAATTCTACCACTCCGCTCGGAAGATGCGAAAAGGTCTAATGCCCGAGCACCTGGACGCTGTGCAGGCGGGGGTGCCAGAGCAGCTCGACCTGGCCGAAGCGCCCGACGAGCTCCCGGGCACGCTGGTTGAGTGGCGCCAGGTTCGGCCGGGTGACCTTCCAGCGCCCCGCGACCTGATTCAGCACGAGCTGGCTGTCGCCACGGATAACGAGCCGGACGCTCTCGGCGGCGCGGCCCTGGCGCGCCAGCTCCTCGAGCAGATCTTCGAGCGCGTGGATCAGCGCCCGGTACTCGGCCTCGTTGTTGGTGACGCCGTCGCCAAAACTCAGCCGCTTGATTCGGCTCTCGCCGCCCGGGCCGCGCAGGCGATAGCTTCCATAGCCCCGGCCGGGATTATTCAGGGAGCCGCCGTCGAAGACGACTTCGAACTCGGCGCGCTCTGGCGACGCAGCATCCGACATTGGCTCTCCCACGATTGGCCCGGCCGCCAGCTCCGTCCGCGGGCGTGCTGGTCCGCGCTACATCTGCGCCGGCTAGTACGGCGGGGCGAGATCGTCGCTCGGCGGATGAGTCGTGCGCTGCCCATTCACCGGCTCGGCAGCCGGTTCGCTGGACGCGACAGGCACGGGAGCCGGCTCCACGGTCGCGACAGCAGACGCCGACGGGGTGGAAAGTCCTAGCTCTCCGCTGTCATCAGATACTGCGGCAGCCGCCTCCGAAGCTGCCGCGGGAGCGGGCTCGAACGCGGCGGCGTCTTGCGCGATGACCGCCGCGTCGACGGGCACCGCGTCCAGCACAGCGCCGCCGGTGCCATTGGGCGCATCGGGGACTGGAATCGGGGCTTGCGCGCTGGACGTCGGTGGCTGCGGCACTCGTTCCTCGAGACCCAGGTCGAAGCTCTGCTGGATGCTCTGGATCTCCTGCATGCTCTCGTTGAGCTCGGCGGACAGCTCGTTCGTCATACGCCGGATGTCGCGGTAGAGCTTCCCAAGCTGCGCAGCGATCTCCGGTAACTTTTCGGGTCCCAGGAACACCAGGGCGAGCACCAGCACGACAAGTAGCTCAAGGGGCCCCATGCCAAAAAAGTTCATGCCTTGCTCCGCTGGCTCGCGCGTGGCCCGGAGTATACCAGCCGCGCTCCCGGCCTCGGTAGGACGGGAGCCGTCCGCCATGTCCAGGCACGAGGAACTCTATACTGCCTAGCGGCGCGGCGGCGGGATTTCGCGCCGTGGTCGGGCGGGCCAGTGGCCCGCCGAGTCGAGTGGCGCGCCCGCGCGGGCGCTGAGCCTGACTAGGCGACGCGCGGCGACCGCCGCGCGCGCCACTCCGCCAGCAGGGCGAGCATCTCGCGGTTGAACGCGGGGATGTCCCTGGGCCAGCGGCTGCTCACCCAGTTGCGATCACGGACCACCTCACGGTCCTCCCAGCGACCGCCGGCGTTGCGAATGTCATCCTGGAGCGTGTAGTAGCTGGTGAGGGTGCGGTCCTTCACCAGGCCGCTGGAGACCAGCAGCCAGGGTCCGTGGCAGATGACTGCCAGTGGTTTGCCAGCCTGCTGGATCTTTTTGACGAACTCCTGGGCCTTCGGCTCCATCCGCAGCGCGTCCGCGTTGACGACGCCCCCGGGCAGCAGCACCGCGTCGAACTGGTCCGGATCGGCCTGGTCCAGGGTGAGATCCACGGGAAAGCGGTCGGCCTTGTCCACGTGGTTCATCCCCTGCACCTCGCCGGGCTTGGGGGCGACGAGCTGCGTCTGGGCTCCGGCCTGCTCCAACGCCTTGCGCGGCTCGGTGAGCTCTACCTGCTCGAAGTAGTTGGACACCAGAATCGCCACGCGCATGCCATCCAGCCGTTGCTCGGCCATGATGAACCTCCCTCTGCCAGGTGATGCCGTGCGGTGCGCAGGGCACCGCCTCTCGTCAGGCGGCGCACACCGCGTGCCATGGCGTGGAGGCTGCACCAAGTAGCGATCTTGCTCCCGGACCACCGCTGGTCGATGATGGATGCAGAGAGAGCAGAGGGAGGGTCGCCACGTGCGGTAGGGGAGCGGCCGGGGCGCAGCCCGGCGCCGCGCGAGATGACGCGGTCGCGGCGGCCGTGGCGCGCCACTACGCGCTCGTTGCGCCGTTCATCGACGCCGAGCTTGCCCGGCGCGGCGATGAGCGATTCTGGGAGCGGATCGCCCGCGAGCATCGCGGGCAGTGGGTGCTCGAGCTGGGGGCCGGGACCGGGCGCGTCACCGCGATCCTGGCTCGCTTCGCGGGCGCGGTCGTCGCGGTCGACCTCTCCGCCGACATGCTGGACCGGGCGCGGGCGCGGCTGGCGCGCCTGCGGCGCGTCACGCTCTCTGTCGCGGATATGCGGACGCTGGCGCTTGGCGAGCAGTTCGACCTGGTCGTCGCGGCGAACGACCCGTTCAGCCACCTCGTGGAAGACGAGGACCGGGCGCAAGCGATGGAGACGGCGGCGCGACACCTGGTGCCAGGCGGAGAGCTGGTCCTGGATGCTCTCTGGCTGCCCGGCGACGAGGCGGGTGCAGCGCGAGGAGACACAGGGCGGGAGCGCGCCCGCATCGTGTCGCTCGGCGGCCAAGCGCTGCTGGTACGCGAGCGCTGGCGTTGCAATCGGTTCAGTCGGCGCTGCGAGGCGCACTACGAGTACCAGATGGCCGGGCAGACCCTGGCCGTGAGCACGTTTGTGGCCCGGTACTGGTCGATGACCGAGCTGGAGGTCCGCTGCGCCCGCGCTGGGCTTGCGATCACCCGCTGCTGGGGCAGCTACGCGGGCGACCCCTGGGACGAGCAGACCGCGCGCTGCCTGGTCGTCGTCGCCCGCAAACGCTAACGGGGTTCATCGGCAGGCTGTCGAAGATCGACGCTTCCACGCTCCGGTGCCTGTGTAGTGTCGCGCCGCTGCTCGATCGCGCTGAAGAGGCGACGCAGCCCGAACGGGACGTTGGTGACCAACGTCTTGGTGTATTACCCCGACGAATTATCAGGACTGCGGGGTCCAGTGGCCGGTTGAGCGCCCCGCTAGGCCTTCCAGGGCGGCGGAACCGTGGCGGACCGTTTCAGCCATGGAGTTCAGGGGCACGGTACTGGCTGCTGTCGACCCCTCGGTGGTGCACGGGACCCGCATCTCCGCCCCGTTGCATCCATTGAAGGGAGCAGTGGATTGCGTCCTACGGCCTGTATTGTCCATACTGTCAGAGGCGGGCTGATCCGGAACATACACGAGCGCTCCGGTATCCAAGGCCAGGGGCCTAAGCCAGTCACCGCGGTGACTCCATTATGTTCCCTACTGGCCGCGTCTCCTGAGGCTGGCCGATTCCGCGCCCGTACGTCATCAAGCTCGCTGTGCTAGGCTTGCGCCATGAAGGATGAGTTCGTGACTACCGCTCTCGGTTCTGCCCTGGGCCAGGTGGTGCTTGCAGACAACCTGGCCGTGCTCCGCGACCTGGCGGATGAAAGCATCGATCTTATCTACGTTGACCCTCCGTTCAACACCGGCAGGCGGCAGGTGCTCCGTCGCATCAGAACGGTGCGCGACGAGGAGGGAGATCGGACCGGCTTCCAGGGCCAGCGTTACCGAACGATCCGGGTTGGGGAGTCCGGATACCTGGACATCTATGATGATTACCTCGATTTTCTGGAGCCGCGGCTCAGAGAATTTCAGCGAGTCCTCAAGCGAACGGGCTCCCTGTACTTCCACGTCGATTACCGAGAGGTGCACTACTGCAAGGTACTTCTGGACGCGATCTTCGGGCGCGACTGCTTCTTGAACGAAGTCATTTGGGCCTATGACTACGGCGCGCGCACGAAGTCGAAATGGCCGCCAAAGCACGACAATATCCTGGTGTTTGTCAAGGATCCCGAGGAATACTACTTCGACGCCGAGGCAGTCGAGCGGATCCCCTACATGGCGCCTGGCCTTGTCGGACCGGAGAAAGCGGCCCGCGGGAAGCTCCCGACGGATACATGGTGGCACACAATTGTCCCGACCAATGGAGCAGAGCGAACGGGCTACCCGAACCAGAAGCCGCTCGGGATCCTGCGTCGGATCATCCAGGCCTCGTCTCCGCCGGGCGGCCTGGTCGCCGACTTTTTCGCCGGAAGCGGCACCGCAGGGGCGGCGAGCTACGAACTCGGCCGTCGGTTCTTGATGGTCGATAACAATCCCGAGGCGGTTGAGGTGATGGCTCGGCGCTTCGCGGCAATGGTGGGTGTGGAGTACATCGGGTTCGAGCCTCGTGGGCTGCCGACCTGCCAGCGGCAGCTCTTCGCCCCTCTCCCATGATCCCGCCTGGGATGGCCCAGCCGCTCAGCGACCCAGACGTCCAGCTCCTCGCGGCTCTCTCAGCAGGGCTCATGGCTGCCTACATCGATCCTGCTCAGGACCCGTGGGCGGGCAGCCCGTTCGCCTGGATCAAGACTCGGCCTTCCCGGCAGGTGGGGGCTATCGGGGAACAACTCGTCGCTGGCTGGTGCGCGGCCAGAGGGCTGGATGTCGTCCGGACCGGCGATTCGGAGGCGGACCGCGTCATTAACGGCAAGCGCGTCGAGATCAAGTTCTCGATGTTGTGGGCCAGTGGCGAATACGTCTTCCAACAGATCCGGGACCAACGGTACGACTACGCGCTGCTGCTGGGACTGTCGCCCTTCAGCGCCAGTTGCTGGGTAGTGCCTAAGGCAGTGTTGCTAGAACAATCCTCGAAACCCGGTCTGACGCCTCAGCACGGCGGGCGAGCTGGCAGGGACACGTGGTGGCTGCGTTTTCCAGCGAGGAGTCCAGTGGAATGGTTGGCTCCCTACGGCGGCTCACTCGCGGCCGCATACCAACGGCTCGTTGCGATGTAAGCGCGGTAAGCAGCTGGCCCCGTCTGCTTTCGAACTCTATTGGGCGGACTATCGAAGATCGCCGGTTTCTGGCGGCGGCCCCGGCGTTGTGCCGCGGCGCTGCTCGATCGCGCTGAAGAGGCCACGCAGCCCGAACGGCTTGGTCAGGCACGACCAGGCGCGATAGCGCCGGGCCACGCTCGTTGCCGCGTCGTGGGAGGCGGACATCACGACCACTGGGATGGCGGCGAGGCGCGGGTCGGCCTGCTGCGCCTCTAGAAAGGCCCAGCCGTCGGTGTGCGGCATGAATAGGTCGAGCAGGACCAGATCAGGAGCGAAGTCGCGGAGCTTGTCCAGCGCCTCCGCTCCATCCGCGGCGGTTTCGACGGTGTAGCTGGCGGCGCGCAGCACCTCCGCGAGCATCTCGCGCATGTCGCGGAAGTCATCGACGACGAGAATCTTCATTGGGTGCAGGCAGCCTCGCGGGGCGGGCCAGGGCGCGGCTATCGTGCGGGGTGGCGGCGCGGGCGCCAAGGGACTACTGGCCCCGCCGCGGCCGCCAAAGGTCCTCGCTGGCCCGGCCCAGGGCGCTAGCCAGCGGCCGGGAGCGCTAGGAGGGATGCAGATGAAGGATCCCCTGGTAAAAGGCCATCCGCTGCACGCGATGCTCACCGACGTGCCGGTGGGCACGACGGTGGCCGCGGTGACGTTCGACCTGCTCGATTGGCTGACGGGCAACGAGCGTTGGCGCTTCGCGGCACGCGCGTCGCTCGGGGTGGCGCTTGGTGGAGGGGCAGCAAGCGCGCTGGTGGGGCTGTGGGATTACCAGGCGGTGCCGCGCGACCATCCGGCGCGAGCGACGGGGGCGCGGCACGGGGTGCTCAACGGAGCGGCGCTGCTGGCGCTGGGGGCGAGCTTCTGGCTGCGCGGACGTGGCCGGCAGAGGGAGGCGCTGGGGTTCGGGGCGCTGAGCGCCGGGTTCACGCTGCTGCTCGCCTCGAGTTGGCTGGGCGGCGAACTGGTGTTTCGCGAGGGCTGGCGCGTCACTCCGGCTGAGCACGCCGAGCAGTTGGAGGCCGACCTGCGCCAGAGCGGGGAGAGGGAGCGGATCGAGCGTGCGCACCGGGTGGTACGGGAGTACGAGACGAGCCACGCGCTGCTGCCGTGAGCCCACTGGCCCGGGTGGCGTCTCAGGACGGAGGCGCGGCTAGCTCCTCCAGGGCGCCGGACTCGACCCGGAAAACGCGGGCCTGGGCCAGAAACTCGGTCGGAAAGGTATCGATGTCGGTGGCAGTGGCCAGGGTCTGGCAGCCGTTGGCCACTTTGGCCAGCACCAGCCGCCGCCGGCGGGCGTCGAGCTCGGACAGGACGTCGTCCAGCAGGAGGATCGGTGCCTCCCCGGTCTCGCCCTCCAGGTAGCGGGTCTCGGCGAGCTTGAGCGCCAGCACCACCAGGCGTTGCTGTCCGCGCGACCCGTACACGCCAACGTCTACCCCGTCGACCGTGAAGGTGAGGTCGTCGCGATGTGGGCCGGCCAGCGACATGCCAGCCTCGATCTCGCGGGGCTGAAGCTGCGCCAGGCGTGTCCGAAAGCGGGCCTGCAGGTCGGCCTCTACATCCTCGCCATCGGCGATCGGGTCGCGCGTCGTCGTCTGGTACTGGATAGCGAGGCGCTGGCTGGTGCCGCTTAGCTCCTGGTAGGCGGCGCGCGCGGCCACATCGAGCGCCCGGACCATCCGCAGCCGCTGCGCTACCAGGTAGCTGCCGGTGGCCGCCAGCTCGGCGGTCCAGAAGTCCAGCAGCTCCCGTGGCTGGCGATGCTCACGCACCTGCCGCAGCAGGTGGTTGCGCTGCAGCAGCACGCGCTGGTAGCGCTGGAGTGTCCGCAGGTAGAGTGGGCTGACCTGCGAGCTGGTGATGTCCAGGTAGCGCCGCCGCCCGGCGGGGGGGCCAGACACCAACGTAACGTCGTCCGGGGAGAAGAGGACGACGTTGACCTGGCCGACGAGCTGCGCCGCCCGACTCGGCAGCCCATTGACCCGGATCGTCTTGGTCACGTGCGACGCGGGGCCACGACCGTTCTCGCTGCCCTCGGCCGGCTCGAGCCGCAGCAGAATCTCGATGTGTAGCTCGCCCTCCCGCTGGACCCGGGCCTCCAGGCGGGCAAAGGGGATCGGCTCGCGGAGCTCCGCGTTCGAGATCAGCTCGCGGTCGGAGCCGGCGCGTGGCGAGCGAGTGGTGGCGAGGTAGTAGATCGCCTCGAGTAGATTGGTCTTGCCCTGGCCGTTCTCGCCCAGGAGCAGTGTCACGCCCGGCCCGGGCTCGAAGCTCAACCGCTCGTAATTGCGGAAGTGCCACAGACCCAGGTGGGTGAGACGCATGCGCGATTCTAGCACCGACGACCCCGGCGGCTGGCTGGCGCGCCTACAATGACCCAGACACAGTGAGCGTCAGCCAGCGGGAGCCGCCCTGGACGCGCCATCCGCTCGCGGCTGATCGCTGGCTACCGCGAGCACAGGAGGTACGGTACGTATGGCAGGTCGCGAGCCGCGGAGCGAACAGCCCGCCCGCCCGTCGTTTGGCATGTCGCACCCCCCGTTCGGACTCAGCAAAGGGGCCGGGCATCGCGTCGAGCTGATGTTCGCCTTGCGGAGCGGCGGAACCATCGCTGCTTTTCACGATCTCGGGAGTGAGCTGACCGAGGAGTCGTTCGAGCGGTACGTGCGGGAGCTGCGTGACCAGGTGGCCAGCGGCAAAGGCGTGGCGACATTCAGCGACGCCTGGAGCGCCACCGGCGGGCAGAGCTGGGTCAACCTGGCCGAGGTCATCGCCTTCTCGGCGCGGCCAGTGCGGTAACGTCGCTAGAGGCAGTCACCCGAAGTGTCCACGGCGGGGTTACAGCCTGATACGAAGCCGGCAACGTTCCTGCAGGAGTTCCAGGCCCGGCTCCCATACACGCTCGATCCGTTCCAGGTCGAGGCGATGCAGGCGCTGGAGGCTGGGAAATCCGTGCTGGTGGCCGCCCCGACGGGCACTGGCAAGACGGTGATCGCCGAGTTCGGGATCGCACTCGCGCATCGCGCCGGCTTGCGCTCGATCTACACCACGCCGATCAAGGCGTTGTCCAACCAGAAGTTCCGCGACTTCTCGCAGCAGTACAGCGGCGAGGTGGGCCTGCTGACAGGCGACATTGTCGTCAACCCGGGCGGCCGGGTCCTGGTGATGACCACCGAGGTCCTCCGCAACATGCTGGTGCAGGGAGCGGATATCTCCGACGTGGGCGTGGTGGTCTTCGACGAAGTGCACTACATGGGCGACCCCGACCGTGGGACCGCGTGGGAGGAATCGATTCTGCTTGCGCCGCGGCGCCTGCCGCTCGTCTGCCTCTCCGCCACGGTGCCCAATCTCGCCGAGATCGCTGCCTGGCTGCGCGCCAGCCACGGCGAGCTGGAATGCATCTTCCACGCCGAGCGCGCCGTGCCGCTGGAGACGCGTTACTACGTGGATGGCAAGGCGTGGACGGTGCTGGATGCGCAGGGGCGGCGGCGGAGGTGGTTCGCCGGCGTCGGCGGCGAGCTCGCCAGCCGCATCCGTGGCGGCGCGCACGGCGAGCCGAACGACGAGCGCGAGCCACGGGAGGAGCCGAAGCCGTGGGAGGTGCTCCGCGAGCTGGAGAGCCAGCGGCTCACCCCGGCCATCTACTTCCTGTTCGGCCGGCGCGCCTGCGAGGAGGCGGCCGAGAGCTGCCTGGTGTTGAAGCCAGTCCCGCACGGCGCGGACCTGGTGCGCGAGGCGCGGGCGCGGCTGGCCGACCTGCCGCCACAGGACCGGGCGTTGCGCCAGCTCGGATTGCTGTTCCGGCTGCTGCCGCGCGGAGTGGCGGTCCACCACGCCGGGCTGCTCCCGGTGGTGAAGATACTGGTCGAGGAGTTCTTCGCCTCCGGCCGGCTGCGCGCCGTGTTCGCCACGGACACGCTGGCGCTGGGAATCAACATGCCGGCCCGGACGGTTGTCCTGGGCGAGATGGTCAAGTTCGACGGCGAGACCCGGCGGCTGCTGACGCCCAACGAGTATCGCCAGATGGTGGGTCGAGCCGGAAGGCGGGGGATCGACGAGAAGGGCTACGCGGTCATCCTCTACTCCCCCTGGGTCTCGTTCGAGCGGAGCATGGAGGTCGCCACCGGCGAGCTGCTGCCGCTGGTCAGCGCCTTCAACCCCGACTACTCGACCGCCCTCAACCTCTGGCGCACTCCCAAGGACCAGGACCAGCTTGCCGATCTGTATGCCCGCAGCCTGCGCCGCTTCCAGCACGATCGCCGGCTGGAAGAGATCACGGAGCGCTGGGAGGCCTTGCAGGACCGCTTCGAGGCACTCAAAGCGCGCTCCCCGGACGATCCTGCCACCTGGCGCGCGGCGCGTGAGCTGAACCAGGCCGAGCGCGAGCTCCGCCTGGCGCGCAAGGAGGCGGCGCGGGAGGCCCGCGCCACCGTCACCGGGCTGGCCCGGGTGCTGGAGCTGTTCGGCTACGTGAGCAACGGTCGGCCGACCTGGAAGGCGGACTACCTGCGGGCGATCTTCGACACCAACGCGCTTACGCTGGCCGAGCTGGTCACGGGCCGGTATCTCGAAGCGCTCGAGCCCGATGAGATCGCCGAGCTCTGCTCCTGGTTCGCCTTCTCCCGCGACGTGCCTGTTCGCTCCCTGCCGATCACCCGGCGACTACAGTGGGTGCGGCAGGAGCTGGACGCGCTCCACGGCGCGGTGCTGGCCGAGGAGCGGCTGGCGGGAGTGGAGCAGTCGCGGGTGCTGAACGACGACTTCCGGGGCGCGGCGCTCGCCTGGGCCCAGGGGCAGCCGCTCGGCGCCATCGCCGGCCGGGCACGCATCGCCGAGGGCGACCTGGTCAGTACCCTGCAGAAGACACTCGACGTGCTCGGTCAGCTCAAGGACAGTGTCCGCCAGGCCCGCCGGCCAGCCGGTGAGGCCGCGGCGCGCCGCCCGAACGCGCAGGTGCTGCTCGCCCTGTTCGACGAGGCGGACCGCCTGCTCCGCCGGGGTGTGGTGGAAGCCTCGTACCAGTGGGCGCTGCGCGGCCCGCCCGAGCCGGATGCAGCGCAGACGGCGGAGCTGGGCTTCTGGCCGAGCGAGCAGCCCGAGGAGGAGCGCCGACCGCGGCGGCCGTTCCGCCGGGCTCGAACGCCGGTCCGCCGGCCAGGGCGCCGCCAACCATAAGCCGCGGCGCTGGCTGACCACCTGGACCAAGCAGAGCATGCAGCAGGGGAGCGGCCTTTCGGCCCGCTCCCCTGTCTCCGTGAGAAGGCTGCGCGAGAGACGAGCTAGTTCTGCAGGAAGCTCCGGTCGATCTCGTGGTCGACGTAGACCGAGCCACCGCAGCGAGGGCAGCGCACACGCGAGAGCGTCTCCGCCGGCCGGACGCCCGGCGCCAGCCGGACCACGCGGTCGATTACGTGGCCACAGACCGACCCACACAGAAAGCACTTGAGCGCCGCCGCTTCCCTGCTGAGCACCGCCATCCGAGTCTTCTCCCCTGTTGTTTCCCGAGTCTGTCGCAGAGCTCCACCCTGGACACCGACTCGACCCCTGGACGAGGTACGCTGGTGTCCAGGCTGCGCGAATACTACCAAACTTTTCTGAAAAGGCAAGGGCTCGGGGCAGCGCCGGGACGACTGGCCAGGGGAGTCGGGCCGAAGGTCCCGGCCCGGGGCGTTGCGAACAGAAAGGGGACGGCCCGGATGCTGCGGTCAGGGAGATACCGCGCGCCGGGACGCCGTTCGCCCCGGCGCGCGGTCAGGAGGAAGGGCTTGAAGGGTCCGCGCCCGCCTCGGACGACGTCTCCGGCCTGGGGCTGGGAGAGGGCGCGTCTGTGCCAGCAGCCGCGGGCTCGGAGGAGGTCGGCATGAGTACGCCCCGCTTTCGGGCGCGCTCCCGCACGATAGCGCGCGCTGAGCGTGGGTTGCAGATGATGGTGATGGGCTGCCGGTACAGCTCATGGTCCGGCGGCAGCTCCGGGCACTGGGTCACGTCGTAGGGCGGCTCCGTACTCCGAGGCAGTGGCAAGCTCAGTCCTCCACCTGACCAGTTGGTTGCGCGCACTCGGCGCATCCGCGCGATGCAGCACGTCGCTGATGTGGGCGGCATACGCCCACCAGGTTGGGTCGTGCTGGCGGCCGCCGTCTGCCGCCCCAGTGTACCGCCCCGGTTCACGGAGAGCAACCGCTGTCCGCCATTGCTGACGTCGAAGCCCTCACGGACCTACCCCTTCGAGCAGGAGGTTCCCCGTGCTCGCGTCGAAGACCTGGTACCCAACCGTGCCAGTGCGGATGGCTCCCGCGGGTCCGGCAACTCTGAAGCTGCCCTGAGAGGTGACCAGGCAGAGAAGTGCGCCAGGGGGCTGCCCCGTGGAGACGTTGAGGCGGGCGCTCACCTCGCTACTTGTCAGGAACTCGGCACTGGTGACGACCGGCGGAGGCTTCGAGGGGTCACGATCTGGATGAGGATAGGCCGTGACGAACGCAAGGACGTCGGCAGTCGTAAAGGCCGGGATGCTGCCGGGCAGGGTGGGCTTAATGGCAGGGATGCCTTGAGGAGGCGTCGGGACGCGAGTGGAGCTAGTCGCTGGTGTGCCCGGAATCGTTGGGGTGCCGGGAGCCGCCGGGACTGAGCGCCGCTGCCCGTCGGGCTGCTTCCGCGACACAACGGCCGTCGGCCTGGCAGCCGTCTCGGTGACTGCTTCGGGTTTCGCTGCCGAAGAATCCCGCTGCGCCCCCACCACGGTGATGGTAATAGCAAGGAGCACGAGGAGAGCAGAGACGTAGAGATATGTCCGATGCATGGCAGGGTTCTCCTTGGGAGGTGTTTATGGACACGGAAAGCGCTAGCAGGGGCATTGAGCCTTCCATTTCCCTCCTGTTGATGATGCCGATGGTCGAACTTGCCAAGAGGCGGATATGGGATAATCAGACTCGTCGGAGTCTCCGTCTCGTGTTTGATAAAAGTATCCCTGACCAAAGAGGAAGTACCGATTCTCTATCCAGTAAGCGAGTGGGGAAGATCCTCCGCTTGACGCAAATAGCTCTTCTCCAATATCAATCCTATTTGGCTACATCGTGTTGTTCATTGAGTCGTCAGTGACATAAACACCGGGAGACTCAAGTAGTACTGTGAATGATGTACTACTTGATCTTGTGATAGAGATGTGAGCGTACGCGCCGAAATCCTCCGCCGGGACATCACCGCCAAGATGACGCATGAAGCTGTAACCTGGCTTCTGTTCCGCCCAGAAATAAAATGGGTTTGGTGAAAAGTACCTCCTTGCCTCCTCTCCGGCCTCCACCCAGTAATAGTTTGTTCCAGTAAATTCTACTAACCAAAGCTCGTTGGTGATGAACGCGGCCTGCGGGGTGTCTGGGCTAGTCATGTTGACGATGTAGATGCCGGTGTCGGCTCCATCTGTGCCACCTTTCCAAGCGTGGACTCCATAGCAGTGTTGCACGTCGCACGGATAGGCCAGAGCTAGTTCTCGGCTTGCTAACAAAATCTTCGGCAGAAGAATAGCTATGAAAAGGCTGAGTCTAGCGCGCTGCTTATTCGTCTGAATTGAGGTGGATGCTGTGTACTCAGGGGAGGAGCAGCCGGCCACTACCGAGCGCACACAATATTGCAGAAAAGGTCAAGGCTTGTCAATAGCCAGGAGTGCCTCACACGGATGTGCCTGTGAGTGGCTTGGTCAGGCGAGGCACCTGAATCTCACGATACTATCGCGTCGGGACCAGGGGCTCTCGCCCCCATCGGGCGGCCACGCCGCTCTGGCAGCGATCTGGAGGCCAGGAAACACTTGTGGGGGGCGGACCGCTGGGGTATGCTGCGCCGCGAGGGGAATCGCCATGATCGTCACCGTGGTCGTGCTCCTGGTCATTATCCTGTTCCTGGTGTCGTCCTCCGTACGGCTGGTGCAGGAGTACGAGCGCGGGGTCATCTTCCGCCTTGGCCGACTGGTTGGCGCGCGCGGACCGGGCGTGTTCTTCCTGATCCCGCTGGTCGAGACGATGACGAAGGTGGATCTCCGCATCGTCACGCTGGACGTCCCGGCCCAGGAGACGATCACCCGGGACAACGTGCAGCTCAAGGTGGACGCGGTGGTCTACTTCCGCGTGATCGACCCGGAGTCGGCGGTGACCAAGGTGCTGGACTACCGCCGGGCGACATCGCTGATGGCGCAGACGACGCTGCGGAGCGTGCTCGGGCAGTCGGACCTGGACGAGCTGCTGTCGCGGCGGGAGGAGATCAACGCCCGCCTACAGGCGATTCTGGACGAGCAGACGCATCCGTGGGGCGTGAAGGTGAGCATCGTGGAGCTGCGCGACGTCCAGCTCCCGGACACGATGCGGCGGGCGATGGCGCGGCAGGCGGAGGCGGAGCGCGAGAAGCGGGCGAAGATTATTCACGCCGAGGGCGAGCTGGCCGCGTCGAACCGCCTGGCGGAGGCGGCGTCGATCATCGGAAGCGAGCCGGCCGGGCTGCAGTTGCGCTTCTTGCAGACGCTGACGGAGATCGCTACGGAGAAGAGCCAGACCGTGGTGATCCCGCTCCCGCTCGACCTGGTGGGCCGGCTCCTGGCTGAGACGCGCGCGCCGGAGCGGGTGGCGCCGACGTGAGGCTGACCCCGCGCGAGGAGGACCGGCTGCTGCTGTTCGCCGCGGCCGAGCTGGCGCGCAAGCGCCGGGCCCGCGGTGTCTTGTTGAACCACCCGGAGGCTGTAGCGCTGATCTGCGACGAGCTGCTCGAGGCGGCGCGGGATGGCGCTTCGTACGACGAGGTGGTGGCGCTCGGGACCCGGATTCTGAGCCGAGCCGAGGTGATGGACGGGGTGCCGGAGATGCTCCCGCTGCTGCAGGTGGAAGCCGTCTTCGCGGACGGCACCAAGCTGCTCACGATCCACCGGCCGATCCGATGACCGAGCCGCCGGGCGCGCTCCGTCTGGCCCACCGGCCGATCCGCGTCAACCAGGGGCGGCGGACGGCGACGCTGGCGGTGCGCAACAGCTCCCGCTGGTCGATCCAGGTCTCATCCCATTACCACTTCTTCGAGGTCAACCGGCGCCTGGTGTTCGACCGCGCCCGGGCGTTCGGGATGCGGCTCGACGTCCCGGCTGGCGCCGGGGTACGCTGGGCGCCCGGGGAGACGAAAGAGGTGCGGCTGGTGGAGTTCGGCGGCCGGCGCGAGCTGTGGGGCTTCGCCGGCCTGACCAATGGCCCGGCCACGCCAGCGCGGCTGCCGGAGGCGCTGCGCCGCGCTGCCGAGCAGGGCTTTCTCGCCACCACGGACCTGCCCGAGCACGCGACGGACTGAATGCCCAGCGATATCCCGCGCGACCTGTATGCCGCGTTGTACGGCCCGACCGTGGGCGACCGGATCCGGCTGGGCGACACTGACCTCTGGGTAGAGGTCGAGCGCGACGCGACCTCTTACGGCGACGAGCTGCTCACCGGCTTCGGAAAGACGATCCGGGACAGCATGCAGGCGACCAGCCGCGGCGGGCAGGACTCGAAGCTCGATCTGATCGTGACCAACGCCGTGGTGCTGGACCCGGTCCTGGGCATCTTCAAGGGCAACATTGGGATCAAGGACGGGCGGATCGTCGGCGTGGGCGGCGCGGGCAACCCGGATATCGCCGACAACGTGGACCTGGTCATCGGCTCCAACACCGGCATCCTTGCTGCAGATGGGATGCTGGTGACGCCGGGCGGCGTGGACGTGCACGTCCACTTCTCGACGACCTCGATCCTGCCCACGGCGCTGTCGGCCGGGATGACCACACTGGTCGGGATGGGCTACGGCGGGATCTGGGACCTGGGAGTGAATCCGCGCACCAACCTGCGGCGAATGATGGAGGCGTTCGAGAGCCTGCCGCTGAACGTCGGCTTCCTCGGCCGCGGCTCCAGCGTAGAGGAGGCGGCGCTGGAGCGCAACGCGGAGGCGGGCGTGGCCGGGTTCAAAGTCCATGAGGACGTCGCCGGCTATCCGACAATTGTCGACCGGGCGCTACGGGTCGCTGAGCGGTACGACCTGCCGGTAGCGCTCCACACCGACTCCCTCAACGAGTCGGGGGAGCTGGAGGACACGCTGGCGGCGATTCAGGGGCGGACGATCCACGCCTACCACGTCGAGGGGGCGGGCGGCGGGCATCCGAACGTCCTGGAGCTGGCCGGCATCCCATACATCCTGTCGTCGTCCACCACCCCGACCCTGCCGTACAGTGTCAATACCGCCGCTGAGCACTTCGACATGATCATGGTCGTCCACCGGCTGAGCGAGCGGCTGCCCGAGGATGTCGAGGCGGTGCGGGCGCGCATCCGCCTGACCACGATGATGGCTGAGAGCGCGCTGCATGACCGGGGAGCGATCCCGATCATCGCCTCGGACTCCCAGGGTATGGGGCGAATCGGCGAGGTCCCGATCCGCGCCTGGCAGACGGCGGACTACATGAAGCGGCGGGTGCTGGCCGGCGAGGCGGAGGGCGACCGGGGCGAGCGCAACGACAACGCCCGGGTGCTGCGGTACCTCGCCAAGTACACCATCAACCCGGCCATCGCCCATGGCCTGGCCCACGAGGTCGGCAGCCTGGAGCCTGGCAAGCTGGCGGACCTGGTGCTGTGGCGCCCGGAGTTCTTCGGGGTCAAGCCGCAGGCGGTGGTCAAGAGCGGCTTCGTGGTCTGGGGGCCGGTCGGCGACGGCAATGGCTCCACACGCCTGTGCGAGCCGTTGCGCTACCGGCCGATGTTCGGGGCGCTCGGCCGCGCCCCGGCGGCACTCGGGGTCACGTTCGTCTCCCAGGCCGCGCTCGACGGCGGGCTGCAGCGGGAGCTCGGGGCTGCCCGGCGGCTCGCCCCGGTGCGGGGCGCACGTGGCCTGACCAAGGCGGACCTGGTGCGCAACACTGCCTCCCCGACAGTCGTGGTCGACCCCGAGACGCTCGAGGTGCGGGTGGATGGGACGCCGGTCCGGCTCTCAGCCGCCGAGTCGCTGCCCTTGGCGCGCCGCTACTGGCTCATCTGAGCCAGGTGTGGAATATCCCGGGCTTCAGCCGGGTTGAGCTATGCGGAAGATCCGCGCTGTAGGCGCGGACCTTGGGAGGAGAGATGGCGAAGCCAATTCACGCCACGGAGCAGGATTTCCGGAGCCAGGTGGAAAGCTCCCCGGTGCCGGTCCTAGTCGACTTCTGGGCGGAGTGGTGCGGCCCGTGCCGCATGATTGCGCCGGTGCTCGAGCAGATCGGCGAGGAGCAGGGTGAGAAGGTCAAGATCCTCAAGGTGAACGTCGACGAGCACCCTGGCCCGGCGTCCGAGTACGGCGTCTTCAGCATTCCGACCTTGATCCTGTTCAAGAACGGCCAGCCGGCCGAGCGTCTGGTGGGCTACATGCCCAAGCAGGCCCTGATGTCTCGGCTGAGCAAGCATCTGAGCTAGCGGCTGGCCGCGCCTGCCCGGCCGCGCGAGGCTGCTCCTCGCGGGCTGGGACAGCAGGCGCAGCGTTCAGGATTCCTCGGCCCCTTCGAACAGCCCCTGGTAGAAGCGGCGGACATAGGGCGGTAGGAGCCGCATGTTGCCCATCACGCCGCTCGCCAGGCCGGCGAACATCTCCCAGTCGTTGCCCTCTACCAGCATCCCGCGCCAGAAGCCGGTGGGGCTATTCGGGTCTGGCTGGCTGGGGATGCCATGCACATAGTGGCCGGCCAGCGTGGCGGCACGGGCGTAGCGTGGGCTCCGCTCCTCGGAGAGGCGCACGACCGCGTCCAGGAAGGCAGCGGCGACGCCGGGCTGCTCCCGGCGCGTGTGCCAGAAGGCGTGGGCCAGCTCGTGCAGCGCCGCCTCGTCCTGGCAGCCGCGCACGGTGACCAGGCCCCGGTCCCCCCACCAGAACCCGCCGCCCCATTCCCGCGAGAGGTCGCCCACCTCCAGCCGCAGCGCCCGGAACTCGTGGCACGCCTCGGCGGTAAAGGGGTAGCGGGTGAACAGCGCTTCGAACCAGGCTCGCGCCCGCTCGGGCGGCTCCATCTCCTCGAAGCCAAAGCCCTGTCGCATCTCCTCGCTCGCCGGCACCTTGTCCCGCCGCGTCATCCACTCACCCCCGTGGCCTGGAACCATTATCTGGCATCCAACGCCACGGCGAGCGGACCGAGATCCGGGCGCGCCGCGACCTGCCGGCCGTCCAGGAAGAGCCGCAGGCCGTCGGGCGCGCTCCAGCGCAATGAAACCCGCCGGCTGCGCAGCGGCGCATCGTCCAGCTCGAACGCCTCCAGCCCCAGCGGCAGTGGGCGCACGACGACGTGGGCCGGATCGTCTGAGCGCAGCCCGCAGGCGTACTGCACGATCAGATCGACCAGCCAGGAGTGGAGATAATCGTCGATCCCGCGGAACGCCGAGGGTGTGCCAGTGAACGGGTGATAGTGCTCGAAGCAGTTCGGCCGGGCCGGGTCGGCATCCCAGAACAGCGTCCGGACGAAGCGCTGGAGCAGCTCCGCTGCTCGGGGCAGGAGGGCAGAGTCGAGCCGCTCCGCGGCATACACGAGCGCTTCCACAACGTGGCTGTTGACCATCGGCCAGACCCGCCCGTTCCAGGGGCAGTTGCGCCGCACCTCACGCCAGACCCCGTCCGGCGAGAACAGCGGATCGTCCAGGCTCACTGTCGGCACCGGGACGGGGGTCCAGAAGCTGGCCGGGTCGAGCAGGTGCTCCCACAGCGCCCGGAGGTGCTGGGCGGAGACAAGGTCCGTGGCGCACGGATACAGCCCCGTGGCGGCGCGCACCGGCGAGCGGGCGAGCGCACCGGGCAGCACATCGACGAAAAAGCCGCGAGCCTCGTCCCAGCAGCGCTCCAGCAATGCCGCGCCGGTGCGTCGAGCGCGCGCGTTCCAGACGGCGCGCCGCTCCGGCCGCGGGGCAGCGTCGGCGAGCCAGCGAGAGAGCTGGTAGGCATAGACGGTGACGTCCACGCCCTTGAGGCGAAACGCCTGGCCCCAGCCGGCGTCGCCGGCGTCGGGCTGGGCGAAGGCGTAGCGCGGGGAATACTCCTGGCCGGTCTCGAACTGGTTCCAGACGTCGATCAGGCCAGTGTCGTCGGGGTCGCGGGTGCGATGCAGCCACTCGGCGTACCGCTCGAAGGCGGGATACACCTCGGCGACGAATGCGGGATCGGGGTGGATCTGGCCCAGTGCCCGCAGCGCCGCGCCCCAGTTGGCATGGTAGAAGCTCTCCGGCCGCACCCCGGTGGCGAAGACATGGCCCGGCAGCGAACCGTCGTCCCGCTGGTGATCCAGGAACGTCCGCACCAGGCCCTGAGCCAGCTCGGGCCTGTCCAGCCAGCGCAGCTCGCGCAGCAGCGCCGGGGCGGAGTAGCTGATCGGGGCACGGAAGTAGTCGATCCCCTCGCAGACGAACGGGTGGCGGTAGGCGCCTTCCGGCGCCTCGATGGTGTTCAGGAACACGGTGTACCAGCGGTACCAGTAGGCGCGCTCCAGGTATGGGTCCGAGCAGCGAAAGGTGGGGACGCGTTGCAGGAAGCGCTCCCAGGCGGCACGGGTCGGATCGCCCTCGTCGCCCGGGGGCGCCGTGCGCGCTGCCCCTAATCGGGCGAGCGCCGCCGCTGGGCTGAGCCCAACGCCGGCCGCGGCGACCACCTCGGCCGCGGCGTGTCCGGCGAGCTCCAGGTCCACCCGCTGGGCTGCGAACATCATCGCGGCGGGCGCCGCCTCCCGGGCCCGCCAGCCGTCCGCATCCAGCCCGAGGCCGGCGAATGGGGTGAGGTCCCAGCGCGGCAGGGATGGGACCGGCTCAGAAGCGCGGATTGCGGCGGCCTGGGGAGGTGGTGCCATGCCGAACGCGAGCCAGACCTCCAGCGGCGGGACCCGCGGGTGCTCCAGGCGCCGGGGCGCGAGATGATCGGTCCCGTGGGCGGTGATCGGGCCGGGCTGGGCGGTCCAGAGGACGACTGACAGGCGCTGGGGATGTGCCGCCAGGTTGCGAAGCCGCAGCCGGGAGACGAGCGCGCCCTGGGGCGTCACCGCCCGGCGCTCCAGCAGCTCGACGTCGCTGCCGGTGTAGTGCTGGAGCAGCCGGTCCGGCCGCCAGTCGCGCCCAGCAGCCAAGAGGGGGATCTCGCGGCCATCGCCCGCCAGCAGCGCGAGCGCGAACACCGGGGCGAGGGCGAAGCCGTAGTAGTGAGCCCGATCCCAGCAGCCCGGTCGGCCCAGGAACTGGGGGAACGGCGGTGCCCACAGGAGCGGGCCGCCACCGCCCAGGTACCACTTGTCGGGCCGGGCCAGCGACTCCAGAACCTCCGCCGCCGCTGGTCTCACCATAGCCGGACGCTCCTGGCGGTGAGATTCGGCAATGAGATTCGCCGCTGCTGCCCGGTCTCGCGGACGCGCACCAGGGCATCCAGGCGCCGCTCGCGTACCTCGTACCACAGGTCCAGATGCCGACCCTGCCAGGGCAGCCGCTCGATCCCGTAGCAGCGCCCCGGCCGCAGCAGCTCCGCCGGGAGCCCGGGGGCAAGGGTGATCCAGCCCTCCTCGCGTGAGCGGGGGGCCTCCCGCGCGCCGACGACGTGGCGCAGCAGCAGAAGCGCGGTGGCTCCACCCCAGCCGTAGGCCTCGCCAGCGTTCCAGCGGGACAGATCCAGCGGCCACCACTCGCGGGCTGCGCCAGGCACGGGGCCGTGGTCCAGTTCGGTCGGCCGCCGGTCGTTCTCCGGGTAGACGCGCGCCAGGATCGAGCCGGCCAGGCGGCTGGCGAGGTCCTGGCGGCCCAGCGCGCTCGCCGCCTCGGCCACTATCCAGCTCCAGGAGGGCCACTCGCACCAGGGCAGGCCCAGGTACCGCTCCACCTCGCGGGCGAGGGCGCGCCGCTGCGCCGGGGTGGGGGCGCCGGAGAGCGCCGCGGTGAGCGCCAGGACGGAGCATGTGCACGGGTCGCCGCCCCAGTACGGCGGGTCGCCGCATGGCGCCAGCGGCCGCCCCTGGGCGTCGCGGTCGCGGAACCGCTGCTCGCTGGGCTCCCAGAGGGCGCGCGTCAGGCGGCGGTAGCGCCGGGCCACCACGCGCCAGCGCCGCGCCTCCGCTACGCGGCCCAGGTCCTCCGCCCAGCGCTGGAGCAGCGCCGCGGCCTGTGCCGCCGCTGCCTGGAGCTCGACCGGGCGCACCAGCCCGTCCACCACGGCCGCGCCGCGGCGTTCCGGACCGAGCCGCGGGGTATCGTCCTCGCCCGCCTCCCAGGTGCAGTGGTAGCTCAGCCAGCCGCTGGCGTCGGCGCGGTGCGCCAGCCACCAGTCCAGCAGCGCCGCCAGGAAGGGGTAGAGCGCCGCGCGCCAGTCGCGCTCGGGCGCCAGGTGGTCGAGCAGCGCCAGGTTGTGAAACGGTAGGCACCAGGCGAGCGAGGTGCCACAGGCCTGGCCGTCCTCCGCGACCATGTTCGGCTCACCATGCTGGAACAGGCAGGGCACGTTGGGTGCGGGCGCGTCGCGAAACAGGGAGAGCAGCGCCCGGCGGGCGAGGCCCGGGGCCCCGAGCGCCAGGCGGAGCATGTCGAGCGTCGCTTCGGCCAGCACCGAGCGGGGCCAGTTGGCTGACCAGGCCGGCCAGACGTCGCGATAGATGCCGCCGGCGGGGCGCAGGCAGAGCCGCGCCGTCTCCAGGTCGTACACCCAGCCGCGCCGCCAGCTCGCTGGCCAGTCTCCGACGAGCCGGGCTGCTCCGGCCCAGAAGCGGTCGTCCTCCGCCCGGGCTTGCTCCAGCGCCAGGGGCCAGGCTGCCAGCGCCCGCCGTCCGGTGGCAGCCGGATCTGCCCCCCGTCCGAGCGCGACGACGAGACAGCACTGCTCGCCCGGCCTCAGCGCCATGGCACGCTCGACGGAGACGTGCCCGTCCTCCAGGAGCCGGAGCGTCGCCTCGGGCGCGTCGGTCGCCACCGCGTGGCTGGGCCAGGGCGGCAGCTCGAGCCGCGCGCACCAGGGCTCGGCCAGGCTCGTCCGGGCCGCCTCGGCTGGCCAGGCGCGCGCCTGCACCGAGAGCCGCACCTCGTGTGTCTCGGCTCCACCATTCACCGCCTGGTAGACACAGACCAGCGCATCAGCGTGGGCGAGGAAAAACGACGCCGAGACCGCGAGGCCGTCGCCGGCGGCCTCGAAGGTGAACAGGCGCGCGCCGTGGTGGGAGGCGTGCAGCCCCAGCTCGGCCCAGTCCGCGCGCGGGACGAACCAGCGGCCGTCGATCTCCAGTCCGAGCTCCAGCGCGACGCCGGCCTGATTCCGCTGCTGGAACGGATACCACCAGCCGAAACCGGGCTGCTGGTCCGTGGAGCGGAGCGCCCCGCCAATGCCCTCGCGCCAGCTCCGGGCGTATGCGCCCGGATTCGCCAGGTACCCGAACGGGGTGTAGCGGTCAGTGGGAAACACCAGGCGCTCCTTGGCCCAGAGGATACCGGCGCGCGCCCACTGCCTTCTGCTGCGGCAGCTAGCCCGCCACAAGCAGGAACAGGCCGCAGGCGATCAACGCCGAGCCGGCAACACGTTGCGGCCCGAACGGCTCACGCAGCACCAGCGTCCCGAGCAGCGCCGCGAACACGATGGAGACCTCGCGGGCCGGCACCACGTAGCTCACCGGGGTAAAGGTGAGTGCCGCCAGCACCAGGCCGTAGGTGAGGGGCGTCATCAGGCCGACCGCTGCCACCCGCCACGGCTGGCGGCGCCACTCCTTGGCAGCGGCGGTGCGCCGTGGAAGCAGCAGCGCCGACAGCGCCAGCGCGCTGCCGAGGTGCAGGACGTACACGTACAGCAGCGGCGACATCAGCGCGACGCCGCGCTTGTCGAGCGTGGAATACGAGGCGACCAGCAGTCCGGTCAGCGCCGCGTAGCGTGTTCCCGGATGGCGGGTGGCACGTAGCAGCGCCCGCGCCCCGGACCAGCCGAAGGTCGGGAGATGGACGACCAGTACCCCGACGACGATGAGCAGGATGCCGAGCGCCGCCAGCGCGGACAGGCGTTCGCCGAGGAGCGCTACCCCGAGCACTGGGACTACCAGCGGGCCGATCCCCCGCGCCACCGGATAGACGAGCGAGAGATCGCCATAGCGGTAGGCCTGCGCCAGTGACCAGAAGTAGAACGCCTCGAGCAGGGTGCTGGCGCTGACGATCGCCCAGCCGAGCGTGGGCGACGGGTGGGTGAGGAGCAGCCAGAGCCCGATGGGGAGGTACAGCGCTGCGGCGACCAGCGTGGCCCCCCACAGGAACGCCAGCTTGTCCGACGCCTGCTTGGCCAGCAGGTTCCAGGTGGCGTGCGCCAGTGCCGCGAGTAGCACCAGGCCAAGCGCGAGCGCGGTCATCCAGCACGTCCTCCGCTGCTATCTCCTGGCTGGGCACAGCGGGGCAAGCGACTCGCAAGGGCCCGTTCTCGTCGCCGCTGCCTCGCCTCTTCAGGACTGGTTGGGCGGCGTCTCCAGCGCATCACACCCCCTGCTGGCCCGCCTATCTTGCCACCGGGGCCATGCCCGCTGCCGTTGCGCATGTGGAGCGGATCTGCGTCGGGGTTGAGCGGGCCTGTTGGCGGCCTGCGCGAGCCCTAACAAACGGTTAACAGAGGTGGCATGCTGGATGCGTTCAAGTGCAGGCGGATAGCAGTCCCACCCCACCATCTGTTGAGGAGCTGTTACAAACCATGGTCGAACACGGGCGCGTGCACGATCCAGCCGCGGTTGCGAAAGCGCGGAAGCGCCTGCTGCCGGCCGCGGCTGAGTCGTTGCTGCGGCCGCTCAGCGCGGCCCTGTGTGATCCTGTCCGTCTCAAGATTGTCCTTGCGCTCTCTGGCTCCGAACTGACTGTTAAGGACCTGGCGCGGGTGATTGGTCGGAGCCAGTCGGTCACCTCGCAGCATCTGCGGGTGCTGCGCGACATCGGCGCGGTCACGCCGCACCGCATCGGCCGGCGCGTCGTCTACAGCCTCGCGCCCGATGGGCTCGGCCCGCCGCTGCGACGCGTGCTGACCACACTCGCCCGGGTGGCCAACTAGAGTAGATGAGGCAAGGCGCTCAGCGCTGGCGGATGCCAGGTGGTGGCGCCCGACAGCCCTTCTCGCCTATGGTACGGGGGCAAGCCTCGGAGCCAGCCGTTCCGAGCGCGGCACAGGCAGCCGTGGATCAGGGTCAGAGTCCGATCGCCTTTATCCGGAACCTCCGGCCGGTCCTGTCCGAGCCACGGCTGCTCGGCCGGGCGGCCTGGAACCTGAGCCGGCGCCTGGTGCTGCGGCAGACGTGCTGTGGCCACCCTGGGGAGCCGGGCTGCTGACAGCCCGCGCCCCGGTCCGGTGCGGACCGTCGCCCCCGCTCACCAGGGTGAGGTCCAGCATCCTGCGAATCGTGTTCACCTCAGGCGGAGGGCCCTGCCAGGCTTCGCCCTCCACGGGAGCGCGTTATCAGCTCACTCGAGCTCACGTCCCGCGTTCGAGAGCGGGTCCACGTCCGGCGCGGCCGGCGGGCTGTCCCGCTCGGGGTGCTGCTCCGGCATGCCTGCATCGGGCTGTTCGTGCTGATCATTCTGCTGCCGATCATCTGGGCCGGGCTGATGTCGGTTACCGCCAGCAGCGCCATCCTGCGCTCCAGCCTCTGGCCGGCTGAGCTCGATCTCAGCTTCAGTAGCTACGGCGCGGTGCTGCGCCGCGGCTCGGCGCTCTCGACCAATCTGCTCAACAGCGTCTGGGTGACGCTCGGGACGGTGCTTATCACCACCGTCTGCTCTGTGCTCGCGGGCTACGCGCTCACGCACCTGCGCACCCGCGGGGCGGCCCTGGTGGTGATGCTGCTGGTCGCGTCGCTGTTCATTCCGACCAGGGTGGTGTCTGTGATCGCCGTCTGGCAGATTCAGCGGGCGCTCGGGCTGCTGAACCAGACCTGGGCGCTGCTGCTGCCCTATTCCACCCTTAGTCTGGCTGTCGGGGTGCTGGTGATGCGCTCCGTCTTTCAGACCATCCCGCGGGAGATCGTGGACGCTGCCCGGGTGGACGGTGCCGGGCCGGGTCGGACGCTCGTCACGATCCTGCTCCCGCTAGTGAGCAATGGGATTATCCTGGTCGCCGTGGCGAGCTTCATCGCTGCCTGGGGCGAGTACGCGTTCGCCGCGATTCTGCTCGACGACCAGTCGCGGCGAACCCTGCCGGTGGTGCTCGGCACGCTGGGCGGGATGATCCGTCCTGGCAGCGCCGCGCTCTGGATTGTCTCGATCCTGCCGGGGGTGCTGTTCGCGCTGACCGCACAGCGCTGGGTGTCCAGGGCGCTGGTGGAAGGGATCCACCGCTAAGCTACGGCCCGACGGTCGGTGTCCCACTGCCGCCCGGGCGGCCTGGTACGATTGCCAGCAGCCGCTTATGTCTGCCGATCCGCAGCTCGCCCGCCTGCGCCGGGCGCTCGCTCCGCCCAGCGATCCTCCAACGCCACTCGCCGGACCCCGGCCAGAGGCGCCGCCCCGGCCGGCGGCGGTGCTCGTGCTGCTCTACCCGGTCGACGGGCAGCCCCGGTTCGTGCTGGAGCGGCGGCCAGTAGACCTGCCCGACCACGCCGGCCAGATCTCCCTGCCGGGCGGAGGCGTCCGCGCCGACGACGGCTCCTTCCTGGGCGCTGCCCAGCGGGAGACATATGAAGAGCTTGGGGTCGCGCCCGACGAGTACGTCGTCTGGGGCCGGCTGGAGCCGGTGGCGATCCAGGTGAGTAATTTCGTCGTTGTGCCATTCGTCGCTTACGCGCCGCGGCGCCCGGCGTTCCAGCCCGACCCGCGCGAGGTGGCCGAAGTGCTGGAGATCCCGCTCGCGGCGCTGGTCGATCCGCGGGCGCGCGCTGAGGAGATCTGGCAGGTGCGTGGCAGCGCGCGCCGGGTGGCGTTCTATCGCCATGGCGAGCACAAGATCTGGGGCGCCACCGCCCGGGTGCTGGTGCAGATCAGCCGGGTGCTGCGCGACCTGCCGGATCCGGAGGGCGCGCTCGACCCGGGTGAGGTTCTGCCCTGGCCCCAGGATAGCTGAGCCGGTCGGCCGCGCCTCAGCCGCGCGTCGCTACCGGGTGCCAGATCGCCGGCTCGAAGAAGCTGCGGTCAATCCCTCCGCCGTTCCACGAGGTCATCTTCACCGGGTGGATGGCGAAGATCACGCGCGGGAGCTGGCTGGTTGCTCGCAGGTACTTCATCCCTTCCGGTCCAACGTAGCGGCGCACCATGCGCTCGCCGATCGGAATCCAGTCCTCCTCGATCTCCTCGGCCCGCCCCTGGACCAGCACCCGCCGATAGGGCGGAGTGGGGCTGGCGATTGCCAGCATCGTCCGTGGGTCGCGCCGCAGGTTCTGGCAGACCTGAGCGGTCGGCTTGGTCACAATGAGGAACAGGCCGTCCCGGTGCTCGAACCACAACGGGTTGACGTAGGGCGCGCCGTCCTCCTGGAGTGTCGAGACGAACGCGAAGTGCGGCTCCTGCAGGAACTGGCGCATCTCGTCCTCGGTCATCGCTCGGCCGCGCCCGAGCGGGATCTCGCTGCTCATGCTGGTCTCCTCTCGCTGTGCGATGCTCGGCTCGATTGTACGGCGCGGCCCGGCGCGGCCTGGGCGGCCCGTATACTGAGACGATCCCCCATACCGGGAGTGCGAGCGATGGATCTCGACCCGAACCGTCTGCTGATCGACGCCGACGAGCTGCAGCGGCACATCGACGAGCTAGGCGCCATTGGCCAGGATCCGCGCACCGGTGGGCTCTGGCGTGGCGTCTACACTCCGGTCTGGCGCCAGGCGGTGGACCAGGTGCGCCGCTGGCTGGAGGAGGCGGGCCTGAGCACCCGGCTCGACGCGGTTGGCAACCTCTGGGGGCGCCTGGAGGGCAGCGAGCCAGGCCCGGCGGTCCTGACCGGCTCGCACGTGGATACCGTGCCGCAGGGCGGGAAGTACGACGGGGCGCTGGGGATCCACGCCAGCCTGGCGGCGGTAAAAGCGCTCCAACAGGCGTTTGGCCAGCCGCGGCGCAGCCTCGAGATCCTGGTAATCTGCGACGAGGAGGGCGGGCGCTTTCGGAGCGACTTCTGGGGCGCCCGGGCGGTCATTGGGGCGATCCGCCCGGGCGAGGCGGAGGAGCGGCGTGATCTGGAAGGGGTGACGATCGCCGAGGCGATGCGCCAGGCTGGCTTCGATCCGGCCCGCATCCCCGAGGCACGGCGCGACGACGTCGCCGCCTGGCTGGAGCTACACATTGAGCAGGGCGGCACGCTCGAAGCAGAAGGGCTGGACATCGGCGTGGTCCACACCATCACCGGGCACCGCCAGCAGCGGGTGCGGGTGTACGGCCGCCAGGACCACGCCGGTACCACTCCGATGGACATCCGGCGCGACGCCATGGCCGGCGCGGCCGAGATGATCCAGCACGCGCTGGGCGTCGCCGAGCGGATGGGCCGGCCGACCGTGGCCACGGTCGGCCGGGTCGACGCTGAGCCGGGCGCCACGAACGTCGTGCCCGGCCTGGTCTCTTTCACGCTGGACCTGCGCGACGCGGACGCGGCGCGGCTGGCAGTGCTGTGTGGCGAGATCGACCGCTTCAACACCGAGTGCGCGGCCCGGCGCGGGCTGCGGGTGGAACGCGAGCTGTTCATGGACCGGATGCCCGTCCCACTCACCCCTGCGTTGCAGGACCTGCTCGCACAGCAGGCGACCCGGGCAGGACTGCGGTGGAAGTCCATGCCGAGCATGGCCGGCCACGACAGCGAGATCATGGTCGAGCGCTGGCCGAGCGGGATGCTGTTCGTTCCGAGCCACGACGGCCGTAGCCACACCCCGGCCGAGTTCACCCCGATCGAGCAGGTTGTGCCCGGGGTGCGGGTGCTCGCGGCGGCGCTCTATCAGCTTGCCTACAGCCCGGCCGGCTCGCCTGGATGATGTGCCCGAGGCGGCGTCCCTCCAGCCGCCCCGGGACCGCCGCGCGGCCGTCAGCCCGCGCGGCGGTCGCCACGCTCCAGGAAGAACCGCAGCAGGTCGAGGTCCCCGGGCGACTGGCCACAGGCGGTGAGCATCGCTGCCACCTCGCTCCGATGCTGCGTGCCGTGGTTGGCCACGTGCAGCAGCATCTGCCAGAGCACCTGCCGGAACACCAGTCCGTTCGGGAGCGTGTGCGTGTAGACGCGCTCGGCGTCGTCCTCGCTCAGCCCGTCGAGGAACGTCTGAGTTGCCCGGGCAACGCTGGACCAGACCTCGCGCACCGAGTCGAGATCGGGAAAGTCGGCCGGGTTCAATGTCAGGCGGTAGGCCGCCTCTGCTGAGAGCGAGCCGTTCCACCAGGAGAGCCAGGACCGCTGCGCGGAGATCAGGTGCACCAGTGTGTCGCGGATGGAGCCACGGCCGGCGGTGCCGGGGGCGAGCCACTGGTCGGGCGTCAGTCTCGCCGCCGCCTCCAGCACCTGTTCGGTCGCCCAGCGGTTGTAGCCATAGAGCGCGCGCAGCCACTTGATCACCCTCGCCTGTTCCTCCCTGGCCAGCGCGCTCGCTCCCGTTCGCCCCGGTGCGGCGTCCTGCTCGACCTTCGCGACGATAGCACACATGTTCGGAACGGTCGAGGAGCTGGCGGGCTTACAGCGCGCGGCGGTATAGCTCGATGATCTCCTGCTCGCTGGGAATGCGCGGGTTGTTGTTCGGGCTGCCGCTAATCAGGGCGTCGCGGGCCATCTTGGGCGCCAGCGCCATTACCCGCTCCGGATCAAGCCCGGCGCCGGTCAGCGTCGGCACGTTCAGCTCCTGGCAGAGGCGCCGCACCGCGTTCAGCGCCCAGCGGGCTCCGGCCAACGGATTCGCCGGGTCCTCGGCCAGGCCCATCGCCACCGCCAGCCGCGCGTAGCGCTGCGGGGCGCTCTCCAGGCTGAACTCCATCACGGTCGGCAGCAGCATCGCGTTCGACAGCCCGTGCGCAAGGTGGAAGTTCGCCCCGATCGGCCGCGACATCCCGTGGACGAGCGCGACAGAGGCGTTGCTGAACGCCAGCCCGGCCTCAGTGGCCCCGAGCATCATCTGGTAGCGCGCCTCGCGATCCGTCCCATCACGGTAGGCGCGGAGCAGGTGGGTGTAGATCCGACGAGTGGCGGAGAGGGCGAAGGTGTCGCTGATCGGATTCGCCCGGCGGGAGACGTAGGCCTCGATGGCATGGGTGAGTGAGTCCACGCCGGTGTCGGCAGTCACCTTCGGCGGACAGGAGAGCGTCAGCGACGGATCGACCAGGGAGAGCGTCGGCATCAAGTGTGGGCTGCCGATCAGCATCTTGACGTCGTTGCGGCTGTCGCCCATCGCGACGAACGCGGTGACCTCGCTCCCGGTCCCGGCAGTGGTGGGGATCGCAACGATGGGCAGGCCCGGCTGGAGGATGCGGTCCTGCCCCATGTAGTCCTGGATTTCCCCGCCGTTGGTGGCCAGGATCGCGATCGACTTCGCGGTGTCGATCGGGCTTCCGCCGCCCAGCCCGATCACCGCCTGGGCCTCGGCCTGCTGCAGCCGCGCCAGGCCTTCCACGCAGTAGCGGTCGTCCGGCTCGGTGTTCACCCCCTCGTAGACGTCCGACTCGACCCCGGCGGCGGAGAGGGCGGCACAGACGCGATCCACGTAGCCGGCGGCGCGCATCACGCGATCGGTAACCACGAGCGCCCGCGATACCCGCAGCCCGCTGATATGTGTCCCCACCTCGTCCACCACGTTCCAGCCGATCCGGAGCAGGCGCGGAGCGCGGAACGAGAACGGCGGTTGATCTTCGACCATGGCTGCCACCTCGCTGGCGATTGTCCCAATGGTGGGCGCGGCGCCGCCAGACCGTCAAGCCGAGGCGGAACACGCTCGCGGGGTAGGCAGGCGGAGGCGACTTCTGGCGAGCGAGACCGGCGTGCCGCGTCGCGGCTGGCGCGCGCTTACAGTGGCATGGCGTGCTCGGCGTCGAGCCGCTCCAGCCAGCCGCCGGGAATCCAGTAGCGCTCCTGGTCCACGACGACGAGCAGCCGGGTGCGCCCCCGGCGCTCCACGACGCCGATCTGCCCCGCCAGCGAGCGGCCGCGGGCAATGACGCGCACCCGGTCGCCGGGGGCGAACAGGCGCGCCGCCTGGCGCTGCGCGGCAGCTGCGGCGCGCGCCGCCTCGGCTCGGGCGTGGGCAGCGCTGCCGCGCAGCTTGGCATCGCCACGACCCCGTTCCTCGGGGTCGTCGTACTCGGGGTCGTACAGCCGCGTGGTGCTGGCCTCGTCGAGCAACTGCCGCAGCAACGCCCAGAAGCGCGGCCCATGGCCTGTGTAGCGCAGGTGGGCAAGCTCGTGCAGCGCGGTGGCGACCAGCGCTCCGGGCCGCCGCCACCCACTCGGGCTGCCGTCCGCACGGTCGGCCAGGATCCGGAGCACGATCTCCCGCGAGCCGTCCGGGTGGTACAGGCAGCGGCCCCAGGGGCGCATCGCTGCGGTACCGGGGCGCCAGGTGCAGGCGGGAAGGTGGTGGCGCCGGCGCAGCGGCTCGAGCAGCTTCGCCAGCGTGGCCACCACGGCGCGGCGCGCCGGTGGGTCTGGCGGACCGGCCATCAGCGCGGCGAGGGAGCGCAACGGTGGCTCAGCCGCCACCGCGGTCAGGCCGGCTCGATGGTGGCGGTCAGGCCGAAGCCGAGCAGGCGGTCGCGGTACAGCTCGGCGTGCTCGAGCGGGCAGGTGATGACGACCGCCTTGCCGGTGTTGTGGGCCTCCAGCATGATCGTCACCGCCTTGGTGCGCGACAGGCTGGGCACCGCCTTCAGCAGCGAGCGGACCACGTACAGCATCTCGTTGTGGTCGTCGTTCCAGAGCAGCACCGACCAGGGTGGGAGGATCTGGGTGCGATCCCGCTGCTCGGGCGCCACGTCCGGCGTCGCCGGCAGCGTGGTGCCCTCTCGTCGCTTCGACGTCTCGGCCACCATTCTGCTCCTCGCAGTGGCAGGCGCCACCTCGCCCATTTACTATACCGCGGCGCCGGGCTGGGGACACGGGGCCACGGCGATGCCTGGACGCTGCCAGCAGGGGACGTGAAAGCGCCCGTCCTTCGGCCGGGTGGCCTATCGAGACGGGCGCTTTGACCATTCGGCCTGGCGAGCAAGCCCTGCCACACAGCAACCTTGCAGCCGCTACGCGGTCCCGACCAGTCGCTCCCGGATCTCTCGTGCAGTTGCCCGTACTCGGGTTCCGGGGTGCGCGCTCGGGATGCCTGCTCACCAGGCGCACTCATACGATACCCCGGGCCAGTGCAGCGAGCAATCCGCTCGTCCGCTCATTTGGAGAACTGCGAGCACTGTTGCTATCACGGTTCTGTGACAGGCGACCTTGATGGTGCCCGAAGCCAGCCCCGGCTGGCGTGCCCGGGAATGGCCCCGGATCGGCGGCTGGCGTTTGGTACCATCGAGCCATCCCTGACCAGTATGAGCCAGTGAGGCGGTGTGAGCACATCCCAGTGTCTTCCTCGGCTACGTCCCGTTGAGGTCGTTCACTTTCCAGGCGAAGACGGGCGCCCAGTGGCATGTCTGCGCGACCGGCTCGATCCAGAGGCGCGGCCGGTCATCATGACCCAGCACGGACTGTTGCTCGCCAGCCTGCTGGACGGCCGGCGCACGCTGGGCGAGGTGCGTGCCGGTTTCCTGCTCCGCACCGGGCTAGCGCTCACTCCGGAGCAGGTAGCGCAGTTCGTCCAGCAGCTCGACGAGGCCTACCTGCTCGACACGCCGCGTGCGCAGGATCGGTTGGCGGCGCTCCGCCGCGAGTTCCAGGCGCAGCCTGCCCGCCCCGCAGCGCACGCGGGCGGCGCCTACCCTGGCGATCCCGTAGAGCTGTCTCAGTTCCTCGAAGCGCTCTACTGTCACCCGGAGGGCCCGGGCGGCCCGCCAGCTAGCCAGCCGCGCCGCGACCTGGTTGGACTGATCGCCCCGCACATCGATCTGCACCGTGGCGGGCCGGTGTACGCCTGGGCCTATCGGGCGCTCGCCGAATCGGAGCCGGCCGAGCTATACGTCCTGCTCGGCACCTGCCATGCCGGTCTCGGCAGTCTCGTCGCCGCGACCAGCAAGCCGTACGACACCGCCTTCGGTCCGGCGCCGACCGACGTCGAGTTCCTGGAGGCGCTGCAGCGCCGCTACGGACGAGACCTCTATGAGGATGAATATCAGCACCGAGCCGAGCACTCGCTCGAATTCCAGGCGCTGTACCTGCGCTTTCTGGGCCTGGTGGGTGGCCAGTCCCGCGCCCGGTGCGTCCCGCTGCTGTGCAACGCGCTTCAGGTGCACGTGCCGCCCGGCCAGCGGCCGGAGGCGGTCGACGAGATCGCGCAGTTCGTCGCGGCGCTGCGCGAGACGATCGCCGCCAGCGGCAAGCGCGTCTGCCTGATCGCCGGGGCCGACCTGGCGCACGTCGGGCCGCAATTCGGCGATCCGCGCGCGCTGACCTCACTGGACCTGCAGCGGGTGGAGCAGCAGGACCGCGAGATGCTGGAGCTGGTCTGCGCGGGCGACGCGGCGGGGTTCTATGCACAGGTGATGCGCGACGACGACGCCCGCCGCATCTGTGGCTTCTCGCCCATCTATCTGCTCCTCGCGACGCTGGATGGCAGCGCGCAGGGGCAGGTGCTGCGGTACGCGCAATGGGTGGATTCCAGCGGTAACGGCTCGGTCAGCTACGCGGCGGTCGCCTTCGCGCGCTTGGCCGCGAAGGATAGGGCGCTGCGAGGAACGTGAAAGAGGAACGCGAAAGTGGCAAAGGGCGGGGTGACTCCCCGCCCTTTGCCACTTTCGCACCCGCGAAGCCGCACCCGCGAAGCGCTACGGGAGCTGGCCGGATGCTCGGGCTGCGGCGAGCCGGTCGTACGCCGGGCGGGTTGTCCCGTCGGGGTTGGTCACCGACCAGTAGTACTGCTCGTTGGTCGGGTCCCAGTATGGCGCGGCCAGGGTCCAGGCGGTCATCACCCCGATCCACGGTGACCAGTTGTTGTGGGCCCAGGCATACGCCCGCACCAGGTAATCGGCCTTGGTGTTCTCGTCCACCTGGAACCAGGAGTACTCTGGGTGGACGGTGTCGGACGTCCAGCCGAACTCGGTGATCCAGATCTGCTTGTCGGCGTCGCCGTGGGCAACCATCTGCGCGCGCACGTCCTCGACGTGGCGGAAGCAGAAGAAGCGATGTCCGCCGAGCGACGGGTCCGCCTCTACCTGAGCCGGGTCCGTTTCAGGCGCGGCCTTGTAGCCGGCGGCGTGGACCGATAGGACGTCGTAGTTGCCCTGCAGCCCGTTCTGGTACATCTGCTCCAGGAAGACGTCGTCCGGCATCGCCGTCTGGTCATTCGTACCGGTCGGGGTAAGCGCACCGGTCAGGACAGTGATACGGGGGCTGGCGTCCTTGGCCGCGGCGTACGCCAGCTTCAGGAGCTGCACGTACTGGGCCGGATTCGGCGGCTGGTTGGCCCATTCGCGGGCGATATTGGGCTCGTTCCAGATCTCGATGGCGTGGACGCGCTTCTTGTCCGAGCGGAAGTGCTGGACGAAGGCGAAGATGAAGTCGGCGTAGTCCTGATAGTTGTCCGGCGGGCTATCGACCGCGCCGTTCTGCCCGCCATCGGCGCGCGCCCAGCTCGGCGTATCGGAGATGCGGGCGATGATCTTCAGGTCATGGTCCATTGCCGTCTCGACGATCCGGTCCGCTTCGCTCCAGTCGTACACCTGGCGCTGCGGCTCCATTGCCGACCAGGGCATCTGGAGCTTGATCCAGCCGAAGTGGGCGTTCTGGACGAGTGCGAAATCGCGGTCCGCGGTGGGCTGGCCGAAGTCCTGTACGACGAAGCCGTACTCGGGGCTGGCCGCCCGGTACGACTGGTCCGGCTTCGGCGCAGGCGCCGGCGTCGCCTGCGCGTCAGGTGCGGCGGGCGGCTGGTCCGCGGGCGGTGCCTCCTGGAGCGCCGGGCCGTTTTGCGGCGCGGCCACTGGCGCGGCGAGCACGACGGTCTGTCCGAGCAGGGTCAGCGCGACGAGCGAGCTGAACAGCGGAAGTCGACGAAACATTCCCCCTCCAGAGGCGAAGCTGCGAAGCATTGGTCTTCCCTGTTCGCGGCGGTCGGAAGACCCGGGTCTTCCGACCGCCGCGAGATTGGCGAGCCTACTGGGGCTCGAAGGCGTTGGTCATGTCGGTGTTGGGCAGGTCCCCCGGCCGGTTCAGGCCCAGGGGCATGCCATTGTTGTACTGCTTGTAGAAGATCGACCCCTGCATTTCCTGGTCGAGGTCGGGCGGGAGGTTCCGCCCGGTGATCACGCTCTTGAAGTAGTCGGCCAGCAGGATGCCACGCGTGCACTGGCAACCGGCGTCGTAGTGCATGATCCCGCGCTGGAACCGCAGGTAGATGAAGTTGGCGTTGCTTGGGTCCGGCATCGGGTTCGAGGTCGGCGCCCCGGCCATCTCCAGGTCGAAGCCTGGGAGCAGGCTCTCGTTGCAGTTGCCCTGCGGGAAGGCATCCTGGCAGGTGACGATGTTGTTGAACGTTGACCAGAAGCGCGTCGGCTGACCGTTGAACGTCTCTGGCGCGTGAGCGCGCACGAACTCGATGATCGCGGTGTCGTAGTTCGGCGAGCCGGGCTGGGGCGCGGCCTGGGCCACGGCCGGGTCGTAGGCCGGGTAGGTGGACTGGTTGATCCGGTTGACCGGCATCAGCCCCGGATCGAGCAGGTTCACCAGCCGAGCGTTGCCATCTGGCCCGATCTGGACGATCTGGCGCTGGAAGAACTGGGTCATGAACCCCTGGAACAGGAAGGTTCGGGAGACCGGGAAGCCGAACGTATTCAGCTTGCCGCGGTGCTGAAAGTAGTCCCAGATCTTGTCGTTGTCCACCCGGAAGCCGGTTTCCACGAAGTAGCGGTTGTCGTGCACGGCGGGCGGGCCGGGCGTCACCGTGGGAGCCGGCGTGGGGGTGGCGGTGGCGGCCGGGGTCGGGGTCGCCAGGCCGCTGATCGTCAGGTCGCCGCCACGGATGTCGCCGTTGTGGGCGTCGTCCTGCCAGACGATCGTCGTCCCGGAGATATCGGGCACAGTCTGATCGCCATTCTCGGTATTGACCGGGAACTCGGTGTTCGTCGCCAGGTCGTAGCCCCAGATGTGCGGCTTGCCGCTGCCCTTGCGCTCGTCCTGCCAGACGACGATGGTGCCAGAGATGCGGGGATTGCCGCGGGCGTGCTGGGTGGTTGAGGAGATCTGGCGGACCGTCTTGTCGTCCGTGTTGTAGACGTAGATGCCGGCGTTGTCGCTGGCACCATCGGTGTACACGATGTACGGGCCGCCCACGGCCGGCTCGCGGGCGGTGTGCGTGGAGGTGACCCGAAACTCCGTGCCGGTGTTCAGGTCATAGCCGAAGATGTCGGTCTTGCCCTGCCCATCGCGGTCGTCCACCCAGGCGACGAGATTGCCGTCGATAGCTGGGGCCGTGTGGTTGCTACTGCCGGTGGAGATGTCGAACTTCTTGCCGCTGGAGATGTGGTAGCCGCGGATGATCCAGTTGCCTGGCTTGTTGCTCTGGTAGACGACCGTGTCGCCCGACACCGCCGGGAAATCCTGGTCGCCCGAGTCCTCGTCGATGCTGAAGTGGTCGTCCTTGGCGATGTTGTACCCCTCGATGTTCAGGCCCTTGGAGCTGCTCGCCTCCGCCCAGACGACGATGTCGCCTGAGATGTCCGGCCGCTTGGCCGATTTGCTGTTCTCGTTGACCTGGCTGCTCTTGTCGGACTTGTCCAGGTCCCGCATGAAGATGTCGGCGTTGGCGTTCTCGTCGATGTCGGCGCTGGCATTGTTCCGGTAATCCTGCCAGACCACCACCCGGCCGCTGATGCGTGGGCGGACCTCTGCGGCGCTGCCGGCGCGGACGTCGAACGCCGACACGGAGTAGGTCGCGGCGCGGACGACCGCGGTTTGCTGCCCGATCAGGCTTGGCACCAGGAGAGCGGCGAGTCCCACGGCAAGTGCCGCTCGCCCAACCCAGCCGCGATGCCAGGCTCCCCTCATCCGTCTGCCTCCCTTCTGAGCTCGGTGAGCTACTCGCCATAGTAACGAGTGATGGCGCGGGCCGGTTACGTCCGGGGGCGCAGCGGCCCATTACGTAATCGCACTGTAATGGCCGACCCCCGCCGCGTAATGCCCGTGTGATGAACCGACCCGTAGACTCCGCGCCGGAGATCATGCTGCGAGGAGGCGGCCGGGTGACGCTGGACAGCGCCTTGATCCTGCTGATGATGCTCGTCCTCGCCCTGGTAGCCACTACGCTGCTGGCGGACGGAAATGATGGGGGCTAATCGGTCGGCGCACGACGAGCGCCGGATCCGGATGTTTGTCGAGACGATTCCCGCCTTGAGCGAAACCGTGCTGTCGCTCTCGTCCAAGCTGAACGTGAGTCAGCGCACCTGCCGCGCTGTACTCGAACGGCTGGTGGAGGAGGGCTTGGTCAGACGGCGGGACTTTCGCGATATCGAGCCGATCTACTACCGGCCGTGGCGGGACGACGCCCGTACCCCCGTCTAGTGCGCCCGGGTGGGCGGCTCGCGCGCGGGTCCGGATCCGTCGTACAAGGAGGCCAGATGCTCGTTCATACGCACCAGCGCCGTGTTCTCGTGGTGGACGCCAGCGCGGTGATCCGGCGGGTGCTGAGCCTGATCTTGCAGGGCGAGGGGTATCAGGTCCACCTCGCCGCGGGTGGACGCGCCGCCCTCGCCCTGGCCCGCGAGCTTCGGCCGGATGCGATGACGCTGGACCTGGGGCTGGAAGACCTGGATGGTCGCGAGGTGCTGCGCCGCCTCAAGGAAGACCCGGCGACGCGGGCGATCCCCATCGTCGTCATCTCCGCTTATCCAGACACGCTCTCAGAGGTGGAGCGTGGCTACGCCGCGCAGATTATCGTCAAGCCGTTCGACGTTGACGACCTGCTCAACGGCGTCAGCCGCGCTGTGGGGGTCGCCACGACCCGGCCGGACCTGCGGCGCCGCCTGAATTAGCCGCAGGCGGTGCAGGTTCGACGCTACGAGGCGCGCCGGTGCTCCTCGCGGCGCCAGCCACGCGCCGGCTTCGGCAGCGCGACCTCCAGCCCAGGCCGCGGCCCGCGCAGCACGGTGACGAGCGTCCCGAGCTGTCCCTCGCGCCCGCGCCCGAAGTAGTCCCAGCGAAAGACAGTACCGCAGACCTGGCAGCGCAGGTCGAGCAGGCGGCCTGGGAGACCTCGACGCCAGGGGCTAGGCGCCCCACCGTCCTGTGCCGCGAGCGTGATGTGCGGGAACGTCCATGGCCCGCTCCAGTCGACGTACGAGATGCCACAGCCTGGACACGCGCGTGGGTAGGCCATCCGCTCTAACCTCTCGTCGCTGGCGCTCCGGGCACGGCGGCGCCGGGCAAAATCGCGCCCATCGCTGCAGGAAGCGTGCCAGATTGGAATACGCGGCAGCCAGACGAGCCAGGTTGACCGGGGCGCAAAGGCACGGGTAGAGTCCCCACGGACCGAGTGGAGGAGCTGTGCAGCCGGTCTGGCGTTGGGGACTGCTCTGTGGCGCGCTGATCGTCGTCATCGACACGGCGGCTCGCCTGGCAGCCGCTGGCCAGCCCGAGACGAGCCTGCAGGCGGCGCTGGCCGCGAACATCGACCTGCTGGCGAACCTGATCCTCTTCTCCGTCTGCGGCTATCAGGTCGGCCGGCAGACACGAATGGTGCGCTCGGCAGCCGAGGCCGGCGTGACGGCCGGGCTGCTGGCTGGCGTCGCGGCGCTCGTCGTGGGCCAGCTCATCCCGCCGGCGGAGGCCTCCGCCTCCGCGCTGGTTTCGGTCCTGGCGTTGAACGTCGCGATGGGCGGCGTGCTCGCGCTGTCGAGCGGCTTTCTCGGTTCCCGGGTTCCGCAGGCGAAGCGCTGAGGCTGGCCGGAGCACCTGCGCCGGGTAAGCGGGCACAGGAGTTGCACACATCCCACGCGGCTATTCGCGCCGCGTGGCCGGGAGGAGGGGTGCAGATGCGGTTCCTCATCGGCGTACTCATCGGCCTGATCGCGAGCATCGTCTTCACCAGAAAGCGCGAGCAGCAGGCGCTCGCCCCGCTGGAGTGGGGGCCGGGGACGGCCAGCACCGAGACCGTGGCCTCCGTGGGCGCACCAGTGCCAGCCAGGGAGCCCGGGCCGGCGGCCGCGGCGCCAAGTCCCGCCAGTGCCGCCCAAGCCCAGGCCGGGCAACAGCCCGGCGTCTCGGGCGACGGCCGAGCGCGCGAGTCCAAGCTGGCCGAGCTGCGGCAAAAGTACCAGTGGCTGATGAGCTTCAGCGACGACGAGATCCGGACTGTCGCCTTGCTCGACGCCGGCCAGGAACTGGAACCCTGGGAGCAATACCTTGACGTTTGCCACCGCGAGCAGGGAGTGCTCCGGCCGACCCACGCCTTTGGGAAGCGCGTGCCGGAGGGCCATGTGTATCTTGCGCAGCACCGCGTGCCGGAGGCGACCTGGTATCGGCTCGTCCGCGCGGCCCAGGCATAGCGGCCGCGGATGATGTCCTCGCGGGAGCGGGCGGGAGTGGAGCGGGAGGCGCCCCGGTCAGGGCTGGCCGAGCTGCTCTCTCCCGACCAACGGCAGCTTCTCAGCCGCGACCGCCAGCTTCTCTGGCGGCTGCGGGAGGCTCTGGCCGCCGCGGCGGCGAGCGAGGACGACCTGCGGACCCTGCGCCAGGCCGAGGCGGATCTGGATGAACTGTTCCTGCTGGTCATCGTCGGCGAGTTCAACGCCGGCAAGAGCGCGCTGATCAACGCCTTGCTCGGCGCCCCGGTGCTGCCCGAGGGGGTCACCCCAACCACCGCCGAGGTGACGCTGCTGCGGGACGGACCTGCGCCGGAGCAACGCTCGGCGGACGGGCTACTGGAGATCCGCTACCCGCTCGACCTGCTGCGCGACCTGGCGATTGTGGATACGCCGGGTACCAACGCAGTGCTCCGGCGGCACGAAGAACTCACTCGCCGCTTCATTCCCCGCGCCGATCTGGTGCTGTTCGTCACCTCGGCGGACCGGCCCTTCACCGAGAGTGAACGCAGCTTCATGGAGCTGATCCGCACCTGGGGCAAGAAGCTCGTCCTGGTACTGAACAAGGTAGACCTGCTCCAGCCGGCCGAGCTCGAAGAACAGCTCGGGTTCGTTCGCGAGCAGTCGCGCCAACTGCTCGGGTTCATCCCCCAAGTCTTCCCGGTCTCGGCGCGGGCGGCGCTGCGCGCGAAGCAGGTCGCCTCGGATGGCGAGCGAGAGCAGGCCTGGGCGGCGAGCCGCTTCCAGGCGCTGGAGGCGTTCATCCGGGAGACGCTGGACGACCAGGAGCGGCTGCGGCTCAAGCTCCAGACGCCGCTCGGTGTGGCCGAGCGGATCGCCGCCAGCTACCAGGACGCGGCGCAGCAGCGCCTTGAACTGCTCCAGGCGGACCTGCTGCTCTCCGAGAGCCTGGAGGGGCAGCTCGCGCTGTACCTGGCCGACATGCGCCGAGACTTCGGGTTCCGTCTCCACGAGCTGGATACCGTGCTCCACCAGCTTCAGGAGCGCGGCGAGCGCTTCCTGGACGACACGCTGCGCCTGGGCCGGGTGTTCGATCTGTTCAACGCCGCGCGCATCAAGAGCGAGTTCGAGCGGCAGGTCGTGGCCGACCTGCCCGCGCAGGTAGATCGCCTCGGCCAATCGCTGATCGACTGGATGGTCGAGCAGGATCTGCGGCTCTGGCGCTCGGTGACCGAGCAGGTCGAGCGCCGGCGGGCGGCGCGGCCGGGCGAGGGCCCCTCGGCCCGCCTGGCCGGCTCCTTCGAGTATGACCGCCGCACGCTGCTGGGCACGCTGGGATCCGTGGCCCGCGAGGTGGTGCAGCGCCACGACCACCGGCGCGAGGCGGAGCAGCTCGCCCAGTCGGTTCGGGAGACGGTGACGCAGGCGACGCTTATGGAGGCGGGGGCGCTGGGGCTGGGAGCGTTGGTGGTGGCGCTGGTCAGCAGCGCCGCGCTCGACGTCACCGGTATACTCGCCAGCGGGGCGATCGCCGGCCTCGGGCTGTATCTGCTGCCGCTCAAACGGCGGCGGGCCAAGGAGCAGTTCCGCCTGCGGACCGCGGCGCTCCGGGACGGGCTCGCGAGCGCGCTGTCGGAAGCGTTCGAGCGCGAGCTCGAGCATTCGGTCCAGCGGGTGCGCGACGCGCTCGCCCCCTACGATCGATTCGTCCGCGTGGAGCAGGCGAAGATGACCACGCTCTGTGGCACGCTCGCGGCGATCCTCGCCGAGGCTCGCACCTTGCGTGAGCAGATTCAGCGGCTGTAAGGTTCCCGCCGCTGTGCCGATACTCCGACCGCGAAGAGGCGAACAATGAAGCGGATCCTGATCGTCGAGGATCACCCTGATACGCAGAGTCTGCTCTGCGACCTGCTGGAGCTGGAGGGGTACGAAGTTCGGTGCAGCGGTGAAGCACACGGGGTGCTCGGGCTCGCCCGGCGGATGAACCCGGACCTGATCGTTCTGGACGTCAAGCTGCCGGGCCTCAGCGGGATTGAGCTCCTCGAGCTGCTGAACCGCGACCGGCAGATGCGCCAGGTGCCGGTGCTGATGTGCTCGGGCGCGGTGGACGAGCTCAACGCCAACCGCGAGCAGATCGAGGGCAGCGGGGCGCGAGTCATCACCAAGCCGTTCGCGCTGGAGGACCTGCTCAGCGCGGTGCAGAGTTGCATCGAGCAGGGCCAGCGGGCGCTCGATCCCTCCGCCTAACCACGAGCCCCAGCTCGCTCTTCCACTGTAGCCGCCGCGGCGCGGGGCGCTGCCGCCAGGTGGGCCCAGGCCACCAGCAGCCCGACGATCAGCCAGAACAGCGCCACCATGTGCGGAAAGTCCTTGTTCACGAAGTAGTGGTCGAACAGACCCGCGGTGAGCGCCGCGACGAGCGCCGCCTGGGTGGCGCCCAGGCTCGTCACGACGTCCGGGCTGGTCCCCGGGCTGCTCCGCAGGGAGCCCAGCAGCGCCGTGCCGACCGCGGCGAGGTAGAGCGCCGTTCCCACCAGGCCGGTCTGCTCCGCGAGCGTCAGGTACAGGCTGGAAACCCCCTCCTGGAGGTCGAGGTCCGGCGCGGGGCCGAAGCCGATCCCGAGCAGCGGGTAGCGACGAATGATCGCGACAGCGTTGCGGTACTCCTGGAGCCGTAGCTCCGAGGCCTTGTCCTGGGTGGCGAAACCGCTGGCGAGCCGGTCGAGCATCGTCTGCCCAACCGGGGACAGGAGGAGCAGCGCCCCGACCACCGCGCCGGCGACGAGCACCCGGCGCGAGCGAAACAGGGCTAGAAAGCCGAGCGCGGCGGCGAAGCCCACCCATGACGAGCGCGAGTTCGACAGCGCCATCCCTGCGGCCAGCGCGACGAGCGCTCCGGCAAGCGCCCAGCGCGGCGCCAGCGGCGCTTTGCCGAACAGGTGCCCGGCCGCCAGGGCGGCGGCGAGCATGAGCATCCCGCCGAGCACGTTTGGATCGATCGAGGTGCCCACCGCGCGGAGCGTGTCGGAGTAGGTGTTGTTCGGGCCGGGCAGGTAGCGCAGCACCGCCTCGCCGGTCGGGTAGCCTAGGGGGCCGAGCGCGGAGAGGAGCCGGACCTGGAGCGTCGTCGGCAGCGCCCAGATGCCAACCGCCAGGAGCGCCGCCAGCGTGGCGCCGGCGATCAGCGCCCGCTCCAGCAGGCGCGCCGCGCGCGGGGCGCGGATGGTGTTGACGACGCAGTAGTAGAGAACCAGGCTGGCGAGCAGCTTGACGAAACGGCGGGTCAGCTCGTCGAACGCGATCTGGCGGGCCCCGAGCGCGAAGGCGGCGACCGCGACTACCAGGAACGCGCCCAGCCAGGCCCCGGGGGCGGTGAGCTGGAGCGGCTCGCGGTGCTGGGAGGCTCCGAGCAGCCAGACCAGCAGGAGCGTTGCGAGCGCCGCGTCCAGCAGGGTGAGCTGGACCCCGAGGCGGACCGGGATGACGCCGAACGGGAGCAGGGTGGCGATGGCGATGACGGCGAGCAGCCCGGAGCGAGTGCTCGACAGGAGCAGCAGGGCGAGCGCGCCGCCGAGGAGCGCCCCGAGCACGGCGAGCGCCCAGCCGAAGGTGACGGCAGCGCCGATGGCCAGCCCGGCGCCCAGTGCCAGCGCAAGCGCGACGGGAGGGGAGGCGAGGAGGCGGCGTCCGCCGGACGGTGCAACGATCATCGCGCGCCGAGCTCCGGCCGCGGCCTCACTCGAAGGAGAGTCCGAGCTCGGCGGCCAGCGCCTGCAGCTCGCGGCGGACCCCCTCCGAGAGTGGGATGCCCTCCGCCAGCCGACGGCGACGCGTCTCGGCCTCGAGCTCGCCCGGGGTGAAGATCCGCTCCACTCCCTCGGCTCGCGGCGCTGCCCGCACCTGCCGCGCCAGCTCCCCGGCCCGGCGGCGGAACTCGGTCAGCGGGACCATCTGGTCGATGTCGATCGCCCCGAGCAGATGCCCGATCCCCTGCGGCCGGTCCAGGTTGCCGTGGAGCTGGCCGATCCCGGTCGCCATCGCGGCCCCGGTCAGCGCCCCGCAGAGCAAGTCGATCAGCAGGGCCAGCCCGGAGCCTTTATGCCCCCCCAGCGGCATGACCGTCCCCTGGAGCGCTTCGGCGACGCTGCGGGTTGGCTGCCCGCGGGCGTCCAGCGCCCAGCCCGCGGGGATCTCGGTCTGGCCGCTCGCCTGGGCCAGCACGATCCGCCCCTTGGCCACCAGGCTGGTCGCCATATCCAGCACCAGCGGCTCCTCGTCCGTTGGCACCGCTAGCGCCAGCGGATTGGTTCCCAGCAGCGGCTCCCGGCCGCCCCAGGGGGCCATCGCCGGCGGGCTGTTGGTGAGCGCCAGGCCAACCATGCCCTGCTGCGCCGCGAGCAACGCGTAGTAGGCACTGGCACCAAAGTGGTTGCTGTGGCGGACACCTACCCAGGCGGCGCCATTGTGCCGGGCTCGTTCGATCCCCCACTGCATCGCTTTGGTCGCGGCGACCGCGCCCAGGCCGTTATCGGCGTCGACCAGCAGGGTGGCGGGGCTTTCGGCGACGAGGCGTACCGCCGGGCGGGGGTTGATCCCGCCGGCGCGCAGGCGGTGGATGTAGGGCACCAGCAGCCGGCCGACGCCGTGGCTGTCCACTCCGCGCAGGTTCGCTTCGAGCAGGCTGTCGGCCACCAGCGCCGCGTCCTCGGCGGGCACGCCCACACGCTGAAACGCCTGCTCGGTGAACTCACGCAGCACGTCGCTGGGGTACAGACGGTCGTCGGGCACGCGGTGCCTCCCGGGATCGGCCCAGAAACGGGCGCGGCCTGCCTAGGGTCGGCCGAGGTGCTTCTGCAGCCGATTCAGCAGCGCGGGCTTGGGAAGAAATCCCACAATGCGCTCGACCGGCTCGCCGTTGCGAAACAGGATGAGCGTAGGGATACCCTGGACACCGTACTGATTTGGGACCCGCGGGTTCTGGTCGACGTCCAGCTTCACCACCTTGAGCCCGTCGCCCTGCTCCGCTGCGAGCTGCTCCAGGATCGGCGCAATCATGCGGCAGGGTGCGCACCACTCCGCCCAGAAGTCGACGAGCACCGGGCCAGGGGCGGAGAGCACGTCCTGGGCGAAGGAGCTATCGGTCACAGCTACAGGCTTCGACATGTCTCCTCCCACGCCCCGGATGCAGGGCGTGGCTGATTCTAGGGACGCGTGTTCCGGGGCGTCAACCGCGGCGCTCCGGGGGATCCGTGGCCGACCGATGCGCTTCAGCTTGGCGCCCCACGCTGCCTGGCGGGAGCACCCGGGCACGGCAGCGGCGTGATCCGCCAGGCGGGCGGGCGGTGGCGCAGCCGCCAGGCGAGTCCGACCGGGTACCCGGCCATCTTTGCCAGGTCGCCTGCCAGCCGGAGCAGCGGCACGAGCGCCGCGGCCTGGAGGAACTGGAGGGGGGTGGTCTGGCACCGGCGGGCGAGCAGCCGCTGGTACGGCCGGCGCAGATACACCGCCGTGCCGAGCAGTAGGAGCGGGAGCCAGAGGTGGCGGGGGAGCCGCGTGACGAGGAGCGGTGTGCCGAGATAGGTGGCATAGCGAACGGCGTGGCGACGACGCCAGAGATCGGCCTTGCCATCACCGCGCGCGTAGCGGAAGTACTGGAGGGCGAAGGCGAGCAGAGTCGGACGAGGGCGAAACGCGACCACCGCCTCCGGGACCCAGGCGAAGCGCGCCCCTGCGGCACGCAGGTTCAGGTCGAAGATCAGGTCCTCGCAGTAGTCCAGCCACTCGGGATAGCCGCCCGCCCGCCGCCACACCTCGCGGGTGAACGCTACGGAGCGGCTGGAGGGCAGGAAGCGCTCGGGGTGGATCTCGCTGGCGTCGGGCAGCGTGGTGGCGCCGAGGGCGAGCTCGAACGTCGTGGCCGGGTCGGCCCGGAAAAAGCCCATCGCGACGTCGGGCGGGTGCGCGCGGTCGAACGCGGCGAGCAGCCGGGCGAGCCAGTCCGCCGGCAGCCGCACCCCGGCATCCGTCACCGCCAGCAGGCCCGCCCGGGCCGCCTGGATCGCCAAGTTGCGCCCCCGCGAGATGTTCACCCCGGGGACTTCCAGCAGCCGCAGCGGCAGCTCAGGGTGGCGCATCGCCCAGGCGCGAATCCGCTCCGGGGTGCCATCGCCCGAGCCACCGTCGACGATGACGACCTCGTCCGGCCGGCGCGTCTGTGCCGCGATGGAGTCGAGCAGCCGCTCGATGCTGCCGGACTCGTTCAGCACGGTGCAGACGAGCGCGACCACCATCAGCCAGGCCTTCGCTCCAGGGTGCTGGGCAGGGTTAGCTGGCGCTGGCGGGCGTAGTCGGCCAGCGCGGTGTAGACCGGGCGCGGGGTGAAGTCGGGGTCGACGAGCCGAAAGTAATACCAGGGCTGCTGAATCTCTGCCTGGTCCGCGCGCTTGAAGAACCAGACGGCCATTACGCCCATCCAGGGCCATTCTTCGCGGGCGCGCTCGAAGGCGCGCACGGTGTACTGGGCCTGGAGCCGCTCGCTCACTCGGCCATAGTCGTTGGGATAGGGTAGGTCCGGCGGGGCGGCGTTCCAGCCCACCTCCGAGGCCCACATCGGCTTGCCGGCGTCACCATTGCGAACCATCACCTCGCGGATGCGCAGCACCCGCGAGAAGTTGACGTCGCCGAAGTCCAGCCGGTGGTCATCCGGCCCGTTGCGCAGTCCGTAGGCCTGGACGCCCAGGATGTCGAAGCTGTCGCGGGCTCCAGCGTCGTACATCTGCTGCAGGAAGATCACGTCGCTCAGCGCGCGCTCGCTCTGCTCAATGGTCGGAGCCAGCGCCGCGGACATTACCAGCGCGTCCGGGTCCGCCTGCTTGATACGCTGGGCGGCGACCCGCAGCAACTGGACGTACTGCGCGGCGTTGACCGGGTGGTTGCCCCACTCGCGGTCCAGATTCGGCTCGTTCCACACCTGATAGACTGGGATGCGGCCGCGGTAGCGGGCGGCGACGGCAGAGCAGAAGTCGCCAAAATCCGCGTAGTTGTCGGGCGGGGTAAGGTCGTCGCCGGGAACGTTCGGGTGTGCCCAGGCGGGCGAGGTGCTCAGGCGCGCGATGACGCGGACGTTATACTCGGCGCTCAGGTCAACGATCGAGTCGTACTTGTCCCAGGTGCTCGTCCCGAACTTGCGGTCGACGAAGCTGCCGCGCCCCTGCTCGATGTCCTTCCAGGGAAACTCCTGGCGGATCCAGGCGATGCCGGCGTCATGGATCATCTGCAGAGTGCGCCGGCGCGCGGCCGGGTCGGGCTCCTGCTCCAGGAACGTATTTACCCCGAGCGGGTTGCTCACTCGCGGCCAGACCGGGACGGCGTCGGCGGTGTCGAGGCGCGGCGCGGTTAAGCGCGAGGTGAGCGCGATGAGATCGTGGCGCCACTCCACGGTCACGGTCTCCTGCAGCCGCTCGCGGCCGAGCAGAGCCAGCGCGGCGAGAGCCGCGCCCAGAGCCAGCAGAAGGCCGGCCGCTGCGGCCAGCAGCGGCCGGCGGCGCCGCCTGGCCGTGGGCAGGGTCCTGGCCGTCATCGGCGGGCCTCAGCGGGGAGCGGCAACCCTGGCAAGGCCTGGTAGGCGGCCAGCAGCCGCGGCTCAACGTGGCGCCAATCCAGCCGCTGCTCAGCCAGGGCGCGCCCGGCCCGCGCCAGGCGGACCCGCAGGTCGTGGTTGGCGAGCAGGCGCACGACGGCGGTGGCGAAGTCCCGCGGGCTGTCGGCCTGGAGGTAGTGGGTTCCGTCCTGCGCCTGGACGCCCTGCATCCCGAAGCCGGTCGAGACAAGCGGGAGGCCAAGCGCCAGGGCTTCGAGCGCTTTGAAGCGCACTCCACCGCCCATCCGCATCGGCAGCACGTACACCGCCGCCTGGTCCCAATAGGGTTGCAGGTCCGGGACGCTGCCGGTCACCGCGATGGCCGTGTCGTGCTTGCCGGCCTCGACCAGCGGTGGCGGCGGGCGATGGCCGACGATGAAGAAGCGGACGTTCGGGACAGTGGCTTTGAGCGCGGGGAGCACCGCGTGGATGAACCACAGCGCGGCGTCGACGTTCGGCCGGTAGTCCAGGCTGCCGGTGAACAGCAGGTTGGGCGGCGGGTCCGGCGCCGGGTCGTGGTACGGTAGGGCGGCGGTGTCTACCCCGTTGGGGACGACGTGGACCGGCGTTCCCGGCGCCAGCCGCCGCAGGTCCCGCGCGTCAGGCTCCGAGACGGAGAGCACCAGGTCGGCCCGGCGGCAGAGGAGCGCCTCGAACGCCTTCAGCTTCGCCGTCTGTACTGTGGAGTAGGCCGCGCCCGGCCAGGACGCAGGCGTGCGCCAGTCGGCACGGGCGACACTCTGCTGGAGGCGATATTCCACGTTGAACTCGTCGAGGATGCGTCGCGGCCCGCGGACGTCGAGCAGGTAGCGGCCCATCTCCAGCCCGCTGGCTTGCACCGCGGCATAGGGTCGTTCGGCCAGCCGAGCCGCGAGTCGCCAGCGCATCGCGGTGCTCCAGAGTCGTTCTGCCAGATCAGGCAGCGGGGAGGCGACCGTGGCAACGAGACGCCGGAGCGGAGGACGCGGCGGCGGCGCCGGGACCAGCGCGACGTCTGCGCAAAGCGCGTCCAGCCGGACCAGCGCCTCGGCCGGCGGCTCCGGGTCGGAAAAGGCCAGCAGGTCCACATCGTGGGCGCTGGCGGCGGCCCGCAGCAGGTGGTAGACGCGCAGCCGCGCGCCCGAAACGGGCGGCCAGGGGAGCTGTGGACTGAGGAACAACAGCCTCATGCTGCCACCTGCCGGTAGATCTCCAGCGTCTGCCGCGCGGTGCGCTCCCAAGTGAAGCGGGAGACGCGGAGCAGGCCGCGCTTGCGCAGCTCCGCCGCAAGGGGATAGTCCTCCAGCACCCGCAGGATGGCGCTGGCGAGCTGGGCCGGGTCCAGCGGCGAGACGAGCAGTCCGGCGCTGCCCAACACTTCCGGCAGCGAGGAGGTGTTGGCGGCGACGATCGGCGTCTCGCAGGCCATCGCTTCAAGCAGCGGCAATCCAAATCCCTCATACAGCGACGGGAAGACAAACGCCGAGGCGGCGCTGAACAGCCCCGGCAGATCGCCCCGCGGCACCTGCTCCAGCACTCGGACCCCGCGGTTGTACGGCGGCGTCTGGAGCATCTCGAAGATCAGCGAGTCGAGCCAGCCGCGGCGACCCACCAGGGCGAGCGTCAGGTCCGAGTGTCGCTCCCGCACCTCCTGGAAGGCGCGGAGCAGCGTTGGCAGGTTCTTGCGCGGCTCGAAGGTGCCAACCCAGAGCAGGAAGCGACCTTCCAGGCCGTACTGCTCCCGCACCTGGCGCTGCTCGGCGGCGCTCCGCAGCGAGAAGGCCGGGTCCACCCCGTGCGGCACCACGCTGATCCGTTCCTCGCGCACTCCGAGCAGCTCGACGATGTCTCGCCGGGTGGCGTTGGATACCGCGATCACCCGGTCCGTGCTCTGGACGGCGCGGGCGATCTGGTCGTAGTAGCGATGGCTGTCCGGGGTCATCGTCTCCGGGTGGCGCAGGAAAGCCAGATCGTGCACGGTAATGACGCTGCGGTAGGTCCGACGAAACGGGGGAATGAAATCGGGGCTGTGGAGCACGTCCGGCCGGAGCGCCAGCAGCTCCGCCGGAAGCGTCCACTGCTCCAGACGGTGATGCGGCGGGGTCCAGAGCCGCCGCTCCCGCAGGCCGGGCACCGGCGCCGGGCGCTCGCGCGGGCGCGCGGCTCGCAGCAGGGTGTACTCCGCGCCACCGAGGCGGGCGAGCGCCCGGGCGAGCTGGAGCGTGTACTGCGCGATCCCGCCGACGGTGTAATCGGCCAGGCGGGCGTCGATAGCGACGGCAAGCCGCCGCGGCTGCCCCGGGGATGCGCGCCGGAACACGCCCGCTGCCTACTCCTGGCCACGCCGCGGATAGCGCGATGAGGCGCGCGGGCGGCTCGGCGGCAGCTCGTCGTGGCGATACGAGGGGGCATTGATCTCCAGGGTGAAGCTGAGCCGCTGATCGAGCAGGCGCGAGCGGAGCCGGGCATCGATCTGATCCCAGCTCACGTTGGTGGTGACCACGGTGGGGAGCTTGGCGTTGTAGCGATAGTTCAGGAGCTGGTACAGCTTCTCCTGGGCCCAGGGCGTGCTCGACTGCGCCCCCAGGTCGTCCAGCACCAGCAGCGGCGCGGCGCGGATCATCTCGAACAGCTTGTCATAACTCACGTTGCTGTCGGGCGCGTAGGTAGCACGGAGGTAATCCAGCAGGTCGGGGACAACGACGAAGAAGACGGGATGGCCCTGGGCGTGGCGGTAGTTGGCGATGCTCGCCGCCAGGTGCGTCTTGCCGGTACCCGGCTTGCCGACCAGCACCAGCCAGCCCTCCGGCGCGCTCGCAAACGCCTGGGCGCGCTGCAGCGCCGTGGCGAGGCTCTCGCGCTCGTGCGCGTTGGCGCGCATCCCGGCCGGGTTGAACGCCTCGAACGTCATCTCACGCAGCCGCGCCTGGCCCATGCCGCCCAGACGTTGCAGGTCTGATAGCTCCCATTCCTCGATGAGCATCACCGTGGAGAGCGAGGGGTCGGCTAGACGGGAGCGCAGCCGTTCGTCCAGCTCTTCGAGCCGGTGGTTCGTGGTGACCACCGTCGCCAGGCGTGCGTTGTAGCGGTGGTTGAGCACCTGGAACAGCTTCTCCTGGGCCCAGGGGGTGCTCGACTGGGTGCCCAGGTCGTCCAGGATCAGCAGCGGGCAGGTGCGGACCCACTCGAACAGGTCGTCGTAGGCGATCTCGCTGGTCGGGCTGAAGGTGGCGCGCAGGTGGTCGAGCAGGTCCGGCACGACGGCGAAGACGGCGGGCTCACCCTGCGCCAGGCGGGCGTTGGCGATCGCCGCGGCGAGGTGGGTCTTGCCGGAGCCGGACGGGCCGACCAGCACCAGCCAGCCGGAGGGGTTGGTGGCGAACGCTTCGGCCTTCTCGACGCAGCGGCGGAACTGCGCCTGCTTGACCGGATCGGCGCTGCGGCCGTGGCGGACGAGCGAATCGAACGTGAGCCGCTTGAGCGGACCGAGGTTGCTCAGGCGCTCCAGCCGCTCGCGGCGGAGCCGTTCGACCTCGCCCTGGCGGCAGGGGCAGGGGATGATCTTGCCAAAGTCCGGGTGGCCGAGCGGGACGTCGCGGCGGAGGAAGCCGGCGTCGCGGCACTGCGGGCAGCGGGGCTCCGCCGCGGTCTCCTCAGCCGGCTCGACCGCGATCGCCGCCAGCGCTTCTCGAATGCGCATCTGGTTGAAGATGTCGCCCAGTCGCTCCACGTCCGACTCCGCGCTGCCGCGTTCCCGCGCTGGCGCTATTCTAGCTTCCCGCTCATTACTCCCGGAACACTTCCAGATCCAGGAACTTGGTCGTCTTCTCCTGGAATAGCAGGGAGATCTGCCCGGTCGGCCCGTTGCGGTGCTTGGCGATGTGGATCTCCGCAATCCCCTTCTTGTCCGTATCCTTGTTGTAGACGTCCTCGCGGTAGATGAACAGCACCACGTCCGCGTCCTGCTCGATGCTACCGCTCTCGCGCAGGTCGGAGAGCATGGGGATGTGCGGGCTGCGGCTCTCCACGGCGCGGGAGAGCTGCGACAGGGCGATCACCGGAACACGGAGCTCGCGGGCCAGCCCCTTGAGCGCGCGGGAGATCTCGGAGATCTCCTGGACCCGGTTGTCCCGCGAGCCGGCGACAACGAGCTGGAGATAGTCGATGATGATCATGTCCAGGCCGCGCTGCGGATCGGCATGCAGGCGTCGGGCCTTCGTCCGCAGCTCGCTCAGGCTGATGCCCGGGGTGTCGTCGATGTAGATCGGGGCTTCGGAGAGTGTCCCGATCGCCATCCCAAGGCGGCGGCTCTCGTCGGCGTTCAGCCGGCCGAGCCGCAGCCGGGCGGAATCGACCCCGGCCTCCATGCTCAGCAGGCGGGCGGCGAGCTGCCAGGCGGACATCTCCAGGCTAAAGATCGCCACCCGGGCGTGGAAACGCGTCGCGGCGTTGACCGCGAAGTTCAGCGCCAGCGAGGTCTTGCCCAGGCTCGGGCGCGCGGCGAGGATGATGAGGTCCGACCGCTGGAAACCGCCGGTGATTTTGTCCAGGTCGATGAAGCCGCCGGGGATGCCATAGGCGATCTGCTCACGGTCCTGGATCGCCCGGAGCTGGTCCAGATACTCGCGCAGCACCTCGGCCAGAGAGGCGAAGTCCCGGGTCGCGCGCCGCTGGGCCACGCCCATCAGAAGCTGCTCGGCGCGCTCCAGGGTCTCGTCGACGTCGCGGCTGTCCTGGAAGCCCAGCTTGGCGATGTCGGCCGCGGCCTGGATCAGCCGGCGCATGACCGCGGTGCGCTCGACGATGCGGCCGTAGTGCTCGGCGAAGGCGGAGGTGGGGACGACGGACAGCAGCGACGAGAGGTAGGGCAGCCCCCCCGCCTCCTCGTAGCGGTTCTGCCGCTGGAGCTCATCCGCAAGCGTGAGATAGTCGACTGGCTCGCGGCGCTCGAACAGGGAGAGCATCGCCGCGTAGATCAGCCCGTTGCGCTCGCGATAGAAGTCCTCGGGGTGCAGGAACGTGGCGAGGCGGTTCAGGCACTCGGGATCGATGAGGATCGATCCCAGCACCGCCTCTTCCGCCGCGGTGTTGTGGGGCGGGAGGCGCTCCGGCGCGGGTTCGGCGAATCGCTCGACGGCCATAGGTCAGGGCCAGGCACGAAGGCGGGACCGGAGCCCACACACTCCGCCGGCGCTTCCGCCGAGACCGGCTATCCTCCGCTTTCAGGCTCGACGTTGACCGTGATCGTCGCCACCACCGAGCGCGCTACCCGTAGCGGGACCTTATAGGTGCCGATCGCTCGGATCGGCTCTTCCAACTCCACCTTGCGCTTGTCGATCTCCTCGCCCAGCTCCCTGCCCAGCGCCTCGGCGATGTCGGCAGCGGTCACCGAGCCGTAGAGCCGGTGCTGCTCGCCCGCCTTCGCGTAGATGGTGATCGGATGCGCCTCCAGCCGCTGGGCCAGCTCTCGCGCGGAGCTCTCCTCCTTGGCGGCACGGCGCGCCTCGGCGTTCCTGCGCGCTTCGAGCTGCTCTAGCACCGCGGGAGTGGCCACCTCGGCCAGACCGCGCGGAAGCAGGTAGTTGCGTGCGTAGCCGGCGGCGACCTCCTTCACCTGCCCGGCCGTGCCAACGCCTTGGATGTCCTTGAGAAGCACCACCTTCATCTGCTGGATCCCCCTGGCACGTCTGCCCGTTCGCCTGACTCAGCGCGGCCGTGTGGCGGAGCGCATTGTACCACCGGGTCCCGGCCCCGAACGCGCGCTCCGATTACTGTCTCGGCACAGCGGACTAGGTGCTGCAAAACTGCTGCTTGACAGCAGCGCGTGGGCGCCCATGGTGGCAGCAGCGTCGCGCCCGCTGGCAAACGCAGGCTAGTGCCCGGAGTATGACGTGGTGGCGCGCGTCCATGCGCGCCAGCGATCTCGCGAGCGCCCGGCTCCTCACTGGCGTCCCCCCGGACCGGCTGAGTCGCCTGGCCGCGCACGGCGAGGAACGCGTCTATCCGCCGGCGAATGGTCTGTATCTAACCGCTCGGGCCAGGTTCGGCTCGTGTGGTGGGATGACAGCGGCGAGCTGATGCTTGCGGTGGCCAGGACGGAGAGTGCTTCGGCGAGATGGGCATCATCGATGGCGAGCCGCGCTCGGCCATCACCGCCGCCGCCAGCCCGGCTTCGGTCTGCTTCGTGCCCGCCGAGCCGTTCCTGGATGTGCTGGAGCAGGTGCCACTGGTCTCGATACGGCTGCTGGCGCTGCTGAGTTGGGGACCGCGGGCGGCGAATCGCTCTTCCTGGTCGCGGCGAATGGTACGGTGCAGGATCCCCCGGAATCGGCTGGTGGCTGAGCACCCGGGCGGATGGCTAGCTGCTCTCTGTGGGAGGTAGAGCGCCCTTAGGGGGCTCGTGGTCACCAGGGCCGCCGGACGGCTCAGCGGTCGGCGCGTCTGGCCAGGTGTCGGGCGCATAGCGCTTTTTCGTCTCGGGCGTGCGCCGCTCCTGCTGCCGCTGCAGCTCCTTGCGGAGCAGGCTGACCGCCAGCTCATCGGTGCTGCGCAGCCGCCGGCTGAGCATCCGCAGCAGCGCCATGGATGCCTCGGGCGATTGCAGCAGTGTGACCGCCAGGGCGCTCCCGCTCAACTCCAGCGTTTCCGTGTCCTCCAGCGCGATCACCGTCGCCGAGCGGGGCTCGTCGTCCAGTACCCCCATCTCTCCGACGACCTCGCCCGGGCCGAGCTCTGCCAGCCGGAGCGGCTCGCTGAGGGCCGGGTGGGATCGCTCGACGGCGACGCGGCCACGAACGATCACGTGCATGGAGGCGCTGACATCGCCCTGGCGCATCAGGATGCTGCCGCTGGGGAAGACGCGCCGCTGGGCGAGCCGGGCCAGCCGGGCGAGGTGCTCCGGCGAGAGCAGGCGAAACGCTTCGACCTGGGATAGCGCAGCGAGCCGCGACATAACGCCCCCATCGCTCGGCGATTGGCCCGAGCATGCCGCCGCGACGTCTGGCCCGCTGGGGCGACCCGGGGTGGATCGACCTGGCGGGCCACCGCGTGGGCTGACACTTCCCGGCCCGGCGTTAGGCTAGCATACTCCATGCGGCCTGCAAATCGAACGCTGGTTGAGATTTCTTGATGCCATGCGCGATGTCTGCTCGATAGCGGTGTTCGGCGCGTCCGGCGCAGGACGCGGGGACGGCACCGGGCGCGGCGGCGCACCGATGCAGAACCGCCGGGGTGCTGCTAGTGCCTGGATACCGTCCCTGACAGCGTTAAGGCCAGTGGTCGAGTCGCGCTTCGTACCTGGAGCAGGTATCCCCCGAGCTGCCAACAGCAGCGCGGTGGCCCGCACCCTATGCGCGCCCCGCGCTCGCCACTGAGCTGGGCGCAGCGTACCGCCTGATCGCCGCGCCGTGGTGGCGACGCGGCTCCACGGCGTGGGGCTGAGGCGTGTCGCGGCCGGTATGCCCGGGGGCGTCACCTCTGCTAGGATGCGACCGGCGACTGAGACGCAGGGGGATGCACAATGCAGGCAGCGGTATGGCACGCAAGGCACGACGTTCGAGTGGAGTCGCTGCCCGAGCCGAGCGAGCCCGGGCCGGGCGAGGTGCTTCTGGAGGTGGCGTACTGCGGCATCTGTGGGACGGACCTGCACGAGTACCTGGACGGACCGCAGTTTCTGCCCCATGACGAGCGTGGCGCCCGCCCGCCGGCGATTCTGGGGCACGAGTTCAGCGGTACGGTCGCGGCACTGGGGCCGGAAGTGACACGGGTGCAGGTGGGGCAGCGGGTAGCGGTGCACCCGGCACTGTACTGCGGGCAGTGCCGCTTCTGCCGCAGCGGGATGGTGCAGCTCTGCCCCAACGCCTCGTGGGTTGGCCTTGGCGCCGCCAGCGGCGGGCTGGCAGGCTGGGCGCTGCTGAAGGAGTACCAGCTCTTTCCCCTCCCGGAACAGGTCAGCCTGCTCCAGGGCGCACTGGTGGAGCCCACCTCTGTGACGATGCACGCGGTCACGCGGGGAGGGGTTCAGCCCGGCGACGTCGTCCTGGTCACGGGCGGGGGGCCTATTGGACAGCTCGCGGCGCTGAACGCCCGTGCTGCCGGCGCCCGCGAAGTGTACCTGGCGGAGGTCGTCCCCGGCCGACGCGAGCTGGCGGCCCGCAACGCCGAGCCAACCCGCGTGCTCGATCCCCGGCAGGAGTCAGTGGTAGAGGCGATGCGGAGCGCGACGGAGGGCCTGGGGGTCGACGTCGCGATCGAGTGCTCGGGCAACGAGCGGGCACTGTTCGACGCGCTGGAGGCGACACGGCCGGATGGGACGGTGGTGCAGGTCGCCATCTTCAACCATCCAGTGCCGCTGCACCCCGCGCAGCACCTCACGTTGCAGGCGAAGCGGCTTGTGGGCAGTCTTGGCTACACCCCGCGTGACTACGAGCGCGTGATCGACCTGATGGCGGCTGGCAAGCTCCCCGCGGAGCGGCTGGTCACCGCGACGATCCCGCTGCGCGACGTGGTGGAACTGGGCCTGGATGAGCTGGTGCGCCCAGACACCCAGCAGGTGAAGATCCTCGTCCAGCCGAACTCTTAGTACCCCTTCGTCGGATCGAACCGCTGCGTGAGGGAGCGGTGCGATGAGGATGGATGGCAGGGGCGCCACGCCTGCACCGCGCGGGCTGGAGCGGCCTTAGCGCTTGGGGGGGCTGGCGTGGGAAGGGGTGCCCTTGTTCGTCGCCGCGGCGCTCAGGCCCACGCCGCCCGGATTCGGCGCCACCTCGCCGCCAGGCAGCACCGGGTGCGCGTGCGGCGGGAGCACCACGGTTCTCGGCTCGCCGTCCTTCTGGATCACCGTCTTCTCCACCGGGCCGCTGGGCACCTCCTCCGCCGCGCCGGCCTCCTCGGCCTCCTCCGTCACCTCGGTATCGGTAGACAGCAGGTCCTGCAGGATCACCTGGAGCGCGCCCGCCACGGGCACGGCTAGAAACGCTCCGGTGAGGCCGCCCAGTGCCGCGCCGACGAGGATGCCCAGAAAGACGACCAGTGGGCTGACCCCGACGGCGTGGCCCATGACGCGCGGGACCAGAACGTAGCCCTCGATGCTCTGGATGAGGATCGCGTACACCGCCAGCAGCACCGCCGTGGTGGGGCTGACGGTGAGCGCGACGAGCAGCGCCGGCGCCACCCCCAGGTAGGGGCCGAGCATCGGGATCATCTCCGCCACACCAGCCCAGAGCGCCAGCGGCAGCGCGCCGGGAATGCCCAGCACCACGTAGCCGACACCCAGGCCGACACCCACCATCGCCATGAGCAGCAGTTGTCCGCGCACCCAGGCGCCGAGCCGGGCTTCGATGGCGATCCAGAGCAGATTCACCCGCCGTGCATGCTTCGGCCCGGTCAGCCGCAGCACGGTGCGCTTCAGCGAGGCTCGCTCCACCAGCCAGTAGTAGGCGATGACGAAGATGGTGACAATGCCGACGACGATGTTCAGCACGGTAAGGCCGACGTTCACCACCGCGGTCGGCACCGGCGTGCTCGATCCCGCCCCGCTCTCAGCCGCTGGAGGCGCTCCACCCGGCGTGGTCGCCGCGCCACCCGCCAGGGTGGACTGCGCCCAGGCGATAACGTGGGTGGCCACGTCGCGGAACGGCTTCGGTCCCATCGCATTCACCTGGTCCCGGGCATCGTCCAGCCGGCGGGGCAGCTCGTCGGCGAAGCTGGCGATCTGCTGGATGAGCGAAGGGACGATCAGCACTGCCAGTAGCGCCAGCACCCCGACGATCATGGTGTAGACGACGAGGACCCCCTGGCCGCGACTGAACGGCCCTCGCCGCAGACGCTCCACCAGCGGCTCGATCGCACTGGCCACCAGGATGCCGAGGAAAAGCAGAATGAGCACTTCCTGCGCGCTGTACAGCAGGTACGCCAGGAACAGGATCCCCAGGATGACGATAGTGGCGATGGCGACCTGTCGCGCGCTCATACACTCCCCGGGCGCACGCTGGAGCAGCGTAGGTGGCTGCGTGTCTGGCGCAACATCCATACCATCGGTTCCGCGCGCTTCTGGCCGTGAATCACAGGGTACTCTATCCTTCCCTCCACGAGCACCAGGTCACACATCCGCCACGGCTGGACGGCCTCCGCCTGACCGTTTCGCGGGCCGCGGAAGGGGCAGGGGAACGGCCTGGTGCCGAAGAGAGACCATGATGTCGGACTTCACGCAATCGGCAGACAGGGTGATGCTGAATCTGGTCGGCGAGCAGGTTGCTCTCGGGCCGCTCCGCCGCGATCTGCTTCCCCTGTACCTGAAATGGATCAACGACTTCGAGGTGACCCGGACGCTGGATCTCAGCCCACGCCCGTGGACCTGGGAGGCCGAGCAAGAATGGTTCGACCGAGCCAGTCGGGACGACCACGACGTTCACTTCACCATCTACGAGCGGGACAGCCTGCGGCCGATCGGGAGCACCGGGCTCCGGCACATTGACCCTGTCCATGGTACCGCCGAGTTCGGGATCATGATCGGTGAACGGGACTGCTGGGGCCGGGGCTATGGGACGGAGGCGACCCGCCTGGTGCTTGGCTACGCCTTTCGCACGCTCGGCCTGCACAACATCATGCTCCGGGTCTTCAGTGGCAACGAGCGGGCGATCCGCGCCTACCTCCGCGCGGGCTTCCGGATCATCGGCCGCCGCCGCGAGGCCCGCCGCCAGGGTGCTGCGCGGCAGGACGTGGTGTACATGGACTGTCTCTCGACGGAGCTCCTCGCCCGGAGCCCCGAGCCCGGTGGCCTGCCCGCGCCGCCTCCAGAGGCCGGGCGCCAGGAACCGGCTACTTGATGACGCGCAACCGGGGCCGTGACGGCGGAGACTCGTCCGCGCCACGCGTCGGCAGCGGCCGCCGGACCACGCCCTGTCGGATGCCCGCTTGAGCCAGTACGCTCTGCACGTCCTCCAGGTAGGTGCGGAGCTCCGTGGCAGTCAGCCCGCCGCCGTTCTGGGCGCACCACTGCACCAGCCGCTGGCGGGCGACGGCGAGCGCCGGTTTAGAAAGGTCCGGCGCGAGCTCAGCCAGGCGCGGCTCCCAGAAGGTGGCGTCGTGTCTGCGGCTGTCGAATCGTCCAGTCACAGCAAGAGCCTCGCACAGATGGCCCGGCGCTGCAAGGGTTTGTGACGGAGCTGAGAGAGGGCTATCGCTCTGCTCCAGCCCGCTCGGGCACGTCTCACACCGGTCAGGCCACGGCCGCCGCGAACGCCTCCGCGCCGAGCGATGCGCCGGTCGCGTAGCACACCGTCTCCTCCCAGCCCCGACGTGCTCCCTGGCGGAACAGCCGCTTCACCAGGAAGCGCCCCGCGGCACGGCTCTCGGCGAATCGGCCTCCGCTGGCCTGGCGCACCGCCCGGCCCATCTGCGCCGCGAACAGCGAGCCGAGGAAGTAACTCTGGTAGTAGACCGGGGCCTGGGCCAGGTGAATCTTCGCCGCCCAGTCCGGCGCGTGGCGCCCCTCAGGCGGAGTCAACATCTGGCTGCGCTGCACCTCCTGCCACCAGAGGCTGTCGAGGTCCGCGTCGGGGTTCTGGTACAGCGCGCGTTCGAAGCGGACGATGCTCAGACACCAGCGGATGAAGACGAGCCGATCCAGCCGCTTCTGCTCCAGGAGCTGCGCCTGCACGGATTCTGCCTCGCGCGGCGCCAGGCCGGCCACCCGCCGGAGCCAGGCGCGATCCGCCGTCAGCTCCTCCATCAGCATCGCCAGCCCTTCGTGGACCAGCGGGTGCGCGCCGTCGCGCAGCAGGTAGGGCAGTGTCGGGCTCAGCCGATCCTCGTAGGCGGCGTGCCCCAGTTCGTGGAGCAGCGTGCGGAGCCAGCGTCCACTCGGGAGCAGGTTGAGCAGGACGCGCACGTCGCCGGCGCGGTCGATGTGGGTACAGAAGGCGTGCTGGCTCTTGCCCGGGCGGGGGAAGAGGTCGCTGCGAGCGATGACCGGGCGTAGGTCGATCCCCAGACCGTCGTAGCTCCGAATCCCAACCGCGATGAGGTCCATGTCCCGCGCGAGCTGGTCCAGCGGATCGGCATCGAGCGCGGGGGCGCGCTGGAAGTAGGGGTCCTGGTAGTGCCACGGCCGCAGGGCCGGGACGTCGAGCCCAAAGCGCTGCGCCAGCCGCTGATCCAGCGCGGCTTTGACCCGGGTAAACGGCGGGCGCGTCGCCTGGTCGATCTCCTCCAGGAGCGTGCTGAGTCGCTCCGGGTCGATCTCGCGCAGGGCGAGCATGCGATGCCAGTAGGTGGGATATCCGGTGCGGCGAGCGCTCTGATTGCGGAGCCGGGCGAGCGCACGCAGATCGGGCGCCACCACGGCTCCGATCTGCTTAGACGCCTCCCAGGCCGCCTGTACCTGAGCGCTGTCGGTCGACTCCTGCAGGATGCGATCCAGCGTGTTGTCGTCGACCTGCTGGCCGTCCAGCGTTGCCCGGAACGCGTTGAACGTGTCCCGGAGCGTCCGCTCCAGCCGCAGTTCTTCGTCGAGCGTGGCCGGGTCGCGCTGCTCCGCCGCGTAGGCCAGGTAGGCGAGCTGCACCTGGCGACGCAGCAGCGCGGGCCAGCGCTCCGCCTGCGTGCGCCAGCGGCCAAGTCGGACGAACGCCTCCTGATCCGCGTGGCGCTCCGCCCACTCGCGGTCGAGTGTGGCGAGCTGGGCGCTCGCCGCCACGTCTCCCAGCGCTGCGTTCCACCAGGCGAGATTCCGGGCCCGCTCCAGGGGGGCCGCCCAGCCGAGGTAGTGCTCCAGAAAGGCGGCGCATCGCTCGCGCTCTCCCACGCGCTCCTCCGCACGCTGTGCTGATCCTGCCCGTGGCCAGCCGCGGAGCGGCGCAGGCAGGCTGTGCTGGCCACACTGTACCAGGCAGCCGGCCGCTCGGCCGCGCGACGAAAGGAACGCTCCTTCCCCGGCCCGAACGGCTCTGGCTGTTCTCCGTCGGTGGCAGGTACGTGGACAAGTGCCCGCCACGGGGCGAGCCGGAGGAGTGGCTCATCCCCGAGGCTGTCCCGTCGCTGCACAGATTGAAGGTTTGTGGCCCGTGTTATCCGAATGTTATGCGCAGGATATGGGCCAGGAGTTGCGGAAAGGGCCTGGTAGAGAGCTTTTTCAATGAATTTACGCGCGGGAAAATCCCAGAAAACGCACTGCTCCTATACTTAAGGCAGAGGGGAATCGATAACCGTCGTAGGAGGAGAAGCAATGCGCACCTATCGCACGCTCGCGCAACTCGTTGCATCGGGCGGGCTGCTGGCTTTGTCCATGACTGGCGCTGTCTCGGCGTATGCCAGCCCGATTACCGACTGGGCGGCGCGCCACCCAGACGTCGTCAACGATTTCGTGGCCAACCACCCGGATGCAGTCGTCGATATGATCACCAACCATCCGGACGCCTTCATGGACGTGGTAACCAATCACCCGCAGGCGTTCATCGACGAGGTCACCAACCACCCGGACGCGTTCATGGACGAGGTGGTCAACCACCGC
>JAJPGT010000013.1 GCA_021325655.1 Pseudomonadota bacterium
CCCCGAGGATGAGCAGTACTGGTGGGGCATCGCCAACCCGGACGGCTCCCCCCGCCTGGCCTACACCGCCCTGCAGCGCGCCCGCCAGAACGGCACCCTGCCCTAGCTTGGCCGCGACCCGCTGGCGCCGTCTGCCGAGGCGCGATGCGCGGCCCACACGCCCCGGGGACTGAAATTGGTGGCGCGGATCGCGAGGCCGGAGCGGCACTGCTTCGTTATTTTCCATGTTCGGTGCCCGAAGAGGGAGGGGTGCTGCGTGCCTGTGGCTGCGCCAGGCTCTTGGCCGCTAAACGCCGCGATCCGGGACGGGCGCGTAGTATCCTACCGCGTCGCGCGCCGCCGCGCCGGTGGCGACGCACCGTAGCTTCGCGGCTCGCTCCCTGAGCGAGCCGCTAACCAGGAATTCCAGCAGGGAGGTCACGTCGCGCATGAGATGGCGCCTGGTCCAATTGGCGGTTGTCGCCGGCTTGCTCCTTAGTGCGTGTGGCGGTAGCCCCACGGCAACCACGCCGGCCGGGAAGACGCCGGAGGCGAAGGGCGGGAGTAACGCCGCGACCAAGACCACGTCGTCCAGCAGCAAGAGCGGCCAGTCGTCCAAGCCGGCGCCTACGCCCGTGCCCGCCGTCCCCCGCGCGCAGCTCCTGCCCAACGGCAAAGCACCCACCGCCACCCGGGTGATCGCCGTCTCACTCTGGGGGCATCCGGAAACCACCGAGCGGGACCTGAAGCTGGCCAAGGAGGCCGGGTTCACCTGGGTCAAGCAGCGCTTCGAGTGGCGCTACCTGGAGCCGAGCAAGCGCGGCAAGTTTGAATGGGCCGAGGCGGATCGCATCGTCAACGCGGTCGCCAAGGCCGGGCTGGGCCTGATGGTGCGCGTGGACAACCAGCCCCAATGGGCGCGTGGTGACGGCATCTTCCCCGATTCTGGCCCGCCGAGCGACCTGGAGGACTGGAAGGATTTCCTGCAGGAGCTCGCCGCCCGCTACAAGGGCCGTATCCATGCCTATGAGCTCTGGAACGAGCCCAACCTGGCCCGCGAATGGGCGGGCAACAAGCCGGACCCGAGGGCGTACGTCGAGCTGCTCAAGGTTGGCTACGGGGCGATCAAGGGCGAGGACCCGGACGCGATCGTGATCAGCGCCGGCCTGTCACCGACAACGGACACCAGCGCCAAGGCAATGCCGGACGTCGACTTCCTCAAAGGGATGTACGCCGCCGGAGTGAAAGGCACGTTCGACATGCTCGGCGTTCACGCCGCCGGCTTCAAGGCAGAACCAGAGGCCGACCCGGCGGTCGTGGCCCAGGACCCGGCGCTGACCAACAACGACCCGAGCAGCCCCGAGCTGAAGCGGGTCTACGCCTTCCGCCACATCGAAGACCTGCGCAAGGTGATGGAGGAGAACGACGACGCTGGCAAGCAGATGGCGATCGTCGAGATGGGCTGGACCGCCGATCCGCGGCCTGGCTCCCCCTACCACTGGCACAGTGTCACCGAAGAGCAGAAGGCGGACTACCTGGTGCGCGCCTTCAAGTGGGCCAGCGAGAAGTGGTCACCCTGGATGGGTCTGATGACGGTGATCTACATCCCTGATCCCACCTGGACCCCTAAGGACGAGCAGTACTACTGGGCGATCACCAACCCGGACGGCACCCCCCGCCCGGCCTACGACGCGCTGAAGAAGTCGGCCCAGACGGCCGCGTGAGCGCGGGTAGGCGCCGGGCTGCCCGGCGCCTACCCGTCCCCGGGGGGCGCCCCGGTGACGGGTGCTATACTCGACCAGACTCCACCAAGCCGGATAGCAGCGTGTGATTCGTGACCAGCTTCGCCAGGCCGTGGCCGCCGCGGCCGAGCGGGCCGTCGCCAGCGGCGCATTGCCGAGCGTTCCTCTGCCTGAGGTAGCGATCGAGACGCCGGCGGACCCGCGCAACGGCGACTACGCCACCTCGCTCGCGCTCAAGCTCCGCAAGGCGACGAGCCTGGACCCGCTAGCGATCGCGACGGCGATCGCCGAGCGGATCGAGTTGCCGCCAGAGACGGCGCGGGTGGAAGTGGCCCGGCCCGGGTTTATCAACTTCACCCTGTGCGCCGCCTGGCTCCAGCGCCAGCCGGCTGAGATCCTGCGCCAGGGCGAGCGCTACGGCTGCGTGGATCTCGGCGCCGGGCGCCGGGCGCAGGTGGAGTTCATCAGCGCCAACCCCACCGGGCCGCTGCACATCGGCGCCGGGCGCAACGCCGCGCTCGGCGACGCGCTTGCCAGCGTGCTCGCCCACGCCGGCTACCGGGTCGAGCGCGAATACTACATCAACGACGCTGGAACGCAGACGGAGCGCCTGAGCGCCAGCGTGTACGCCCGCTATCGACAGAAGCTGGGCCAGGCGGTGGAGTTCCCCGCCGACGGCTACCCGGGCGAGTACATCAGCGAGCTGGCGGAGCGGATGGTCGAGCGCTTCGGCGACAGCCTGCTCCCCGGCAAGACGGACGAGCAGGCTGCCCTCGAGACGATTGGCCAGGCCTCGGAGCAGGTGATCCTCGAATGGATCCGCCAGGACGTCGCCAAGCTGCACGTTTCGTTCGACACCTGGTTCTCCGAGCGCAGCCTGTACCAGAGCGGTCTAGTAGAGCGCGTGCTGAGGATGCTGCGCGAGCGCGGGCTGATCTACGAGAAGGAGGGGGCAACCTGGTTCGCCGCGACCAAGCTCGGCTTCGAGAAGGACGAGGTAGTTATCCGCTCCAGCGGCCGCTCCACCTACTTCCTGTCCGACATCGCCTACCACTACGACAAGCTGGCGGTACGGAAGTTCGACTGGTCGATCGACGTCTGGGGCGCCGACCACCAGGGGCAGGTCCCGCGGGTCAAGGCGGCGCTGCAAGCGCTGGACATCGACCCGAGCCGGTTCTCGGTGGTGCTGTATCAGCTCGTCTCGGTCATGCGCGGCGGGCAGCAGGTGCGGATGGGCAAGCGCGCCGGCACCTACATCACGCTGAGCGAGGTGATCGACGAAGTCGGTGCGGACGCGGTGCGCTTTTTCCTCGTCGCCACCTCGGCCAACGCGATGATGAAGTTCGACCTGGACCTGGCGCGCAAGCAGTCCAGCGAGAATCCGGTCCACTACGTGAAGTACGCCCACGCACGGACGGCCGGAGTGCTGCGGAACGCGGCGGGGATCGACTACCGCGACGCGGACACCCGGCTGCTCACCACCGAGCCGGAGCTGACCCTGCTCCGGAAGATGGTGCGGCTGCCTGAGATCGTGGAGGACGCGGCCAAGATGCTGGCACCGCATCCGCTGCCCTACTACGCGCAGGATATCGCCGCGGCGCTGCACATCTTCTACGACACCTGCCGGGTGCTGCCGAGCGAGCGCGAGCCGATCGACCCGGAGCTCACCCGGGCGCGGCTCCAGCTCATCGCGGCCTGCAAGGTGGTGCTGGCCAACACGCTGCACCTGATCGGCGTGTCTGCGCCGGAGAGCATGTAGCGCCCTGCTCGCCACTCCCGCCTTGGGGTATACTTCCTGCCTGCGAGACCATGGACGGGTGGCCGAGTGGTTGAAGGCGCTCGTCTCGAAAACGAGTAGGGTTCACGCCCTCGTGGGTTCGAATCCCACCCCGTCCGCCAGCTCAGCAGCTCGGGCCTCGCCAGCAGTGCAGCGCTGACCGCCACGGCTGAACGCCGACCCGGAGAGGTGCGAGAGTGGCCGATTCGGCGCGACTGGAAATCGCGTGAACCCGCAAGGGTTCCGTGGGTTCGAATCCCACCCTCTCCGCCGACGCCCTGAGCCGCGCGCTCAGGGCGTTTGCTGTTCGCCCGCCACGCGCGCGATCACATCCGCCAGGATGCGCGCCCCCCGCTCCACGTCCGCCAGGCTGAGCCCGCCGTAGCCGAGCAGCACTCCGGGCTGCTCGGGCGGCCGCACCGCGTAGCCCGCCAGGGTGGTGATGCCGACGCCCCGCTCGCGCGCCCGCGCCGCGACCTCAACGGGGTCCAGGTCCGGCCGGAGCAGCAGGCAGCAGTGCAGCCCGGCTTCCAGCCCGACCGGCCGGGCGAGGTGGGCGACCGGGGCGAGCGCCCCGGCCAGCGCGGCGCGTTTCCGGGCGTACTCCCGCCGCATGCGGCGGACGTGCCGCTCCAGGTGGCCGCTGCCGACGAACGCTGCCAGGGCCCGTTGTACCGGCCAGGAGGTGTGGTAGTCGGTGAGCCGCTTCAGCCGCTCCAGCCGCTGCCGCAGCGGCGGCGGGGCAACCACATAGCCGATGCGCAGCGCCGGGGAGAGCAGCTTGGAGAACGTGCCGATGTAGGCCACCGGCCCGCCGTCGGCAAGCGCGGCCAGCGCCGGCAGCGGCGGGGCATCGAAGCGGATCTCGCTGTCGTAGTCGTCCTCCACGATCAGGCTGTCGTGCTCGCGCGCCCACTCCAGCAGCGCCAGCCGGCGTGGGAACGAGAGCCGCGCCCCCAGCGGGTACTGGTGCGACGGGGTGACGTAGACCAGCAGCGGCGCCGCCTGGCCGCGTGGGAGCTGGTCCACCCGTAGCCCATCGTCGTCCACCGGGATCGGGACGATCGTCGCGCCGCGCGCCGCCAGCACTGCTCGCGCGGCGGGATAGCCCGGCTCCTCGAAGCCGACCGGGTCGCCGGGGCGCAGCGCCGTCTGCGCGATCAGGTCGATCGCCTGGATCGCCCCGGCGGTGATCACCACGTCCTCGGCACGGCATGGCAGCCCGCGCGCCCGGCCCAGGTACCGCGCAACCGCCAGCCGCAGCTCGGGATCGCCGCCCGGCGGGGCGTACTCGGATGGGGGGAGCCGGTCGGTGACGGCGCGCCAGACGCTGCGCCAGACATCGAGTGGCAGCGGTTGGACCGAGGGCTGGCCGAGGCGGAACGCGATCGCGCAGGCCGGCCCGTCCCCAGTGGGTAGCTCCGGCGGTTCCGCAGCGCGCAGCCAGCGGAAGCTCGCCCGAATCGGCGGCTGCGTCGGCCGGGGCAGCACCGGCAGGTCGCGCGCTACGTAGGTGCCAGAGCCGTGGCGTCCCTCCACGTAGCCGTCAGCGTACAGCTCATCGTAGGCGGCGACTACCAGGTTCCGCGAGACGCCCAGCTCCCGCGCCAGCGCCCGCGTCGACGGCAGCCGCGCCCCCGCGCTGAGCGCTCCGCCGAGCATCGCCGCACGCAGTTGTTCGACGAGCTGGCGCTGCAGCGGCTCCCCGCTCGCCCGGTCCAGTCGGAGCGGAAGGTCCACCTCAGCCCTCCAAGTGGTTAGGGCATTTTGCCGCAAAGTGGCCCTTTGCGTCGGTCCACTTTTCGTCCATGCTGGCAGCCAGAGCAGTCTATCGCCGGGCTTCGTTACCGGGCGCCCGGTTCGGATCCGCTCAGCCCAGGAAGGAGAGGTGGACCATGGCGGAAGCGATCACTCGCTCCGCGCTCTACAGGACGATTCAGCGGCAGCCGAGCGACTGGCAGGCGCTGCTCGCGCAGGACTCCGCTGCGCTCGACACGGTGGCGGCACGACTGGCCGGGGCGCGCCGGGTGCTGCTGGCAGGCATCGGCACCAGCCATCACGCCGCCCAGCTCGGCGCGTTCCTGCTGCGCGCCGCCGGGCGCGAAGCCTGGGCGGTCGCCAGCCCAGACCTGGCAGTGTACCCCTTTGGGCTCGGTCCGAACGACGCGGTCATCGTTATCAGCCACCGCGGCACGAAGCGCTACTCCGTTCAGGCGGTCGAGCGGGCGAAGGCGGCCGGCGCCTGGTGCCTGGGAATTACCGGCCAGGGCTCGCCGCTGGCCGGCCCGGGCCAGGTGCTGTTCACCGTCCCGCAGGAGCAATCCTCCACCCACACCGCCAGCTACACCGGGGCGCTCATCGTGCTCGCTCAGCTCGCCGCGCGCCTGGGCGCGGCGGAGCTCGGCCCGGCGCTGCCCGCGCTGCCGGACCAGGCGCGGGAGGTGCTGCGGCAGGAGGGCGCGCTCCGCGCCTGGACGCAGGCGCTACCCCGCGCGACGCGCCTGGTGTATACAGGCGGCGGGCTGAATGGCTGGACCGCGCTGGAGGGGGCGCTGAAAGCGAAGGAGGCAGCCTACGTCACCGCGGAGGGCATGGCGCTGGAGACGCTGCTGCACGGGCCGCTGGTTGGCCTGGAGCCCGGCGATCAGCTCATCCTGGTGAACCCGGCCGGCCCTTTCCAGGACCGCGCCGCCGAGATCGCCTCAGCCGTGCGCGGCATCGGGCTCGGCCTGTACTGGATCGGCCTTCCGCCCCGGGGCGCGGAGGACGCACCCGGCCTCCCGCTACCCGAGACGCCCGAGCTCCTGTCGCCGCTGCTGGCGGTCCTGCCGCTCCAGCTCCTTGCCGCTTACCTCGCCGAGGCGCGCGGGACGAACCCGGACAGCTTCCGCCTGGACGTGGAGACCTACGCCCGGGCGATCAAGCCGATTCAGTTGTAATCCGCGTCGGAGAGCCGATGAGCCAGCTACGTACTCGCCCCTGCCCGCCCCGCCTGGAGCCGGTGACCCTGACCGGCCGCTTCGTTCGGCTGGAGCCGCTCGGCCGGCAGCACGCCGCCGACCTTGTCCCGGCCGCGCTGAGCGATCCGCGCATCTGGGATTACATGTTTCTCCCGATCCTCGCCCCCAAGGACGTGGAGCCGTGGATCGAGGCCGCGCTCGTAGAGCAGTCCACTGGGCTCACGCTGGCGTTCGTGGTCGTCGACCTGGCGAGCGGCCGGGTGGTCGGCAGCACGCGCTACCTGGACTACCGTCCGGTGCATCGCGGGATCGAGATCGGCTGGACCTGGTACGCCCGCTGGGCCTGGAGCACCGCCGTCAATCCCGAAGCGAAGCTGCTGCTGCTGCGCTACGCCTTCGAAACGCTCGGCTGCATGCGGGTGCAGCTCAAGACCGATGAGCGGAACCTGCGCTCGCGCGCCGCCATCGCCCGCCTGGGCGCGCGCGAGGAGGGCATTTTGCGCAAGCACATGCTGGTGCGCCACGGCGTGGTGCGCAACAGCGTCTACTTCAGCATCCTGGATGACGAGTGGCCGAGCGTGGAGGCAGGCCTGCTCGCCCGCCTAGCCGAGGCGCAGCCGCCATCGCTGCCAGCGAATCCCGCCGGCAGCGCCTGAGCCGGCGCGGGGCCACTGTAGCTCGGGGCTCACCGCCGCGGCACCTCAGCCCTTCCCTGGACCTCTGGCGGAGAGAGCGAGGCTACCTGGACAGTCGGACGTAGCGGCCGGCGTGGTACAGCAGCGGCGAGCCGCCGCCCTCCTGGGCCGCGGTTGCCTCGCCGAGCAGGATGGTGTGGTCGCCGGCCGGATAGCTGACGACGCGCCGGAAGTCGAGCCAGGCGATTGCCCCGCGCAGCACCGGCGCCCCCGAGGGGGCGAGGTCGTGCGGGACGTCCTCGAAGCGGCCGGTCGAGCCCGGACCGCGGCCGGCGAAGCGCTCGGCCAGGAACTCCTGGCGGTCGGACAGAATGCTCACCGCGAAGGCGTCGGCAGCGACTAGCAGGTCGTGGGCGCGAAAGAAGGCGTCCACGCACACCAGCGCCAGGGGCGGCTCCCAGGAGACCGGAGTGAAGCTGCTCGCGGTCAGGCCGCGGAACCCTTCCGTGGTGCGCGCCGCGACGACGACCACCGAGCTGGCCAGCCGCCCGACAGCGCTCCTGAAGGCAGAGGGATCGAGCGCGTCCCTCACTCCCCGGCCTCCGGGTCCGAGTACTCCGTGCGAGCGGCCCAGGAGCTGGCCGGGAAGCGCTCCCGCAGCGGGCGCCAGGCGCGACGCAGCGCCGCGTGATCGCGGTCCCGCAGGTAGCCAGCGATGCCGACCCAGTACAGCGCCTCCGGCGCTAGCTCCCGCGCCTCCTCGGTCTCGGCCACCTGCTGGAACAACGCCTGCGCCTGGTCGAATCGCGCCGAGCGCAGGGCGTCCAGCGCCCGTGCCAGCCGAAGCTGCTGGAGCAGCAGGAGCGGCGGCAGGAAGCCGACCGACTCCCGCAGCGGGATGCCGTGGCGGCTCCAGAACTGGAGCGTGGGAGTCCAGAGCACCCGAGCCTGGCGCGCCGCGCCGCGGTCGGCGGTGATGTCCACCCGGGCGCAGACAAAGAATTCGCGTAGCTCGGCCGCGACGGCTGGGTGGGGATACGACACGGTATCCAGCGCCTGGCAGCCCGCTCAGCCCGGCTTCAGGTAGTCCACCAGGACAACGCGCCGCTGCTCGCGCGCCGCCGCCAGCGCCGCGTCCAGACGCTCCAGCCAGGGCTGCTCCTGCGCCACCGCTCCACTCCCGCCAGCACTGTAGCACGCGGGCCACGGCGAGCTCCCAGCAGACACAGGCAGGCGGGGCGCTAGTGCCGCTGTACCGACGCGGTGCATGTCTTCCTGATCGCTGCACGGATTGCGGCAGGCGGCTGATCGGCGCGGGATGGTAGCTCACCCCTCGGATATCCTTGCCGCTCGTTCGTGCCGGGCTCATGCCACGCGGTCTACCATATCCGCGCGGTTCACCCACCTCGGCAGTAGGAAATCTGGACAGCGGCGCCCGGCAAATCGCGGGATAGAAAGCTGGTCTCATGGAGAAGCTGCTCGAGCGCGAGCGCGAGCTGGCCGCGGTTGAGGTGCTGCTGGAGCGCGGCGGGATCCTCGTGGTCGAGGGCCGGGCAGGTATTGGCAAGACGTCGCTGGTAGAGGTGGCGTGCCGGCGGGCAGAAGAACGTGGCCACGAGACCCTGCGTGCCCGTGGGTCGGAGCTTGAGGCGGACTTTGCGTTCGGTGTGGTTCGGCAATTGTTCGAGCGACGCCTCGCCGACGCGAGCGCGGACGAGCGCGAGGCGTTGCTCGTCGGGCCGGCCGCCGCGGTACGGCCGCTGCTCCTCGGTCAGCTCGGTGAGGCGTCGGCCTATGACACGTCGTTTGCCGTTCTGCACGGCCTGTACTGGCTGGCCGCCAACCTCGCAGCCCGCCGGCCACTGCTGCTCGCCGTCGATGACGCGCACTGGGCGGACGAGCCCTCGCTGCGCTGGCTGGCCTACCTCGCGGCGCGGCTGGAGGGGCTGGCGCTGGCACTGCTCGTCGCGCTCCGGCCCGCTGCGCCGACCGCGATGGGCGCGTCGCTGCTGGCGCTGTGCACGGAGGCGCAGACGGTCGTGCGCCCGGCGCTGTTGAGCGAAGGCGCCGCCAGCGCGATCGTCCGCGCCACGCTCGGTGACACGGCGAGCGAGGCGCTGTGCGCGGCGGCCTGGGCGGCGAGCGGCGGCAATCCGCTCTACCTGGCCGAGCTGCTGCGGGCGGTCGGGCTCGATGAGCGGCCGCTGGCCGAGCTCCAGCCGGCCGAGCTGCTGGTTGGCGGGCGCGAGGGGATCGCGCGGCGGGTGGTCGCCCGCGTGCGGGACCTCGATCCGCGCGCACTGGGCCTGGCGCAAGTGCTGGCCGTGCTCGGGGACGGCTGCGAGCTGCGCCACGCGGCGGCGATCGCCGGTGTGGAGATGGCGGACGCCACGCGCCTGGCTGCCGGCCTCGTTCGTCTCGAGGTCCTGGCGGCCGATGACCCTCCACGCTTCATCCACCCGGTGGTCCGCGATGCGCTCGAGGCGTCGCTGGCCAGCGATGAGCGCGACGCGGCCCATCGCTCCGCTGCCCGCCTGCTCCACGCCGCTGGGGCCCCGGCGGGACAGGTTGCCGCGCATCTCGTGGGCGCGCGGCCGGCGGGCGATCGCTGGGTGCTGGCGCGCTTGCAGGAGGCCGCGCAGGCAGCGATGGCGAGCGGCGCACCGCAGGTCGCGGCCGGCCTGCTGGACCGCGCCCTGGCCGAGCCGCCCTCACCCGATCAGCGAGTCGGCGTCCTGCGCGAGGTAGCGCGGGCGGAGGCGAGCGCGGGGCGAGAGGCGGCGTGCGTCCGCCTGGAGGAGGCGCTGCGGCTGGCCGCCGATCCACGCGAACGCGCTGAGATCGCGCTCGAGGTCGCCGAAGCCTACGCGGCGCTGTTCCGGTGGGTGGAGGCGGTGGATGTCATCGAGCGGGCGCTGGCGGAGCTCGGCGAGTCGGACGCGGCGCTGGCGGCCCGACTCGAGGGCGAGCTCGTGGTCTGTGGCCTCCACGACGCGCGGCGCGCGGCGCGGCCGTGGCGGGGACCGCGGCCGCTACGCCAGCTTCTTGCCGAGGTAGGCCTGAAGCGATACCGAGATGACGATGATCAGCCCGTAGATGACCTGTGTCCAGAAGCCGGTCAGCCCAATGGCGACGATGCCAGCGTTGATCGCGCCGATGATGAACGAGGCCACGAACGTCCCGAAAACACTCCCGCTCCCGCCGAAGACGGATGTGCCGCCCAGGAACACCGCGGCCAGCGTGTTCAGCAGGTAGCCGTCGCCGAGCGTGGGCCAGAAGTACAGCACCTCCAGGCTCACCACCACCCCGGCGAACGCCGCCGCCAGCCCCATCGCCGCGAACGCGATGAGCTTCACCCGGTCCGCGTTGATCCCCATCAGCCGGGCGCTCTCCGGGTTGTCGCCCACCAGGTACACGTGGGCGCCGAGCCGGTGCCGATTCAGCACGAACCAGACGAGCGCGGCGACCGCGATAGTCCAGAGCATCTGCATCGGGACGATCCCGCCGACGCGCCCCACCAGCGCGGCGTACAGCAGCGACCCTTTCGTCGCCGACAGGCCGCTCCCGTTGCCGCCGGTGACGACCAGCACCACCCCGCGCCAGAAGAACTGCGTCCCGATCGTCGCCACCAGCGAGGGAATCCCGATGCGGACGACGATGACCCCGTTCAGCCAGCCGGCAAACGTTCCGGCCAGCAGCGCGGCGAGGAAGGCGAGCGTGAGGCTCCCGGTCGCCGCCATCACCGAGGAGAAGGCGACCATGCCGAACGCCATGATGGAGGGGAACGACAGGTCGATCTCGCGCGCCACCACCAGCAGCGTCAACGGCAGCGCCATCAGGGCGAAGAACGGGGTGGTGGACATGAACGCCTGGTAGATCTCCCGCGACAGGAACGTGCGCGGAGAGCCGATCAGGAAGACGAGCCAGACGATGAGCGCGACGACGACGATGCCGATCTGCAGCGGATAGCGCCGGGCGAAGACAGCAGCAGGCGCCTGGCGAGCGCCTGGGGCAAGGGGGCGTGGCTCGCGCCTGGAAATCAAGCTCACCGTTCGCTCGCTCCTTGTGGCCTGGCGTCCATCAGTCCAGACTTCCCGTCTCCGCGACGTGGTGCAGCTTCGCCAGCAGCTCGTCCAGCGAGATCTCTTCGCGCCGGAACTGGCCCGCCACCCGGCCGCGGTCCAGGATCACCACCCGGTCCGCCACCGGGTAGACGTGGAAGATGTTGTGGTCGATGAAGATGCAGGACTTGCCAGCACTCTTGATCTGGCGGACGAAGCCCAGCACCTTCTGAGTCTCGGCTACCGAGAGGCCCATCGTTGGCTCGTCCAGGATAATCAGCTCGGCCTGGAAGTACAGCGCCCGGACGATCGCCACGCCCTGCTTCTCGCCACCCGACATGGTCTTCACCACCGCGTCCGGCGAGACCGCCGCCGAGGTGAAGCCCATCGTCCGGGTCATCAGCGCGCTGGTCTCGGCGCGCATCCGCGGCACGTCGAGCACACCCAGGCGGCTGGCCAGCTCGCGGCCCATGAAGATGTTGCGCCAGAGCGACTGCTGCTCCGCCAGCGCCCGCTCCTGGTACACCACCTCGATGCCCAGCTCGCGGGCCAGGTGGACCGAGAGGCGGGGCAGGCGCTGGCCCTTCCAGTAGATCTCGCCGCCCGGGTCCGGGTGGTGATAGCCGGTGATGATCTTCACCAGCGTCGACTTGCCAGCTCCGTTGTCGCCCAGCAGCCCCACGATCTCGTTCCGGCCGACCTCGAAATCGATACTGGAGATGGCGGCGATGTCGCCGAACGTCTTGGTGACGTTGGCCAGACGCAGCAAGCTGTCCACGCCCGCTCCCCTGTGCGCTGTCAGCAGCCGCCCCGCGCGCTCGCGCAGCCCCGCCAAGGAGACCGCGCGAGCGCGCGCAGCGAACCGAATAAAGTCGGGCGCTAGCGAATCTCCTTCTCCGCCAGCGGCGCCACGAAGTCGATGTTGCTCTTGTCCACGAAGCCGCCACCGGTGTCGATGTGCAGGCCCGAGAAGCCGTAGACCTTGGTCAGGCAGATCTGGAGGATCGGCAGGTAGCCCTGGAGCCAGGGCTGCTGGTCGATCACCAGCTCGGTCCAGCCGCCCTTGATCGCCGTCACCGTCGCCGGCGACAGGTCGAAGCCAGCCAGGTGGATCTCGCCGGGCTGCTTGCCCGCCGCCCGCAGGTAGGTCTCGGCGGTGGCGGTCAGGCCGCCGTGGTCGGTCACCACCAGCTTGACGTCCGGGTGCGACGAGACGTAGCCGGTGAACGTCGGCGTTCCGGCAGCCGGGTCCTTGTTGGTCGCAGCATCGATCTCGATGTAGTCTACCGTCAGTCCCGCCTCGGTGAGCGCATCCTGCACCCCCTTGGTGCGGAGCCCGCGGGTCGGCTGAGACAGCAGCCCCCACACCATCGCCCGGTCGCCGCTCTTCAGCCCGAAGCGCTTGACCGCCTCGGCGCCCAGGGCGTGGCCGGCGCCATAGAGGTCCTGGCCAACGTAGCCGAAGCCCTTGGCGGCGTACTGCGCCTCGGCCTTCGGCAGGGTGGTGTTCTGGCTGGTGACGATGATCCCCTGCGACTCAGCGTCGTCGATCAGCGGGTCGAACGCCTCGTCGCCCGGATGCCCCATCACCGCGATGCCGTCGGGCTTGGTGGCGACGGCCTCGCGGAACTGCTGGATCATCTTCTGCGGATCCCAGTCGGAGAAGACGTAGTCCACGTTCGGCCCGAGGTCAGCCTGCGCCTGCTTCGCCCCGTTGTACACGTTGTTGGCGAACACTCCTCCGGCCGGCCCGCCCGGGAAAAAGACGATGTGGACGTTTCCACACCACTTCTCGGCGGTCTGCGCCGCGGGGGCAGAGAACGCCGCGGTGGGAACAGCGAGGAGCATCGCCGTTGCACTGAGAAGCGTGGCCATTCGGAGAGTCATCGGCGAGACACTGATCGACATCGCTATCCTCCCGACACCAGAGTGAGGCACCCGCCGCGGCGGCGCCGGGGGACCACCGCACACCGGCGAACCGGGCGGGAGTATCCCACCAGCATCCAGCCCTGTCAAGAGCATCGGTGACGCTCAGCCCGGACTCGAGTGGGGCCTACCTTGCCCTGGATCATGACGGGCGAGTGTGTCCGCTGGCCGGCGCGTCAGATCACGCCGCTCGCCCCATGCTGGCAGTGCGACGGACAGGCAGCCCCGCACGCGGCGCCGGGGCCGCACAGCAGGGGTAACGGCGCGGCTCACCTGCGCGGCGAGGCGGCGCGGCTAGCGAGCGGCGGCTGCTAGCTCCAGCGCGAGCAGCGCGGCGTTGACGATGCTGTCGCTGTCGATCCCGTACTCGCGGTACAGCTCGAGCCGCTGCCCGGCCTGGCCGAACTCGTCTACCCCGAGCGGCACCTGCGGGACGCCGAAGGTGGCGCCCAGGAACGACAGGGTGTGCGAAGCACCGTCGAGCACGCTCACGATCGGGGCGCGCCGCTCCGCGGGCGGGATCAGCTCGCCCAGGTGGCCGATCTCGGTGGTGGCCAGGCCCTGGCGCACCGCCCGCAGCCGGCTCGCCTTCAGCGCACTGTACACCTTGTCGGCGCTGGTCAGGTTGATGACGTTGGCGGCTACCCCCTCGTCCCACAGCAGCCGCGCCGCGGTGACCGCCTCGGGGATCATCGCCCCGGCTGCCGCGATCTGCACCAGCGGCCCATCACTCGGGCCACCATCCAGCCGGGCGTCGAGCAGCCGGTAGCCACCGGCGAGCACCTGACGGCGCAGCTCCGCCTCGCCCAGCCGCTGGAGCGCAGTCTGGATGAGCGACTGGTCCACCGGCTTGGTCACCAGCCGCAGGTAGCTGGCGTAGCCGTGCTCGCGATCGCACAGGGCGCGCAGCGCTTCCAGCAGCACCCATTCCAGCTCACGGGCAAAGGCCGGCTCGTACAGCACCAGGTGCGGCAGCTCCATCCCGATGGACGGAGTGAACAGCGACTGGTGCGCCCCACCCTCCGGGCTCAGCGTGACGCCGGACGGGGTGGCGACGAAGATGAACTTCGCTCCCGCGTACACCGAGTAGAACAGCGGGTCCAGGCCACGGCAGACGAACGGGTCGTACAGCGTCCCGATCGGGAGCAGCAGTTCGCCGAGTAGCTCATGGGTCAGCCCGAGCTGGCCGAGCAGCAGGAACAGGTTGATCTCTGAGATTCCCAGCTCGATGTGCTGGCCTTTCGGCCCCGGCTCCCACTTCAGCAGCCGGGTAGCATCCGGCTCATAGTTGGGCTGCTGCGTCAGTGCGAACACGCCGACGCGGTTCACCCAGGCGCCCAGATTGGTGCTGATGGTGACGTCGGGCGAGGTAGTGACGATGCGCTCGCCCACCCGGGGCAACCGGGCGAGCTGCGCCATCAGGCTGCCGAACGCCTCCTGGGTGGAGGTGGTGGGTGGGACGGCGAGCCCGATCTGGGCCGGGACGTCGTCGGGCGCCAGCGCCGGCGGCTTCGGGGTGCGATCCTCGTGCAGCCGCTCCGCCGCCTCATGGATGACGCGTCCTTCCGGCGAGTCCGGCGGGAAGGCGTCCCACTCGTGCCCGGGCTCGATCCCGAACCGCTCACGGAGCGCCTCGAACTGCGCCTCGGTGAGCAGTGCCGAGTGGTTCAGCGGGTCGCCGGCGAACGGCAGCCCCCAGCCCTTGATGGTGTAGGCGAACAGCACGGTTGGCTGGTCCACCGTATCGGCGTGGGCGAAGATGTCCAGTAGCTCCGCCAAGTCGTGGCCGCCCAGGTCGGCCAGCAGCGAGGGCAGCTCGTCGTCGGGATACTGGTCCAGCACCCGACGGATGTCCGAGGCGTAGCTGCCCGCGCCGGCGACCAGGCGCTCGCGCACCGTGGCCCCCGGCCGGCGGATGAGCACCTGGTACTCCTGGTTGTCCATCTCGTCGATCCGACGCCGCAGCGCCTCCCCGCCGGGGAGCGTGAACGCTTCCTGCAGCCGGCGGCCGTACTTCGCCTCCAGCACGTGCCAGCCGCAGCCACGGAACATCGCCTCCAGCCCGGCGGCGCGCACCCCGGGGACAACCCGATCCAGGCTCTGGCGGTTCAGGTCGATGATGAACAGCACGTTGCCCACGCCGCGCACCGCCTCGTCGGCGGCCGCCTCCCAGACGCTGCCCTCGTCCAGCTCGGCATCGCCCGAGACGCTGACGAAGCGGCGCGGCGGCCGCGGCCCGAAATGCTCCGCCAGATAGCGCTCGGCGAGCGCGGCGAACAGCGGCGCGACGACTCCCAGCCCCATCGAGCCGGTGGAGAAGTCGACGTTGTCCGGATCCTTGGTGCGGCTCGGATAGGGCTGCAGCCCGTGGAAGGCGCGCAGTTCGGTGAGGTAGCGGCGATCCAGGTTGCCCAGCAGATACTGGATGGCGTGGAACACCGGCGCGGCGTGGGGCTTCACCGCGATCCGGTCCCCGGCCCGCAGGTACTTGAAGAACAGCGCGGTCAGGATGGATACGGTAGACGCGGACGACGACTGGTGCCCGCCCACCTTGGTCTTATCAGGGTTGGGCCGGACGAAGTTCGCGTGATGGATCATCGCGGTCGCCAGCCAGAGCACGCGCTGCTCGATCGAGCGCAGCGTAGCCAGCTCATTGCTGCCAGATACGGCCGGAGGCGCCTCCCCCCGGCGGATCGCCTCGGTAATACTCACGCGCCCCTCCCGAACCGTCGGCCACACCGAACGGCCGTTGCGCTCCAATCTATCACGGCCGGCTCCGGGCCGGCGAGACGGACTCTAGTCCTCCGCCGCCACGCGCTCCCACGCCCAGGGCGATACCCGATCGGGCTGGCGGAGAGCGCTCAGGGGCCCGATCGCCTCGGGGCGCTTTGGCTCTGCCGGTCGCGGGCGAACACTCCTTGTCGCGATGCTGATGGCCGTATACTTCCCAATCGATAGCGTGCAAGGGCGAGAGGGAGTCCCGAGCGTGACGCAGCGCGAAGCACGGCCCCGGTCGAGGCGCCGTCTTCGTGCCAGGGCCGACGCCTTGGCTGGCATCCTCCAGGCGCTCGCCGCCGGCTCGGACCTGGACACTACGCTCGGCCGCGTGGCACGCGCCGCTTGCCAGGTGCTCGGGGCCGATCGGTGCAGCCTGGCGCTGCTCGACGACGACGGCCTCCTCCGCTACCGCGCGCTCCTCGACGATCCCGGTGGCATCATCCTGGAGCCGCCCGTGGTCCCGGGCGAGGGGCTGGTCGGCCGGGCCTTTGCTGAGCGCCGCGTCATCCGCGGCGAGAGCCTCGCCGCGGATGACGCCCTGACGGCGCCGCACCACCTGCTCTGCGCCCCGGTCGTATCGGGCCACGAGCCCCGCGGCGTCCTGGTCGCCGAGCGCCGCGGGGCTCGCGCCTTCCGCCCTGCCGACGAGCGGCTGGCGGAGGAGCTGGCGACGTACGTGGGGCTGGCGCTCCAGCAGGTCGCGGAGCGCGCCCGTGCCGACGAGCTGGCGCGCCTGAGCGCGGAGCTGAGCCGGTCCGACGCCCGCTTCCGGGCGCTCACCGCGTCGCTGCTGGAGGCGGTCTACGAGACAGACATGACCCAACCGCATCGGCCGACCGGTGTCTGTACCTTCTACAGCGACAACGTGACGGCAGTGATGGGCTATCCGCCGGAAGCCTGGTACGAGGACGACGCGCTGTTCGTGAAGCACCTGCACCCGGATGACCGGGCCTGGGTGCTGGAGGCGCACGACGTGCTGCGCGAGCACGGCGAGACGATGGATATCGAGTATCGCTGGGTCAAACCGTCCGGCGAGGTCGTCTGGATCCAGGACCGGGCTCGGCTGGAGCGGGCCGCAGATGGCTCGCCGCTGGTCCTGCGGGGGACGAACGCGGACGTGAGCGCGCGCAAGCTGCTCGAAGAGCAGCTCCGTCGTTCGGAGCAGGAGGCCCGCGCGCTGTACCAGGCGGCGCTGGCGATCGGCGGTGAGCTCGATCTGCATGCCCGGCTGGAGCGGGTGCTGGATGCCGCCCTGGAGCTGACAGGCGCGCGGCTGGCCCGGGTTGCGCTGGCGGATCGAGAGCGAGGGGAGATCGTGGTGGTGGCGGCCCGCGGGGTGCTGAACCAGGGGCCGGGAACGCGGCAGCCGCTTGGCTCTGGGCTGACTGGGGTCGTCCTGGCGGAGGGGCGGCCGTTGCGCTGCCCCGACGCACGGGCTGATCCACGGACCTGGAATCCGGGCGGCTCGCACGATGAGGGGCTGAGAAGCTGGCTCGGCGTGCCCCTGGCGGACTCCGATGGCCCGTTCGGGGTGCTGATCGTGCTGAGCCACCGGGTAGATGCCTTCTCGGCCGAGGACGAGCGGCGGCTGGCGTCGCTCGCCGCGCTGGCCGCCGCCGCGCTGCGCGAGGCGCGGCTGGCGCAGCGGCTGGCAGAAGCGGAGGCGGTGCGTGAGCTGGCGCATCTGAAGGACGAGTTCCTCTCCACAGTCTCGCACGAGCTGCGAACTCCGCTGTCGCTCGTCTACGGCTACAGCGAGCTGCTGCTGGCCCGGCCCTTTGCTCCCGAGCAGGTGCGCGAGGTGATCGGCGAGATCAACCGGGCCGCACAGGTGATGGTGCGTCTGGTGGACGATCTGCTCGACCTGGGGCGGATCGAGCGTGGTGAGCTGCACCTGGACCTTGGTCCTATGGACGTCACCCAAATGCTGCGCGAGGCCGCGGTCCGCCATAGCGGCCACCCCGGCGACCATCAGCTCCTGGTGGAGGCCGACACCGCGCTGCCGGAGGTGTGCGCGGACGCCAAGCGAATGCGGCAGATTCTGGATAACCTCATCGAGAATGCTCTGCGCTACGCGGTGCCCGGGCCGATTGTACTGCGCGCCGTCCGGCAGCACCGCGCGGTCCGGGTCAGCGTGGAAGACGCGGGGCCGGGCTTGCCCGCCGAGATGGCCAGCCGTGTGTTCGAGAAGTTCTATCGTGCCCCGGAGGCGCGGCTCTCCCAGGATCGGGGAACGGGCATCGGGCTGGCGGTGGTCAAACAACTCGTCGAGGCGCAGGGCGGCGAGGTAGGGGTCGAGCCGTCGGCTCTGGGCGGCTCGTCATTCTGGTTCCGCCTCCCCACGGCGTAGGCCCGGAGCGGGTAACGGGCTGCTCACGTCTGGCCTGTCGGCTTGCCGTGGAGTCTGACCCTCCCCTCGTACGCACCACACGCCACCCCCGCTCCCTCCATTGGGAGCGGGGGGCCGGGGGTCAGGGCGACCAGGGACAAACCGGGGTTAGTATCGGCCGCTGTACGCCATCTGGCGCAGCCGGGCGATTCGCTCCGCGGTCGGCGGGTGCGTGCTGAACAGGTTCGCCAGCGCGTCGCCGGTCAGCGGCTTGACGATGAACAGCGACGAGACGGCCGGGTTCACCGGCAGCGGGATGCGCCGCGAGTAAGCATCCAGCTTCTCCAGCGCCGAGGCGAGCGCCTCCGGGTCATGCACCGTCCGCGCCCCGGTCTCGTCCGCGCCGTACTCCCGGGAGCGGGAGATCGCCATCTGGATGATGAGCGCCGCGATGGGGGCGAGGATGACCATCAGGAGCGCGCCGAGCATCCCGCCCCCGCTCTCGCGGTCGTCGCGCCGGCCGTAGCCGCCAAACATCAGTCCCCACTGGGCCATGTGCGCCAGCATAGTGATCGCCCCGGCGATCGTCGCGGCGATGGCGCTTACCAGGATGTCGCGGTTCCGCACGTGGCCTAGCTCGTGCGCCAGCACCCCACGCAGCTCGCGCCGATCCAGCAGCCGCAGAATCCCCGTCGTCACCGCCACCACCGCGTGGTTCGGATCGCGCCCCGTTGCAAACGCGTTCGGGGCGTCCGCCGGAACGATGGCGACGCGTGGCATCGGCATCCCCGACAGTTGCGCCACCTCCGCTACCAGCTCGTGCAGCTCCGGCGCTTCCTGGTAGGAGACCTCGCGGGCGCCGCCCATCGCCAGCGCGATCCGGTCCGAAAACCAGTAGCTCCCAAAGTTCATGATGATCGCGAAAACGAACGCGATCAGCATCCCGCCGCGGCCACCGAGCAGGTCGCCGATCAGCAGCAGCAGGCCCGTCAGGACCCCGAGGAGCAGTACCGTCTTGATTGCATTGCCGCTGAACACGGCAAGCCTCCTTAAACCCATCACCTGGCGCCTGGGTAGGCCCAGGCGCGTCCACTCCGAACAGCCAGCGTCAGGAGCCGGCCAGCAGCGCCGCCAGCTCGTGCGCTAGTCCCAGCGCGCACAACATGGACGTTTGCATCGCTCGCTCGACCAGCGGCCGGGCCTCCGAGCCGGGCGGAAGCGCGGCCAGCCGCGGCTTCAACGCTTCAACCTCCTGTTCAATCCGGCGCAGGTCGGCCCGAAGCTGCTCTGCGCGCGGGAGCACTTCCAACACGGTGTCGGCGGCGGCCAGGTAGGCGCGCGCCGCTTCCAGCGACCACCCTTCTGCCTGCAGCGCCTTGATGGCATGAACGCGGCGCAGCGCGTCGTCATCGTAGAAGCGGTGCCCTCCTTCGGAACGCGCCACCGGCTCCAAGAGACCTTGCTGAGTATAGAAATCGATCGTCCGGGGACTCACCCCACTGAGCCGGGCCAGCTCGCCCACTCGGTATCGCACTGCCGCGCTCCTGACCAGGGCTCCTTCTAACTGTACGATATCGTACAGTCCCGTGGCACATTTTCTCCCACCCCGTTCTGGCAACTGGCATAGAGGTTGCACCCGCTGGGGAGAAGCAGGCTCTGGAGTGGCCAGCGCGGTGCGAGCCGCGAGCAGGTGCCGGGGCCGAAGGAGGCATGGTGAACGAGAACGTTCCTGGGGGCGCCGGGAGTATGCGCAGCGCCTCACTGATCGAGCGGGTGCGCGAAGGGATGGAGGTCGTCGACGCCCAGGGCCAGCGGATCGGCACGGTGGAAGCGGTGAACATGGGCGATCCCCAAGCGGCGACCACGCAGGGGAACGAGGTCCAGACGACACCCGGGCTGGTTGGCGCGACCGCGCGCGCCTTCAGCGGCGACCTGCCGGAGCCAGAGGTCCCGGAGCCGCTCCGCAGCCGGCTCATCCGCATCGGCTATATCAAAGTCGATGGCCCGAACCTGTTTGACACCGACCGCTACGTGCGTGCCGACCAGATCGTGGACGTCGCCGGCAATCGGGTGGTGGTAGGCGAGCTGAAGAGTAAGCTTCCAATGGAGGAGTAACACCATCCAAAAGGTTTACAAACAATTCACCGAGGAACAACACAAGGCAGCCCTTCGTGGCCCGAGGTCTGCACTTGAAAGCGGTAGAACCAGGAAAGTCAGGCCTGGACTACCAACAAGCGAGGCACGGACTACGGAGGACCAATGCAAACGAAGCACCTGTTGATGCAGATCGTCGGCTCAGCCGGTCTGCTTGTGCTCACCACCGCTGGGACGGCGTTTGCCGACCAGCCCTCAGCGAGCTGGGCCGCCCGCCATCCGGATGTGGTTCAGGACTTCGTGGCCAACCACCCGTCGATGGTCGTCGATTTCATTCGTGACCATCCGGACGCCTTCATGGACGTGGTAACCAATCACCCGCAGGCGTTCATCGACGAGGTCACCAACCACCCGGACGCGTTCATGGACGAGGTGGTCAACCACCGC
>JAJPGT010000110.1 GCA_021325655.1 Pseudomonadota bacterium
CCGTACCAGCGGCCACACCCGCCGCTGTGGATTTCGGGGCAGAGTCTGGAGGGAGTGCGGGCGATCGCGGCCAGGGGAGCCAACCTGCTCACCAGCCCCAACTACGGCTGCTTTGCCCCGCATGGCGATGTCGATATCACCCTCGGTGAGTTCCACAAGGCGCTGGCGGAGTACGGCCAGCCGAAGCCCAATATCGGGCTGCTGCGCCGCGTCTACATCGCGGAGACGGAGGAGGAGGCCGAGCGCTACGTGGAGTACTGCTTCCGCCACTGGACCCACTACATGGCCTTCTATGGGTCCGACCCGAACCGGCGGTTCCAGGAGCGCGAGGACGTCGAGACGGAAGTGCGCGGTGGGGTTATCACCCCTGCTTCGCTGAACATCGACCTGTCGAACGTGTACGAGACCTATGACGACCCGGTGATCACAACACCCGAGAAAGCGGTGCGGCGGTTCAAGCACTACGAGCAGCTCGGGGTGACTCACCTGATGATGCTCACAGCCTTCGGAATCCCGCATCGCGACGTGCTGCGGTCGATGGAGCTGATCGCACGCGAGGTGATGCCCTACTTCCGCGGCGAGGCCGGCGCCGGCGCGGAGGCAGCCGTGGCGAGCAGTCGCTCCTGAGGGTCTGATACGCTGGTCGAAGAGGCGTGGCCGGCGCCAGCCACGCCTCTTCACGGTGCAGGCGCTGCTGCCGATTACAGACAGAGTCCGCTACCGCACGAGCACGGCCCCGGTCAGGAGAACGCGCGCCAGCAAGCGCGGGTGGCGAGCCAGACGCCAACGCCGACCGCCAGGCCGCCTGCCGCCTCGATCCAGGTAAGGGGCTCGCCGAGCACCACCACCCCAGCAAGCACCGCGACGACGGTGTTGAGCTGCAGGATGGTCTGCGCCTCGCTCGCGCCCAGGTAGCGCAGCCCCAGGTTGAACAGGTGGTAGGCCAGGCCACTGTTCGCCAGCGCCAAGTAGCCGATGAGCAGCCAGCCGCCCAGCGAGATGGCGCCCTGCTGGCCGGCCAGGACCTCCGCGGCGGAGAACGGCAGCAGCAGCGCCACGCCAGCGGCAGTGACGACCGCGGTCACGATGGTCTGCGGCAAGCGCGGATCGAGGTACTTTCCGATCGTGACGTAGGTGCTCCAGCCGAGCACCGCCAGCATGCCGAGCACGCCGCCGAGCAGCGGGCTGGCGCCCGACCCGCCCGATCCGGCCAGGGTGATGAACGCGACGCCGAGCACCGAGAGGGCGATGCCGAGCCAGCGCAGTGGGCTGATCTGCTCGTGGAGAAAGAGAACCGCCATCAGCGCGGTGGCGGCCGGGGACATCGCGAAGATCAGACCGATCTCGATCGTCGGCGCGTAGAGCAGCCCGGCGTTGAACCCGGCGTAGAAGAGGGCGACGCCAGAGAAGCCCATCGCGATGAGCGGCCGGTAGGGCACGCGCAGTGGCCGTGGTGCTCGCCGCGCGTCGCGCAGGGCCAGCGGCGCCAGCGCCAGCGCGGCGAGGAGCAGGCGCAGGCTGGCGAGCGTGAACGGGCGCACCTCGGGAAGCGCCAGGTGGGTGAAGAGGTACCCGGTTCCCCACACCACCGTGGCGGCGCCGACCGCGAGCAGCGCGAGCATGCGCTGGCGCGAGCTGGGGACATGGGTGGCGGCGCGCGGCGGCGACGAAGCCAGGGCCAAAGCAGCCGGGGGCTTCGCTCGATGCAGCGTCTCACTCACCGCGGGATGCTCCTGGCCTGACTGAGGGGCGGAACGCGGCGCCCCGCGCTCTCCGCCGTGGGTGAAGTGTAGCGGAGTGAGCCTAGTATCGCCGTGCCAGCTCAGGGCAGGGCCAGCTCGCCGCTCAGGTAGTCGACGAACTGGCGCGTGGTGCGGGCCGAGCGGCCGCCGTGGCGGGCAGCCCAGCGCAGCGCGCGCTCGTGGAGCTCTTGCTCCGGGAGCGTGATTCCCCGTCGGGCCGCGAGCGCGGCGACGATCGCGAGATAGCGCGGCTGGTCCGGGGCGAGGAAGCGCACGCGCAGCCCGAAGCGGTCGGACAGCGAGAGCTTCTCTTCCACCGTGTCGCCGGGGTGGATGTCGTCAGGAGCGGAGTCGCGATCGGAGAAGCGCTGACGCACCAGGTGGCGCCGGTTGGAGGTGGCGTACAGCAGAACGTTCTCCGGGCGCGCTTCCAGGCTGCCTTCTAGCACCGCCTTGAGCCCCTTGTACTCGGTCTCGTGCTCTTCGAACGACAAGTCGTCGACGAAGAGCAGAAAGCGCTCGCGCCGGCCGCGCAGCAGGCTGATGAGGCGGGGAAAGTCGCCCAGCGCTTCTTTTGGCACCTCCACCAGCCGCAGCCCGCGTGAGGCGAAGGCGTTGAGCAGCGCCTTGACCGTGGACGACTTGCCGGTGCCACGGTCGCCGTAGAGCAGGACGTTATTCGCGGAGAGGCCGGAGACGAACCGCTCGGTGTTGCGGACCACGGGCTCGCGCTCGCCCTCGTAGCCGACGAGTTCGTCCAGGCTCACCGGGTCTGGGTGCGCCACCCCTTCCAGGTGGCCCTCGCCGCCGCGGCGGGTCCAGCGGAAGGCGACGAAGCGGCTGAAGATGCCCGAGCCAGCGCTGGCGTAGTGCTGCGCCAGCGCTTCTACCTGCTGGGACCAGTCTCGGACTCGAGAAGCGTCTGGACGACCGGAGGGAGCGGCGCGACGCGCAGCGGGGCCAGGCCGCTGAGCGAGGGAAACGGCTCCGCCTCGCCGCACGCCTCGGCTGCTCGGGCCGCGAGGTCCTCCACGTCCAGGGAATACAGCGCCTGCAGCCGCCGCAGGTCGCGCCGCGCTTGCTCAACCAGCGCCGGGCCGAGTGAGGAGAACGGAGCGACCTGGGCCTTGCGGCTGAACGGGTTCTCGTCGTGGAGCAGGCGGCGCAGCAGGTGCGCCTGGCAGGCATTGCCGGCCAGCGCTGCCGTGTCCAGCTCCCGCTCCTCGGCGAGCGTGCTGAACAGTCGAGCGTAGGCCTGGCGGACAGCGTCGCCGTCCGGGCACGGGTCCTGGAGCGCGTCGAGCAATGCCAGCAGCGCCTGGCCCGGCTCATCGCCGAGAACGGCGCGAAAGAGCACCAGCGCCCGTGTCGCCCGCGCGGCGGCGCCGTTGGGAGTGGTGAGAGTGAGGCGTTGCTGCGGGGGATACTCGAGTGATGGGCACACGGTGACGCGATCGCCGTCGATGGGAGGTCGGGCCAGGCGAGTATACCATCGAGCCAGTTAGGTGGCCCTCACCATGGGCACCGAGGTGCCCGGGGGTGGGGCGGCGTGGGCTGCGCCGAGCAAAGCGATGAAGCGGTCGACTCACTGTGTCGGTATAACGGCCTGGCCGCGCGAGCCAGGGCTATACTCGCGGACGGAGGCAGGAGTGACCGTTCGCATCCTGCTGGTGGAAGACAACGCGCTGTTCTCCGAGTCGCTGGGGGTTCATCTTGCGGCAGGAGGGTTACAGCGTCGAGGTGGCGGCGAGCGGCGCCGAGGCGCTGAACGCCGCCACTCGTGAGGAGCCCGATCTGGTGCTGCTGGACGTGGCGCTGCCAGATCTCAGCGGCGTGGAGGTGTGCCGGCGCCTGCGTTCCTTCAGCCAGGCGCCGGTGGTGTTCCTGACCGCCCGGCGGCAGGAAGTGGACAAGATCGTCGGTCTGGACGCGGGCGGCGACGACTACGTGGTCAAGCCGGTCCAGACCGGCAAGTTGCTGGCGCGAGTGCGCGCGCAGCTCCGGCGCTCGCGCGTCAACGCTTCCCGCCGCGACGAGGCCGCCCCGGGGGAGCTGCGGCTGGGCGAGCTGACGGTGAATCTGGCAGCCCGCCGCGTCTGGGTGCGCGGCGCCTCGGTGGAGCTGTCGGCGCGCGAGTTCGACCTGCTCCGCATGCTGGCGCTCAACGCGGGGCGCGTCGTTTCCCGGCGCGCGCTCTTCGAGGGTGTCTGGGGGCTCGCGGGTCCAGCGGTGGAAGCGGTGGGCCTCATAGCCTGCGAGCGAATGGGCGGCCGCCCAGGCGTCGAGCACCGCCCCCGGCTCGCGGAGCACCCGAACAGCGCGCGGCCCGCGCCCCTCTTTCTCCATCCAGAGCTGCGCCTCGAGGAAGGTGCAGACCTGGTGCACCGTCGAGAGCGAGACCCGCGCGCGTTGGGCCAGCTCGCTGACGTGCCAGGCTTTGCCGGGCTCGAGCAGCAGCGTGTGGAGCACCTGGGCCGCGCTCCCCCGGTAGACGCTGCGGACGATGCGGGAGCGCCCGGGCGGGACCGGCCGCTCGATCAGGTACAGCGCCCACGGCAGCTCGAGGTACAGGCTCCCGCCAGCGTCCCAGTAGCCCATCTTGTGCCGCCGCAGCAGCGCTCGACTCGATTCGGAGATGGCGGGCGCGGCGACGAGCGGCACGTCCGCCACCGGCTGCTCGAACCGACGTGCCTCGGCAAGCCGCCAGATGGCCTGCCGGACGTCGCGCGGGTAGCCGCTCGCCTTCGCCTCGACCAGGAAGCGGACGGGACGACCCTTCACCTCGCCGACGATGGCGAAGTCGTACTCGTGGTCATCGGCGCACGGTTCGGCGTCGATGGACCGGATCTCCACGTCCGGCAGCCAGGCGAGGGCCTGGCTGACCTGGTGGGCGAGGTCGATGGCGGTAGCTCCTGAGTAAATCTCCACCTTCTTCGCTGTACAGCGAAATAGCACATATGCAGAAAAAGCGCTAGGGCCGTTGGCTACGGTCGGGTCCGATCGGCAATGGGACGCAGACCGGCTCACGCTAGCTTCGTGAGGAGGGGCACCGCCTACCGGTTGTGGGCGACTGGCACGAGCGTGCCTCGATTGCGACCGGGGAACGACCAGGCGGACCCGCCGGCGAGGATGGCCCATGGCGGGGCCTGACGTTTTCAAGTGAGGGCGACATCGCGACACTATCCCACCAGGGCGGTGTCCCGCCGGATGTTGCGGGCAAACAAAAAGGCCGGTTCATACAGATAGGGGGAGGATCCCCGCCCCGCTGAGCCGGCCTCTTGCGATCCCGGTCTACGTGCCGAACAAGGCGAGCTGCCCTTCGGGCATCGGCTTCGACCGCGGCTTCCGCCGCCGACCGCGCTCGGCGCGCAGCGCGCCCGGGTCTTGCGATCTCATCACCTCACGAAAGGCGGAGGGGAGCCCCCACGGCTCCCTTCCTGTGGTGGGTCGCGTGGCGCGGCGCTCGGCTGTCAGCCGTGCCGAGCGGGCGGCGCCACCGCGTTGACGTGCAACCCCGCGATGGCGGCCACCGTCTTCGGCTCGGCGGGCACGCAGCGCAGCATGCCGTCGCCCAAGTCGAAGTACGACGCCATCCAGCGGCACGTCCCCGTCAGCAGCTTCTCGACGTAGCTCGCCGCGAGCGCGGCGCCCCCCTGGTTCACGGTCGGTCCCTGCTCGCCGGCGATGACGGCCTCGGCGCAGTCCGGCATCGGCCGCGGCGCGGGCGGTGCGTCGAGCAGGTCGGGCCGTTGGAGGCTCGGAGCGGGCAGCGCCCGGCACAGCTCGCAGGAGGTGACGAACGCCCCGCGTAGCCCCTCCGCTCGGGTCGCATTGCCCAGCAACACCTGGCCGCTGTTCCTCCCGTTGCCGGTGTCCAGCTACCAGCGGGCTGCGGCGGGCGGGGGTAGGCGTAGCCCCAGCGGCGCTCGTCGAGCGAGGCTGCGATCGCGCGGCGGGCCGCGCTGTTGTCGACGCAGCCAAGCAGCAGGTTGAGCCGGCTGCGAGCGTCCCCGAAGACCCGCGCGTGCAGCTCGCCGTCGTACGGCAGGACCGAGTAGCTGACCTCGCGGCCGAAGCGCCGGGCGAGCCGGAAGCCGTCGGCGGCCGCGAGCGTCAGGCCCTCAGGGCCGAAGTCGAACAGCACCCCCGAGAGGACCGGCCGGCTCTCGTCACGCGCCGCAGCGAACGCCACGCGCTCGACTGCTCTCCGGAGCCGGCCCGCTTCCAGGTCGACCGCCGAACGGTCGTCTGTCGTCCAGAACGCGGGGAACTCCGCCGGGTCCGCCGTGGCCAGGTTGGCGACGAACGGGCCGCAGGCGGCGCGCCACCGCGTGCGCGCCGGGTCGAAAGACAGCCGGACGGGCTCGGCCGGCAGGTGCGCGACGTACTCGCCGAGCAGGCGAGCCGGGATGGCCACCCGCCCCTCGCTGGCGACCTCGGCCGCGACGGCGGTAGTCATCGCCAGCTCGGCGTCGGTCGCCGTCAGGCGCAGGCGACCGGACTCCGCGCCGAGCAGCACCATCTGGAGGATGGGCAGGGTGGGCCGCGTCGGGGTGACGCGGGCGACGAGCCGCAGGGCGCGGCTGAGCGCGGACTGGTCGACGGTGAGCTCCATAGGGTTGCCTCCGTGGGGTCTGGGTTGGTGTCGCGTGGTCCCGGAGCGCCCGCGTGTGTCGGTCTGGGCGGGCGGCGCTCCGTCGGTCTGCCCGGCTCCGCTGGGCTCAGCGCTCCCGGGCAGGGAGGCGGCGGAGGATGACGCGGTCCGGCGCGTCGCCCGGACGGCTCACCTCGCTGATCGGCCGGGCGGAGAAGCGGTACCGCAGTGGCGGCTTCCCGTCGGCCAGGTAGGAGGCGCGGGCCATCTCCTCGGCCTCCGTTGTCGTCTCCGCCGCGTACAGCAGCACCCGGTCGATCGCCCGGCGCTGCGGGTCCTCGACGACGACCGCGAAGAACCCCAGCGCCGGCCTGCGGCGTATTCTGGGCGCCATCAGCTGCTGGACCGGGCCACCCTCGCCGGTGGCACTGATCGAATGGGTCGGGGAGGTCGGCGTCGTCCGCGGGACCGAGCAGCGCGCCGGCAAACGAGAGCTGGCCCTGGTCCTCGGCCGTCCGCAGGTCCACCTCGTCGAGCGGGACGCAGGAGTGGTGGAGGTAGACCTCGCCCTGCACCATCGGCAGCAGCCGGACCTCGCGGTCGAAGGCGACCGCCTCGGCCCACTCGTCGGGGCGGTGTCGCTTCATGTCGCGCCAGTAGGCGTTACTGTGGTACGGGCATCCCAAACAGGCCGACTTGGAGACCCGGCGTCGATAATGCTCCCAGAGCCAGGCCTCGCAGTCCCGGCGGGTCAGCCCCAGCTCGCGCAGGGGATAGCGGTAGGTGATCGAGCGCACGCCGGCTTCCCGGCAGCGGGACGGCTTCTCGTCCGCGCTGATGCCGATCCACATCTCGCAGGTCGGGCCGGAGCGCGCGCCGGGACGGCGGCCGATGAGCTCGCGCGCCTTCTGCACGATCGGCGCGATCTTGTACTCCCCAGTGCACTGGCGCCGGAGCGGGCTGACCTTGCCGGTGAAGTCGCGGGCGAAGAGGGGCATCACCACGAAGCTGGCCCGGCCGCCCGCGTGGCGCTCGAAGCGCCGCTGCACCTCAGGAATCGGCGAAGGATTGAACTCGACCGACTGCTTGACGTAGACCGGCGGCGTGGCCGCCCGCGCTCGCGTGCCGCGCACGACCGCCAGTACGTCGTCGCGGATGTTCGCCGGCGCCCCGTCGCGGTGCTGCTTGCGGACGACGTGCACGGGCAGGCTGCCGTCCAGCTCGGCGATCGGCCAGGCCAGGTGCTCGTAGACGGCCCGGGGCTCCCAGCCCGTGTCGGCGAAGATGGCCGCCGCCGGCCGCGCGATCTCGCCCCGCGCGGCCATGAGCGCGAGGGTGGTCGATTGCACGCCCGCCCCGAGGCTGAGGATCACGTGCCGGGGGTACGCCGCCGGCTGACGCGCCGAGACGGTCGGCACCTCGGCCCTCGGGCGTGGCGCGGCTGGCAACGCGGCCGCACTGGCCGTCGCCGCACCGCCCCCGGCTGTTGGGGGCAGGGGCCTCACGTGGTGCCTTCCTCCACGTAGGCCCCGGCGCCCACCTCGAAGCCCAACTCCTCCGCCTCGCGGCAGAGGAGTGCGCGCCACTTCTGGGCCCCGTCGACGGAGCGTTGCGAGGCCTGGTCGGCCGCCCCGCTCCAGACCGCGCCGACGTAGCGCGCGAGCTGGACGACCGTCACCACGTCGCCCACCTGCCGGAGGTAGCTGGCCAGGAGCGTCAGGTGGCTGATCGGCGCCCCGTTCGCATCCGCTGTCCAACGGAACGTCACGCGCACGATGGGCTCGAGATTGGGGCCGCGCTGCCGCAGCTCGGCCAGGAACTCGCCGGGGTTCGAGAAAGCGATGCGGACCACCTGCGCTGGGCGCCGGGCTTCCCCGTCCGGCGCATACGCCCGGCGGGCCGGACCGTCCTGCCCGCGGCGATCGGCGCGATCGTCGCCCTGGCGGTCGCCAGGATCGGTGGGATCGTTCATGGTTAATGCCTCCGTGCATCGGTCTCGCCGCCTTGTGCGGCGGCCACTACTGCGACCCGCTCGGCCGCGCCGGCCGCATCGGGTCCGGGGGGAGCGCAACAGCGGCCAAGGACCTCGGCCACGTGCTGCCGGTAGGCCGCCCGGGCGCGGATCGCGTCCCGGGCCGCCGGGTGGACGAGTTCGACGTGGGCCACCCCGGCGCGCGCCAATGCACCCTGGACCCGGCGGCCGAGCGCCACGATGCAGGCCCCGGCCGCGGCCAGGGAGCGCATCGCCTCGACGGCGTTGGCGCAAGGCGCGCGGTCGGCGGGCTCGTCGTGGTACAGGTTGACGAAGACCACGCTCGCGGGATCGATCCCCGAGCCGTGGAGCGCCTCATGGAGGGTCCTGGCGCATAGCCGCCCATCCGTCCAATGGGCGCCCAGATGGATCGCCCGCCGGCTCCGCCGCTCGCCCACTAAGACGAAGCGCGACGGGCGTCCGACCATGCGGTCCGCGCCCGCCGTGCTCACCGCTCCCATGTGGCGGCTGGGGGCCGCTGCGCCGCTCGTGGGCATCGGCTCCATCAGGCGATCTCCCGCGGTCCAAAGAGGTCGAGCTGCGCCGAGGCGAGGCGGCGCCGCAACTCGAGCCGGGCGTCCATGTCCTCCAGGTCGGTCGGCACCTTGGGGGTCCTGGGAACGTCCACAGCCCGGCGTACGCCGACAACAGCGGGAAGAAACTGCGGGCGCCGGTGCGCGTCAAGCGGATGGTCTTGATCAGGCCGTCCTCCAGTACAGCCAAGACCTCCGCCTGGGCATCATGGATCCACCAACTGCCGTCCACGAAGACCCGGTGGAGCAGCCCGGCGCAGCCCAGCCCGTTCACGACCACCGGGTTGGCCTGGCCGAGCGCCCAGAACTGGGTGTTGGGGAAGGCGTGGCAGAGGACCTCGAGATAGCGGTGGCGCTCGCTGCGCCGGCAGGGACTCTGGCTCAGTCCGCCGAGCGCCACTAGGGGCGAGCGATCGCAGGAGAAGCGCAGCACCGGATCGCGCGACGCCAGGCGGGCGTTCGCTTCCACCGACAGGCCGCTGACCCAGGCCGGCATGACCTGCCAGATGGGGATGGTGATGGCGGCGAAGCCGTCGGCGGACATGCGCTCGTAGCCCTCGAGGCTGGCGCGCTGGTTGCCGACGACATCCTTCGCCATCACGCCATCCGGCCGCATCAGCTCGATCGCCTCGCGATACCGGTCGTAGGACGACCAGGCCGGTGCGCCGCCAGTGAACTCACGGAAAGCTGCCGAGTCGAGGAACAGCGGCAGGCGCCGCGTCTCCGGGGCGCACAGTTCCCGGAAGCCGGGGCGGTAGCCCATCCGGCCCATCTGCCGGCCGGGGCACGTGGCGTCGGTGTCATCCAGGAAGTAGCACGCGTGTCGCCACGCGTGTAGCGTGGCATGGTCGCCGAGCCGCTGTTGGCTGATGCCGGGCCCCGGTGCGACGACGCGCTCCACGTGCGGGCGCAGCGTCGAGCCCCAGTTGCCCGCGATGCCGACCATCGGGTCGGCCGCGCGCATCAGCGGCCGGGTGTTGACGCCCGCCATCCCCAGCTTCACGCGTCCACCTTGGTCGGCCTTCCCGGCGCGGCCGGTGGTGCGGCGCACCGCGTCACCGCTGACACCGGTCGGACAGGTCGAACAGCCAGCCTTCGGCAGCTCCCGGATGAGCTCGTCGCGACTGCTGAAGGGGAGCAGGTGGGCTGCAGCAGCGAACCGAGCCGCTCGGCAATGCTTGGTGTGTCCATGGTTTCGTCTCCCTGATCTGGCTGGATACGCCAGGGAGGGCCGCGCTCCGGCAGTCGAAGCGCGACCCTCCCTGAGCTGGTAGCCAAGCCGTCTCACCCTGTGCTGCGGCGTGCGCCGCAGCCATTGGTGCCGGCGTGGGGGTTAGTGCTCCCGGCAAATCGGGCAGGGCTGGGCCATCGCGATCTCCCGCGCCCGGGCGATCGCTTCCGGACTGCCCACCCGGTAGCGGTACATCGCCACGAGGAGGCCATGTCCGCAGTCAGGGCGCGTCACCTCCTGCATGCCCGTGAAGCGGCCGCGCCGCTGGTGGCGGATCCTTGGCTGCGGCTCCTCACGAAAGCCTTCGATCAGGGAGCCGGGTGGGATCAGCTCCACCGTGAGCGCCTCCAGGCTATAGCTCTCGAGCGTGCTGGCGATGAGCTCGCCCAGGTGGGTCCGGCAGGCCTCCGGGCGCAGCAGCGAGGGATCGGACGGGACCAGGCGGAAGGATGGCGGCTGGGCACAGGGGCCGAACCAGCAGCGGGCGGCGATCACCGGTGCGCGCTCCGGAGGTGCCCACCGTCGGCGGCGAGAACCCTGGCCGGGTTGGAGATAAGCCGCTGGTTGCGCGAGCCGCGCCACTCGCCAGCGCCGTCGGCCAGCGCCGCGACGTACGGCCCATCCACCAGCAGGTCCGTGAGGCGCAACGCCGCCTGCACCTCGAGCTCCCGTCGGCGGGCGAGCGCCTCGAGGGTGTACCCGGTGTAGACGACGGTGTGGAGGCGACGCGCCTTCAGTTCCTGGAGCAACCAGAGCAAGGCGCGCGGCTGCAGGAAGGGTTCGCCACCGGAGATGGTCACCCCGTCGCGCGGGGTGCCCGCCGGGTCGAGCAGCGCGGCCAGCACGTCGCGCACCGGCAGCAAGGCCCCGCCACCCAGGGGATGGGTTTCAGGCACGTGGCAGTTCGGACATGATCGCTCGCATCCCTGGAACTGGCAGACGCTGCGCCGCCCCGGCCCGTCGACCACCGAGCCGTGGTAGATCCGCGCCACGCGCACGCACGGCCTGTCGGGAGCGGTCACCGCGGGCAGCGGCGCCGTGCTCAGCGGGCGGGCGCAGTTGACCGCGCGGGCCGGCGGGAGGAGGTCGCCGGCGAGCGCCGACGCCTCCTCCGCCGTGAGCCCCTCGACGACCAGCTCCCCGCTCGTCGGATCGAGGATCCAGGTGAGCTCGCTCACTGGCCGCCCTTGGGCCGAATCTGCGGCCGCACCTGGGGCCGGAGGTAGTACTCGGCGGTCTGCCGCTCGTGGATGGGCTCGCCCAGGAGCTCCTTCGCGAGCTTGGCCACGTCGTCGCAGGCCGGGCCGGCGATGCCTTTGACGTGCAGCTCCAGCTTCCCCGTCTCGGGGTCGATGGTGAACTCGATCTCTGGCATAGCACCACGTCGCTCAGAAGCGAACCTTGATCTTGACCACGCTGCCCTCGACCGTGCGGCGAGCGGTGCCGTGCAGGCGGCGCGTGACCGCTGCGACGACGCGCTCGCTGTAGGCCACGCGGAGCTTGGGCAGGAGTCGTCCACCGTGGAGCACCCGCTGGTCGTACTCGCTGATGACGGGGACGTACCCGTGCTCCGTCCGGGCGAAGCCGAGGTCGTTCGAGGCCGGGCCGAGGTGGCGACGACGCACCACGAGCTCGGCCGTCTCCGGGCGGCGATCCCCCTGGTAGCCATAGAGGGGCAGCGCCTCTCCTTCTTCGACCTCGCGGTAGCCGAGGTCGGCGAGCGCGGCCAGGAGCAGCTGCCGATCAGGGAAACAGATCTGGTCGAAGACGAGGTACTTGCTCATCCGGTGCCTCCGTCTAGAACTCCATCAGCCGCTCGCCCACGGCGGCGGGCTCGCCGCGCACCGCGTCGATGGCCAGGTGCTCGCGTGCCCACTTGCGCAGCTCCTCGATCTCGTCCCGTTTCACCTCGCTCGTCGGCCGGATCGAGCGGACGCGCCGCAACACATCGGTGGTGGTCAGCTCGCGCGCGCCGTCCAGGAAGGCGTC